>NZ_JABRWH010000001.1:4350000-4950000 GCF_013248975.1 Neobacillus endophyticus
ATGAAGCCTTCATCATATGTCCATTTGAAAATTGATCGTATACAACGAACTCGATGCCCTAGACTAGACGGATTTAAATGCTCACCCGCCTCAATTAAGTAGCTTTTGAGTTTCTCCCTAGTAAATTCAGTCATATCAATATCGCCAAAGAATTTTAATAACAGGTTGTGTTGAAAGCAATAGGTTTTCAATGTTAGAGCTGAATATCCCTCGATTTTCTTATCAAGTTTATACTTCTCCCAAGTTTCAGATAATAACATTGCACTTTCACTCTCCTGATTATGAACCAATTAATCTTGATTCTATTATGCTCAAAAAGAGTAAATTTTATACAAGACTTATTCAACAATCTAAGAAAACTATTTTCAGTATAGTCTCATAGCCCTTGGTAGACATAATAATGACGCTTTCCTTGTTCTGGAAAAGCGCCCGATTGTTGAAGATCTTAATATTAAAGAAAAATACTACATCTTCTTTCACTAACGCACCCGTTAGCGTAAGTATAACACTTCACAAACTTTAGATTATAAAGCTTTTAAGTTAATTCCTTTAACCAGCCCTCAAACCATTCAATCGGGAGTTTTATTTTAGAAAAATCCAGATGTTGTAGTTCTTTAAGCGAAAAGGTGTTAGCTAAATATAAATCCCACTGGGCAGAAATATCCTCTAATATGCCATATAGCTTTTCATCACCTAGCTTGTCTTCATTCAAATATTTCATATAATGCTTATCACACCAATTACAAATCTGTTGGTGAGTATATTGATTTGTTTTATTTACCACACTCTTTAACAAATCAACAAGGTTTTCCTTACTAAACGACCAATCGATTTCAACAAAATTTGATTCAGACCAGCTACCAACATATCGGTTTTTTCCCACCAGCCACACCTCGGTCTAAAATATGAATTATATTTAATTCAACGTATCTTGAATGGATTCCTTCTTCAAGTAGCCTGCCACGTTCGGACAACAAGAAAATGGGATCGCTGCAGCCACCCCATCTTTAACATAAGCTACCCGGTAGCTTAATAAGTTTTTTAATCATCAAGCATCTCTTTAGCATATTTATCAAGCATATCTTGGTCAAACCAAACATCTTCATTGTCATCAGCAATTAAAAATCTCCATCCTGGTGCTAAACCAAGATACTTTTTTATATTTGGTTCCCACTCATCAATATGTGATATATGAAGAGGGACAAAAAAATCAGGGTCTTCGGAAAAAACTTCTCCTGCCCAGATAAACCAACCAGAAGTGCCGTCTTCTGGATATAAACGAAGACCATTAATCGGAACTATACCTTCTTTAACGTTGGTAGCAATCCCTAATTTTAAGTTGTTTTCTGCTGGAAAATATTCAGCACCGTATTTATTGCAAATTTTAATTTGTTCTCGTTCCACATTAATTGACATAGTTATTCTCCCATACCAATTTAATACTTTTCCCTTAATAATACAACAGAAATTGCCTACTTCCTAGTTGCGCTAAACTGCTATTTAACTGATAAAAGACCATGAAAAGATGGACTGCTACGTCCATAAATTCTTCAATTCTTGCGCCCGAATGTTGAATATCGTTATTGAAGTAAAGGGGTGCACCAGTTAGTTCAAGAAGAATATTCTAATCATTTAATCCCTTTCCATTGAGAATTTTCGCCATATATTTTTCAATTCTTGATTCTTTAGTTTTTGATTGTTTTGGTGCTGAAAAATAAAGAATGTAAGCCCTTTGTCTTCCTGGTGTTAATGCCTCAAAAGCAGTTTTGAAGGCAGGTATTTCATCTAATTTCTTTTGAAGCTCTTCAGGAATTGGTTCTGGATTCTTTTTAATATTCGGTTTTACACCAGATTTCTCCACTTCAATTGCTTCGTAAATATATTCTTTCAAGATAGGTTCCATCTTAACTATATCTCGAACATTGGTAAACTTAATCTGGCGTCCCACCTGAGTATTCTCTCCAGGTTTGATTAAAATACCATTGGCATCCTTTAACAAGGAACCTTTGATAAAGTTAATCGCACAGTATTCCTTAAACGCACTCATTATGACTATGTTTCGTTTCTCATATGTGTAACAGGGTTGCGACCATTTCAATTCCTCAGTTAGCCCACAGTCAAGAAGAATTATTCTTAACTTCTTCAATTCTTCCTCCCAATTATGGACTTTACAATCAGGAGTTCCCCCCAGAGGGCAACGCATACAACCCTCTGCGAGATATTCATCAACTTTAGAATTCATTCCTTTGTTTGTCATCAAGTTACCTCCTCTTTCAATTCTTCAATTTCTTATTGGATTAACCTGCCTGTTAGCTTAATAACAATATTACTAAATAAGTCCATTAGAATAATGTTAAGCCATTAATATTAAATAACCAACCAAGAAAGCGATAGTTGTAACTGAATATAACCATATTTTAAATTGGACACTTTTCTTTTTATCCTTAATCTTCCTCGATATTAGAAAATCGAATATTGCTATTGAAATTAAAATAATGGGAACCAAATTTACACCGTCCATTTTTATCCTCCCAATAATGGCTAGCAGTCTTACTTATTTATGAAATATTCTCTAAATAGCTTTATTTCTCCTTTTTGACTAACTGCTTCGTGGAACAAGGAAAGCGACTGTTCATATTGAACAATCGCGCCCTATACATATAGAAAGAGCTCAATTCTTACTACAGAATTGCGCCCGATTGTTGAAGATCCGCTTTAAATTCGAATAGTTATTGGAACAAAATCATTTGTCTTTATCAAAACTTAGATGAACAGAATCTGCAATCCTTTTATAGCCAATTTCCCTATAGATCTTATTTGATGTCGGATTCATCAAATCTGTGTATAGTACGCAAAAGCTGTAATCATTGAGTAATTCTCTTGATACCGCCGCAACAAGCGTCCGAGCATATCCTTTTTTGCGCTCTTCCTTTGGCGTGAAAACCAAAGAAACGGTTACACCGTTCTTTGTCGGACGTGACTTCTTCATCATAGATACAATCTTTCCTTTATTCTCCCAAAGAAAGACTTCCCGTTCCTTTAGAAACATTGCAACACGTTTTTTCACGTTTTCAGTTGGTGAAATCGGTAATCCGGTATCAATTTCGAATAAGTTGAACCACTTTTCGATAATTGCTGAATCACTTTCTTCTGCATGGCGCCAATTACCGGGACTATGTTCAAGCGAATCATTTACCTTATTTAATCGATATAATCCCTGATCCATAAGTAGTTGATGAGTCATATCGGTTTTAATTTCCCACTTTTTAGCGACTTTGTATGCCCATGGCTTCAAACTGATAATCGAACGAAAGGTTATTTCATGTTCTAGCACACTTTTTATGAAAAAATCTATTATTTCTTCTAAACGGATTTCATCGACAAAAATAAGATTTAACGGATGAGGGGGTGTCATTTGAAAAAGGGCTAATATTTTTCCTTCCTCTTCAATTGTCGCCATAAATGGATTCTCATAATTACCAGCTTTAATCGCTTGTAGCACACCCAAAAAAAGACTGAATACATCTTCCTTTTCCAATAATAACGGCTCTATCTTTTTCTCAAAATCATGAGCATTATGGTAAACTTTAAATTTCATTTTCAATACCCCATTCCTAATCAGATAATATCGAAGGCACCGATTTAGAAACACTTTTTTATCCTGCAATCTGGCCCGTTTGACACAAAGCCTTTACCCATCAAATACGCCCGATTATGGAAGATCTTATTGAAGATAAGAATAAGTAAAATGGTTGTCCATTTATATGATAAATTCAAAGCCTGTCGGTTTACTGAATGGAGCTTTACATTCTCTAAAAACTAATTTAATTTCTGAAAAATCGTCAGGTAAAGGAGGAGTCACAATAAAAGTAAATGACATATGGCCTCTGGAGCCCCCGCCTCCTTCGTTTCGACAGTTGTATTCAATCCCATTCTCGTCGTTAATATAAAGTTCAAACCAGGTATGTTTACGCTCTCGAAAATCCCCAGGAATCTCATCAGAATCTTCTCTATCAATGTTAAAATGAACAACACTAGCATTTTTATATTGGCGAAGACAAGTTACCGAATAAAACAAATCATCTTTTTCAAATGATTTTAAAATTGGTATGTTTTTTAGAAAGCCCTTTGGCTCTAAAACAGGTCTATACATCTCTTCGCGTAAAAAATCTGCAAAAAGACTATTTAAAAAATCTTCATAAAAACCATATTTCTTAGACCAATGAGAAATAAGTTGCTTAGTTGGAAAACCTGGATTATTATTTGAAAGGTCTTTCCGTTGATTAATTAGTTCACATATTTGTTCATCTATAGCTTCGATTCGTTCATCATAGTGGTCTGTTGGTGGTTCAAATGGCATTCGTTTCATATTTTCAGCCTCCAAAGTTAAAGTAGTTAATTTATTTTAACATAAATTGGAAGGTGATAGTTCTTGTTGTACTACACTGCAGCTTAGTTTGAGTGAATTTTTTCACAAACTATTCAATATACCCACTTTATATAAACGTTTTATTCGGCAATCTGGCCCTTTACATAAAGAAAGAGCACAATTCTGTTGAAGAATCGCGCCCGATTGTTGAATAAGCCACATTATGATTTTCACCCTTCAATCATTGCTGAATCATCGTACCCGGACGAAACGTATAATATTTTTTGTCCATTAAGAACCACATCGCATAGATAAATAAGATGATTAAATACTTCATTTACGTCATCCTGAAAAAAATTAATCTCGGACAAATTATGTTTATCTCTAAATTCTTGAAATATTAGACTTTTATTTTCTAATGATACTAATAATACAGAAGCAAAGCTCCGCAATTCTTCAACTTCTTCAGTATATAGGTATCGTATTTCATCTTTTTCAAATTGCACAAATTTATCAAGCTGTATATTTAATTCAGACTGATATTGAACTAAAAATTTTAGGATAACCTCTGGAATTACTACATAGATGAGCGATGAATCTTGATTTGTTTTCTTAACCAAACCAAATCGTAATTCAGAACCAAAATGCCTCATTTTTTCTCCCCCAATTTGTATTATGTAACTACTTTATATAATCACTTCCAACGTAAACCTGCCATTTAACTGATTAAAGACCAAGAAAAATGGACTGCTGAAACAGTCCATCGTTGTTCAATTCTTGCGCCCGATTGTTGAATAGAAAAAGATTATTGTGGATCTTCTTCCAATTCATTTATCCTAATCATTAATGATTCTTTCATGTTCTGAATATCGGATACGTTGCTTTTTGTCATGAACAAATAGCAAATAGCTGAAGGAATAAGGAAAAGTTGCAAAGCCGATAAAGAAATCACATAACTGGTGGGTTCTTGATACCATAATGAAATTACCCCAAGAAGGATACCGACTCCTAAATTCCCAATCGTTCTACCTAAACTGTTAAAAAGATTGGCTACACTGAATGCTGTGCCTCGATGCTCAGGCAAATTCACATCGGTGATCAATGCAAGCCAATTCGGTGTATTCGCAGATTGGGCAGCAGAAGCAAGTAAAGATAGAAGAAACACTGCTGCCATCCATGGGTTTAATAAGATTTGTTCCAACAATTGAAATAGGATGGCAAAGGCATTGTCGTCTTTCGGAAGCACAAGACGATGGATAGGGACACTGAACATGACTATATAAAGAGGCATCGTAAAAAATACAAAGAATGAAGTTAAAACAGCTCTCCCTTTAAAAGTTTTCTTTTGAAACTTGTCCCCCAAGTGCCCAAAATAAGCAGAAGCCATTCCTCCCAGCTGAAAAATGCCGTAAAGATATCCTGATGCAATGACTGCTGTTGCTGAACTGTATCCTTGCTGTTCTATCTTAAAAGTAAATAGAATAGGAATCCATATAAGGCTTCCAGTAGAAATATTCATGAAGAAAGCTTGAAAAAAAAGGAGCAAATTGCTTTTTTTCAATAAGATTTCCCTAATTTGTTTAGCCTCGATTCGATAATGGTAAGAGCCCCCTTTTTCAAAAACATCTCTCAGTTCAGGGTCCGACTGGCCCCTTGCTGGTTCTTCAACAAATAAATAGAAAAAAATGAGAAAAAAACCAATAAAACCAACTATTTCAAAAGGCCATCTCCAATTATGGTTGGTGGTGGTCAATGAAGCCAAAAGGGAACCAGCAATCCCCCCTAACCCTTGTGCCATCCCCCATAGGCTCAAAATGGTTCCACGTTTTCCATGGGGAATATAATCCGTTAAGACACTAAAACCGATTGAAGCAATGCATCCTAACCCCACCCCTGTTAGCATTTGAAATAAAAGCAATTGCATATAATTTTTGCTGATAGCAGTTAAAAATACAGAAACAACCCAAATGCATGTGCCTATTATCACCAGTTTATTTCGTTTGAACTTTCCAGAAAGATATCCCCAGTAAACAGAAGAAATGGCTGTAACTAGGATATTAAAGGCAGAAACTGTCGCTAGTTTTGGAACCCCTATATGTAAGTCCTCAGATATATATTTAAACAACGGTGGGAATAGGCCAATAATTATGTTATCGAAAGCAGCAAGAACAACAAACACGGTGATGGTAAATATCATTTTGGCTTTAGTGCTCATAAGTGTCATAAGAATCCTCACATTCTATTTTCATCGCGACTAAATTTTACCATATCACCATCATTTTGATATAATTATTCTTCAGCTAACCTCCATTTAACGGATTATCGACCATGAAAAAAAATGGACTGCTGCGCAGTCCATAAATTCTTCAATTCTTGCGCCCTATAATGGAATAACTAAGTAGTTTCTATTGGCTGGCTTTGTTGAAAAGCGAACTCGATTCCCATTCTTCCCGTAAAAGACCCATTCTTATAGAATCGTAATATTCTCCGTTATAATAACGACATTTTCTCAATCTTGCTTCCATTGTCATTCCAAGCTTTTCACCAAGTTTAATCATACGTTCATTCCCTGACCAAGTAGTAAAGCCAACACGAACCAATGGTAAGGTATTAAAGAGATGATTTATCCATAGAAGAAGAGCATTCGTACCATAACCCCCACTCCAAAAGTTCGGATTATAAATTGCTATTCCCATTTCGAGCCAATTTGATGGCTTATGCTCCCAATAATAACTTACTGTTCCAATAACCTGCTCGTTGACTTCAATAACCCATCGATTGTATTGATTAAGAACATTTTCTTTTGAATTTATGAATTCTTGATATGGTATCTGTTTATGTTCAAAGTAAGGGGCATCCCACTTTTTCCATTCAGGGGATTCTTCCTTATACATTAATTCCCATAGATGTGGTAAATCTATTTCGATAATTGGTCGAATAACTAATTCATTTTCCTGATAATACACAAAAGATTTCCTCCAAATTTGATAATTCCTAACTACTATGATTATTATACATAATATTTAAACAATTAAGGCACCATCATATTCTTGGATAGCGCCCGATTGCTGAAGATCGTTATTGAAGTAAAGCTACCCGTTTGTTTAAGTGTATTTCTTCACAATGTGCCTCGCAAAACATTACTCTTCGGGACTAACAGTTTCCAGGAGTTTTTCCATCACCCTTGATAAAGCGAAAATGGAATTGGTTGTCTCAAATTCTCCGATGTCCAAGTGATGATTTGCATTTTGAATAACCTCTATCAGTAAATTTGATTTACTCAATTCCTCAATTTGATCGATATTGTAATGAGGGTCATTATCCCCGATAATTAACAACCCTTGGTGTTCACTATTCAAAATTGCATCAAAAATCAAGTCATACTTTAACAGAGGAGTGAGTAAAATCATTGTGGTATTTAAAAATTCATCTCTTTTCATAAGGTCATTAGCAATCGGAATTGTTCCAAGCGATTTTCCTAAAAAAATCTTTTCGCTGTATTGACCGTTATTAAGGACTTCCGAAATTATAGGATTAATATCATCCACCATTGTTTTGGATACTTCTTCAAGAGATTTTTTTAAGAAATGTTCTTCATAGGAATAATGGATATGAACAATATCAATTTTGTTATGAAGCATCGTCATAGTTGCATAATAAAATAGGGGCTTATCGTAATTGTAACCTGAACCTGAAAACATAAAGCAAATCGTTTGGGAACCTGTTTCTATATGTGTGTAACTAATCGCTTTGTCGTTTGTTTGTAGCTCCTTTTTATTTACGTTCATCAATTTCCCCTCCGAAACTTTTAATATTCTAAAAATAATTAGCAATTTTTTTATAAAATAACTCATTCTCTTTACGGCAGGGATTAATCGGAAATAGATAATATGATTTAAATCAAAGACTTTATTGGTAATATCGAGCCGTTGAACAGGTGTAGCGATTGATTCAGTTCTAACCAATCGCATCTTTGGAGTTTAATTAACTAAAACCCACGTTACTTTAAGCACATTATTTCACAATCTATGAGCATTTTAGCTTAATTTAGTTAATACATTGTTTAGATTATCCCATTCGTATATAAGAAGATTCAATTGAGCACCACCTATTACTATCTTTTCTGTTTTAACTAGTTGAGCACCATAATACTCGTAGAAATAACGGGTTTTATTTGCTTCTAATACTTCAACGAAAACTTTATTGAAGCCTAATACTTGAAATTGAAGGAAAAGTTGTTTTAAAAGTTGCTTTCCAACTCCTTTCCCTTGATATTCTTCAAGAAGATAAATGGATGTTAAATCACCAGAATTATTGACATTATTACTTTCACTTTTTCCACAATCTGCAAATCCTACGATTTCTCCCTCATTATTTACTGCAACAAAGATATAATTACCCTCTTTTGAGATATTACTATTCCACAAGTCGGTTCGTTGATCATAAGATAATTTTTTTAAAAACTCATCAGGAATAATGTTTTTATAAGTAGTATTCCAACTATCAACGTGTACTTTTGCAATCCCCTTTGCATCAGTTAATACAGCTTTTCTTATGTACATTTAACTCACCTCTTATGAAAAGTTAAATTCTGTGTATTCGATTTTTTAAAATTATCTCACCTTATATCACTCGGCATCACAGCAGTTTCTTTATTTATAACTTCCCAAGAAATTATTGTGGTGCTATCACGAACATTTTTCTTTTTTACTTCATCTAACAATGCGATTAAACCATCTTTAATTGTAAATCCTTCAATCATTTGGAATATTTCTTCTGCAGAATTCAAATTGGCTTTAGGACATTCAATTAAACCATCCGTTGTTAGCAATATTTTGGTTTTACCTTTTCTCATTTCCTTTATTCCTGCACTAAAACAAGGTACAGAATGATTAAATGCACTTTTTTGACCTATCCATTCATAAAAGCTTCTATGGTTCTGTTGATATTCACCTAAAGTGGAGAGCTCAGGATGATATAAATATAGAGCACAATCACCAATAGATAACCAAAAAATATATTTCTCTTTTCTAATCACAATAAGACAAGCAGTTTCGCCCTTTATTTTTTGACAATCTTCTTTAAATTTTTTACTGGTGAATACAGATAAGATGAAGTTATTTATCTCATAAAATGCCTTCCTTGTTTCTAATTTCAATAAATTTATTATTTTTTCGTTATTAGTTCTTATAGTAGAAAGAACCAACTCAGCACTTTGAGCAGTGTTGTGAGCATCAAGAAGAATAACAAATTCCCAATCGTCTTCAGGATTTGCCCAAATCAAACAACCATCTTCATTCTTGTATTGGCCCGATGAAGAATTGCCACCAAAACGCCCAAGTACCATATTGTTTTCGAATTCCATAACATTAAGCTCATCAACGAAATGTTTTTGGCTACCTACCCAGAAATACTCAATCATACATTACCACTCTCGTATTCTGTAGTCTCTAAGTAGTTCCTTATTCGTTCACAAAGTTCAACAACCTTATCATGACCCCCAATGGGTGCTTCTCCCCATTCATATACTTCCATTGGGCCCCAAAACTCTTCTGGAGTATTAGGGTATCGGGCGACCAAATGAAGATGTAAATGCTGGACTGAATTACCTGAAACAAGAGCATAGATATGCTCTGCTTTTTCAGTTTCCTTCAAGGCTCTACTTACCCTTGACATAATAACACCAAAGGCTTTAGCTTCTTCTATAGTCATTTCGGCAAGAGTTGGGATATGCCTTTTCAAATCAATCATAATATGCCCCAAGTAATTTTGTTCTCCATTTTTGTCAATATGCCCAACATAAACGTACCGATCTTCATATATTATCGTTCCTGCTGTTTTAATTACTCCCCTATGCTTATCACAAATAAAGCAATCCTCATTCATAAAATACTCCCCCCGAATATTATTTATAGTTTTTCTAAAAAAAAAATCCTACCGTCTCAAAAGAGACGATAAGATTTATTTACCGTGGTACCACTCTTCTCGGCTCTTTAGAAAAAAACTGTAAGAACCATCTCGAAACTCGATTACGGAAGTGAACCGTATAGATTTACATATCAATCTATCCACTCATAGGCGAGTTGGGGAGCTTCATTGACTGTTTTTCACCTAACAACAGCTCTCTGAACAATAAAATCTCCTTATTACTCCTATTCATAGTGTTTGTTGTATGGATAAAAAAGGAATTTTGTTAAAATTATAAATTGTGCACCAATAATCGTCAAGGAAATTCTTATTAAACAATAGCGCCCGATTGTTGAAAATCGTTATTGAAGTAAAGACTCCGTTATTTCAACAACGATTATGTAAAATAACTTAATAATCCATCAAAAGAATTGATCTCAGCATATGGTTTAATTTCGGTATGATTCTTGATTCTACGAGGATTGAACCATATACCCTTTATATTCGCATTTTGACAACCACCAATATCCTTTTCTATGTCATCTCCTACGAATAATGCATCTTCGGGTTGTACATTAAGCTTATTTAATGCTAATTCAAATATGCGTTTGTCAGGTTTACTAAATCCCACTTCTTCAGAAATAATTACTATATCAAAACAACTATTTAAATTAGTATTTCTTATTTTTGCTTTTTGTCTCTTCGTTGAGCCATTTGTTATAATTGCAACTTTAACTTTCATCTTTATTGTATTTACTAAATTTATGGTATTTTGGTTTATTGTAAAACAATGGGGGAAATTATTATTCCAGAAATCTTGAATGTCATTGTGTGGCAATCTATATTTTGGTGGGAATTCATCAAAAAATGATTCAAAAACTTTTGTTTTATCATTGTCGCCATAGCTTTCTTTATCGTATTCTTTGAACTTCTTCAACATTTCATTTTTTGCTGAATGTTTATCGTCCTCATAACACTTTTCTAAAATCATTAAAAACATTTGTTCTACTGCCTTATCCCTATTAAGTAAGGTTTCATCTAAATCAAAAATAGCAGCCTTAATCATTGTATTTATCTCCTCCTGTATTGTTTCTAGCATTTCTCCTTGTTTAACTAACCATTTTGCTGAAGAAACAAACACCCGGCTAGACAGCCCGGATGTTCAAGAAATGCGCAGTTTGTGGAAAACATACGATATTGAAAATATAGACCAGTACTCATTTAAATATTTTTATCTATTTGTTCTAAAGTATTTCTAACTAAATTTCTTGAATCATCTCTACTCTATTACCAAATGGATCTCTAAACTCAAAACGTTCAAAATTTGGAATTGGTACACCCTGAAGTATTTTAATATTGTTTTCTTCTATGACTTTTCTCCAATATTTAATATTATCTACTTGATAAGCAATATGTGCTTTTGTTTTTAATCGGTCAAAGTCATCCTCTGTTCCAACGTGGATCTGTCTATCTCCAACCTCTAACCAGAATCCTCCTCGCCCCTTAAGCGAATCAGGCTTTTTAACTTCAGATAGACCTAAAATTTTACAATAAAATTCTTTTCCTTGTTCCTCAGTTCCTTTTGGAATCGTAATTTGTGCGTGATGTAATCCGAGAATCATTAAATCTCCTCCCCATTAATTTGCTTTCAGAAATATAGTTACCATTACACATCAACTGGAATTATCTTCCGAATTGCTATTATTTTATATAACAAAATACAATAAGTAAATTATAATATTTTTATGCAAATTCATAAGTATCACTTATGTTTCATGCTATTTTGATTTGTTTCTCTATTCTTAGTTCAACAAAAAAGCAGTCTCACAATGACTGCTCTGATACTTAATTATCGCGCCCATTACTTGAAGAAGAAGCATTAAAATACGAAATCCGCAATAACCAATATTATAAAGATTAATATGCATCTTTCATTATTTGAAATAGGTTTTCAGCGAGTTTTTCCTTTAAATCTAAATGTTTTTCAACGGTGTATTGATACTTACTATCAGTCCAATGGTTAGGCGAATATAGCCAAACGGGTTTGAGTTTTCTTTCTTCTGATTCCCATTCATATCTAGGAAATATATGGGCGTGTAAAAACGCATCTGTGTTTCCATAAATAGAATAATTTATCTTTCTTGGATTACAGACTTCTTGTATTACATCTCCAATTAAACTCATATCTAATAGATATTCACTTCTTTGTTTAAAATCCAAGTCGTTTAAAGTACCAACTTGAACATACGGTAAAAGTACACAATATCCTGGAAGAAATTGAGTATCTCCAATAACAGCAAAGCCACTTTTCATTTTTCCGATAACCATTGGATTTTCTCCACGATTTGCAGCTGCAATTCTGTCTTTTTTCCAATCTTCATTTAAGCTTGTTTTCATTCTTTTCTCTCCTTGAAATTTCTAGTACCATTAATTCTATAAATGTTTTTAAATCTCCTGCTTCTTCAAGTAAACTGCAATTTAGGTTATGTGAAAGTTTTCACAAACTATTCAGTATGCCAATTTTCTTAAAACGTTTTATTCCGCAATCTGGCCCTAAACCTAAATAAAAAGCACAATTCTTGCTACAGAATTGCGCCCTTTAGTTGCATAACTTTTTTTACTACATTGAGGTAATGAACAGCATTAGACGCATAAGAATTGCTAACAAAATACTTATAAAGATAGCCAACATAGATACTATTACATTGTTTTTAATTTGCCATATTCCGAAAGCGAAACCACACATAACTGTACCCCACCAAACAATATCAACCAATACCTTATTAAAACTTGCTAAAATATCAGTGAAGAATAATACAAATAGTCCTACTTGAAGAAAAAGTATACTAAACCCCAACAAAGATGGTTTAGTTTGAGTATTCCTTTGTTTATGGTGTAAAGTAACACCGATTACTATGAAAATAAAAACAAGAAATAGAACAAACAAAATAATTAAACTGGTAAAAGACATAAGTTTTTCTCCTCTTTACAACTTTTATTTTTCTTACAAAATCCTCCCTCGAAAACTGCCATTTAACTGATTAAAGACCAAGAAAAATGGACTGCTGAAAACAGTCCATTGCTGTTCAATTCTTGCGCCCAATTGCTGAATATCCTTATTTAATTTAAGATCCTGATAGCTCAATAAATTTCCAGCTTCACTTTATTTGAAGATTATTGAATTGAAATTTGATAAAGTTCTACTTCCCTAATTAAACCTCCATATTTGGAATATTGCTTTAACCACACTTCCATTCTTTTACCACCTAAGGTAGTAACGAAATATTCTGTTTTCCCATCGCTTGCTTGACAATCTGTTGTTTTTTGAGGTTTTAAATTTTTAGGTAAATTCATTAGAAAGTTATAAGTATCATCACCAATAGCTATTTTTTTTATCTGGTTAGCATCTTTTTGTTTAATAAGTTGACTGATTTGATTATCTAAACGCTGACTATCCATAAATGCCGATTTGTTAAATAGATAATAAGAACCAATTCCCACTACTACGACAAATGCCACAATTAGTATAAGTATTCCTCTGAAACATTTCATTTGTCAGCCTAGCCTAATCCCTCCTTAGTCATTACTTCGCATCCATTCGTCAATAATTCTGCCACTTTACTTTTCTAGATTTAAGTTATGGCATAGAAGTCACTGCCCAATGGATCAAAATTGTTACTAATACCAGGAATACCATAAAGGAAGTTGAATACAATATCAGCGTCCTTATAATCTCTCGCTCTTTTATTTGTTTATAAGCAACAAACCCTAACACAATTGAAGTAATCCATATAATTTCACCCCATAATGAAAATAAATATGGTGAATTTGCAAACCAAAATATAGTAATAAGTAAATAAACGGTCAGCAACATCAAAACTAATAAAATCATCTTTATCACCTTTATAATATATCTAATTTCTATATAGCTTCGTCCCTTAGTAAAGTGAGAAATTGTTCGAAATGAGCTGTCACATCAACAATTTTTTCCAAGGTAGCTTATAAATTAGTAGGTGAACCATTCAATCTAAGACATTCCCCACAATCTTTTTACATCCACCAATTCCTGCTCATTGAATTCCATTCTGAATATATCGGGTTTTGATGTTTGTAGTAAGAAATTCAAATCGTACTTACTGTCATAATACCCCATCATCAATGCCATAACAGCTCCGTGAGTTCCTACTACAACTTTCCTTCCTTGATATGTATTTAACAATTCTTTTAAAGTTTTTATTGCACGTTTCTGGCAATCTGCATTAGATTCTCCCCCCTCTAATGCAAAATTTGGTTCAGAAAATGATTTTTTTAATAATGGGAATAATTCTTTATCAGATATTCGCTCGTCCCCAGCCGAAAAAATTCTTTCCTTTAAGTCTTCAATTACTAGAACTTCCTGTCCAATGTGTTTAGCTAACTGCTCTACAGTTAAAATTGATCGAGTGTATGGACTTGAGATAACAGTGTTAATCCCTTCATCCTTTAAAACATCAGTTATTCTTTGAGCGTCTAATTTTCCCTTTTCCGTTAAACCTCTTGTTCTTTCATTTCCACTTTTTGGTGAATCCCCGTGCCTTACCATGTATATATAAGTTTTCATAACTACCTCCTGAATATCCAAAAATCTTTTATTCCGAATGCAGAGAGTATTATTCGAAAAGAATACCCCATAATTTCATCATCTTTTACATAGGAATATTACATACGTAGATATTCTATGTATAGAGTAAATCAAATTCATTTAAAAGTAAATTTTTTTCTAGATTTTTCCTCATCCAATATTATTTAACTCTATTAAATCAAAGAATCTTATCACACAAAAAAGGAGTTACTACTGCAACTCCTTTCTTGTGTTAGCACACTATAGCTTAATGAGGGTCATTGATGTGGTAAACTTTTAACTGATTCCAAGGAATTTTCCAATTCACATCCCAAATTTTTGATCAAATAAATCCATCACATATTCACAAATCAGGTAAATTTATCAATTTTGCACATTCCAATATTTCCATTATCAATTTATCTTCTCTAATAAGAGTGATGATTTCTTTTTTCAGTAATCACCATAAAATTTTTCCGAATAATGGTTATTTAATTAGTTATTTCTATAGCTTTACGTGATAATCCTTCCTCAGCAATCTGGCCCGATTGTGGAAGAATGTAATAATTCTCTCTCTGTACCATCTCCCCTACCTGTGACCGTGTCCACTTTGCACCCTTTCTTGTAGGGATTCCTTGTTACATAGGCTTGGATTAGTCTAAAAATGGCATAAAAATACACCCAGAGGTGGATGATTGAATAAATATCTACGATAAAAATCTTGAAAATGGAAAAAAGCATCCAACATTGGAATGCCTTTTATCCTGACATAATTCTTTTAGTGTTCGATCAAATTGGTTGGGCGACAAATGCCACTCCGACACCATTAGCTAAGTCCGTGATAACTGTTTCAAGTCCAAGTGAAGGATCAGTAACTATCACATTGTTTAGGATTGAGTTACCGTTGTTGAGAACTAAAATTCGGAACCAAGCCTTGCCTACTTTATGCGTGAGTTCAGGACCCGGTGGAATTTCGGCATCCAACCAATTCATTCCTCCATCAATTGACACTTGTTTAATGACTTGAATCGAAGGAACCGGACCTTGGGGCACGTCGTTAATTGGGCTTTGTGTAAAGGTATAACTGGCGTAGTCAGGCGAGAAATTGGTGTGATAGAAAGAATCATCTTCGCTTGAAACCATATCGCCAGCGGTTGTCATCCCTGTTGCAGAAGCAATGTCACGAAAAATAATTTGAAATGGTCGAGTAGTTGTCCTTGTGTTAGAAGTGGTACTGGTTGTCGTCGATGTTGAAGTGGTTGTAGTCGTCGTTGAAGTGGAAGAACTGGATGACGAACTCATCAGTTCAATGATGTCTTCGAGCTTGAACTGGAGCAGCATTTCTTTCTTGATGACGGTCTTCAATACTTTATTCACGCTTTGATTTGCTGCAAAAAGGTCCGCAATTGATGTGGCATTTTTAATAGCAAATTGAATTTTTTCGCCTTCGGCGTTTAATATATGTGCTAATCCCAGCTCCTCAAATGCGACGGATGCAAGAAGTAAGTTTAACACGTCTTCACTTGTGATGCTGATACTCGGTGTTACATTCGGGATATTCGGAAAACTCAAGGGGATTCACCTCTTATCAACTGATTCTTGTTATTGTATGTGCGGAGAATGAGTGGGCATAGGCGACTGCCTAGAAAATCATGTCTAGGGATAAGCCTATTCTATTTCTATCTTCATTTTTGAACAAAGCCATTAGCTGTCGTTACTTACAAAAACGAAAGCAATGTAAAACATTGTGCATTGCAACAGAGCGGGCAATTTGGACTTGGAACTACAAACGGGCGCACAAAAAGACGAACTTTCCAATTTAATCATTAGAAAACGTTCGCCTCACTTTTTACTACCTATTATAGTCCAGACATATGGTCACACTTTTCCAAATAGTCACACCCAAATCCACACATTTTTTCAATACAAAACGGTAAGAAAAGGTATGATTTAAGCTTAGTTAAAAATCCTTAAAAACGTTGATATAAAAACAACTTAATAATCTGTAAAATTACCCTAGCATTAATGCTCTCATAAATGGGTAGTACCAGCGATGCTATAACCATCCGCAATAAGGAAATGTCAAGATTACATTAAGTAATTAATTTTAATACTTCAAACACGTATACTCCATCCTGATTAGATAGGGGTAAAATAAAGTATTTAATTCTTTTATATAGGATACTTTAGCAATACAGTCAATTAAAAATCTAAGATTTATTATAATGATAGGTAAGCTTTTGAAGTTATCGCCAGCTTTCCCCCCACTTCACACCGTACAGGCGAGTTTCCCAGCATACGGCGTTCCAACTAATCCAATTCCATTCCATCATCTACACTTTTGAAATTGTAACATCCTCAGTGTCTCAATTCTTTCGTTTTAATAAGTCGGTGCCTCTCGTAGGAGGTAAACCTCTATTAATCTTACAAGAACCTTATTAATTGTTTAAGAAATGTCTTGCATGGTTGAATGAATCTTTTATCATTCTAGTGGCTATCCCTCCACGTTCATTACACGCTTCAACGGTACTGTGCCACCACTTTCACTGATATGAAGAAAAGTTATACAATCGCTAGTCTCACGATTATTTTCCTTTTCAACGTTTCATCGAGAGTAAGCCCTCCACGTTATCAGCTTACAACGTTGAGTTACATCTGTTATGGAACAAACTTAGGTGCTTCCTATGAGCCTGTTAGCATTGCATGTGCCTGTAACACAAGATGGATTTTTATATTATTGATTCTTACTCATCCACAGCTAACCCTATAGTAGTAAATACATTTATGTATAACGCGCGTCTAGACCCGTACATTCAGAAGTTTGTCAGCAATAATAATTTCTTATTATATTTCATTGCATTCTCACCATATCTGTTCAACCCAAGCACCATGATTTACACCACCCCATCGGGTAGGCTTTCGTCAGCCGGACTGTTACGGTAAATTCTCACGCCTATTAGCCGAGCTTATAACACGCTAATCATTACTAAACAGCGTGCTATTCGACGCAGGGGGAGCCTTTCAGAGCGTTACCTCTTCATTCGACTCCTCGATATACCCTTCAGTTTTAGAACCTAAAACTGCCTGACCTTTACCGAAATTGTGTGACCACATTTCAATTGAGTCAGGAACATTTCGCACCAAGAAAAGCGCCCGATTGTAGAATATCATTCTGTATTGCCGTGATACTGCACAATATTACAAAAGAATCTATACCTGAATTATTTAAATTATTTCTTGATCTTTATTACAAGTACTTTACTTCCAGGAGGTTGTTTTTTAGGAATAAACTGATGATATTTTATATTTAGACTTATTAAAGCACCCTCAATGTAAAGTTCTTGATCGACGTCTGTTAAGGAGATCTTTAATTCACCTGTTTTTCAGAATCGACAATTCTTCTTCATACAGTATCATGTAATCACCTCAGTATATCTGTACCACGGTGAATCAGGAAATATCACATAGCATCTTAAAAATTACTTACTTTCATTTAAAAGAAACTGATCGATACGTTCTTTTTGCAGTAAGTGGTGTCGGAAATGCATTTGAATAAGCTGGAACCATTCCACTGCATTTAAGTAACCGAATCTAGGATGTTCGACTTTCCGATTTTCAGGAATGTTGATCAGCTTCGGCTCTACTTCTCTCATTTTCTCCATTAGCTGCAACATCCCTTCTTTCACCTCGTTCTTATCGATCGGGTTTTTCGGTGTATAGCCAGCTTGTGGCGGAACTTTGATACGAATCGGCGGGAACGTCCCGGCCATGTAAACATGCTGTCCGGCTTCTGTCTTCTCACCGCCTTCATGAGCCTCACCATTCAAGCCTTTTTCAATTGCACCCAGCTGCATATAGAGGGCTGTTCGAATTAAATGATTGTACATTTGCCCTAATGACCATTCATCCTCAGAAGGCTTCCTCGTAAACTCATTTGGCGAATATTTACTTAACTCTTCAATATAGTATGTAGCCACCTGTTCGAACTGCTTCAATATCTCTTTTGTATTCAATAGATCTCCCACTTTCTTTATAATTTTCTTTCTTCTTAACGTTATTTAACTTCGATTTACTTACAAATAATCCCTTCTTTTTTATTCAAAAAAATGGCCCCATTGTGGAAATAGAATGACTGGAGTTTTTAACCTTATTATCATAAAACAGTTAATATCAACCCAGTTATCTTGAAGGATCTCCATTGTTTAATATGGGGCTCCTTCAGCATTTTGCAACAAGCGTACTTTGTATTCCTTAGCTGGGGCCCTATTTTTCAAGCATTAATTTATTGAAAATTTTAAAACTTCACTCAAATAGAAATAATTGGTATAATACTGAAAAAAAGAGGTGCATTATCTTGAACCAACTTATAGATATAGTTCAAATTCCTTCTAGGAAACCGAAACCAGACCCATCATCTATTGGATTTGGAAACCATTTTACCGATTATATGTTTACCATGGATTTTGAGGAAACCAAAGGCTGGTATAATCCTAGAATCGTCCCTTATGAATCGATAATTCTAGATCCTTCATCATCCGTATTTCATTACGGTCAAGCAGTACTTGAAGGGTTAAAAGCTTTTATAACTATTGATAATCAAATATGTTTATTTAGACCAGATAAACATATCCAACGCTTAAATATTTCAAGTGAAAGGATATGTATTCCTCAAGTTAATGAAAAATTAGTTCTCGAAGCTTTACAACAATTAATTCGATTAGAAAAAGAATGGATACCCAACCTAGAAGGTACATCTTTATATATTCGTCCCTTTATTATTGCAACTGAAGCCCAATTAGGAGTAAAACCTTCTAGTCAATACAAATTTGTAATAATTTTATCACCTGTAGGCCCCTATTATTCTGAGCAATTAAAACCAGTTAAAATTTATGTCGAGAATGATTATGCTCGTGCTGTAGAGGGAGGAGTAGGATCTGCAAAGACATCGGGTAATTATGCTGCTAGTTTAAAGGCACAAGAAAAGGCTAAACAAATGGATTACGATCAAGTATTATGGTTGGATTCAAAAGAAAAAAAATATGTTGAGGAAGTAGGAAGTATGAACATATTTTTTAAGATTAATGGAGAAGTATTAACTCCTAAACTAAATGGAAGTTTCTTAGGAGGTATTACGAGAGATTCAGTTATTGAACTTTTAAAATACTGGGATATATCTGTGAGAGAAGAGAGAATTCCTATTGAAGATATTTATAAGTATTATCTTAAAGGTGAGTTAGAAGAGATATTTGGCACTGGTACTGCTGCCGTCATTTCTCCAATTGGGGAACTTAACTGGAATAACAAAAGAATGGTTATAAATAATAACAAATTAGGTTATTTATCTCAAAAACTATTTGAAGCGATAACAGATATTCAATTAGGAAAAGGCTATGACAAATTCAACTGGACCTTAAAAATTTAGAATATTGGTAATTTTTTAGATTAAACAGCCGCTATATTTGCGAAAGTTGCCTTATTTTAAAAGGTCCCCCACCACATGCCCATAAAGCTAAGATAAATCATTACCGAAAAACGGAAATTTTATATCTCCACAGTTATTTATGAATTTTAGCTGTTTTTGTTGTTTTGGAAAATAACTAATTTCATAACCTGATACATGGGCACATTAAATAGCTTGAATCCTGCATTAGGGGATAAGGTCGTAGTTTCCATGGGTCTTATTCAATTATAGGGCACGATTATGAAAGAACCAAAAAGATCAATTTCTCAACGATGAAAATTGAAAAATTGTGCCTTTTTGGGAAGTACATAACGTTGTAGATTTGCGTTTTGCTGGTGTGGCACCGATGTATAATCGTTCATGATCCGTTTCTTTTGAATCTAAGTTATGGCACTGTTCGTTTTAAAGAAATAATTTAATTTTCTATTCAAAAAAATAGGTGTTCAGTTAGACACAGGCAATAGTAATAAACACATTTTATGATACCGGTGAACGTTTGTCATTTAAAAAGCCAAATTATCAAAGGGGGAAAACATCATGGAAATAACGGATGTTCCATTTTGTACAATTGACTGGAGTGAAATAAGCGCTACTCAACATCCTGGAATTGAAGGGTTTGCGTATTGGCGGACATTTGAAATGGGGAACATAAGAGTGCGAATGGTAGAATATACTCCTGGTTATATTGCAGACCATTGGTGTAACAAAGGCCACGTTTTGTTAGTACTAGAAGGTGAACTGTATACCGAGCTTTCAGATGGAAGAGAATTCAAACTTACGCCAGGAGTCAGTTATCAGGTGGCAAATGATGCAGATCCTCATAGATCTTATACGAACACTGGGGCAAAACTATTTATCGTAGATTAATCCATAGTAATGTACTAGATTATTATTTTTAAATTATTAATTAACAACGAGCCTATTTTCGAAGAATCTCAAAATTAAATTAATAACATGATTATTGAGATTTTAGTTGCTGATAAAGGGAGTGGATTTATAACTTCCGACAATGCAGTTTGTCGTTTTAAAAACAATGATTATGCCATAAGGTGTATTTTTCCAATCGCCCCTGAAATAGCTCTTTAAATATAATTAAAAAGCTAAAAGGGATACTAATTCGTATATGAATTGGTATCCCTTATTTTAGTGGTATAACAACGTTCTGCTCATTTTAACAATATAATTCACACCAGAGTTCGCAAACTAATTCACAACAGTTTGCAGTCAGCAGACACCTGCGAATTGACTTGTATAAACGTTTGCGAATTTTTATGCTGAGAGCATTTAAAGGACCGACAAATAACTAACGGTCTCTTTTTATCCATATATTGTTATCTAACGCACCTGTTAATGAAATAAGAAGTAATCCTGTTATATTAATTTTTTTATTCATACCTAGCCTATATAGGTCTATCTATTGGAAAGCCTACTATTTCTCGATATGCTTTTCTTTCTTCTGTGAAATCAAACCATTGTTTATTACTCTTAGGATTGTTTGCATAGTGAACAACACAACGAAATTGGTCTTCAACACAACTATCGGTCAACACACCTAACTTTTTTTCTAATTGATTAAAAAGTTCAGCACCATTTTTATCTTTGATTTCAGATAATGAAAAAATATTCAAATCAAAAACCAGATTCTCTGCTAATTTATAACCAATTGAAGGTATGGATTGAAATTCAGCTAATCCCTTTAATAATCTAGCTTTTTCTACGGGAGTGTTAAGAATATGAGCTATTTTATCTACTTCAAAGTGATATAATTCACTAATTTTTATTTTCGCTCTTCTAAGTTTTAATTTTTCATCACCAGTTAAAGGTAATTTAGTGTTTGAACTCAATTATATCTCCCCTTACTCTCCTTAAACCCTTCTGAACCTTAGTTAAAGTATAAACCTTCACAACTTCTTAATTCTAGATTAACATATTCACCCATAAAAACTCGAAATATTCAAACATACGTTTATATAAACGTAAAAAACGCCCAGCGAACCCGTAACATGGTAGGATACCTTTTTATTCCAATAACTCTTTTTGCTTAAAGATTTGTATGGACGAGATGAGAACGACGATGATAATAGCAATAGTTGTAATAAAAGCTAGCAAGAAACTAGAATCTAGTTCTCCTGACAACAAGATCTGTCCTGTGTGCTTAGTCATCGTAGCCGGACTCCATTTCATATACTTTCCTAGAATGGATGTAACCGTTGAAATGGCAAAGACCACAAAAATTGTAACAAAAGCGGCACTGCCATTTCCTTTCATTATCGTACTAAAAAAGAGCGTCAATGTAACAACAAAAACTAACCATATGCTGTAGATCCCTACACTTTGAAGAATGTGCTCAAAAGCTACTGTTTCAATGAGTAAACTCGTATAATACCAAAAGGTTCGTTGCGATTGTGATGAGCCATGAGGAAAACTTGGATTCACCATTATACAGTTGGATTTTTTCAATACACTTCATCATCGTCTCTTGTGTTAAATCTTCTGCCATTTGTGGATGAAGGGTAACTTTCATTAAATACTTTACGAGATACGAATAATTCTGTTGTAGCAGTTTCGAAAGTGCCAATGTATCTCCTTTTTTCGCCTTTCGAATTAAATCCTTTTCATCCATTAGATCTACTCCATACAATAATAATCTATATGTAATACGACTAACTGGGAAAAATCGTTCATTTTCAAAATAAAGAAACACAACAAAAACGTTTAGCCACCTATTAGTATTTATTAAGTTTACTAGAAAGTTTTATATTTGACCAAAATCGGCATTCACCAGATTGAAAAGGTGGGTGCTTGATCTGCTATGTATAAATGTTTGTATTACTAAACATATCCCCCTTCCATTAGTTAAAACGCAAGCAGATATTCATCTCTTTGGTCAATGAATTCTAGAAACTCTTCGTTTGATATATGACCATCTCCAATATAGAAAGGATTTAAGCAAGAGTACAACATTGGAATACTAAAAATACACTATTGGTTCTGGTTTTCTCTAAAAAAGTGGCTATTTCTTTTATTAAAGTGCTCTTTTAAGGTCCTTCCTTCATTCCTATACATAAAAGTTTAATAATGTACATAATGCTAGATTTATAACTGCATTAACATGTAAAACATCCCCCCTATACTATCATTAAATATTTATTTATTCTGACTCTAAAAAAATGGCAATTCCATGTTAAACTACTATTGAAATTCGATTATGAAACACGAAAAATTACACCAGCTAAACACACGGAGCAGGAATCACTGATGAAGCCAAGTACCAAGTAAAAGCCATACAAACTGATTTTAAGGAGGGAAATTTAGATTGAGTCGCATTCTGGAGGTTTTAAAGGTTTCTACACGTTTAGGAATTACATCATTTGGAGGTCCGATTGCACACTTAGGGTATTTTCATGAGGAATATGTGAAGAAGCGTCAATGGCTGGATGAAAAAAATTATGCTGATTTAGTTGCACTTTGTCAGTTCCTCCCTGGACCTGCCAGCAGTCAAGTCGGCATTGCTATTGGTATTCAACGAGCTGGATTGATTGGCGGACTTATGGCATGGCTTGGATTTACACTTCCCTCTGCCATTGCACTCATGATCTTTGCTTGGGTGTTTCAAGGGCAAAATATCCATCAGGCGGGTTGGTTACATGGATTGATGATTGTAGCCGTGGCTGTTGTTGCTCAAGCAGTCTGGGGGATGGCCAAAAAGCTTGCTGCCGGGAAAATGCGAGGTACAATAGCTATAGTTTCTACTGTTGCCTCCCTATTGGTTCCTAATTCAATGGTTCAAGTTCTGATCATTATTGTATCCGGACTCATTGGATGGAAATTCATACAAAATAATGCAGTACAGGACATTCAACCGATGTCAATACCAATCAGCAAAATAAAGGGAATTACCTTTCTCAGCCTATTCTTTGTCTTTCTGATTGTACTCCCCCTCTTAAGGATCGGTATTCATAATCAGGGCCTTGCAATGTTTGATAGCTTTTATCGTGCAGGAGCTTTAGTTTTTGGAGGCGGTCACGTAGTTTTGCCCTTGTTACAGCGAGATATGGTACCAACAGGGTGGATGACAAATGCTCAATTCCTAGCTGGTTATGGTGCAGCACAAGCCGTTCCAGGCCCATTGTTCACCTTTTCTTCTTACCTTGGTTATATATCAAAGCCTTACCCTAACGGGATAATTGGCGGTATACTTGCACTGATTGCTATTTTCTTACCTGCCTATTTTCTCGTTGCAGGTACACTGCCGTTTTGGAATATCCTTCGATCTCGTTCAGAATTCCAATCGGCACTTTCTGGGATTAACGCGGCTGTTGTCGGGATATTGATTGCTGCTTTATACAATCCTGTTTGGACGAGTGCTATTAAAACGCCTTATGATTTTTGCCTCGCCATTATTGCTTTTGCTTTACTCATGATTTGGAAGCTTCCCTCTTGGATTGTTGTCATTATTTCGGCTCTCGGTGGAATCGTTATTTCCGTTCTTACTTAGGAAGATCTAACATTGATGGTTAATTTGTTAGCTAGAATAAAAGTAAGCCACCCTTTCATCGATTATAAAATCAAACCATGAGTATAATTTCAAACGGGTTCATTTTGTAAAACATTTAGTCTATGGTGAAATCATAACACAAAACAAAATTAAAATTTCCAGCAAAAATGAAACGCAAGTGATATTACTTGCGTTTCATTTTTGCATCAAATAAGGCTTTTAAACTTTGGCCATAACTTTTATAAAAAAAGTTTAAACCGTAATGATGATGCCATATTTTCATTCTCTTAATTAAGGAACGGTCTTATGGTAAGAATGGATTAATTTTATTTCTTTTTCAGATTTACCCGATTCAGGGCAAGATGAGAGCAAATTTGCATTAATAGCATAAATAAATGTATCTGCTGCTTTCATTTCCTTTTTATCATTTATAATTACTTTTTCGTATGGTAAATAGACTCTTACAATATGAGTGTGGATACGATCGCTTGAGTTAGGCTTAATATCTTTTATCCAGATTCGGATTTTTTCTGGCTTAGGGCCAAAAAATCCAACTGATTTTGCCTCGTATTTTTTCTCATAATAATCAGATACATCATGGATCATCCATGTGCGTAAAGCCTCATAAATAAACATTTTTGGCGCATACTCTTTTACTTCTTCTTCTTTTCCTAACTCTATAAATCCAGAAGCAGAAGCATTTCCAACAATAAAGAAAAATATCATTACGATCATTAAGAATATTTTCTTCATATCCTTTCCCCCTGCTTTTTATAAAGTTAGGGTTGCCTGAATGATATTTTTTATTGCATTAGTAATTTTCTCTATTTATACACGAAGAATGAGCAATAGCAATGCTGATAAAATTGCGAGCATGCTGCTTACACCAAAAGCTGTAAAAGCACCGAATGATTGCCACAAAATACCTGCCATTATACTTGCAGGTAATGCAGCTATACCAGTTAAAGCATTAAACGTTCCCATCGCCATGCCTCGTTTTCCTTCTGGTACCATATCCGCAACATAGGACTTTTGAATACCCTCAGTGGTCGCATAATACAATCCATAAATAAAGAATAAGATCCAAATTCCAAAGACAGTATGGACCAGACCAAAGCCAAGATAGATGAGTGCAAAAATTACATATCCTGTAATAATAACCGGTCTACGGCCGATGCGGTCAGAAATCATTCCAAATGGAGTAGAAAAGATACTAGTAATAATGTTATATGCAAAATAAGTTAATGGTATATATTCGGCTGTCATCCCAACGTCTTTCGCCCGTAAAATAAGAAATGCATCAGAAAAGTTTCCAATGGTAAAAAGTGTAGTTATAAGTGTGAACCAGACAAAACGTGAACTAAGGCCTTTAAAGCTAATCCTTGGTAATAATTTTACACTGTTGTGCGTTTTAATTGACTCTGTTTTGTCTTTTAACGAAAAGACCAGGAGAAACGTCGCCAATAAACCAGGGACTGCCGATAACCAAAAGACAGCATCATAACCCCCCTTCCATAGAGTAAGAATTAAGTAGGTCACGAACGGTCCTAGAGCAGCACCCAGTGTATCCATTGACCTTCTAAATCCAAATGCTTTTCCACGTTCTTCTTTTGTAGTGGTATCTGCAAGGATCGCATCTCGAGGGGATGTACGAATCCCTTTTCCAAAACGATCTGCAAACCGTATAAAAAGTACTTCCCCCCAAGATGAGGATAATGCGAAAAAAGGTTTTATCAGATTAGATAATCCATAGCCTCCAACCATTAACCATTTTCTTTTGCCAAATCGGTCAGAAATCCAACCTGAGAAAAATTTTAAAACGCTTGCGGTACTCTCAGCAATCCCTTCAATAATACCCACAGTCCCGACTTGAACATGCAATATAGAGGTCAAATATACTGGAAGGATCGGAACAATCATCTGACTAGAAAGGTCGGTCAAAAGACTTACCATGCCAAGAACAAAAATGACTGAATTTAACCCCAAAAAATGTTTTTTTGATTCTTTCTCAGATTCCATCGTTCACCTCTATTCATTTACTGACAAAAAAACTTCTTGCGTTTGTCCCTGTTTGTTAATAATTTTGTTTCTCCATTATGCAAGTTTATTAACTTTTACCAATACCTATCATCCGTTATTAGATGCATTAATGGTTTTTGTTAGCAAAAATGCATTGATTATTTATGCGTTAGGTCTGCTTCTTATGTGGTTTTTAGGAAAAGAAAAATTAAAAAACACGGTTGTGTTTGCTGCTATAACAGGTGCAATAGGATTGTTCATAAATTTAATCTTAGGTCATATCTATTATGAGCCCCGCCCATTTGTTACACATCATGTTCAATTACTAATTCAACATGCAAGAGATTCTTCATTTCCTAGTGATCATACAACAGGGGCATTTTCACTTGCACTTGCGGTATTAATACGTCATCGTAAAATTGGTGTCGGAATGCTAATATTAGCAGTTTTAACAGGATTTTCCCGTATTTATGTCGGTCATCATTATCCGTTTGATGTGCTTGAAAGTATAATCGTGGCCCTTTTGACTAGTACCTTTGTTTATAAATTTAGTTCTGTTTTTGAACCTATCGGCCGGATTATTATTACTATATACAACCGAATTCCACTCGTTCCAAAAACTGAATAAGACCTTTCAGAATAAATATCTAAAAAAACATCGGTTTAAAAATACCGATGTTTTTTATTTAAGTATCATTAATATTCAGAGAAACACTAAGATAAGGCCTTGCAATCTTTTTGCAAAATTAAGCTGCTGAGAGCCTAAGAAACCTCAAAAAGAAAGAATAATCCAGTGAGTCCCTTGGAAATGATAAACATTTTCCGGCTGCCGATCCAATCTTCCCCTAATAGCGGGATCCGCAAAAAAGCCACGTTGATTGAAATGGATATGCAGTCCTTTTGTAATTTTTTCCAAAAAAAAAAAAAACAGACAACAGGAATAAAACAGGGGAAACTTATTTCGTAGCTTCCCCCCTTCATTATTACCAATATCACTTATGAAGCGTCTATTCTTTCTCCGCTAATATCTTCTTAATGCTTACTAATTGCACACAAAGGCATAACACTTCAATTGCTTTTTCCAATTCCGCCATCGAAGGGAATGTAGGAGCTATTCTTATATTTCGATCTCTTGGATCCTTCCCATAAGGATAGGTAGCTCCTGCCTGGGTCAATTTGACACCCACTTCTGCTGCCATATTGACAATATCTCGGGCACATCCGTTTAATGTATTAAGACTGATGAAATAGCCGCCGTTTGGTTTATTCCATGATGCAATATTTTTACTGCCTAATTCCGACTCAAGTTTATTTAATACAATTTCAAATTTTGGTTTGATAATCTCTGCATGTTTTTCCATATGTTTTTTTAAATGATTCATATCTTTCAGGAAACGAACATGGCGAAGTTGGTTAATCTTATCAGGTCCAATTGTTTGAATGGAAAGCTGCCGCCTTATAAAATCAAGGTTTTCTTCACTAGCTGCCATCATAGCAACGCCAGACCCAGGGAACGTAATCTTGGACGTAGAGCTAAACATAAACACACGATGAGGATTACCTGCTGACTTACAAGCAGTAAAGATATCTTTCAACTGATCTTCATGTTCTGTTAAATGGTGGACCGTATATGCATTATCCCAAAAAATTCTAAAATCAGTTGCTTTTGTTTTCATTTGGGCAAGCCGTTCTACTGTCTGATCCGAATATGTTATGCCATCAGGGTTGCTGTATTTAGGAACACACCATATTCCTTTAATACTATCGTCTTCACTTACAAGTTTCTCAATCATATCCATATCCGGCCCGCTGCTCAACATATCTATTGTGATCATCTCGATATTAAAGAGCTCACATATAGCAAAATGTCTGTCATAGCCCGGACTTGGGCATAGAAATTTCACGACAGGAAGTTTGCCCCACGGAGATTCACTCCGATATACCCCATGTAACATCGCTCTGGCTATCGTATCATACATCATATTAAGGCTGGAATTTCCACCTATGATTATTTCTTTCGTACTTACTTCAAGGACTTGTGAAAATAATTCCTTTGCTTCTGGTATCCCGTCAAGCCCCCCGTAGTTCCGATAATCCGTTCCATCCATTCCTCTATAATCCTCATTGGACTTCAAACTATCTAGCAACCCATTGGATAGGTCAAGTTGCTCCTGACATGGTTTGCCTCTAGACATATCCAAATTCAGATTTTGACTTTTATATCCGTTATATTTTTCTTGTAATCTCTGATCATGTTCCTTTAATTCAGATATACTTAATTCCATAAAATTTTCGATACTTCCCATTTCCGCACATCCTCGTTACCAAATTATGAATATTCCACATTTATTTTACACGTCTTTCTCTAAATTACAATCAGCCTTATTTCATTTAATAGCCCTGATTGTGTTTTTGAGAAAAAAATGAAACATAGACGCCCAATATCTAGTTTGTTTTGAAAATTTCTCCACTTATTTATTTAAAAGAGAATATCCACTTTCAAAATTCGGTTTGACACGGGATAACATTTTGTTAATGGCACTAAACAGAGCTTTAACAGAAGAGGTCATAATATCAGCATCAATTCCACAGCCCCAATAAACATCCCCATCTAAAGCAGTAAAACCTACATATGATACGGCATTTGCTTGCGAACCTATTTCTAAAGCATGCTCCTTATAAACTAAATGATTATAATTTATTCCTAGTGTGCTTTGGAGAACATTGCTGATCGCGTCCAGTCTTCCATTTCCTGTACCGATTAATTCATGAATTTCGTTATCGATCTTAATCGACACATTCGTTTCATAATTTTCATTTTGGGTAAATCGGTAATTGATAAATTCAATAGGGTCATGAATATTCACATATTCGTTAATGAAAATTTCATGGATTTCATTTGGCATCAGCTCTTTGTGCAAACGGTCTGATACATTTTTAACCGTGTATCCAAAACTT
This sequence comes from Neobacillus endophyticus, assembly GCF_013248975.1. GTDB lineage: Bacteria > Bacillota > Bacilli > Bacillales > Cytobacillaceae > Neobacillus > Neobacillus endophyticus. The sequence continues at coordinate 4,379,813 of NZ_JABRWH010000001.1, forward strand.
TCACGCATTTCCTTAGGCAAATCAAACCCATAGTTCTGCATAAGGATATATCCAATTCCTCCTTTACCAGATTGGCTATTAATACGGATAATGTCTCCTTCATACTGCCTGCCAATATCCTTTGGATCAATCAATAGATAAGGTACTGACCAATACTGACGACTTCTATCCTCACGGCATTTCATTCCTTTAGCAATGGCATCCTGATGGGAACCAGAAAACGCAGTAAAGACGAGTTCACCGCCATATGGATGACGTTCATGGACTTTCATTCTTGTTAATTCTTCATACTTCGAAAGAAGGTCAGGGATATTTTCAAAATTAAGCTTTGGATCTACTCCGTGCGAATACATATTCAATGCCAACGTTACGATGTCTACGTTTCCTGTTCTTTCGCCATTTCCGAATAGCGTTCCCTCCACTCTCTGTGCACCGGCAAGCATACCCAATTCCGCATCTGCCACTCCTGTTCCTCTGTCATTGTGAGGATGGACTGATAGGATCACATTGTCCCGGTAGTTTAAATGATCACTCATATACTCAATTTGGCTAGCGTAAACATGAGGCATTGACATCGACACTGTAGCTGGAAGATTGATAATTACCTTATTTTCTGGAGTAGGCTGCCATACATTAAGTACGTGGTTGCATATTTCCAACGCGAACTCCATCTCTGTTCCCGTAAAGCTTTCCGGTGAATACTGAAACTGGAAGTTCCCCTCGGTTTCTGCAGCGTATTTCTTAAGCAGTTTGGCTCCGGTTACGGCGATGTCGATAATTTCTTGCTCCGTTTTTTGGAAAACCTGCTCCCTCTGTGCGACAGATGTAGAGTTGTATAGGTGCACGACCGCATTGTTGACTCCTCGAAGTGATTCAAACGTTTTTCTAATAATATGTTCTCTTGACTGTGTTAACACTTGAACCGTCACATCATCAGGAATCAAATTTTGTTCAATCAATGTCCGCAGAAAAGCATATTCTGTCTCCGATGCAGCTGGAAAACCAACTTCTATTTCCTTGAAACCTACTTCCAGGAGCAATTGAAAATATTCCCGCTTTTCCTCCAAGTTCATAGGCACGACCAAAGCCTGGTTTCCATCACGAAGATCGACACTGCACCATGCGGGAGCATCCTCTATGTACTCTTTTTCTGTCCATTTCAAGCTTTTTACTGGAGGCATAAAATAACCTCTCGAATACTTTTCAATATTTCTCATTTTAATAACCACCTTATATCTTTTGTTATTAGAAATAAAAAAAGCCTATCATCTCATAAGAGACGACAGGCTTTGCCTACGTGGTACCACTCTTTTTGATTCGTTTATGAAATAAAACGAACCCACTTAACGACTTGATTACGGTTGTCATCCGTTAAGACCTACATATCAGCCTTACAACTCCTGGGCGAGTTGGGGAAATTATTGACTGCCTTTCACCACCCGGCAGCTCTCTAAACAATAAATATTCCTTAATACTCCCATTCAAAGCATTTGGATTTATTCGAATTTTTTAATTTTTCCTATTCTATAACGAATTTTAATAATAATCAAGTCATAATTTTCATTTTTTTAAAAATTATGTTGAAGAAAAAATAGATTTTTAAATCCAATGAGAAATTTTCTTTACCTTATTTTGCACGATTAACAAATAACCTACATTGGCTAATAAAAAGATAGAATATCACCATTTATGACTGATTTACTACTTTGTCCAAAATCTCCCCATTCAACCATAACGATTCCTATAATCCTATAGCCATTATAGTTGAACTATTCGTATTTTCTTTGTAAATTAAAAATCCCCCTAACGAATCGACTATTGTCTGTAAAGAAAGTTTGATAATGGAACTTGCTACAATTATTAGTTTTTTCGGCGGAATTTTATACCAAAATACGCTAGAATTCAATTCTAGCTGTTATTTTGTATAATACATCCCTCCTCCTAAACTATCGCACTCATATTGTCAACGAATAATTTCTTTGATTAATAGCAAGTAAAAGATTGAATATGACGTAAATCTATTCCAAAATAAACCCACCTAAATCCAGTCCAACGATACCCTGACACAGAATTTCGACCAACATAGGTTGGATAAAACCAAAATTGCTCTAAACCTCTCAGCCACACATACGTGTATCTGAATAAACATCTTGCGATACCGCCAGGATCAACCGCATATGGTTGTATTTGTTGTGGGGGAACAAAAGATGGCGGTGGTGCAGTTGGAGGTCCAGCTGTTGGCCCATGTCCAGTTGGAGCAAACGAAGGATGTGCCCCAGGTGTTCCTGGTGGTGGCGTTTGTGGAAAGAATGAGCCAAATTGTCTTTCTTCAAAGTTCGGATGGTAAAAATTCGGTTCTTGGTATGGAGTCGATGTTAAATTAGCTTCCTGACTAGATGGAACATAATAATGTAGATGTATATGACTAGGATTCATAAAACGCACTCCTTTACTTTTTAATCTCACCTCATCATATTCTTTAGTCACTGACCTATAAACTTGTTCTCTAAGAAATGTGTATTTACCCACAAATGGTTATTTCTGGGTAAAATCTATTGTAGCATTACAGCTTCGTTATTATCGTCATTTACCTTGTTTTAATTACTCATTCCTCATCACAAAATCTTCATTTTCATAACCTTTATGCATATCCACAGTCATATCGGCTTTCACCTACATATAATACCCAAAGTAATTACGCCTGTTTTTGGTGGATATAACTCTGCCACCAGCCTTAATGCAATGGAGGTATGAAGATGATAAAATTTAATTCTTTTAATGGAACTGTCACTATGATTACTGATCTTTTGGGGGAAAATGCTGAAGGTGATGGCTGTAATAAATTAATATCTTTAGAAAACGCTTTGGGAGCAACAGTAAATTTCGTGGTGTCACCCACAACTTACTTTGTAGACCATGCAGTGGTGACTGTAGGAGATAAAGTAACTGGATATTATGATGGGAATGCTCCTACTCTTCTTATTTACCCACCACAATATCCTGCACTCGTCATGGTAAAAGAGAGTCCCTATCAGAATGTAAAAGTAGATTATTTTGATAGTCAGTTGGTAAGCAGTGATGGACGATTACGATTAAATATATCTCCATATACCCAAATAATATTAACAAATGGGCAATTATTTTCAAGAAACCTTGCGAACCGAAATCTCATTGTTATCTATGGGGCTGCAACAAAAAGTATTCCTGCCCAAACTACACCTTATAGAATAATAGTTTGGTGTTAGAGGTTATTTTAGAAACGCACGTTATTAGATTGTCTCAGTAAATGTTCACTAAGCAGTAACATCCGTTCATACATTCACAAACCTTCACGATTCTCAACAAGAAACAAGCGTTTCTTCGATTATAGATCCCCCTGTTTCTTGTTGGATTTGAATTCTTATATCAATTTTTTAATAAGGGTAGTGATGATGGTGGTAATATGGATATGGGTACGGATGACCATATCCCATGCCTGGTCCGCCTAAACCAAGACCTGGATAAAAACCTAACCCTGAGCCTGGTCCACCTAAACCAAGACCTGGTGCGAAACCAAAACCTGATCCTGGACCACCTAAGCCAATACCTGGATAATAACCAACTCCTAAACCTGGTCCGCCTAAACCAAGACCTGGTCCAAAACCAAAACCTGAACCCGGTCCGCCTAAACCAAGACCCGGTGCGAAACCAAAACCTGAACCTGGTCCACCTAAACCAATCCTATTATAGTCAATCATTTATATCCTCCTCATTCTATTTTACATTAGAGCATATTCATGTTCGGGATAAATTCTTGGGCATTCGTCCTGAATATTCAATTTTTTTAGACATAAGCGGATTGTTTTTCCCTAATGGTTTATCCCATTAGAAAATCTTTCTACGTATTAAAGAAAGAATATTATTCATCAGACGATTTTCCGCCCTGAAATAACAATGAAGGCCCATTAGTGTTATTCAAAGTTTACTAGAACACGAATTGAGCGAGACCACTAGGATTTATGCTCAATTAACCGGAGCTTTAGAAGAGAATAATATATATAGTAAGGAAAACAAAGAAAGCAACGGGCAACCGTTGCTTTTTTACACTAATACTCCTTTAATACAACAAGGAATCTTTAGTTCATTATTCATATTCAAGTAAATCTGAAATAAATCCGTTTATATTTCCTTTTAAGTCTACCCCGTGTCTCAATGTACTTAATGCTAATACAGATACTCGTAAGCCTTTTCTTCCTCACAATTTATAATTCAATACAAAACCGCTTTTCTAATAGTCACTTTTCAGATGACATACCAGTTCTTCGGCACTTTCGAGGACTTGTTCGTTCGTTAAGAAGCGCACTCCCTGTTTCGTAAATGTGGGCAAGAACCGCATGCCGGTCAAGTTAGCTGTTGCCTGAAATGGTTTGGTTAACTCGCTAAGGCTAAAGTGATTGTATCCGCCAGCTTGATAGGCTTGTGCAGGTCCGCCTGTTGAAATTACTAACATAAACTCTTTGCCGCGTAATTTCGTTCCTTCTGACCCATAAGCCCAACCGTAAGTAAGAACCAAATCCTGCCATTGTTTTAACAAAGCGGGTGAACTGTACCAGTAGAATGGGAATTGAAACACGATACGATCATGTTCCAATAGAAGCTGTTGTTCTTTTTCCACCTCAATCTCAAATGTTGGATATTGTGCGTATAGATTATGAACTGTAACATTTTTTTCTTGTTGAAGACGGTTCATCCACGTTCTATTTACTTTTGATTGTTCTAAGTTTGGATGGGCTACAATAACTAATGTTTTCATCTTGATCACCTTTCAATTGATAGTATTCTTATAAAAAATCATTAAAAAGTATTTCAGTAGAATATTTACTTTATTTAAATATTTGAATTTAGCTTCAATAAGGATGGCTGAAGAACATAATTTACATATGTTTTTGCATTTTCTTCAAGTTGTTCATCTGTTACATGCATAACACCGTTCAGCACAAATAACGGCATAAAACGAGTACCAATGAGGTTACTTGTTTGTTGTAAAGGAGTTGTTAAAGTCTCCATAGTAAAGTGATTATAACCTGTAGGCTGATAGGAATCTTCGGGTCCAAAGGTTGAAATCGCAAGACCTAGTTCTTTACCGTGAAGCTTATCTCCGCCTTCTCCATATTCTTTTTTCTTTCCTAGTTTTGATAACACATACTGTTTTCATAAAGAGAATTTAACATTTGCACATACAAATAATGTTGTAAAAAAATTTACTTTTCTTCAAAAATAACTTCTGTTTCAGTTTGATTTTCGTACATGCTATAAAATGTATTTGCAATATTTTCAGGTGTGAAATAAGTTCCTTCCTGCACATAACCTTTTATTGTTAATGTTCCAACATAAATTCCTCTAGGGCTCAATTCTTGATGCAAGCTGTATGCTAAATTGCGAATACCTGCTTTTCCAATTGCTAATGAAGAATAGTCAGCATAGGGATAAAGAGCTAATCCCCCGCCCGTTAATAAAATTGTTCCATTTACCATATGAGGAATCACTTCTTTTACACTTGTAAGAGCTCCAGCTACACTGACTTTAAAATCTTCCACTAATTGATCCACGCTTAATGTTGTTGGTTTGCCTGGTCTTCCTGCAGCAGCATTGTACAATAATACGTTAATTGTTCCATAAGTCTTAATTACCGCATCAATGGCTAATTTTAAAGATTCTTCTGAAGAGACATCCCCAAGAAAACCTTTTGCTGCAATCCCATCATCTTTAAGTATTTTTACATATTTTTGTAGTGATTCCATACTTCGAGAAATCAAGGCAACATTAAAGCCTTCTTTACCGAATTTTCTTGCCGTACTTAAGCTTATTCCTGGTCCAGCACCGACAATTACCAATATCTTATCTGACAAACCAACAGCCTCCTCATTTATTTGTATATGCAAATGAAAGTGTAAAAAAATTATATGTCGCTTTCTAGCTTAATGCTCGCATCGTGAAGCATTTTACTTAAATCTTTACTGAACTCGAGTCCTAAGACACTTGAATAGCTCGTAAATAATTCTTTTAAAGACACCCGAAATTGATGGTACACTTTTTCTCCTTCTTCAGTTAAAGAGATAAATGATTGTTTTCCATCCATTTTTCTAGTGACCATTTTTAATTTTTCAAGTTTATCAATAAACCTTGTACTGGTCGAAGGCGCAATGGATAACTTATGGCATAGTTCCTTCTGGGTGATTCCCGGATGGAACTTCACAATCATAATCATATAAAGATATGAAGGAGCAAGGTCACCAAAATCAAATGTTTTTTCAGCTAATTTTGTAATGTTACGAGCAAATCGGCTTGCTGTAAAGTATAGACAATGAATTAATACCTGTTCTTCTTCATTCATTTAATCAAATCCTTAAATTCATTTGCATATACAAATTAACACAAAATTGCATTTAGGTCAACTAAATCAATATTATTGTTTCCAGCTGACACAGAATATATTTAAAATGCTTTCCTTATCATAACGGGTGCGATGCATTAAAATGAACAAACTTTATTTTATTAATTTCATTAAGAGTGGCTCTAAAAGTCTATCTAGGATCAAAGAGCCTGGTTTAATCGGTGTATGACTTCTTCTGCCTCAATGACGAGTTTATTAAGAGTTCCTTCACTGATAATGATCTGCTTAATGGGGATGCTTGCCCTGCCCACAACTGATAAAATCGGCATTATTTTGTTTTGCTTTTATAATCGGATATTTTACACGAAGCCGTGCCGTTAATTGGTTGGCCTACATCTTCACAAAACTCCATTATTCTAGCCATTTATACTTTCAATGTATGCTTGTTCTGTTGGTGTCATATCTTTATCGTGCTATATGTCTTCTTTTTTTGGTTGCCAAACTTCTATTTTCCTAATTCTAAAAATACTATAAGTTCTTTTTCAACTATAGAAAAAGTTCTAATATCGCAATTAACGCCACGTTCGAAGGACTGTTCACCTAATGTTTAATCCTTTTTTTCGATTTAATAGTCCTAGGAATTGTATCATTTACTAGAAAACTAATTGCCGGGCAGTTGGATGCCGCGCCATCCGTTAACACCGCATTGGCCATATTCATTATCACCCACAGCTACCACTGAACCATCCGATTTAAGGCCGATCGTATACGCACATCCCGCGGCAACCGCCACAATATCTCGCCAGCCACATACATTGCATTGACCATGGTTATTTAGACCAACTGCCACCACTGTACCGTCAGATTTAAGGCCGATCGTATGATAACTACCCGCTGCTATCGCCACAATACCGCGCCAGTCCCTCACATCGCATTGGCATACCTTATTTTGACCCACAGCAAGCGCCGTCCCATCCGATTTAAGTCCCACCGTATGAAGATAACCCGCCGCAACCGCCACTATTCCCCGCCAGTCGCTTACATTGCATTGGTGATACCTATTATTACCCACAGCCGTCACAGTACCGTCCAATTTAAGACCGATGGTATGCCAGTCACCCGCCGTGACCGCCACAATATCATGCCAGTCGATTACATTGCATTCACCTTCATTATTTCGGCCCACCGCTACCACTGAACCATCAGATTTAAGACCAATCGTACGGCACCATCCCGCCGCAACCGCTACAATTTCTCGCCAATCGTTTACATCGCATTGGTCATGCTTATTCCAACCCACAGTCGTCACAGTACCATCAGATTTAAGACCAACAGTATGAGCATTACCCGTGTTCGTCGCCATATGAACATTACCCGCCGCAACCGCCACAATATCTCGCCATCCGCTTACATCGCATTGACCATATTTATTATCACCCACAGCCGTCACCGTGCCGTCAGATTTAAGACCAACAGTATGACGACGACCCGCAGCTATGGTATCTTTAGGCCACCGTTTCAACTTTAACTCCGCTTTATCAGGCGAAATGTTATCCATGTTTTACCTCCTTGAAAATTAGGACTATTTTAATCATGTATCACTTTTACTAGTAATACTAACCTTCCAGGTATTCGAAAAAGAAAAAAGAGCTGAAACGACAACTCCTTGTTTCGCTCTAGCACCTGTTTGTTAAACAAAATATGTATAATTACAACCCGTTATTTCTCCCATAGCTCAACCAGTCTACCATCAGGATCTTTAATCCAAATAAACTTACCAAATTCACTAATCTCTTTTTTCTTAGCCAGAGGTACACCAATTTGTTCAAGATGCTTAATAGTCTCGTTTAGATTATCAACTTGGAAATTTAACATTACTTGCTGTTCTGGTGGGAAGTAAAGGTCATCTTCAGTAAAGAAGGAAAGGATCGTTTCATTACCTGATTCGGGTTTAATAATAGCCCCATTCCAATTTTCTATATCGATCTTCAGCACTTCACTATACCATTTTTTTATATCATCTAGATTTTTAGTCCTCCAAAATATACCCCCAAAACCTTTTATCATCATAATTAACTCGCTCCCTTCTCTGTTTTTTCCCATTAAATTAATAGTTCAAGATTTAAAAACATATTCCTTCTTCAACCGGTCCCATTTAAGATCTTGGAACCCAAAGTCGGAAAAGAAATCCCAAAGTTTTATCGGAAAGAGAGTTTGAACATTACGGGAAGCGTATAACACCGGAATGGAAAAAGCAATTTTAGAATTTATTAAAGCGTTTATTTGGGGTGTTCTTGATCACCAAAAGATTTCTAGAGCTAATCAATAAAAGTGAATCAGCTTTTTTTTTGCACGGAAGGAGCAGGTTTGCAAGAAATTTTTTAGTGAGCGGCAAGATTGTCACTTTTGTTTGTATCAAATGAATAATTGATTAAATTATAAAAACTTTTTTAAAATATTGGACAAATGTATAAGAAATCATATTTTACTAGAATACACTATGATATCTAAAATTGAAGGAAGTGATAAAAAAACATGTGGAGAAATCAAGATAATGATTGTAACTGTAATCAAGGCAATGAAATGGCTTACCCTGACGTTGTGATCGTAAATTCGACGCAATTCACTGCGACTGGACGCGTTGAGTATGCTTCAATCTTTTGTAGCAACGATGATTACACGGTTTCCCCTAATGGTGGTACTTGGACTCATAGCCGTGGAGTGTGCTTGATAACAAGGATCACCGCAACAGTTAGAACTCCTGATGGAGATATTGCAGCGAAACCATATGAATCTTCTGGCACTTCATACAGCCAGTTTGCCATTATACAGACAGGAAGAAATCAATTCGAAGTAACACGTCGTGTTACTGGATAAAAGAGGTATATCAGCTGAAATCCATCACAGAGGTTCTGCCGATATATGTTTTAAATTAGTTGTAGGTTAATCAAAATCTTAAAATCAATTGTATGTACGGCACGTTTTGCATTTACAGTGTGACCAGTTTACTTTAAAGTAAGTTATTCCTTTAAATGGCTGATTTCATTAATAAGGGCGCATTTCTAACGCTAGAAATGCGCCTTTAATTGAAAAATGAATTACTTCACTTTTTTATTCTTTTATGTCTCATTAACCTTTTAAATGGCGGATTATTTGAGTCTTTATGTCTTAAAGCAGTCCAACAATTTTAAAATATATGGATGTATCTGAGCAGTATCAAAAGAATGTACAATTCCATTAAAAAGAAAAGAGAATCCTAAAACAAATAGACCTCATTAAAATAATAATTCTTTAAATTATTTTTGCAATAAAAACTATTAAATATGATGAAGGAATAATTAATAGTAGCGATGCAAAAGTCCCCAATGTTTTACTTCCTACCATAGCAATAACAACACTACGGAAATCTTCTTCTTGACACTTACCTTCTATAACATCATCAGTCATAATGGATAATTGAGGGTCTATAAATATTGACATTAGAATTGTAGCAATTCCATTTATGATTGATGATAAAGTAATACAAGTTGCTCTTAAATCTGGTGCTATGCTTCCAGCATATATTGGGGCTAATGATCCAACAGTAACTAAAGAAACTGTAATTAGATTATATATTATTATCCTTATCGGTAATTTTCTGATATTAATTTCAGTTATATTTTCTTTTACTGGGATTGCAGCACATTCCTTTATGTAATTAAGGCCTGCTTTTGAAAAGCTGTGCATAACAAGTCTAGGAATTGACCTATTAACTGCAAAGTATAATACCCCTTTAGAGAAAATTCTCTGAAAGGTTGGAATTAAAAAAGCACCAATTACTGTAGCAATACCCGAAACTATAATAATTAAATTGAAAATATTTAACAAATCGTTTTCACTAGAATTATGTTCAACAAACTTTGTTAATATAGGGACTTGAAATGTCACTGCCGTTCTTGATACCAACATTAAAATATTAAATACAGCAAAAGAAACGGCTATCTTACCTGTTCTAACACCAACCATTCTAACAGAATAAGCTAATGTTCCTATCAATGATATTATAAAGTTCAATATTAAAACTATTATAATTGATGTACTCAACTGCTTTCCTCCTTAAACAACCCAACATTATTTCAACTAACCTCCCAAAATTATACCATTATAAAATGACAATCACACTGTTCAAAATTAGCTTTAAAAATTTCACTTACTATCCTACTCATTACCTGATTAAAGATAATGAAAAAGGATTGTCGAAATAGCAATCCGATTTTTTTAATAAAGCTAGCCCATCATTTAATTACATTCCCTCACAATCTGCTTTGGTAAACATTTTTCCCCCAAAAAAATTAATCGGAAATTATCCCGATTAGTTTTTCTTCCTTATTGCTATGTTTTGTTACACATTCTACTGTTACAGTATACTTAGCTAGGTATTTTACAGTTGCTTAATATCTCCACTCATATTTCCGTTTGATTTATCGTAACATTTGTACCGTATGGATTTCCACCTGCTTCAAATAAGATTGTTACTTAGGATTATTTGCCGATTAATGAAATCTCCTGTAAAACCATTAAGTATAAAATGGGTTCGTATTTATAGTGCTAAATGCACACAAAGTATACCGTAATTGGCACGGTATACTTTTGTGTGTATTTATTATTTATCTGGATATTTTTTTACCAACTATAGGCTCCAGGACATTCTTTCGGTAAATAATAACAATGGTTTTTAAATTGCCCTGAAATCGGTTGACCGTACCATGTTGGTGGGCATGGGGCATGCGGATTAAAGTACCATAATGCAAACCTAGCTGGAGAATGTATCCAGTAATCCAAATTTTGCTTAGCTAATCTCTTCTCTCTCGTTCTTGCACCTTGGTAAAAAATATTCCCCTTTTGAACCGCCTCAAACGAATAATTTCCACCTTGTACTTGAAATATGACTTGTGGAATTGTCCTTAGTCCTTTAAAGTCTAAACAATCAGCTTTTACCCGATTGACAATGACATTCCCTACAAGCAACATTCCCATGTTTCCTTCACCTTCGGCTTCTGCTCTCATCATTCTAGCCATCAGATCAACATCTGATGACCTATAGTCTGCTCTCGGCACCCTTTTCACCTCCGATTAAAATGTATGATAAAAATCCTACATTATGTTATGTGGGATCTGTTTTTAAGCAACGGTGAAATTCATTAAAATTAGCACGTTAATGATGCATGCATATTTGCAACATTGAAAGAGTTCAAAACCTAACGGTTAGGTCATTTTTTCTGTTTACCACCCTTTTGAACAATACTGCTCAACATTGGATATAATTCAATATTAAACAACTGGGCGGATTCTTAATATATCCCCAATATTTGAAAATACTTTATTTAACTAATCTACACTGTTAGCACCATAAAAAAACGGCTGAAGCAAATCATTGTTGCGAAGAAAACCCACCGTTAACGAAACAAGGCAGCGCTTAATGAAGAAAAAGGTAATTTTTCAGAATTCAATTACCATTAAACAAAACCTTTCGTTCGCTATAGAAATGCGATGCAAATAGCCTTATATCGCTTTTTTGATGTGCCTTTTCCTAATAATTTCAAGTATAAAACCCCCTCTTAAACACAATATATAAAAGCTTTTCTTTAATTAAATTGCAAGGGGGATTAGTATGAGCGACTTTTTAGGGTTATTTAGTGATGACAGGGCTCAAAATGCTGATAATGAAGATGCCCATGAATATAATCAAACGAGTGGCGCACTCCAGCTCCATAAAGAAGAGTTAAACATTACGAAAAATAAAATCGATGCTGGAGAAGTGGTCCTCTCAAAAGAGGTTGTGGAAGAACAAAAATCTGTCGACGTTCCTGTCATACACGAGGAAGTTGTAATAAAAAGAACGAAATTGAATAACGAACGAAGTGATGAGCCGGTCAGCTCCGAGGAAACGATCCATATTCCCGTTAGCCAAGAAGAAGTTAAGGTGGACAAATATACGGTAACAACTGAGGAGATCTCCGCTGCGAAACGTGAAGTTGAGGAAACTCGGCATTTCGAAGAAACGCTTAAATATGAAAAGGCACATGTTAATACAACTGGAAGTGTTGATATTATTTCGGATGACTCGAAATTTACCGATATAAATGACGATTAACAATACAAACACACCTTTTTTTGCTTAGCTATAGAGAGGTGTGTTTTCTATGGAGGGAGATCACGTGCCTTCAAAAGTGAATTCCACGGATGATTATCAGGGCGACAAAGTGACGCTTCGACTGCATAAAGAGGCATTAGAGATAATTAAAAAGTGGGTTAAGACCGCGGATGTGAAATTATATAAAAACACTTATACAGAAGAAAAACACATTACCGTTCCTATTAAATGTGAAGAGTTGGTCATTGAAAAAAAAATGTTATTTATAGAAGGAACTACAGACGAACAAACGGAAATTATCCGTATCCCTTTAAGCGAGGAACGTATCGAAGTCACTAAGCAGCCTGTTATTTTAGAAAATGTTGAAGTTTATAAACAACAATTCGAAGAAGTTATTCACTTTCACGAAATCCTAAAAGAGGAAAAAGCTCATATCGAAACAATCGGGAAAATAAAGGTGTTGGATGAGAGTGAGTAATCTCCTACAGTTTTTAAGCCTCAACGTTTACAGATACAGTTTTGTTTTTAATCTTATTAATTTCTAATTCACAGATATTTTTTACAGGGATAGCAATTTGTGTTAGTCAGGCAATGGTACAGCTATTAAAAAAGTGGTCAGGTTCAACTGACCACCCAACATTAACTTTATAATTTAGTGTAAGCTCTTCACCAAGCAATCCCCTAATTCCCCAATTTTGGCACGCATAGCAAACCTCGCTTTGGGATAAGTAATTTTAGCCGCCACCAATCAGGCCCATTTTGAGGGTGTCCATGATTTCATTGATGATTACCTCGTAAGTTTTGCAGCAACCCATGTGTTAGCAAATGCATTCATCGCAGCAGCTGACTATTGATATGCTTAATCCCATACTGGTGCACTTACCCTAAATGGCGTTTAAATTGTTTATTAGCGAAGAAGAAAGCGATGACCATGATGCCGACGCACCAGGTAAGCGCGATCCAAATATTGTTGCCAACAGATCCTTCATATAAGAGAGCACGAATCGCATTCACAATAGAAGTCACGGGCTGGTTTTCAGCGAACGCGCGGACAATTTTAGGCATGGTTTCTGTGGGGACAAAAGCCGAACTGATAAATGGCAGAAAAATCAGCGGGTACGAGTAGGCTGTCGCCCCTTCCATAGACTTCGCTGTCAAGCCAGGAATGACCGCCAGCCATGTCAGCGCCAGTGTAAAAAGTCCTAGTATCCCAGCTACCGCGAGCCAATCCAGTATATTAGCGCTGGAACGGAAGCCCATTAAGAGAGCGACGAGGATAACCACCACGACAGTAAGCGCATTGGAAACAAGTGAGGTCAACACGTGAGCCCATAATACCGACGAGCGCTTGATTGGCATAGTAATGAAACGTGCCATCAGTCCGCTCTTTACATCCGTAAACAGCCGAACGGAAGTGTAAGCGACACCAGATGCGATAGCCATCAGAAGAATTCCCGGTAATAAATAATTGACATAGTTGTCCGTGCCAGCCTTTATGGCGCCGCCAAATACGTAGACAAACAGCAGCATCATCATAATTGGCGTAATCGCCACCGTAATAATAGTATCTGGACTGCGCATGATGTTGCGCATTAAACGCCCTAGTAATACCCCTGTTTTGCTTTTCATTTACATCTCCTCCTTTTTGCCGATGATCGCGAGAAAAATTTCCTCCAATGTCGGCTGCTTTTCGACATACTCCACTTTCGCTGGCGGGAACATCTCTTTGAGTTCGGTAAGTGTACCGGTTGTGATGATTTTTCCGCCATGCAGGATGGCGATACGATCTGCCAGTTGTTCGGCTTCCTCCAGGTACTGGGTCGTCAGCAAGATGGTCGTGCCGCTGCCAGCAAGCTCTTTGACGGTAGACCAGACTTCAATCCGCGCTTCGGGGTCAAGCCCTGTCGTCGGTTCATCGAGAAAAATAACTGCTGGCGTCCCGATCAGGCTCATGGCGATGTCCAGTCGGCGCTTCATCCCGCCTGAATATTGGTCCGCCCTGCGGTTGGCCGAATCAGTCAGGCTGAATCTTGCAAGCAAATTATCGGCGACTTGAGCGGGATTGGAAATTCCTCTCAACTTGGCAATCATCTTCAGGTTTTCCCTTCCTGTGAGCATACCGTCTAAAGCTGAGAACTGTCCTGTTAGGCTGATGCTCTGGCGAACATCATCCGGTTGACGCTGGACATCAAAGCCACAAATACCTACATCGCCCCTATCGGGCTTCATTAGCGTCGAGAGGATGTTGACCGTCGTTGTCTTGCCCGCTCCATTTGAGCCCAGAAGTGCGAAAATTTCGCCACGCCGCACCTCAAAATCGACCCCCTTTAAGACTTCCTTGTCTTTAAAGGATTTTTTTAACCCTTTTACAGATATCGCTGAATTGCTCATTCTTTTTCCTCCTTTTAAAAATTGCTTTACTGAGTTAGATTGCCTTTTCTCCCTACTTAGTCTGACTGATATTCTGTATAACTTATTACTGAAGTTAAAATATAACTGAATAGCGAAGGTGCAATTCACATTTGTTACCAGCTACTCAGTCAGAAGGATCAATTGAATTTATTTTTTTTCGAATCGCTTCATGATACTTTGGTTTAAATCTTCACGATACTTAGCGAAATAGGTTTTAGCGTTCGCCACTAGTTCATCTGCAAAAGACGCCACATCGTCCCCAGTGATTTCCAGCACTTGCCTTCCTTCCGCCGCACCGGCTTCGAATAAATCGATTAATTCATACTGCATGTGCAGCATATCCATCCCGTTGCCCGCTGTGAAATGCCACATGTAGTTTTGAATTTTCTTAAATACAAACTCGTAGTCCTCTGGAAGGGCTTCAACCCGTGCCATCATCATCTTGTATTCTTTTTTATCACCAATCATTTTTTTGAACATTTCCAACATGTTATATTTCCTCCTTTTATATTAAGCTGAACAAGACACTCCAAATAGATCGGACGGAATATCTTATGAAGTTAGCGTGACTTCAAGACGTTAATTTTCGATGATACAAAATCCCATTTTTTCCAAAACAATTCAAGTTCTTGGCGGCCAGCCTTATTTAGCGTGTAAAACTTTCGTGGTGGTCCCATATCTGACGGTTTCTTTTCTATGTCCACTAGTTTTTTCTTTTCTAATCGTACGAGGATGGTGTAGACCGTCCCTTCCACGACTTCGGTAAATCCGAGCTCGTTCAGGCGGCGGGTAATCTCGTATCCATAGGTTTCATGGCGACTGATGATTTCTAGCACGCAGCCTTCAAGCGAACCCTTTAGCATTTCAGTTAAATTTTCCATGTTTAGAGCCACCTCTATTTCGTCTGACTTATATTCAGTGTTACTCAGTACTAAAGTAAATTTTTACTCAATAGCTTTTGGATAAATCATGCTATTGAGTATTACTCATTACAGGTATATCGTAACACCGAGTAGCATTAGTGTCAACTATTTTTCTTAAAAAGACGATACCCATTTTAACTGCTCTGCAGCTCCTTCACAAATTGATCTGGTATCTATAATGTTTATAGGGAAAAAAATAGTACGAAGGGTTTTGAAACTATAATGAACCCTCTGCCCCTATAGTTTAAGTTAAATTTTCCATGTTAAGAACCACCTCTATTTCGTCTGATTTATATTCAGTGTTACTTAGTACTAAAGTAAATTTTTACTCAATAGCATTTGGATAAACCACGCTATTGAGTATTACTTATTACAAGTATATCGTAACACCGAGTAGCAACAGTGTCAATTATTTTTCTTAAAAATAGTTCAATACCCATTTTAACTGCTTTGCAGCTCCTTCACAAATTGATCCGGTGCCTATTTCGTTTAAAGATATAAACTTAGAAAGCCTAAAACAAACGTTAAATAAAAGTTATATATCCCTCAACTTTAATTTGTTATGTTTTTAGAACATTTTTAAGCCGATTGTTTATTTGTCTTTACCTCTTCATTTCTTTTTGCGGTTACTGCATAAAAATAAATGACTAAGGTGATTTCCATTAAGAACATAAACCAGTCAACGGAAATCGCTTCTTGGAAGGCGTTTCCAGGATCTACAAAAAGAGTATCTCCGCCCATAATGGCATAATTCAAACTCATAAATGCTCCAACAATCGTCGCAAGTAAGCCCAATTTTGCTAATAACCTATTATTTTTTCGCATCAATTTTTGTATTGCATAAAGAAGAAAAATAACTCCAACAAACAGTTCCCCTGACATGACTAATATTCCGAATAAATGCGAATTGGGAATCCCTACATTTTTCAATATTGTGGCATATGGTTGAAATGTAATACTTGAAATTGCGTCCTTCATTTGCTTAGGCAATTGGTTAAAAAAGTCTTTGTTTACTACTTTGTTAATAAAAGCAATTAGCCATTGATAAGCTATAATTAAAAGTAGAATAGGTAGAATCAATTGACTTGTTACCTTTTTTTCCATCTTCGTTGCCTCCCCTTCTTAATTTTAAACTGAAATTATTTTTTACATTTTCCATATATTTATTCCTGAACAATTGATATAGATATTTGTTGGTATCCTGTAAGTCCATTTTCATACAACGCATACAAATAGTGCAGCACCTCCTGGTATGATAAACCTATCCATTTATAGGAGGTGGTTTTTCATATGCCAAGGATTAGATTTAGAAATAAAAAAATAGAGTGTCAGGCTATTGATTTCAAAAGGGAACAAAAAAAGGCTCTACTTCTCATTGAAGTAAAAGCCCCGTTTGTAAATGAATGTATGAATTAGAATTAGAATTCGATTATTCTGTGGCCATAGCCTGTGCTTTAGTTAAATGAACCGTACCAGCTGGATGCTGTGGAGGAGCATAGATAGAATAAAGTTTTAAAGGGGTATTACCTGTATTAGTTACATTATGCCAGGTGCCAGCAGGAATCATAATGGCATAATCATCAAAAACTTGTTGAATAAAGTTTAACTGATCTTTCCTCTTGCCCATTTGCACGACCCCTTGACCTTGTTCAATCCGTAAGAATTGGTCCACGTTAGGGTGAATTTCTAAACCAATGTCTTCGCCAACATTAATACTCATTAATGTAACTTGTAGATGGTTACCCGTCCACAAGGTGGTACGATAGGTATTGTTATGCTTTGCTGCTTCATTAATATTGACTACATATGGTTGACGCCCATAATCTTTTACCATATTTCTTCCGTTATCATAAATATTCCAGTAATGGTGCTGTCTTATATAATTATTATACATCGGGACATTTTCACAATAAACATATCGCTGATATGAGTATGGATATTCCCAAGGGGCATAGTACATCTTATTCATTCCCTTCACAGATTTATACAAATTATCGTATGCACTATTTTATGGGAATGTACTTATGTGCATGGAGAACTTAGTCCAAAACAGTGGATCAATTTAATAAACTATTGAACAAAGTATAAACACATTCTTCAACTAAATTGCCCTGTTTGTTCTATAAAAAAAGTGCAAAAAAACGTTGATCCTGCCAGGATCAACGTTTTTATAAGTTGAAGAAATAGCGCCATTTCTCTTTAATAGAAACCGGCTTTTCGTTTTCTCTAAACGTTTAGCGTGACGTTTTTGGTGGTTGGCACACGTCACATTTACGTTGGTGATTATTTTTAAATTTCGTAAATGTTTTTTCAAAGTTGCTACCACATGCACATTTAAATAGTAACTTTTGAGAAAAACCGTGATATTCAGTTGTAAGCAACTTACTTTCCGAATTTTTTTCAACAAATTCTTTAATTTTTCCAATCGTCCATCGTTTATTCATACTCTAACACCTCCAAATTTTATCGCTAGTCGGAGGCTTTTCATGGCATCCGTTCAATTATAAGTAAAATGAATAATTATCCTAAGTTCCTCATTATAACATGAGCAGGCACACAATTAAACATAGATGGAAGTTATCGTATTAAACTTTACTGCTAATTACAACATAGCCGAGTATTTGAGCGGATTTTGTAATACTACCCATCACTTGCAAAAGCCAGGAAAATTCGCAACTCATTGATGTCCATTTCTGTCCCCAATATTATTATCATTAAAAACGAATCTATATATCGTTTATGTTCATTTTACATGATGATTGTCAGAGTGTACAATTTCGTAGAAACTCCAAAAGGGAACATTTTGGTTCCTCTATCAAGTTATTAAGAAATTTTCAAGGAGGTAAAATATGGTTAATTATTCTAACATTGAAATTGGAGAACAGTTTCTGTCTGCGTACAATGCTCACAATTGGGAAGGAATTCGAAAGTTATTACATCCATCTGTTAAATGGACCCTACCAGGCAACGGAGCAATTTCGGGGACGGCTGAAGGAAAAGATGCTGTTATCAATCGAGTCAAGTCAATTGTAGATGGAAAAGTACGTACACAACTTCACGGAATACTTGTGGGTCAATTTGGGCTAACCTTATCACTACACAACTCAGCTGTCTCAGACGATGGTCGTGTCCTAGAAGAAGAATTAGCGACAGTGTTAACCATTGAATCTGAACTTATTACTAAAATAGATACTTACCTTTCTGATGTGGCTGGAATGGAACAATATTTTTCAAAATAGAATAATGAAGTGTTATCAATTAAATAAAACAGTTCTTTGATTCAGGTGGTTTATGTTTCGGATCTTAGATAGAAAGATGCCGGCAATGCTATGATGCAGTTTTAAATTATATTTAAAAACCATTAATAATTGATTTTAGAATTCAATTAATTTAATTCTGCAACTTTGAGGTTCGTAACGTGCTGCTCGTAATGACGTAACTCACAAAATTTAAGGACAGTAGCTTTTACTAACTTACTATTACTACATTCCAAAAAAGTGATGATATTAATATGAATACATCACTTTTTTGGGGAGGTACTAACACTTTACAAAACTCTTATTAAATTCGACAATAATATAATTGAATCATTCAACTATAGCACCGTTACCTCAATAAGGATTTTGTTTCTTTCTTTTCCACTCTTTATGTCATGTTCATTGTGTAAATACGAAGTGGGCGAATCTAAAATATCTATACCACTAATTATTTTTAACAAATCTCAAACAATTTCGTTATTAATAGCGGGGGCGTCAGCCATTACGTAGGACGAAGCTCAACCAGATACTTCATCCCTTTTCAATTTAGTTAAGTACTTTTTTCGGGTTAACCCCCGAATTTTGGACAATATCTCTCTAATTCTTTTATTTTCTTAGTTTTTTATTTACTAGATTTCTTTCGTTATTCTTCAAAAAGGCCATGTTGCTTGACATGGAGCCTCTGTGGGCATGATTCTTCTGCCAAGAAGCCAGCTGGTTCAAACATTGGCATCGCCGGCCAAGGCTATCATGCCCACCACTCCAAATCAAGCTGTTGCTTTGAATAAGTACAGGCCATTATACCCGGACCTCCTTGATTACCAACGAGTTTTGTTTTTGATAGAATTCCTTTGGCGACAAGTCTAAAAGGCTGGAATGAATCCGTCTTTCGTTATAGTACACCATAAATTTCATGACTTCCTGATATGCTTCTGCATAGGTTTCAAACTGCCATCTGGACAAGCAATCGTCCTCAAAAATGCGATGGAAAGATTCTACATGGGCATTCATATTTGGGGTTCTTGGTGGAATTCTTTCATGTTCCATTTTCGAATTTTCACAAAACTCTTCAAAGGTATGCGAAATAAACTGTGGCCCATTGTCTGTTCGAATCACAGGTTTTTCCTTTTTAGCATATTGTTGGCGTTTCAATAACGCTCTTTGCAGAGTCTGTTTTACATCATCTCCGGTGCAGCTTAATCCCATATGATAGGCAACGATTCCTCTGTCATAGACATCTATAATGGACATGACAAAGAAAAAGCGATCTTCTCCTTCGATATATCCGTATTTAATATCTGCTTCCCAAAGTTGATTAGAAGCTTTAATGATCCGATTTCGTGCTAATTTACGTGGAAAAGAGACTTTCTTTTGTCGTTGTGGTCGTAAGATCCCAAGTTCCTTACATAGGCGATATACCTTTTTCTTATTAATAGTCAGGCTATATTTTCTTTGAAGTACTTTGGTTAATTTGCGATAACCATAGTTATAAGCATCGCCTGCAATTTCTTCTAACAGAAATTCTTTGATTTGTTCATCCGATACTTTTTTTCCTTCCTCATTAAAGGAATAACCAGGTGCTGGACGACCCTCACTCACTTTTTTCTCTTCCACCCGGTAGTTCTTTTGATAATAATAGGTGGAACGAGGAATACCGATAATTTTGAGCACCTTTGAAATAGAATAGCCTTTGTTAATCCATTGATCAGCTACTTCAAGTTTTTCAGTAAGTGAGGGTTTTTCTTTTTTATTAAATCCCGTAAAATCGCTATTTCAAGGTCTTTTTCTCCCAAAATCATTTTGAGTTTTTCATTTTCCTTAGATAATTCTTTGGAATCTAGGTCTGGCAAAACAGCTACATCCATGTCTCCAAATTTTCCATCTTTATATTCACGGATCCATCGACTAACCATGTTTGGATTCAATTCATACCGACGAGCTACAAGGGTAATATTTCCTGTTTCTCGGGCTTCCTTAATGACTTGTAATTTAAACTCTTTTGAATGTTTTATTCGCTTCATGATGTCAGCCTCCTTGGTACATTAAGCAGTATAATAAAATTTACTCTTACTGTCCAAGTTCATTTTGGGGCTAATAAGTTTTATATACGTAAAATTATAGGGTTCATAATTCAGAAATCTTAAAATCACGATGATAAATCAACCATATTAGCTTCTCATTCTTACTGCATAAGGATAAATTGGATCTTTTAATTGAAATTCATAAGTAAGACCATCTACAATTCCAACTACTTTTTGGCTATCATAAAGATCAAGCATAAATCCAGCCATTTCTTTGGCTGTATGGTATTTGGGAAGAAGTCCTTCAAACTTAACATTTTCGTCTAAATCATTCGATACTTTTGCAAATTCAGTTTCTGTTGCAGCAGGAGCTAATACTTTTGCTTGCATGCTTGCTCCTATTTCTTTTAATTCATGTGCAAGCCCTTCAGTAAAGGCACTTACGTAGAATTTAGAAGCACAGTATGTGATTGCATTTCCAATAATCGTATAACCCCCACCTGATGAAACGTTAATTAATTGTGTTCCTTCAACTGAAGAATAGTCACGCACATAAAGAGAAGTTAAAATAGTTAAAGCCTCGATATTTAAATTAAGCATTGTCTCAATTTTAGTTAAATTTTGATCGCCAATTGATGCAAAATTACCAAATCCTGCGTTATTAATCCATGTTTCGATTTCATATCCCTTTAAATCTTCATATAATGTATAAGCATTTTTCGTATTTGATAAATCAACTGTTTTAATAACGACATCTAATTCTGCATTTACTTTCATGATCTCTGTTTTTAGTTTTTCAAGCTCCTCAGTTCTACGTGCCACAATGACTAGATTTTTACCGCGACCTGCAAAAGCAAGAGCTGTTTCATAACCAATACCAGAACTTGCACCTGTAATAACTGTATATTTTTTCATTTTAATGCCTCCTAATATTTTGTTATACTAACAAAAATTGATTGTTAACTTTTACGGATTTATTATAGTGGTTAGAGTAAACTCTAAGTCAAAACCTATTTTTTACACTTGATTAGCATTGGTTAAATATGGAGGATTTTATGTATACTATTGGCGAAGTGGCGCAACTAGTAGGAGTTAGCACACATACATTACGTTACTATGAAAAAGAGAATATCATTCTTCCAGATCGGAATGAAAATGGGGAAAGAAAATATACTGAATCACATCTTCAATGGCTAAAATTTGTTTTAAAATTAAAAGAGACGCAAATGCCGATCACAAAAATCAAAGAGTATGCCTACTTGTATACTGAAGGAGAACATACAGCCATTAATCGATTAAAACTATTAGAAGATCATAAAAGTTCCATCGAAAACAAGTTAAAAACACTGAAAGAAACGAATAAAATGTTAGAACATAAAATTACTTCATATAAAGAAATGATTTTGAAAAGAAATGAAGTAAATACAAAAGCATAATATTAAATTTTAAGGTAAATAACGAAAAACATTTTAAAAGGAACACACGTATTAGATGTATTTAATATGTGCGTTCCTTTACGTCACTTACTTATTTGTTACCGAGTTGTTCCGCCAAACCGATTAGAATTCCTTCGGTCCCTCGAATGTAGCAGAGCCGATACGAGTCCTCGTACTGCACCACTTCGCCAACGAGCTGAGCACCATACTTAGTGAGTCTGGATACCATTTCGTCAATGTATTCAACCGTGAACATGACGCGTAGATAACCGAGGGCGTTTACAGGAGCAGCCCGGTGATCTGAAATAGTAGGTGGGGTGAGAAATCGCGAAAGTTCAAGTCGGCTGTGGCCATCTGGGGTAACCATCATAGCAATCTCTACGCACTGAGAACCCAATCCCGTTACGCGACCAGCCCATTCACCTTCTACAGTAGCTCGCCCTTCGAGGGTCAAGCCAATCTCCTCGAAGAAAGAGATTGCGTCATCAAGGGATTCTACAACGATGCCGACATTGTCCATTCTTAGTAATTTGTTTTGTGCCATTGTTTTATCTCCTTATGTGGAAAATATTTATTATCTGATCATCTTCATAATTATTCTATTAAAAAGTTTCAAATTCCTTCCAAACAAAAAACACCTTGTCACAGTTCATGATAACAAAGAAAAGTCACAGTATAGGAGAAAATGTGAAATTGGGTTTTCGGGTATGTCATATAGCATCTTGTTAACGAACCACACTTCGTACATCCTCTGCTATTGAAATATTCGCGAACTTTATTTCGGGAATGCCTTCATGTTCAAATAGTTTCAAAAATTCGTTACCGTAGTAGTTGCTATTCAATAAAACAACTTCGACTTCCCCACAAAATATTCTTGCCCTGTACTCCATTAAATGTCCCGTTTGTTGAACACCAGTTAAACACCACTCTCTTCAACTAAAATACACCGGTATTTTAGGTACAATCCTTCACAAAGTAATAATTTCTCATCAAAATTACGTAACCATCTCCTCTCTCAGTTAAAGTGGCTTTCAGAATAGATAATCATCAAATATTTCCAACATTATTCAAAATAACACTTGATATTTTTTCCTTTTCGTTTTATATTTTATTTAGTAATTGATCAATCACTAAATAATTTAAGGGTGAAAAGCTATTGGCAAAAAAACAGCAAGGTACAATAAACCGTCGTGATGAAATTATCTCAGCAGCTATTGAAGTGTTCGCTCAAGAAGGTTATTACCGTACAAGTACAGCGAAGGTTGCCGAAAAGGCAAACATTTCCCAACCGTATATTTTTAAGTTTTTTTCCTCTAAGGAACTTTTACTTGAGGCAGCATTAAAAGTTTCTTGGAACAGAATTCAGACGTCCTTTTTACAAGTTATCGAATCAGCTTCACCTAGAAATCTTGAAGAGAATCTGATTGCAGCTTACACAGAGATCATGAAGAATAATGAAAACGAAATTTTGCTACAAATGCAGGCGCAAACAATAAGGGAAGAAAATATTATAAAAGTTATGCAGGAAGAGCTAATGAAGGTTCATTCTATTGTGTTAAATGCCTTTAAAACTTCAGGGATAACTAACCCCTCCGAAAGAACACTATTGTTTTTAGCAAGGGGTATGTTATGTAACATTTCTTTATCGCTTCAACTTCCACAATTGATGAAAACAGACGATTAACATATCGTCTGTTTTATAAAAAATTTAGTTAGTGACCAATCACTAACTATATCTATAGGAGGAATTTTATATGAAGAAAGTTATTGTATTAGGTGCAACCGGTGGTACTGGTACGGCTATTGTAGAAGAATTAATAAACAGAGAGATTCAAACCATTGCTTTTGGACGCTCCATATCTAAACTAAATAAATTAAAAAAGCAACTCGGTAATAGTAAGTTTTTAACCCTGCAAGTTGGAAATGCATTTGATGATGAAAGTATTTTTGAAGCTTCAAAGAACGTTGATGTTATTTTTCAATGTGTTGCTGTTCCCTATGAAGAAATGGAAAAATCACAAATTACTCTAGGTAAAGCTGTAATGACTGCAGCAGATAAACTTGGGAAAAAAATAGTATTTGTAGATGGGATCTACCCTTATGGCAAAGCTACTAAAAAATTTGTAGATGAAGAACATTCTAAAATACCTCATACAAAAAAAGGAAAAATAAAACTTGAATTGGAAAATTTGATTTTAAGCGATCAGTGGAAAAATGCAAATCCACTAATTGTTAGGTTGCCAGATTATTATGGGCCTTCATCTAATCTCAATTCTTATTTGGGTATGACAATCTTAAACATATCAAAAGGAAAAATTTCAACATATATAGGATCTTTAAATACTCCAAGGGAATATATATATTTACCAGATGCAGCTAAAATGATTGTTGAACTTGCAAACAACTCTATGGCATATAGACAAAATTGGAATATTCCTGGAAATGTAATTACAGGTAAAAACCTTGTCCAATTAGCACAAGGTTCCGTAGGAATTAAAAAACCAGTAATTCCTCTCCTAAAGACAACTATTAAAATGATGGGCTGGTTCAGTCCTATCATGCGTGAAATGGTTGAGATGTCTTATTTAACTGAAACACCTATATTTTTAGACGGAAGTAAATATAAACAGCAAATTGGCCCCATAATTCAAACACCTTTTGAAGTCGGTATTCCTCGTACTATCCAGGCATTAAGTAATAGTTAGTTAATAAGAAAACCACAATATTTTTTAACAGATCCAATTAATAAAAACAGGGCATAGGAAAATGACTACGCCCTGTTTTCGTTATAAAATTTGTGTTCAGCAATACTTTCGTTTGTCGATTTCCTTATTAAAACGGCTCGATGGCTTTCTCGTTTTTTCCAGTTTGAGGCTGATTTTCAATTTTTCTTGCTTCAGCTTCCTTTGGGATTTCTTTAAGGTGTTTATTCACTTCTTCTACTTGATTGGTAGTTCGAATTTCATCCATTTTCAAAAACCTCATTTCATTGAAATATCTTTGATAAATTTATTATGCCGAAGTGTTAAAGCTTTTATGTCCGGTAACTCAAACCTGCAAAATTTGAATAGACGCCTATTTATATGGCATAGTAATTACAACAAAAATACGTCAATGAGGATGAAAACTCTCATTTATATTGTGGTGACCTTTTATAAACATCGTTAAACCCGATTCAAAAACAATAATAAGGTGTTATTATGTCAATGACTTTTTCTCTTTGAAAATTGAGGATTTTAAATAAAGGCTCTGTTATAGATGAATGTTGATTTCACTGTGTTTGAAAAATAAACGGTAAAATTCCGTTTAAATTGGGAAATACCTCTATTTCCTTAAAAATAAAGGAAGTTTTTCCGTTTATATTATCCAAATCTGTGGTTTTTGTCATATTTAGAGCAGTTAATCGGAATATCTCCTCTTATATCTGCTTCTTAAACTTCCTCTTTATAAATTAGCCGGAAATTCTCCGCTTATGAATTCTTGTACCTACACGAAAATCAACAATGAAAAATAACAGAGCCTAAATAAAAAAAAGCATCCCTTTTTGAAGAAATGCACCTGTTAGCTTATTACAATATTTCACAATCTTGCTTTCTTGGATAAAACAAACTATTACTAAAAGTTTTTTTACTTTGTGTAAATATCTAAAAATGTAAAAACACAAAGATTATGCTTAACCGCTAAATACACTATCACATGTTCCAGGTTTTGGATTATAAAAACAATGTTGTTTAAATTGACCAGATTGGGGTTGACCGTACCATGTTGGAGGGCATGGAGCGTGTGGATTAAAATACCAAAGAGCAAATTTCGCTGGGAAGTCCCTCCAATAATCCAAATTCTGTTTGGCTAATCTTCTTTCAGACGTTCTTGATCTTTGATAGAATACATTCCCTTTTTGTACTGCTTCAAAGGAAAAGTTTCCTCCTTGTACTTGAAAAATAACTTGGTTAACTGTTCGTAATCCTTTAAAGTCTAAACAATTTGCAACAATACGATTCACAATGACATTTCCAACATTTAACATTCCCTGATTTCCTTCGCCTTCGGCTTCTGCTCTCATCATCCTTGCCATTAAGTCAACGTCTGAACTTCGGTAACTTACTCTTGGCATTTTTCCACCCCCAAAATATAGTATGAAAAAAAGCCTGTATTCATGTCATAGTTTATTTAATAAGAATACTTTATTTTTAATGCTTACAGTTTTTAAGTGAAATGAAAACAAAGGCTAATTTTAATAACGGAACCAAGATATATTAATCAAAACTTCCCCTCATAAGATTACGTATTTCTAAGTATGTCCTTCCCGTATGACCCCATTTGTTTGTGATGGTTATTGTGCTATTCTACCAGATTGTTGAATAAGAAATGGGATTGCCACAGCAACCCCACTGTTCAACTCAAGCCCAAGTTAGCTGAATAACAGATAATATTTTTCTTCCTTATTTTTACCTTAGAATGGATTTTCTCCCTTTATTAAAGGGAGATAAACTATATAATTTGAACCAATAAAAATATCATCCTAATCAGCTGGGAAGTGTCCGGCACCGTTCTTCTTCATCTGCACTTAAAACTTTAACTGGGGAGTGCGGAAAAGACCTCAACTTTGGCAGAGAAATGATTATGGTCCCAAGGATAATCGTCAATGCACCAATACCAGACATCCATGAAAGAGTTTCATGATAAAAAACGACTCCCAGCACCATAGCTAGAATCGGGGAAACAAAAAGCCAGGTTGACGGGAAAATTGGATTTGTCTTGGAGACAAGCCAGTAATAGAGACTGTGCCCGCCCATTGATCCAACTACTATCAAATAAAGGGACGATTCGATTGCTGCCGGACTCACTAATGCAGAAACTTGGAATTTCTCTGTCATAAGAGACAATATCATTAACAGAATCCCGCCATGCATCATTTGCACGGCATTCAAAGCAATCGGGGAAATTTTATCAAACTGTTTGATTACATTTTTTGAATAAATCGTTCCTGATGCATAAAACACTTCGCCTGCCATAATTAAGAGACAGCCACCCAGCATCAAGGAATTAACAAGAAAAGTAAAGTTCGGTAAAATAAGTAGAAAGACCCCCAGTATTCCGACTAAACATCCAATAAAGGAGCTCAAATTTGCTTTTGTTTTTAAAATAAAAGTTTGAATCAGCAGGATCATCATCGGGCCGGTAGCTGATAGGACGGCTGCGGTTCCTGATGGGACAAACTGCTCTGCCCAATATAAAGTGGAAAAAGTACCAAAAGTCAGCCCAATCCCCGTCAATAACATCTCCTTTCGAAAAAACAACCTTAGTGTAGTCTTTCTTTTTACCATCATAATGGCAAAAAGTATCAAACCTGCTAAAAAAAAGCGAAGGCCCGCTGAGAAAAAAGGCGGCACGCCTGCATCAATCCCTATTTTTATTGCAAGAAAGGTCGTACTAAAAATCAGACACATAAATGAATAAGCAATCAATACCATTTCAATTCCTCCTTTTGCTCCAGTATAGGTGAAGGATAATAGAACAGATGAAAATCATTAGACCAGATCAAGGAGAAATATGCTAAAATCAAAGGGATTGGGAGGTAAAGAAATGAATGGAGATTACTTATTTAAACAAGTATACGATTATGCATTACACCGAATCGAACTCAATGAATGGAAAGAGAATGAAAAGCTCCCTTCCATTAGAAATTTAGCCGCTGAGATGAAGGTTCATCGCTTGACCGTATTAAAGGCCTACCAGCTTCTTAAACAGGAAAATAGAGTTTATGTCAAGGATAAATCCGGCTATTATGTCCAAGCACGTAAAATTAATAATTTAGAAAGCCTAGAAAATCCGATCGTTGCTGCATATGTGCAAAAAAATCATTTATCGGAAATCCATCAGGTACCTGTTTCCTACCAATTTTCTCAGGCATTAATTGACCCAAATCTTTTGCCAAATCGCTTCATATCGGACTATGTAAAAAAAGTTTTTGATCTCTATCCAAAGGTTCTCTCCACCTACTCCACCGTTCAAGGCGATCATGAACTGCGTCAATCACTTTCTGACTATTTTAATCAGCATTATAAAACCATCACACATCCAGATCAGCTATTAATTACGGCCGGCTCCCAGCAAGCTATTCATCTTATTGCCCAAGCATTTGTTAAATCAAGAGACACTATCCTTTTGGAGCGGCCGAGCTATAGTTCTGCCATTGATATCTTTCGAGCACAAGGAGCCAATATTGTAACTGTCGATATCCATCCTTATGGATATGATTTAGAGCAGATTGAATTCATCATGAAAAAACACAAACCTCGTCTGTTTTATCTGAATCCAACCTTCCATAATCCAACCGGATACACAGTCCCAGCTGCTCAAAGAAAGCAGCTGGTCCAGTTAGCCGAGCACTACCGCTGTCTGCTAATAGAAGACGATGCTTACTACGACATCTTTTTCGAACAGGAGCCACCCCCGCCTATGTACACCTATGATACTTCCGGCATGGTGATTTATATCAAAAGCTTTTGCAAATATGTATCACCAGGGTTGCGAACCGCTGTTATGATGAACGGTCAGTCTTCTGTGATGAAATCACTGCTTGCAGTAAAATCATTGGCCGACAATGGGTCACCGCTTTTAAATCAAAAGATTTTCCTGCATTACTTTTCATCTCCTAGACTGCTGCAACATGTTGAGAAACTAAGAATTGCGCTGCAAATACGAAAGGAAATCATGGAGGAAGAACTATCCGTAACAGATTGGCAATGGACCAGCCCAAATGGTGGCTTGAATTTATGGGTACAGCTCCCAGGCCGCCTGTCAACAGAAGACTTATTAGTCAAGAGTCTGGAACAATCAATCTCCTTTGTTCCCGGCCAAATATGTGACCCCTTAAAGGAGACATCCTCATGGCTTCGGTTAAGCTATTCCTATGCCAATGAAGAACAAATCTCTGAAGGAATTAGGAAGTTTATTCATTTAGTACGCTCTACCCAATAAAGAGTAGCATCAGGAAAATGCGGAATTACAACTATAATGAAATTTCAATACTAAAAAGCCCAATTTCTAGAGAAATTGGGCTCTTATTTATTACTACATTAAAGCTCCTTTAAATTTATATTTCAAGCTTATAGTTCAGCTTTAACCTGAAATCCGTTTAAAAAGAATATTTATCAGAATCGTATATTGAGCTTATAAACATTATTCTTCAATAAAAGAGCATCTATCCACGTTAGACTCGTAGATAGATGTTGGAATTAATAGAAATTTTTACATATTTTCCACTCCAAAATAAAACAATAAAGCGAACTTGTTTTTAAGACAAAGGAGGAAATTATTTGGACCATTTAGTTATTGCACGGTCCCTGTTCGGAACAACAATGGCATTCCATATCATTTTTGCAACAATTGGAGTTGGTTTGCCAATGATGATCCTGACGGCCGAATTACTTTATCAAAAAACTAACGATAAGGATTATGCCATTATGGCAAAAAGGTGGACAAAGGCATTTGCGATTATATTGGGAGTCAGTATTCCTACCGGGACCATTGCCGGTTTGCAAATTACTTTATTATGGCCTGGATTTATGAAGGTAATCGGGACTGTTATGAGCTTGCCATTCCAGATTGAAATCTATGCCTTTTTTTTAGAGGCATTGTTTATGTCCATTTATGTTTATGCTGCAGACAGAATCTCTCCGTGGATGAGAAATGTGAGTCTTTTTTTCGTGGCATTGGGCGGATTGGCATCCGCAGTTTTAATCACAAATGTTCATGCCTTTGAGGGAACTCCGGCCGGATTTGATATTAAGAATGGGAAAATTGTCAACGTCGATCCATGGGCTGCGTTTTTCAATCCGAGCTTTGGCATTAACGCCTTACATGTCGCTGTTTCAGCCTATATTGTCGGCGGGTTCATTGTAGCAATGGTAGCGGCCTTTAAAATGCTAAAAAGCGAATACGGAACAAGAGTCTATAAGTTCCATCAAAAAGCGCTCATGGTCAGTCTCATTGTTGGAGGGCTTTTCTCCTTATTTACCGCATTAAGCGGACATGAAACTGCTCAATCGCTCTATCATTATCAGCCTGAAAAATTAGCTGGAGCAGAAGGGCTGTTTAAGACCCAGGCATATGCACCGCTGACGATTGGCGGCTATACGGACGCAAAAACGGAATCGGTAAAATGGGGAATTGAAGTGCCATGGGGGCTCAGTTTTCTTGCGGGAAATCGGTTTGATACGGTTGTGAAAGGACTGAATGATTTTCCGCAAAAATATTGGCCTCCCTTATTCATCCATACCCTGTTTAATGCAATGGTAGGGATTGGTATGTTATTACTGTTAATTGCAGTGGTCGGATTTATTTGGAACAAAATATTAAAAAAGGAACGCTTCCCGAAATGGCTGCTGTGGACCTACGTTGCCTGCGGCCCGCTTTCCATTTTAGGCATCGAATTCGGTTGGATTTTTGCATGCACCGGCAGGCAACCCTGGACAATTTATCGGAAGCTGTCAACGGCTGACTCTGTAACAACAGCAGGAAATCTTGGAACTCTGTTTATTTTGTTTGTTTTGGTCTATATTGTTTTAGCTGTCTCTGCTATCTTGGTTCTTTTATATTATTTTAAAAGGAATACGGTCCTTGAAGATATCAATCGTGCGGAGCGGAACAATGTTTCACTTACCTAAGGAGGGAAAATAGATGGATGTTTACCTTGCCATAACGGTATTATGGGGATTTGTGTTTATCTATTCCATCATGGCAACAATGGACTTTGGCGCCGGATTTTGGTCGATGATCTACATCAATCGCACAAAAACAAAAGCTACCAATATTGCGAACCGCTATCTTTCCCCAACGTGGGAAGTAACAAATACCTTTATCGTTGCCTTGGTGGTCGCGATTTATAGCTTATTTCCGAAGGCTGCATTTACACTTGGCACCGTTTTGTTGATCCCAGGAAGCATGATCCTTCTTCTTCTGGCAATCAGAAGTGCGTTCCTGGTTTTTTCTCATATTGCCGAAGAGTATAAAAAACCGCTGACGTATGTTTCGGGGATATGCGGAATTTTAATTCCGGGCTTATTGATAAGTGTTCTGCCAATCACCCAAGGGAATTTTGTTGATTTCTCTAATGGAGGCCAAGAATTAAATTTTGCCGGTCTATTTTCAAGCATGAATGAATATGCCTTTTTTGCGTTTGCCATAACCAGTACACTGTTTCTTTCATCGCTGTTATTGGCAGATTACTCCAAGGCTTCTAATGAAAAGGAGGCCTATGATACATATCGTCGCGATGCTCTGATTATGGGGCCGCTATCTCTTATAACCGCGCTTCTCATTATGATTACGTTAAAAAGCGAAGCCGGCTGGCTCTATGATAAAATGATTCAAAATCTACCTTTTTTGTTTTTATCATTACTTCTTTTTCTAGTCGGGGGTATTGGTTTAATCCTGCCCTCCTTTAAACCGGAGTATCGAGGGATGCCGCGTGTTTCTGTTATTGCCGTTACGCTGCAATATATGACAGCAAGCTATGTTTATGGACGCGCTCATTTACCATACATCATTTATCCTAAGGTAACGATTCATTCCGCTTTTACGGATCCGAACTCTTTTCGGGCCGTATTCATCACGTACATTGTCGGGTTCGCAATATTGTTCCCAGGCTTCGTCTGGTTTTGGAGCTTGTTTATGAATGACAAGCGCTATTTAAAGATAAAAAAGCCTAAAGCGGATATAAAATAAAGACCGGAATAAGAACTGCTTTTTTTTAATTCTTCTTGAATCACAAACGACGGGTTTTCATATAATTTGCACTACTCTTTCTATTACACATCAATAAATCACCGTTCACTACAAACCATACTAATTTATGGAGTGGTTCGTAGTGAACAGTTTTCAGCATTTTCACTATTGAATTATGGAATTAAATCACTTTGACAGACTCGTCAAGTTTTATTTTGCCTTCCTCTGTTAGAAAAATAAACCAACGATTTCGAAATGCAATTTGTGGACCGTCTGCAAAAACATGAGCTTCCATTTTCAGTGCTTCAGGTATAGGTCTCGGATGCTGACTTTCTACAACAGATTTATCCTCATCTAACACCTTAAGGCTATATTTGGAGAAGATCCCGTCCATAAAAGGGACATTCCTTGCGAATGTACGGCCAGCATACCCAAATATCATTGTTTCCTCTTCATCAATGGGTGTAAAGGTTATATAATTGATGAATGCATTTTTACTAGTCTCAACACTTCGCAGCTCCGTTAAACTTCCATCCATGGTAGTGACACATTATAGTATCATCTTTCACACAACCTAGAGATAAATCTGCACCTCTATGAGGACAATAGGCGTGAAGTGCATTGATCTTGCCTTGTCTGTCTCGGAACAGGACTATATTTCGCCCAATAACTTTTCGTCGAATGGGCTTTTTTTTAATCTCAGTAGCAAAACATATAGCATACCAAGCTGAGGGGAAAACACGGTTAATGTTATCTTCCATTTTTTATTCCTCCTCTGATGTGATTGAAAAAAGAGTGTAACTAATATTCATCAAAAAAGATGTCTATAATGACAGATTAGAAAAATTGGCAGTAAGATTTCAATATAACTATTAATAACATTTTATATTCATCAATTGACAAAACAATTCCATTTGAGAAGAAGGTAACAATATAAAACTGCATAACGAGGAAAAATTCTAAAATAGTTTGTACTACAAGCTTTGTAATAATATAAATTCTCGGAGGAACTGGAGTATTTCGTAAATAATATATCGATATTTTTAAGCTCAATGTATTTATCCATATTTTCCTATTTCTATTCAGCATAAATGAAAGTTAAATTTGGAATTCTATATAACAACCAATTCTTTTTTATCTATTTTATTTTGTACATCCCTTCTCTTTTATGATTAAGCTATGTAATCAGATTTCGTTATCAACAATTACTAATTTTTACAAGGTTGACAAATCCGTATAAAACAGGTGATTTTGTGAAGACTTTCTTAGTTCTGATAAATATTGTACTTCCTTTGATCATGTTTTTTCTATCGAAAATCAGGGTAAATTTCCGTCTTGTTTTTAATGTAATTGCATTTTTTTCGGCAATTATTTTTGAATGTATTTCTTCTCTATCTATTTACGAAATCATTAAAGATAAAACCGTTTTTATGACAAATATCCATTCCATCTTCCTAAATCCATTCTTCTTAGCAACCGGGGGATATTTAGGGATATATATAGTTTATCGACTAATAATACTAACCAAAGATGGTGGATGATTTTTTACATTTTGAAGTTCAGTTATTTTCCCTAATCCATGAAATAAAGGATGGGATTTCAATCAAAAAATGATTCTTAGCATACGAAATTCGCATTTTGTCGGCACTACTTCTTATTAAACTCCTATTGTATCTTCGAATTTCGCGCCCTTCTTCAGTTTTGCTTCGATATCATTAGCGGTCTTTTCATCTTTGACCAAAATATGACGAGCGCGAATATCTGGTTTATAGGCAGCGAATGCATCCTTCAGTTCCTTGTCGGTCACTTTAATCGTGTTATAAACGGCTTTTTGCTGGGGAGAGAAACAAACAAAATGATAGAAAAAAGGGGAGATTCTACGTCTCCCCTTTTCTAATTCTTCTTATTCACCTGTTGGTACTTTAGTTGTTTGAACTTGTTTCTGATTTTTCCCTTTAGGGCCCAAATATTGATAATCATTTGGGTTAACAGGTTTAAATCCTGGTGGAGTGTAGAACCGCAATAAGTCTTGATTTACCACTTTGTCAGACATATCCAGTTCATTTATCACTTGATTGTTAATCGGTTTACATGAACTTTGATCCGTCATTAAGTTTCCTGTATTAGAATCGTAGCATTTGCCGCTTACTTGAATGACTTTGTTTGATACAAAATCTCCATTTCTAAATAATGCCCAATCCCGGTGCTGAGGTGATAACAAATCCGAACCAAATTCAATATAGTTCTTAGTATCGATTCCCAATAAATGAAGAAGTGTCGGACGAACATCGACTTCTCCGCCAATTTGGTGCTGCACTCCGCCTTTTACACCTGGTACGTGAATAAATAACGGAGTCTGTTGCAATTTCGCATCCATCACTGGTGTAATTTTAGGCACACCCAATACTTTGGCCATGGCAGTATAATGGGCGCTGGATAAGCCGTAATGGTCTCCATAAAGAATGATAATCGATTTATCATAAAGACCGTCTTTCTTCAATTGATCGAAGAATTGTTTAAGGGCTTCATCCATATAATGTGCTGATTGGAAATAATCATCTACAATCTGGTCACCAGTATTTCCTGCTGGGAAATTCGTATCACCCGGATCCATTTCGAACGGAAAGTGATTCGATAACGTAATAAATTTCGTATAGAATGGCTGTTTCACTTGCTCCAACATTGGTACTGATTCCTGGAAGAATGGAATATCTTTCATCCCATAGTTTTTAACATTTCCCGGTTTTGTCATATCAAAATAGGACGCATCAAAAAATTGGTCATAACCCAATTGTTTATACATGGAGTTACGATTCCAGAATGTCTTGTAGTTACCATGGAATACGGCTGTCGTATATCCTTTTTGATCCAAAATCGCTGGAGCTGCCTGGTACGTATTTTGATCCTTATTAATAAACACTGCACCAGACGATAATGGATATAAAGAGTTTTCCATTAGGAACTCAGCGTCTGATGTTTTCCCCTGTCCCGTTTGATGATAAAAATGATCAAAGTAGAAGGTGTTTCCATCATGTGCTAGTGAATCCAAAAATGGTGTAACTAATTGTCCATTTGGCATCCGATAATCAATCATAAAGTTTTGGAATGATTCCATTGAAACATAGATGACATTCATCCCTTTTGCTTTTCCAAAGTACACCGGATTTGGAGGAGTATAAGTTGAATTCCTATAATTTTCTATATTCGTAATATCACTGCTGCTGGCCATAGCCCTTTGACTAGTTGCCTCGATATTTTGAATGATATCAAAAATCGTAAAGTTATATGCCCCCAAGTACTTCACTAAGTAGTTTCTATCAAAAGAACGTGATAATAATTGTGGCCGATCTTTTTCTGCTAATCCAAGATTAAAAAGAAAAACAGTGACGGCAAACAAAAATATCATTTTAAAACCGGATCTTTTTGGAGAAACAACTTTTTTGAATATAGTCAGCGCAAGAATAATTAAGATGATCGTATCCGAAAAATAAAAAACGTCAGTAAATGACATTAAATTGGCAGCACTGCTCCCTAAATCTCCCGCATTTGATTTTGCTTGCATGAGCACAGGAACCGTTATGAAATCACTAAAAAACCGATAATAAACAATGTTTGCGTACAAAAGGAACGACAAAATGAAATTAATGATGATCATTATTTTTTTAGTATGTTTTTTAGAAAGAAAAGCCAATCCCAAAAATAGCAATGCAGAACTTATTGGGTTAATGGCCAATAAAAACTTCTGCAGATTATCACTAATTCCCAATTTAAATACGTTTTGATATGCTACATACGTTTTGATCCAAAACAAAAAAACAGCAATGGCAAAAAATGTTAAATGACTATTTTTAATTTTCTTTAATAGTCCAATCTTTTCCATTTCAAATCTCCTCTCACTTCCAACTCAACGTCAATAAACAAACTTCAATTACTATAACATAATTTCTTAAAAAATAAACTTTGGAAAAATAATAAATTTGCAAGATTAATATAATGCTCGTCCGAATTTTTTTTATATTACCATACACAAACAAATATTGTAATAGCATTCTCATCTTTTTTATTTAGCTTTAAATTCCTTAAAAAGGCATACTTTATAAATTTAAAATTATGTTCCTTAATTTTTGCTTAATTTTAATGAAATACAGAGGAGTTGAAGTATTTAGAAATAATTAGAAAATCAAATTCATTGAATTTGTATGCGTTTGCATGTATAATTATAAATGGGTCGGATGGCAAAGGTGGCCATCATGGTATACAGCGTAGGTGGGGCTGGTACTCAACAAGAGCGAATGAGCTCTATTTTTTTTGTAGTAAAAAAGGTGGGCGTTCATTTCATACCTTGCAACACATAAAAATACACCGCCCTTTATATTCTTCCACCATAAAAGATTCTCCCCTCACAAACAGAATAAACACAGCTCAAATGAATCGAACTGTGTTCATTCTTTTTAACATTTTGGATTTCAGTAAAATTACAGCATTTTATATATTTCAATTAAGTTGCCATCAGGATCGCGAAAATGGGCAACACGCGCTCCCCATTCCTTACGGTCGTGCGGTTCATTTATAAATTCAATTTCTTTTTCTCTGAAACGGTTATAAGCCTTATCGACATCTTCAACTTCAAATTGAAGTAAGAAACTTGATTGGGACTCAGCTTCTAATGGCTTACTTCCATCGCCAACCAATTCGGCCATCGATTTTCGTGATACAAGCTCAATTTTCGTCTCCCCATTATTGAAAAGTGCATATTCCAAATTTTCCTCGTACCAGCTAACTGGAAACCCTAATAAATCCCTGTAAAATATTGCGCTTTTTTTAAAATCTTTGACCAAAATTCTTATTTGCAGCAACTTCATATCGAATACCTCCTGAAAAAAATTATCGAAGATCCGCCATCATTCTCAAATATTGAACAATTCGTCAATGATTCCTATATTCCTCTTTGATTCATGTAACGAATCTACTTTGTTTTCCGGATAAATAAAATACTTTATCGTTACATCGCCAATCCTGTTGGGAGTTTTCTCTGTTTCATTTCACTATTGTTGGATTAATTTTTTGAGCCTTCATTCCTTTCGTTGCAAGTCTAAAATCTCGGACATCCATATTAAATTGGTCTATTTTCCACACATCATTTACTTTTAACACCATTATATAGTCAGTGAATCTCCCCCACTTAATTGTATGGGTAATTGCATAGTAGCGAATATCTGGCTTTTTCGTATTTTTATATTCTTCAATTCGATAGTCTTTGTCTTTTCCACTTCTATTTATTGAGGGATCAACACTAATTCTCTTTTTTTCATTACTTGTAAAAAGCCCCCAAAGAGCTTTCTTATTCCCTTTAACAAAATACTGACAACCTTTCATTGCCACTTCCCAAGGCTGGTATCCGTTTTTGTCTTTTTCATTCGCACTGAAAGCCACGAGGGCAAACAGTACTAACATAACCATAACCAATCCGATGCTTAGGGTTTTTTTCATCAAACGCAACTCCCTACCAATGGTGATGACAACATAATCGCCTCACTTTCTATTCATATAAGGTTTGTTTCATAAGTTAATATTTTAATTCCTAATTTCCATATTTCTTTTAAAATCTCCTGCATACTTCTAGCCTATTTGTACATAATCTATTTGTCTCTGAAATAGCAGCCTTCTTTCATAAAAAACTTGTATCAAAATCTAGATATGATAAATCTGTTATTCCTAAAGCTGCGAATTAAAGCGTTTAGTATATAACTCTGAAATATCATCA
Source organism: Neobacillus endophyticus (assembly GCF_013248975.1). Taxonomy (GTDB): domain Bacteria; phylum Bacillota; class Bacilli; order Bacillales; family Cytobacillaceae; genus Neobacillus; species Neobacillus endophyticus. The sequence continues at coordinate 4,417,864 of NZ_JABRWH010000001.1, forward strand.
TAAGAAGAAAAGTCTGGTTCATTTTGCTAATTCACTGTCGTCTGATTGTTAGGATGCTTGAATGTTGAATAATATACGCCAATAGGACGTAGCTCATTATTTCTCGCGATGCTAGAAGCAGTCCTTTTTATATTGAGATTCAAATCATATAGAATCGCTTCAAGTTATGAATTGTCACAATCGATGTTTTCAATGTACAATAACAATGTAAAAAAGTGACAATTTTCGAAAAAAGATTAATAAAAATGAATCTTAAAATGATCCAAATGGGAGAGATATATATGGAATATCAAATTAAAGGAAGCACAATGCAATCTTTACTTCTTAAGCTAGAGCAAGGTGACTCAATTTACAGTGAGGCTGGTTCCCTTCTTTCAATGTCACCAACAATTGAACTCGAAACTAATTTCACCGGCGGTATTGGTGGTGTTTTCAAACGGGTCGTAACTGGAAACTCTGCTGTGTTAAACCATTTCAAAGCGTTTCACGGGGATGGACATGTTTCATTTAGCACTCGAATGCCAGGTCACATCTTACCGTTACAAATGGAGCGTTACAATTCAGTACATGTTCAACGGCACAGCTTTTTATGTGCAGAAGAATCGGTATCCCTCAATGTCGTTGGTAATATGGGATTAACAGGTTTTTTCGGTGGAAATGGGCTGATTTATAACAAGTTGAACGGAAGTGGTTTTGCATTCATTTCGGTAGATGGAGAAGTTAATGAACATTATTTAGAAGCAGGCGAAACAATTTTGGTACATCCAGGACATCTCGCTGCATATGATTCGCGAGTATCTTTTGAGCTACAAAGACTCAAAGGATTCAAAAATATGTTTCTCGGTGGAGATGGTATATTTTTAGTTAAACTCACTGGACCAGGAACCATTTGGTTACATACATTAAGTTTGCATGGCGTTGCAGAGGTCTTGATGCCCTATATGACATCTCGTTAGTATATAAATTTCTGTAAAAACAAAACAAAAATCCTTACAATACTCCATTAAGGAAATATCCAAAAATCAGTACTATTTTAGAGTTTATATATTGTTTTAACCCTTGGTGAAGTCATGTAACCAAGGGTTATCATTTTGACTTAAAAAAGCTTAAGGCTAGTAGGAATCTTTTCCCCTTTTTCATCTATTAAATAAAGAAGTAGACGCCATATATGAACGTAAAGTGTTGGATCATTTACTAAAAGTATTTAGGATGGAAATTTCTTATGCTAAACCTATCTACGTATTCTAAAGGAACTATATTTAACTTAGAAGTGTAAAATCATTCCTTTTGGTTAGCTTGTCAGCTACTAAATAAATGACAAAATAAATCGGAAAAGAGTAGTAATGTTTCCAATAAATCGGGTCATATATATCCAATAAATGAAAAAAAGGTTCTCCTACAAATGATGCAAAAAAAGCAAAAATTACACCCTTATAGGTAGGTTTTATTTGTGGTTTTACTTGAATTAAAATCATGATCGAAACAGGCATTATGCAGAGATCAAATGGTAAATAAGCAGGGAGAACTGGAAACATCGGATATATATAATGCCACGCTTTTAACTGCATGCCGATTGCGTCAAAGCTAACTGAAACAAACATAATAAATAAACCTGAATAAAAAAGTCGGTCAGAACTATTTCCTCTTCTTATTAAGAACCAAATGATCCAACTTAATATCGATAAACACATTCCAAACCACCAACGCCAAGAAAACAGTACCTCTTCTTGCCATATTTTAAACCTTGTTTCATAACCTTGATTTATTAAATTCAGTCCTTTATACATTTCATAGTGTAATCTATCCAAAACCATCACCCAAAATTTATAGATGATATTAAAATCCCCTATTATTGTTAAACTAATCTGCCATCTAAATAATGATCACATGGAAAAATGAAGGCAGGAAACCGGGACGAAAATTTGGATAACAATATTGCAGAAGGAGCTCTATTACATTTTTTCCAAAATTCTAGGAAAAGCTTGTATATAATGTAGAAAGAGCAATTAATTGCCTAAATTTTGAGATTGCTGCCCTTAACGGGGGACAACCTGGAAGAAGGAATGCCTATTTTCTCAGGCATTCCTTTTATATTTTGAGACGATAATAACTATTAATTCTAAATAAGGTTAATAACACTAAAGATAAATTTAACAAATTTTTAATAGGTTAAAAATAAATAATTAAGAACATAACTTTAAAATCGATTAAGTATAAAAACAACTTTTTATAATCGGAGGTGCTTTTTTTGGCGAAAAATACTGCCAAAATTGAAACAACTAATATTGATATGTCTGCGAATCAAAATAATTTGAAAATTTTACTTAGTAAGGTACCAGAGGTTACTATTTTCTTCTGGATCATCAAAGTTTTATGTACAACTGTTGGTGAAACATTTGCCGATTTCCTTAATTTTAACCTCGGATTTGGTTTGACGAACACTACCATCATGATGGGTGTAGCGTTTGTAATCGTTTTGTTTTTTCAATTCAAAGTATCTAAATATGTTCCAGGTATTTATTGGGTAACGGTTGTTCTTATAAGCGTATTTGGTACATTGGTAACCGATAACTTAACAGATGGCATGGGAGTTCCTTTGGAGCTTAGCACAGCAGTTTTTTCGGTGCTGTTAGGATTGACTTTTCTTTTTTGGTATCTTAGTGAAAAAACACTCTCGATCCACTCGATTTTTACAGTAAAAAGAGAAGTTTTCTATTGGCTTACCATTCTTTTCACCTTTGCACTTGGTACGGCCATCGGTGATTTATATTCTGAACAACTCGGGTTTGGCTATCTTAAAACAGGAATAACAGTGATTATTATCATCGCTTGTATATTCTTGGCATGGAAAATGAAATTGGATGGAGTATTAGCGTTTTGGATTGCGTATATTTTGACACGTCCACTCGGAGCATCATTAGGGGATTATTTATCTCAACCAAAAGTAAATGGCGGTCTAGGTTTGGGGACAACACTCACTAGTGTTATTTTCCTTGTAGCTATTCTAGCGATTATCGTTTTCCTTGCTGTTTCAAAAATTGATATAAATGCCAAAAGCAAAACAACAGAGAAATACCAAGCAAATGGAAACAAGAAATATGTTTTGGCGCAAACTATTGTGGTACTTTGTATTTTCTTAGTAGCAGGTGTTGGCGGCTATATTTGGCGCAGTGAAACAATCGCATCGGAAACCAATTCTTCACAAGCTACATTAGGCGGACAATTAACAGATTTTATTAAACTTGAGAATAATATGCTAAAAGATGTAAATTCCCATAACTTCACTACAGCGAAAAAAAGCGCGGATGATTTGGAACATCAATGGGATGCATCTGAAGCTAAACTCAGGAAAATCGATGGCACAACTTGGACAAAAATTGATGGAACAATTGACATTGTATTATCAGCCGTTCGTTCATCAAACCCTGATGCAAACAAAGCTAAATCTGCACTTAACAATTCGCTCAGTATCCTAAACGAAGCGAATAAATCATCATCAAATACTGCTTCACAAAATACATTATCGGGACAATTGACAGATTTTATTAAAATAGAAAAAGACATGCAAACCAATGTTAATTCAAACAACTTTGCTTCGGCGAAAAACGGTGCGGACAATTTGGAACATCAATGGGACACATCGGAAGCTAAACTCAGGAAAATTGATGGCACCACATGGACGAAAATTGATGGAACGATCGACGTTGTATTAGCAGCTGTTCGTTCATCAACCCCAGATGCCAGCAAGTGCGAAAACGCACTTAACCATTCACTCAGTGTCCTAAACGAGGCAAATAAATAATACCATCGGAATCGCAAATCGCGGTTCCTTATTGGTTTATATACTTTATTATTTTATCGATCAGTGTTACCTTTCTAAACACGGTCAATCTTCTTGAACCATAGTTCAATACATAAAGAAAACTGAACACATACTAACAAAGAACGCCTTTTCTGTTTTTTTAATTGGATTGTTAAAATCACCCAATCCACACTAAGAATTTATACAGCCAAAATGGCTAAATTATTTTTAATGATTATTAACTTCAAATCATCGATTGTGGAGGAAAGTTTGATACTGTGAATAAAAAAATCCTACTAATTTCTTCAGAACACACTGGACATGGGCATAAAAGCATTGCTGAATCATTGCAAGAAAAAGTTGATATAAACAAGCAAGTGGAAATACATGTTGTTGATGGCTTCGCATTGGGAGGATCAGCATTATTAAATATTGGTAAATCCTATGGCCCAATTACAAGATATTCAGCCCAACTATGGAATGCAATATGGCATGTTTCTGCAATGAATTCTTATGTAATAGACAAAGGTGTAGAATACCTAATCAAAGACGATTTTCTGGAATTGTTGGATGAAGTAAAACCAGATGTCATCTTATCGATTCATCCTAACTTTAACGGTTCGATCATTAACATTTTAAGAAAAGAAAGAATTCAAATTCCTTTTGGCACTCTTATTGCGGATTTGGTTAATATTTATCCATTATGGTGCGATCCTAGAGCTGACTTTATTTTAAGTCCGACAAAGGAAGCGAAGGGAAAATGCTTAGAATATGGCGTTCCTAAAGAAAGAATTCATGTCGTGGGATTCCCTGTTAGAGAGCGATTCCTAAGGAATCAAAGAAAACCATTTGAAATAAAGTCTGAACTTACCTTTTTAATGATGAGTGGCGGCGAAGGTGTTGGGGATATGAATGCAATTGCGGAAAACCTGCTCAATCACTTTGATTGCAAAGTCACTATCATTGCGGGAAGAAATGAAACATTAAAAGCAGAGTTAGAAAGCTCCCTGAAACCTCGTTTTGATAAACGTGTGGACATATTGGGGTTTACCAAAAACATTCAGGATCTTATGCTTGCTGCCGATATTGGCATCATGAGAGGAAGCCCTAATACCATGTTCGAAGCAGTGGCAACAAATTTACCAATCATTATTACAGGAGCACTGCCAGGACAAGAAAAAGACAATCCATTATTTGCAGAAAAACATCTTTTAGGTGTTTATTGTCAGGATAATGAAAATCTTAAATCGATTATTGATCAGTTATTGGAAAATGATGGAGCAAAATTGAAAGAGATTATGGAATCCCAAAGAAAGTTTATCAATCCCCATGCTTCACAAGATATTTTGGATTACGTAACTTCGGCGGAAAAAGCAAAGTTTAAATCAAGGAAGAGAAGAAGAACTCCTCTTGTTCTTGCTACAAGAAAATCTTTTAAAAAGTTTATCCGGAGAAAGCCTTTAAAAAAATTAATACGTAAAGTCGGATAATTGAAGAGCCCAATTTCTCTGTATTAAAAATGGAGAAATTGGGTTGATTTAAAGCGACCTATCTTAGAATAAGCATGTACTCACTATTACCTTGTTTTATGGATGTATTTCTTTGTCGTAATTTAAGGTATAAGAATTTTGCAGGACAATTCTCCACCCATCTGGATCCTCGATGGTTACACCAGCATTTTTCCAATATGGATTATCTGGTTCAACTTCTTTATATCCCATTTGATTCAATCTTTGTACAATTTTATCCCTAGCATCTTTATCAGGAAAATAAAACACTAACAAATTATCTTTTGTAGGTGCCGGGCATGGACTGCCCTCCACATGCTGGGTAAACTCCAAATGGTAACTCGCATCAGGTAAACCTAGCATGACACCGTCATACCCATTGTGTCCTTCAAATGATCCAATTACCTTTAAGCCTACACCATCACGATAAAACTCTACTACTTTTTGTAATTGATTGGTAGGTCTTGCAACTCGAAATTGAGTAATAGGCAAGTTTTCTGACCAAACTCTCCTCATAATTGCACCTCTTTTTTCTTTATTTTTTCCATTATTTATTTCAATTTCACTTTTTTTACTTCCTGCCAGTTTGCTTAATTTTTCATAATTTTAAAATTACCAATGAACTTCTATGTTATGAAAAAGCGCCGTTTGTTGAATTAATTAATGACTCAAAAATTTCCCTTATCCAGAAAACCTTTTTCTGTTTTCTATATTTAATCCATAAAAATAATAGCCTTCCCAAATAACCTAACAATCCTAGAACAAACATTAAACTTCCAGTGTGCAAAAACATTTATGTTCAATCCTATCCATTTAATATATCCTTATTTTTCCATTTAATTCTCCTTTACTCTAATAGTGTTTAACTATAAGCCTCAGTTTGTTTTAGTACAAAGTTTCACAAACTTTAATTATGAGCCTTAGAAGGCTTCTTTTTTTATACTAAAATGTTAAAGCTATCATGAAAAAAATATGATTCAAACATTATTCACAAAGGTTTGAACTATATGTGAATTGTTAATCGAACTCATTTCAAATTTAGATTATCGAATTATAATTACACTGTAATCAAGTTATTCATATTATTTTTCAAAAAGGGGTGCCTTTATATGTTTAATAAATTTTTAAGAGAAAATAAATTCGCTGCTTACATCCTTACGGTCATTCGTCTTTATGTTGGCTATGAATTTTTGATGGCGGGCTTCGAAAAAATTTCTGGCGGTAAATTTACTGTCGCTGGCTTCTTAGCTGGTGCGGTTGCCAAACCTGTTGTCGGACCGACCGGAAGTGTCGTTTATCCAACTTACGTCGCTTTCTTGAAACACTTTGCCTTGCCAAACGCTCCACTATTCAACGTATTGGTTCCATATGGTGAATTCTTGGTCGGCCTGGGCTTGATCCTTGGATGCCTAACAACAGCAGCTGCATTCTTCGGGCTTGTCATGAACTTCTCTTACGTGTTTGCTGGAACAGTATCTACTAACCCATTCGACATTCTTTTAGGTGTCATTGTTCTTACTGCCGGATTGAATGCCGGACGTATTGGCTTGGATTATTGGGTAATCCCATTCATCCGAAAATTTGCAGCCAAAGAAAATCATAGAGCACATGCTGTTAAACACAGCGCTTAAAAACAAAACTGAAACTGGTTAAACAAACCAACAGGCTAAACAAAATACTCTACCTGTGGTTTGCGAAATCATATAAATACATCATGAGGTGAAAATATAATGAAAACAATCATAGGAATTTCTGTTTACAGCTTAGCATGGTTCGGATTACTTGTCGGGATGTTAGTTTTAGGTTTACAATCTCAATCACTTGTTGATGTGTTCACGCTAGGCGGCACATTCGGTCAATTTGAGTCAGTACACGATACCATCTTCACGTTTGTAGTTCCGTTAATATTCGTATTAACATTAGGCGGAACAGCAATCGGAATCATCGCAACATTTAAAGAGGATGAATAATATTGATTGAGGGTTTGCCTTTAAAACAGCATTCAATAAAAGAATAGAAAAATAGATTACTATTATGTCAAACAAAAGCCCTTCTCATCTTGAGAAGGGCTTTGAATGATTTAATCCAAACTCCAATTATATTAAAATAACATCTGACCCCAATTATGGTTTGTCAGTCTATTAGTCACTATTCTTGTTTAGCTGAAGCAAGAGTTATTTGACTCACAATCGATTGATTCCTCACCAACTTTGGTAAAATGAGTAAATAATAGGTGCCTACAAGAATCAATAAGCCTCCAACGGCATAATACAATGAATCTACGGTTACAAAAGCAGGAAATATGACGGCTATGATGCCAAGTGAGACAGAGTGAGCCAACATCATAAGTGGGTCCCCCCAGCCTGAAACCCTTCCCATGTATTTTGGATCCACTAATTTCGCCATCCAACTGTTTATGGCGATGTTAACGGGAGAAATAATGATTCCCATTATTAGTACAAGGATCAAATACATCCATATTTGATTTAACATACCTAAAACAAATGTTCCCGCCCCACTGAGAATCACTCCTATTATGATCAATCCATGAAGGGAAAATCGTTTGATTAATGCACTTCCAACAACACTTCCAATTATAAATCCTACCCCCAAAAATATGGAAAACAGAGATGTAAACTGAGCATAATCGTTTGGAGCCAGTTTATACTTCATCGTAAAAAGAGGCAGGACCGTAAATGCTCCATTAATAAGCCCAAACACTAAAAATCCTGAAATAATAGAGGTTAACAGTTTATTGTTTAGAATATATACTAATCCTTGTTTAAAATCAGTCAACACTGTTGCCAGTCGCATTTCTCTCCAGTTTGATTTGCCATTTGGTAGACGTACCTCTAGAGGAATATCGCAGCTTTGAATAAAAAGTGCAGAGACAATAAAGCTTATTCCATCTATGATAACGGTACCTTTAAAACCAATAAAATGATAAGAGAGAGCACCAAGACCCATCCCGAATAACATGAATAAGCCCATAACTGTTTGATTAAAACCTGATGCTTGTGCGTACTGCTCCTGATCTAATATCCCCTGTAAAATACTCGTTTCAGCAGGAGCAAAGAATTTTGAGAGAGCACTGCGAACAAACAAGATGACAAATATCAACCAAAGTTGATTAATAGTTAGTGACATAAATAATAAAAGGGTTAAACCAGCCCGAATCCAATCTAAGTTAACTGCAATTTTCTTCCTGTCCATTCGGTCCGCGAACACACCAATAAGAAAGAATACAAATAGAGTGGGCAATGAATACATCAATTCCGCTAAACTGGCCAAATATGGTTGTTTACTGAAGCGGTCTAACAAATAAAAGGCAAAAGCAACATTGCCTAATGTAGTCCCTAATTGAGATGCAAATGAAGCAAGAAATAGTTTTCTAAAAGATTTATTCTTAAATATCCCCACCTTTACCTTCCTCCTTCGATTGAATTTGCAATACTGTTTCTAGAACCTTTTGAAACAGTGCTATTTGTTCATGTATAGCCGCAAATTTCCTGGCTTTTGATTGTAATACTAATCCTTCAAAGAAAGAAATAATTGTGCCTCCAATCACCTCTAACTTCTCAGTTGGATTAAATTCCATTCTGTCTACACCTTTTTGCAGAAACTGAACGATTCGATTATGTTGCTTGATATAATGCTGCTCTAGATACTGTCTTCGTTCTTGTTGGTTCCATCCACTTATAAAATACTCATAGACAGCAAGAGTTAACTTGTTAGAATCGTTCTCAAGTTGATCTCCCATTCCTTTCATCATTTGGCAAAGTCCTTTCCAGATGGATGGATTTTCAATTAATAACGTTTGATAATAGACCTCCGTTTCCTCATCATTTTTTGTCAGAATAGCCTGCATCATTTCTTCTTTACTGGAGAAATAATTGTAAACCCAACCACGGCTCATACCTGTTTCATCAACAATATCCTGCATCGTTGAAGCCTCATATCCTTTCCGAATAAAAACTTGTTGTGCGGCCTGAATAATTTTTTGACGTCTTTTTTCTTTTTCTTGATTAGATATTTTTGGTGTCATACAATCCCACCTTCAAAAAATGACACTACTGTCATTTTTATTATAAGTGACACTACTGTCATTTTTCAAGTGAGGCTTTGTTATTTTTTTACATACATTTTTGCTTTCTTTATAAAATTGCGAAACATTATATGATTAAATCAGAAGCACTGTTTACAACACAGTTTTTTGTTTAAGCCCTTAACATAAATAAAGAGCACAATTCTTTCAAAAGAATTGCGCCCGTAAGATCAAGTATATGTTTAAAAGTTTTATAGCTGAATTACTTCTCATCTTGCACTCCCACTAAAAATGTTCCAATTGAACTTCATTCCAGGTTATTTGGATGTGGAAGCAACCATTTTTCTATTTCCCTGTTCTCCTTCATCTGGCTTTCCAGCTGCTGCTTTTTTGTTGGATAATTTGATTTGCGTTATGAACAACGTACAAACTGCCCCAATCACTGCAAATACTAATCCAACGAAGAATACATTGTGTAAAGAATCCATTAAAGACGTTTTTAAAATAGGTACCATTTTATCTGTTAGAAAAGATGGCATTTTTTTCATGGTTTCTTTGCTAAACAACATTTGGTACAAACCTTGTGGATTTGTTGCAATCATATCTTTCAGTTTTGAGACCATAGGTCCAGCTTGTGCCGGCAATGTATTCAAGAATGGTACAAGTTTGTCCGTTAAAAGCGTACCTGATTTGCTATTCATGACAGCACCTAAAATCGTAATACCGAATGTTCCCCCGATGGAGCGGAAGAATTGGTTTGAAGAGGTTACTACACTTAGTTCTTGTTTTGAAAAACTTTCTTGTAGAGCTAAGGTAATCGTTGGCATAACCAACCCTAATCCTAAACCAATCACTGCCATATAAGATGTGGCGAGTAATTTACTTGTTCCCATATCTACTGTTGTTAATAAAAAGAGACCACCCGCCATGATTAACATGCCTGTCATAATTTGCGGTTTGATTCCAATTTTGTAGACTACCTGACCTCCAATAATGCTAGTAATGATCATTGAAATCATCATTGGTGTCATAATGGTTCCTGACTGGGTCGCACTAACGCCTAAAATTCCTTGCATAAAGAATGGAACAAATGTAATGGCACCAAACATTCCAATTGTCATGAAGAATCCAACTAAATTCAAGAACAAGAAGGTTCTATTTTTAAATAAGTGCATTGGCAAAATCGGCTCTTTTGCTTTGTTTTCAGCAATAATGAAACTTACAATACCAATTACAGCAAGCGCAAATAATCCAAGAATTTGCCATGAATCCCATGCATAGTCTTTACCGCCAAAGCTAAGAGCAAGAAGTAAGCTTACTACTCCAACGATCATCGTAAACATGCCTGCAATATCAAAATAAATAGGTCCTGAATTCTTACGTCCTTGTAAACCAATTGCAATGAAGATCGTAGCCAAAATACCAACAGGAAGGTTAATGTAAAATACCCATTTCCAGTTTAATGAGTCTACAATCCATCCGCCAATTTGCGGACCAATAACTGAAGCAAGCCCGTAAATGGCTCCGAAAACACCTTGAAATTTGGCGCGCTCCTTACCAGTAAATAAATCCCCGATGACAATCATCGCCATCGGCATCATGATACCTCCGCCGATTCCTTGTATACCACGATAAATAATTAACTCTGTCATATTATTTGCCATACCGCAAAGTGCAGAGGCACCCATAAAAATAATAAGTCCCGCAACATATACAGATTTACGCCCTAATAAGTCTGCCAACTTTCCAGCAATCGGAACAACTGCAGTCGATGTGAGTAAATACGCTGTAGTCAGCCATGTCATCATACTTAATCCGCCAAGATCTCCTACAATTTTCGGCATCGCCGTTCCTACAATCGTACCGTCAAGTGCCGAAAAGAACATAGCAATGATAAGCCCAATCAATACGATCGTGCGATTATTTTTTGTGTCTGTTTTAATATTCATTACGTAATCTCCTTATTCAATATTGGTTCACAAGAGTATTTTTCATCCAAACGTTTTTTAATTCTCCACATTAACAGCAAGTGCAAGTTTTTCAAAGATGGTTGCCATAGCCATAAGTTCTTCTTCAGTAAGATGAGAGAGATTTCGTTCAGTAATAGCTTTTCTTTCTTCCATAACTTTCTTCCATTTTTCTTCACCCTGTTCGGTGATCCTGATATTGACGACCCTTCGATCTTTTTTATCATGTTCTCGAAGAACATATCCATGATCCTCAAGCCTATCTACCAAAAGTGTAACAGCACTGGGCTTCACATCCATCATGTCCGCAATTTGAGTGACCTTGCAACTTCCTTGTTTTTTTAAAAAATCAAGAACAAAAAATTGGGTAGGTGTCACTCCAAGAGCATTCAAGCTTTCCAAAAATATTGGCTGCATTTTGTGGAACACTGTTTGAAGTGATGCTTGTATCCGCTCAAAATATGAATTTAGCTCAGTCATTATTTATTCCTCCTTAATATTTAAAATAAATTAATTTATAATATATTATAATATTTAATATCACTTAAATATATCGCGTGATTAAATATAAAACATACTTAAATAAAAGTCAACCCTTATGTTTGAGCCACACCCTATTCCCCCGGATTTTGAACAACCCGAATGTTTTCTAAATTGTTTTTGCCCTTTTGCAAATTAAAAACCCAAATTTCTCCGTATTTTTGAGAAATTTGGGTTTTCCTAAATATAATATAAGCGCCCTTTAACAAAAATATGGGATCACTTATTTCTTATTGAACTAACGCCTCTTTAGTACAATGTTTTTTCATTCATATTCATTTTTCTATAGACTTTCATATAAACCCAAACAGCATTTATTAGTAATACCGCACTCGTAATATAAAAGACAGATCTGATCCCATAGTGCGCTGCCATCTGCCCACCTAGAGTTGTGCCACAAAAGACCCCTAAATACCCTGACGACATGGTAAGTCCAAAGATTCTGCCCGTAATAAAATCCGGTGTAATTTTCTTAAGCAACGTATTTACAGAAGGGATTAGTCCTGCTGATGCCAATCCTAAAATAAATCTTAGCCCCATTAATTGCCAGGGATTTTTTACAAAGGCTTGCAGTATAAACATAAGTCCAGCCACTATAAGTGCAGCAAGGATCACTCTTTGAGTCCCAAGCTGATCAGATAGTTTGCCTAGTCTTGGGGCTGAAATTATACTTGCCAGTCCCGAAGCTGAGAATGTCATTCCAGCTATCAAAGCTATATGACTAGAGTTCTTGGTTAATTGTGAAATATAGAGTGTAATGATTGGCTCAATGGAATACAGAGCTAGAGTTAGTGCAAAAAAGGTCACAAACAAAGTTAGTGTTAAACTTTTTTCGGGAATCTGACTCCATATCTCCTTCATGGGAAGAACTTGTTTATTTTGGCTAATAAAAGATTCCTTAACAAATAAAGCAGTGGCAATAAAGGAAAGAAACAACAAGGCACCTGTTATGAAGAAGACATTTTGCAAACCCGTGCTCTCTACCAAATAGCCGCCAATGATTGGCCCAAACAAAGACCCTGCCGTACTAGCAGTTGAAAGTGTACCGAGCGCAAATCCTGCATGTTCTTTATCTGTTTGGGTAGCGATTAAAGCTGTACATGCTGAACCATAGCCAGAAATCACACCAAGCAATAATCTTAATCCAATCAGTTCATTGACATTTTGTGCAAACCCCATACATCCTATAACAAAACCCATACCGAGGCTTGCCCGTATCAGCATGGGTTTTCTGCCATATTTATCAGCCGCACTTCCCCAAATAGGTGAGAAAACAGCTGAAATGATAAACGTTGCCCCAAAAGCAAATCCCGAATATTGAGCAATTAAATCTGTATTATGAACTCCGAGATGGTCGATATAAAGTGGTAATATAGGAGCAATTTGGCTCATCCCTATACTGGACATAAACATCCCAAACCAACATACTATTAAGTTCCTCTTCCAGATGGGCATGATGTCCACTCTCCTTTTAACCTATTGTTATTAGAACTGACTACGTAATAAAACCAACAAGCACCTCTTTTAGGACCAGGCTTTAAGAGATGCTTGTTGGTTCAACACGAAAATTTCTAAGGTTATATTTAAAATTCGAGATTAATTTAAAGTACCAATCCAAGTGTCAACAGTTTGAACTTCTGCTTGGCGTGGAAATACTTTTTCGATGAGAACACTGTGAACCTCAGGATCAGCATCGAGACATGCATCCGAAAGAACAGTAAGGGAGAAGTCCTTATCTGCGGCTTCCCTTAAAGTTGACAGTATAACCCCACTTGTTGAAATACCACTGAGAACAAGTGAATCGATTTGTTGTGAGCGAAGGATGATTTCAAGATTACTTCCAGCAAACGCGCTAACGCGATACTTTGTTATAACAGGTTCATTTGGTTTTGGCTCAACTGAATCGTGAATTTGTGTGGCTGAATCAGAAACGGTCATTCCACCATATTTAGTAATTGCTGAGAAAGCCTTATTTTGTTGACTTACCTCAGGATACCCCTCGCTAAAGCCTACCCGAACAAAAATAACGGGAATATGGTTTTCACGAGCAGCTTCAATAGCTTTTTGAAATGGTTTAAGCATTTCAGTATTTTCTGCGAAACGTGATACAATACCATTTTGTAGATCCATAACTAACAATGCCGTTTTTTTATTTTGCTTTTGCATACCTTGTATGTTCCTCCTATTTGGATTAAAATAAAACGGATACCTCTCCACTTAATAATAAGTGGAGACATCTCCGTTTGTCAAGTTGAGTATTGATACTTAGGATGTGATTGGATGGTTAATGACGAGAATACACCACCTACTCGAGCTGAGCGACGTGATGCAGCAAAAAATCGTCAGCTTATATTGCATACAGCTCACAAACTATTTGAGCAGTACGGTGTTGAACAGGTAAGTATGAATCAAATTGCCACTGAAGCACAAATTGGCCCAGGAACACTTTATCGCCGCTATCGAAATAAAAGTGAGTTATGTCTAGATTTAATAAAAGACAGCGTTGATCTATTTTTTGAGGATATTGAAGTCTACTTGGAAGAAAACAAAACAGTTCCGCCTAATCAAAAGTTAAAAGAAATAATAAGCCTTTTTATAGGATTTAGAGAAAAAAAAGCACAACTGCTTACTGGAGTAGAAGAAACGATGTCATCGAACCCCCTTAAGTCTCGAATACAAAGCCCAATATATGTTGAATTACATCAAATATTGGTCGGGTTATTTGACGAAATGACAGTAAAAGTACAAACCACTCATTCACTCAATGTCTTTAAAGCGGATATGGTGCTAATGGCATTAAGTAGGGATTTCTATTCCTTTCAGAAGGATGTTCGTAATTATTCACCTGAAGAAATTTTGGAACTTGTTTATTCAACTTTTATTTTCAATTAGCAACCATTTCACAAAAAAAGGTTCCTATTTCAGGAACCTTTTGTATTTTTAACACTTCAGTTTTTAAAAATTTTCTCCACAATCATCAAGTATTTAAGTGCCTTTTAATCATTTAATCCCTTTCCATCGAGGATTTTCTGAATATATTTTTCAACTCTTGACACTCGAGTTTTGGATTGTTTAGGCCCCGCAAAATAAAGAAGGTATGCTCTTTGTCGTCCCGGAGTCAATGCTTCAAACGCCGTTTTTAAGGCAGGGATTTCGTCTAATTTATTTTGAAATTCTTCAGGAATTATGTATTCAGTATGCTTTTTAAACTCCACTTCCAAACCTGCTTTTTCCACTTCAATGGCCTCATTAATATAAGCTTTTAGAATGGTTTCCATTTCAAGTATTTCTTGAACATTGGTAAAGCGAATCTGGCGTGCAGCTTGTACATTCTCCGTTTGTTGAATAAGAATCCTATGGGTATCCTTTAACAAGGAACCTTTGTGGAACAGAAGTGCACAATATTCTTTAAATCCATGTATTAAAACAATGTTTTTATTCTCAAACGTGTAACATGGATGCATCCACTTAAATTCTTCAGTCAACTCACAGTCAAGAATGATATTTCTCAACTTCTCATATTCTACCTTCCACTTTTTCGCTTTACTTAAAAATTCATCAACCTTCGGATTTATTTTACTGCTCGTCATCAGGAACACCCCACATTAATTTTTCAACAGCTGCAAGTCAAGAATGATCATTCTCTATTTCACCACATTTGGCATGTTGTCTTAGTAACATTCTTTAAACTTTGGAAATCAACTTCTAATCATAATATTCTAATTGATATCAACTTTACTGGCTTTCTCATTTTAGGGTATATATAACTTAAAAAAGAGCACAATCCTGCTTCAGAATTGCGCCCTTCCATGGATAAGGTTTTTAACAACCGTATTCATAATCATTAGAGTAAATCATTTATTTATAGTCTTCTCCAGTTTCCATGCCTGTTTGAATCCAACTATTTGGATAAGACATCCTTATATAATTTCACATCTTAACATAAAAGAATCCTGATAAACTTTGGATGTTAAAATTCCTCTGAAATTGTTTTAACAGAATACAAAGGCACTAATAAATCTGTTCTGTTAAAATTAACGTGAATATGGACAACATTCGTTTCTGTATCAATATCACTAAGCGTTCCTACCACATCATTTGTTTCCGCATAAAACTTTATACGAACTTCCTTACCAATCAATTCATTTAACTTCATAACTAGCACTCCGTTTCTTATTAGGGTTCAGCCGAATACAGGATGAATAAAGCTAAATATATTTCAAATCTTCTGTAAATATATGAACTTCCTATTTTTCAGCATCATGAAGTGTAATATTTCTCGTTTATTCTAAAAGGAGCATTCACTGTTTGTCAAATTGGCAGGAGGTACATCACCGGGTTTTGCTTAGGATACAATTTCTCAAAAACATTAACGATCGCTTCCCAGCCTTGTGCCCAATCCTCTTGTTCGGATGCATATTTTTTATATTCATTTAAATTCATTTTGTAATTACCTCCTTTAATCTAAACTTATATAGTTATCCCCTATTTAACTAATTGAACTTTTCCTTTGTACAAAAAAGAGCACTTCTCCTTTTTATAGAAATGCTCCGAATTTTGAAAGATCTTATTGAAGATTGTTTAAGTGATTTCCTTACAATTTTGTTCTTGTTAAAAGAAAAAGCATGTCTTTCTTCATAAAGATTCATATATTTTAATAATATTTTGCTGTTATTGTTTAGTTGTCGGGAATTTTAAGTAGTATAAATTCTTCTTTTTTTGTTTCCTTATTAAATAAACTGAGCTTACAACGATAGAAGAAAAAGAGGCTATTTGGATGAATGTCGCACCGTAAATTATAAAATCAGCAATCCCCAAAGCACATAGAAATACTGCAATTTTCGGATTAAACACTTTCTTTAACCTTAATTAGTCAAATATGTTCCATATTGATTACTGCCACTGAAATGTACCACTATTGCCATTGTTTGTACCAAGGAATGCCAAAGAATTTACCACTAATCGGCAAGTTATTTACCAGTAACTACTTTCTGTATAATTAGTGAGCATATCTTGCGATATGACACTTTATATGGGAGGTTTTTTTATGATCCAATATCGTAAGATACTGGAATTACATGATGAGGGAATCAGTCTTAGAGGGATTTCTTCTAGTACTGGCAACTCTCGGCAGAAAGTAACAGAGGTCATTGAATTGGCTAAGAAGAAGGGATTGACTTGTCCGTTTGACGAGGAAATGAATGATAAATGGATTGAGGAATTTCTTTTTCCTGAGAAGTCATTTGAGGCTTCTGGAAGGCAACCTATCGACTTTGAATATATTCATAGAGAGTTGGCCAAACCAAACGTTACCCTTTCCCTATTGCACTATGAATACGAAGTGGCAAGCCGGGCGAATAACAAAATTCCTTATTCATATCGAAGTTTCAGTCGCTATTATAGCAATTATGCGCAAAAATACAAAGCTACCATGCGTATCTGGAGAAAACCGGGGGAAATTTTAGAGGTGGATTGGGCAGGATCCACAGCCTTTATCATTGATAGGGATACGGGGGAAAAGGTGAAAGCATATGTGTTTGTGGCGACATTGCCGTGCAGCCAACTTTCCTATGCGGAAGCAACCCTTTCAATGGATTTACATGCCTGGATTGGAGCACATATTCGAGCGTATGAATACTTCGGTGGTTCTACCCAAATAGTTGTATCGGATAATCTGAAGACGGGCGTGACAAAACATACTTCAAGGGAACTTGTATTGAATCCAACCTACAAGGAAATGGCCAATCATTACAATACAATCGTCATGCCAGCACGTGTACGCAGCCCTAAAGATAAACCAAGTGTCGAGGGCTCTGTCGGGAATATTTCGACATGGATCATAGCTGCATTAAGGAATACCCACTGTTTTAGTATTGAAGAGTTGAATGAAGAAGTAAGAAAGAAATTAGATGAATTCAATCATCGTCCTTTTACCCGAAAGAAAGGAAACCGTTATTCCGCATTTGAAGAAGAGGAGAAATATGCGCTTTCCCCTCTTCCGGACATGCCCTATAAGATATCAGAGTGGAGGACGGCAAAAGTGCGACCGGATTACCACATATCCGTTGAAAGCATGTTTTATTCAGTTCCATACGAATACATCAATCGGCAAGTGGATGTGAAGCTTTCAAGTGATATGGTAGTCGTCTACTTCAATCATATGTGGTTGACTTCACATAAAAGATTATATGGGAGATTCGGGCAGATATCAACTGTCCGGGAACATATGCCAGACAATCATAAATTATTCTTGGACCAAACCCCTGAAGTGGCGATTGAATGGGCAGAAAGCATTGGTTCTTCAACATTGTGCGTTGTGCAATCTCTTTTAGATACCTATCAATCTGAAAAACAAGCATTACAATCAATCTTTTCTTTAAAGAAAATGGAGCATCGTTATACCAAATATGAAATAGAACTTGCATGTAAAATGGTGCTCTCCATGACAAGAAGACCGACGGTCAAAAGCATTCAGACGATATTGAAAAACAACAAGAAAAAGGATGCAGAACAAGAATTGAAGCAAAACACAGAAATAACCGACACCAACTATGGCTTCACCCGTGGGGCTTCTTATTATGGAGGAAAAGATAAATGTTAAATGATCAAATGTTATCCAAACTACAAGAAATGAAATTAATCGGGATGGCTGAAGCTTACAAGGAGCAGTCTCTAAATAAAGAATACAAGTCCATGAGTTTCGAAGATCGTTTCTCTCTGCTAATTGATTTAGAGTATTCTCGTCGCAAAAGCAATAATTTGAATCGATTAATTAAAAA
This sequence comes from Neobacillus endophyticus, assembly GCF_013248975.1. Lineage (GTDB taxonomy): Bacteria > Bacillota > Bacilli > Bacillales > Cytobacillaceae > Neobacillus > Neobacillus endophyticus. The sequence continues at coordinate 4,436,505 of NZ_JABRWH010000001.1, forward strand.
TGCCACATTTTCGGACTCAAAAGCATGTATTGAAGATATTGAGTATTTTGAGGACCGCAAATTGAAAAAGGAACTCATTTTGAAGTTAGCCAGTGGCCTTTATATCCAAGACCATCATAATATCATATTGAAAGGACCTACTGGATCAGGGAAAACCTTTATGGCTTGTGCTTTTGGTGTATCGGCATGTCGTCAATTTTATAATGTAAAGTATATTCGATTACCTGAATTACTGGATGAATTGTCTCTGGCAAAATTGGCTGCCGATGGCAGCTATCGTAAGTTGATCAAGAAATATACAAAAACAGATGTGCTCATTCTTGATGAATGGTTGCTTACGGAACTATCAAAGGATGAAGCAAATATCCTGTTGGAGATCACCGAAACCCGGCACAAATCCTCCTCCACCATTTACTGTTCACAAATTGATCCTAGTGGATGGCACATGAAATTAGGAAATGGCACCATTGCGGAAGCCATTCTAGACCGTATTATCCATGATTCTTATCAATTCTTATTAGACGGTGAAATCTCCATGCGAGAACGTCATGGATTAGGAAGAAATGTCTAAGAAATGGCTATTTTAACACAAAAAGATTTAAACAAAATGGAAGAATACTATTATTTGGTCGGCCATAAAGAGTGGAACCCTTTCCCAAGCAAATTGGTGGAAAAGCTTCTGAAAGTTTATGGAGAAGAGCCATTTCCATATGAATGGACTGAGCAAGATATCCATGAAGGAGCAAGGAAAATCATAATGGAGTTCTTCAAGGGTTAACATTGTGAACTAAAACCATAAAAAAGCTTCTCTAGATACACAATGTAATAAGAGAAGCTTTTTATTGGTAAAGGAAATGGCGAAGCCTGGTAAATTCTTTGTCAAAGAGTGGTACAAAAGATGGCAGAGGTGGTAAATTCCTATGGCCGTAATCACCATATCATTTACTCCTAAACTAGGGGTTTTAATTATCTATTTATTTTCAAAAATAATAGGTACGTAAGTATTAATGCTATTACAATATAATTGGTAACGACTTCAATCCTCTAAATATTTCAGAATGTCTCCATTCAATTTCAACATCTGAGCGAAGTGAAATGTTGGGGAAATTTTGAATTAGGTGTTGAAAAGCTATTTGTCCTTCTAAGCGTGCAAGAGGTGCCCCTAAACAAAAATGGATCCCATTTCCGAAGGCAAGGTGTTGATTTGGATGTCTTGTGATATCAAGCTCATTAGGATTTACAAATTGATCTGGATCACGGTTTGCAGCTGCTAAGCCTAGAAATAAAAAATCTCCTTTTTTTATTTCGTTATCTCTAAAAGTAAAATCTTTTACAGCGTAACGAGAAGTGGCAAATTCAACTGGATTGGTAAAGCGGAGAAACTCTTCTATAGCCGTTTTCATAAATTCTGGATGTTTTTTCAACTTTTCAAATTGATCACGATGTTGCAAAAGCGCCAGCATTCCATTCCCAATTAAGTTCACGGTTGTTTCATGCCCTGCGATAATTAATAAAAATAACGTAGATAACAGCTCTTTATGGGAAAGCATATCGCCATTCTCTTCGGCAATCACTAAACCGCTAATGATGTCATCACTTGGATTCTTTTTTCTTTTCTCAATGATTTTTTCTAGGTATTGAATAAATTCTTTAATCGTTTCCTGAAATTTAGAAGCATTGTCTCCATTCGATACGGTAGTAATTGCATTTGACCATACTCGGAATTGATGGCGATCCTCTTTCGCTATCCCCATCATTTCAGAAATAACAGTAACAGGAAGAGGTATAGCGTAATCCTCCATAAGTTCAACTTCTGTTTTGTTTTTCATTCCTTCAATGAGTTCGTTAGAGATTTGTTCAATTCTATTTTTGAGCCCACCGATCATTTTTGGAGTAAACACTTTATGAACTAAAGCCCGTAAACGAGTATGGTCAGGTGGATCGTTAAATAACATGTTATTTACAAGTAATTCTAATTCTTCCTTCTGCTCTTGAGTTTGTTTTCCCTCAGTATTTAATATGTTCATAACATCTTTTGTCACTTTTTCGTCTTTTAATAAAGTAATTACATCCTGATAACGAGTAATTAACCAGGCTTGTCTCTGATATTCACCCCTGGAGATTATAAATGGATGTACTGGATCATGGTCTCTGTAATACGCTAATGTCGGGTAAGGATTATTCTGATACTCTGATGAATACAAATCAAACGCCATTTTTTCCATGCTTCTCTCTCCTTTTTAATAATTCCAAAAAAGCACCTTACCTATAGACAAATACTTTTGGGATTCCCTAATAACTAGAAAAACAATTCATTGTATCTAATCACTTTTTATAACCAACCACATTTTACCAAATATTCAATGATTTTGATACGATAAACTCTACCTTATGATCAACTTCTTCAAACTTAGGATTTATTTCATGAAGAAAAAGCGCGATCAATTCTCCTGACAAGTGCATGGATGTTTTTTTCTTCCACTAATGCAAAGTAATACCACCTTCACGTTTTGTTTTAAATTTATTACGATTCAAAAGTTCCAGATTTCGTTCAATATTCGTTGATTCACTGTTACCATTCGGTACAAAGAAGCAAAATAGCCAATTTTACTTTTACTTTGTTTGCTCAATGAAATAATTTCGTCCAATTGCCAAATAACCTCATCTATCGTTTTCGCATTTCTTATCCTGTCGATCAGTCGATTCATTCCCATTCCCCTATCTTCGAAAAATATTTAGCAAACCGACTGCAACTTCCAAATTTCCCTCCTAATTGATATTCCTGCAACAACATGAAGCTTTATATCATTTATTAAAAAAGACGACTTAACATTCCTTTTATTGGAATATATAAGTCGTCTTAATTCTACAGCTATTCATTTTTATTAAAAAGAAACATTCAAAACACGGTCCATTACTACCATTTATCCAGCAGTGCTGGAACGCTGCAAACCAAGATAAACTTCTACTTGATGATTATGGCCGTCATCTACAAGTTTCAGGTGAGCTTCATCACCGGCGGCCTTTCCATCAACAATCCATTTAACTGGAACCTCGTGATCCTGTTGACAGTAGACTTGAATGGAATATATTGTTTTACCATATCTATAGTCGATGCTGAACGTATTCCAATCAGACGGGACACATGGTCGAATAGAAAGTTGATCTCCTTGAAGCTTGACTCCGAGTATATACTCCAACCCAGCCTGGTACATCCAGCCGGCAGCTCCTGTATACCACGACCACCCGCCACGTCCTTGATATGGATGTGCTGTATAGATATCGGCTGACATCACGTATGGTTCGTTTTCATATATTTTCACGTCACGGAATGTGAGTGTATGTGTGATAGGATTTAGCATGGAAAATAACTCAAAAGCTTTGTCACGACGGTCTAACATTGCCCAAGCAACGATTCCCCATATCACTCCGTGTGTATATTGCCCGCCATTCTCCCGAATTCCAGGTGGATACCCTTGGATGTACCCGGGGCTCGGTCTTGTTTCATTGAATGGTTTTGTTAATAACTTTGCCAGGTTTAAATTTCGGTCGACTAGTTCACGGTCAAATGAGGCCATAGCCCGCGACTCCCGGTCGGCTGATGTTCCTTCCGAGATGACAGCCCACGATTGGGCAATCGCATCAATTCGGCATTCACTATGCTTATTCGTCCCAATCCACTCACCGGAATCCGTGAAGGCTCGGCGAAACCAGGAGCCGTCCCAGGCATAATGATTAAGATTCTGCTCTAATTTCTGCGCCGTTTTACTAAACTCTTCCACTACTTCAGGAGGAACAATCCCTTCTCTTAACCCTGTAAACCGCTTAAGAATATCCAAGAGGAACCATCCCAACCATACACTCTCGCCGCGTCCTTTTGCACCGATCCGGCTCATCCCGTCGTTCCAGTCGCCAATTCCCATCAGCGGGATTCCGTGTTCTCCAAATTTCAATGAATGGCGTATACCTCGAAGGCAATGTTCTAAAAGTGTGCCTTTCTCGTCAGACACGACGGTATCTTCATAACGCTCCAATTCTTCCTCTTTTAGTACTTCGCTTTTCAAAAATGGAACCATCTCGTCTAGAATTTCAACATCACCTGTTTGTTCCAAATATCGGGATACTGTATAGGGAAGCCAAAGTAGATCATCTGAAAATTTTGTACGAATTCCTTTGTGTGTTTCTTCATGCCACCAATGTTGGACATCCCCTTCCTTATATTGATGTCCAGCGTTTATAAGTATTTGCTTCCTGGTGATCGAAGGGTCTGCATGTAAAAACGCAAGGGAGTCCTGGAGCTGATCACGGAATCCAAATGCTCCTCCAGCTTGATAAAAAGCGGTTCGAGCCCGTAAACGGCAAGCAAGTGTTTGATATAGAAGCCATCCGTTCATCATCAGATCCATTGACCGATCCGGTGTTTTGATCTGAACCTGACCAAGGAGATTCTGCCAATAATTTTCTACACTTGTCAGCGTATCCTGGAAGGAGGATGGCAAACCATATTTCCCAATTAATGAAACAACCTCGTCTTTGGAAGCTGCACACCCAAGTAAAATCGTGATCGTCACTTCATTTTCCGGTGGTATTTCCACTTCAGTTTGAAGGGCCCCGCAAGTATTGGAAAATGCACCTGTCCGTTTTGACAAATTATTCTCCATTAGAGCTCGAGGATACGCCAATGATCCCCCTTGTCCGATAAACTCCTCACGGTCTCCCGTCCAGGAAAACGACTGATCCGCTGAATTTCCAGGTGCAAGAATATGCAGAAAGCTGATCGCATCACGAAAAGTTTCCTGAAAGGCATTCCTGGCCAGCAATACTTCATAATCTTGGTCCCACTCTGTGACAATGTAAGGAGCTTGTGCTTCACGTGTAACTCCCATTACCCATTCAGCGTAATAAGTAAGAGAAATTTGCTTTGGTACACTACTTTTATTACTTAGCTTCAATTGGATCAATTTTAAAGTATCATCCAATGGTACGACCGTTTCCATGGTATGGGCAATCTCTCCATCAAGTTGTTCAAAACGACTGAATCCTTTACCATGAGTAACTTTATACGTCCATTCATCGCCTGCCGGTTTTGGAGTAGCTGACCAGACATGACCATTACTCAAATCACGCAGGTAGAGGCACTCACCTGGTTCATCAAGGACCGGATCATTCGTCCAAGGAGTTAGCTTACACTCACGTGAGTTGTGCCACCAGCTATAACCGGTGCCAAAATCGGTGATTAAACAACCGAATCGTGGATTCGCAAGGATATTGCTCCAAGGTCGAGGCAGATAGGATCCATTTTGAACGTAAATCTGATATGCTTGGCCATCTTCGACGAAGCCACCCCAACCATTCGAAAATTCTCCCACAGGTTCCGACGTGAGAGCTTTTTGTTTTCGTATCTTTTTATGGGATGCAGCATAATCGAGCCTTGCCGGATTTACTGGAATTTCGTCCAAGCGCAATTGGGCCCTCAAGCTTGGACCTCCCGCTTTCAACCAAACTCGTCCCACTGCTTTAAGAAGTGTACGAACGTTCTCATCTAGCTGTGACGATTTTAAACCAATGATTCGTTTCATTTCCCATATACCACGTGACGCCAGGGAATCCCTTAAACGATTCATGAGTTGGTCTTGATAACCGCCAACCGTATCATCTAGTATGACCAAGTCTATTTCCAATCCTAGCTTACACAGATACTGATGCTGTCGAGCTAATAAACTCACGAATGGCAAATCAGCTAAATAACGAATAACGGCAACGGCGATCGGAACGTCGCCGCTTATCCCATGTGACCATAGGGCAGATTGACCCAGAGTATTTTGTACAATTGCCTCCTGCCTTAATGAAGAAAGCGGCGGGGTGAAAAGGAGCCTTCCTGCCATTAAAAGAGCGGCCGACGCCTGTTCCGGTGTTAAGTGCAGATGCCTTAGGTCAATCTGTGAACGAACTAAAGCCAAATGGAAAGAGCGATCTGCCTGCTTCGGCTCACATAACTGTTGTACAATGTTCAAGGCCTTTTCACGGTTTTCAGCAACACCTGTGACAATATAGAAGGTGGCCGTTTCCCGCGGTGCTAAATGTATTCTTCGTCTCATCACAAATGCTGGATCCACCACAGAACCAACATGTCCGCTTAGACGAGAAAATATGGCATTCGGTTCCTTAAGCGAAAACCCTCGCCCAATAAATTGGGCACGATCTGTTTCGAATTCATAATCATCTGTTTGATGGTTATCAACGTATATCGTATGAACGGCCCATGATTCATGCTCGTCTTCATCTCTTGGGCGCCTTTTTGCCAATAAGCATTGTGATGCAGCATCATGGCTCGTTTCAATAAATAATTTGTTAAATGCTGGATGTGCATTCACTGCAGATGGACTTGCCATTGCCAACTCCAGAAATGTAGTCACTTCCAGCACTCGTTCTTCGGTACTGTTATTCACCAGCTGGACACGGCGTATTTCCGCGTCAACATCAGGAGGAACTGTTATTTCCAGCTTAGAAGTAATATCTCGGTATCCCCCTTCATAAATGGATTTATCAAGGCGGAATACTGTTTTCGTATCCTTATGGGACTGGTAAGAAAACCCGGATAGGCTCCATGTCTCTTCTGAAGGGAATTCATGAATATAAATCATCATCCCTGACGTATCAACAACAGGATCTTCTCGCCATCTGCTTACAGCCATTCCATTCCACGTGAGCATGCCCGTTCCATTGTTTGTGTTTATGCTTGTCATCCGGCCATTTGAAAGTACATTTACTTCCGGGACAATGGTTGGTTCCGTAAATGTCCGTTCCAAATTATCAAAATGCTCTTCAAAAGAAGTGAACTTTGCTTGAGAGCCAATTGGCTCCTCAATCATGGCAGCTTTTCTAGGCAATCTCTCTTGTAAAAGCAAATCGGCCGCCCGAACACATGGATTGGAATGGAATCGTTCGACTAATAGATCATCAGTCAATAAATTGCAGAGAGTCAGCATACTCATCCCTTGATGGTGGGCCATATAGCTTTGCACGACTTCATACCGCCGGCCTTTCGTCAGCCTTTGGGAAGTGAAATCAACCGCCTCATAATATCCAAACTGTCCTTTTGCTTGGAAGTCTGTAAACTTTTTCAAGGCGGCAATACCCGCTTCACCTGCATAAGGGAGGGCCATAATGGTTGCATAAGGTGCTGCTACCAGGTTATGTTCCAGACCTCGATCAAGCGCCAGCCCTGGAACACCAAAAGCGCGATACTGATAGTTCAGCTGATAATCGAAAGCATAATAGCCGCTCTCTGATATTCCAAAAGGCACTTGGCACTCGGCTGCATACTTTTGCTGACTGCGGACAACTCCACGATAAGTAGAGTCCCATATCGTGTTACGATATGTCCGCATAAGCAAACCTGGCATTAAATATTCGAACATGGTACCCGACCATGATAACAAAGTCTTGTGTCTCCCTGAAACAGTCATCGTCCGTCCCAAAGAAAACCAATGTGATGCCGGAATTTGCCCGAGAGCGATCCCTACAAAACTAGCCTGCCTTGCTTCAGAGGCCAACAAATCGTAGAGAATGGAATCCTTTTGGTTAGTGTCTATATGATAACCCAATGAGAACAAACCTTCATCCGGATTATAAAGCGAGTTAAAGTTAGTTTCTTCTACCAGCTTGTCGATCTCCTCCAAAATAGGCTCCATTCGTGACTGGAATTCAGGCTCCTTTTTCCCCCATTCAACTAAGCCTTGACGTACAACCATCAAATAGGCAACAAAGTTACCGGAATCAACGGTTGAAACATATTTAGGAAATAGGGGTTCAGCTGATTGTGTATCATACCAATTTAATAAATGTCCATTCCACTTCTCCATCCTTGCAAGTGTCATTAGTGAACTTTCAATCCGATCTAACATCACTGTTGTATCAATGAACTCAAGATCACGCGCAGAGACAACACATGCTAAGTATAAACCAATGTTGGTAGGTGATGTACGATGGGCAATAATCTCTTGCGGATGGTATTGAACGTTATCAGGTGGAAGCCATGATTCCTCCTTTGTTACATATTGATCATAAAATGACCAAATTTGTAACGCTAATTCCTTAAGTTCCTTATGAGAAACATTCAGCCATTGGCGTTGATCCTCTTTTTGCGGCTGATTCAAATGTTGAATAACAAAACGTGCCAACATCCAAATCAGAAGAACAGCAATGCCTGTCATCCGATTAATAGCCGGACCTGAAACCCATGCAAGGACTGCAAACAGGAGTATAACAATGTAACCGGCAGACTCAAACATGAAAACACGGCCTTTTGAGGCAGCGCGCTCCGTTTGGGCAGACGGAACCCACTCAAGCAGATTCCGCCTGCTGATAAACATCCGGTAAAGTGTTCGTAAAATAGCATCTAAACAAAGTACAGCCTGAAATGGCAGTGTCAGCAATTGTACCGTACATTGTAAACAGCTGACACCTATGGAACGGTTGAATCTCATCTTCATGATGGCTGAAGCAAGAGTACGTAAAAACGGGAAATAAATTGTTGCTAACATGATGGATTCCCATACCCAACTTCTCCCAGGTAAAATTGAAAGCCCAAGTATGGCCACGATCAAATAGGCTGGTGCTAGCAGACTTCGCCGTAAATTATCTATGATTTGCCAACGAGTCCAAATGCATAAGTCTACTCTTCTTCTATCACCATAACGATCTTTGCAGTTCATCCCCAACCAGTTAAGAAGCTGCCAGTCACCGCGAACCCAGCGATGGGAACGTTGCTCGGAAGCAACAAATGTGCTTGGCTGTGACTCGACCACTTCAATATCAGAAGCAAGTCCTGTCCGGAGAAAACCACCCTCAAGTAAATCATGACTCAGAACAGATTGATTCGGAATGCGATTTGCTAGGGTTTTCCGAAAGGTCTCTACATCAAAGATTCCTTTCCCAACAAAAATACCATGGCCTAATAAATCCTGATAGGCATTTGAAACGGCAAAAGCATATGGATCTATTCCTGGATTTCCAGCCCAAAGTGCAGCAAATCGCGATTTTTGCGTGGATTCAAAACTAGCACTGATGCGTGGCTGCAGCACCCCGAATCCTTCAATTACGCGTGTTTCAGTGTCATTCAGTCGCGGGCGGTTGTATGGGAAATGAATGGTTCCCGCTAGGCGGCTCACGACACCAATAGGAAGTTGGGTATCATGGTCAATGGTAAATACGTAGCGAATACTTGGCAGAATAGATGTTTCTCCTAGGATGTTTGTAAAACTGGTATCACCTTTCCCAGAAAGAAGATCAACGAATTCAACAAGTTTGCCTCTCTTTCGTTCCCATCCCATATAGATTTGATCCACAGAATTGTATAAACGGGATCTTTGAAACAAGAAAAATTTGTCATTACCATACTTCTTACATAATTCATTCACGCGTTCTATTGCATGTGTAATAATTTCTTCATCATTTGGAAGGGTTTCAGAAGATGCATCACTAAAATCAGCCAATATGCCAAAATGGATATTCTTTTGCCGATTTGCAAGGTAGTGAACCAAAAGTCGATTGACAACGTCATCTACCTCTTCCGCGCTTGACCAAATAACCGGCATAACGACGATCGTACGGGCATCTTCAGGCAGCTCTTTTGAAAAATCATATCTCAATAAAGGTGTCGGTTTGCAACATTTACAAATGGCTTCATGGAGAATACTAAAACCCCACTCACTAACGGGCAACAAAAGAGCCGCAAAAATGGCAAGCCATGATAAAGGCCGAACTTCTACTCCAAATGTGATCCATGTGCCGCCCAGTAACAGTAAGCCAATCAACAGCAAGAAAAAGCTCAAAAAATACACAATCGATGGCTTCCGCCGTAAGGCAAGATGCGGGAGCTTCCTTGGCTGGGCTGCTTGGCATAGCTCTGATCTTAATGCCGTTATTCCATGAGGATCAAGCAAGTAATAGTAAAGACATGACTCTCGCGAAACTAGCTTCGTTTGGTCATCAGCTGCTCGTCGGTAACTGGCCATTTTTACAGCTGTTCCGGCGACTAATGTTTCCGGAACATTTAACTGACGGGCCAATTTTGCGACACGGCCGCGAAGCAAATCCCGGCTTGCCATGTCCATCCGCATATACTCGTTATTCGGATCAGTCTGAAGGCATTTTTCGATATAGGAAATTTTCACAAAAGTCCTGCGCCATGGCAGGCGTTCGATACTGTGCAAACTTTGCACCAGACTTCCGCAAGTGATTTGGAGCTCCGCCTGTAGTTGGTGCTCAAACGAAATCATCTCATCAAGGCTGGATTCACTGTTTCCGATATAGGCTGCCAGCCAATCGTGAACGATTCGAATATTTGGCTCCCATTCACTCAAATGTTGAATAAATTGGACGATTTCAATTGGATCCAATGGTTTCTGACGTGTTTTTTGTTCCAATAAAGCTCGTATTTTAGAATCGGACATATTTTTGGATCCAATTTGCTCTATTAATGTCGTAACCGAACGGCATACCTCGTGACGTTTTCTAACATCGCTCATCACTTTAGCCAAGCGGCGAATAATAATCACACGCATGGCATTAGGCAGCGTCCAGCATTCTATATCCTTTAGAACAGCAACTTCCTGAAAGGACATGATGTAAGTTTCAAATGATTGTACATCGAAGTGCCCATCCCTGTGCTCTAGATAATCATCGCAAAGAGCATATATTCTTGGTATCCCGGTAGCTTTCAATTTAGGCAGTCTTTGCATCTGCGCTCTCGGGAATTCTCGGAAAACAATTTGTGCCTGTGTTTCTATGAAATTAATATGATCCAGAAGCCAATCTTCGGCTGGTTGTTTACACTCAGCATGGTTGGTTTGCAATTGTTCCGCAAATTCGTGAAGATGGAGCATATCCCTTTTAAAACCTGGCCAAAATTGTTTGGCTAACTGGTTGGTGAGAGATAATTCACAAGTCAGGGCAAACTCATGCGCCTTTGCTCTTAATTCTTCATTGTTTAAAATCATAAGCTCCCCCTTTATCGTTATCATTTGGGAATATTCCCAAGATTAATCAATTTCATACAGACTTTTGATAAATTTTCAGAGTTCGCCCAGCAAAATTGGATGGAAATTAACTATTTTTGAATTTATTTTTAAAACAAAAAAGTTGGCCCTGCGAACTGCAGGAAACCAACTAGATCAATTGTAGAGTGTGTTTTGTTTTATCCCAATAATCGGAATCCATCACCTTCTTTCACTCACAAACAGGCGTTCGTTTTGTGATTTTTTTCACCATACTAAAAAAGACATCATCTAATTTGATGATGTCTGCTGCCGCTTTGTTAATTTTTTCCTGAACCCTCCGAATGGATGTTATTTTTACACTTTTAGGAATTTGTCTACTTGCACTGCGACTTCGCGGCCTTCGTTGATCGCCCAAACGATAAGACTTTGACCTCTTCTGGCATCACCTGCTGCGAAAACTCCTTCAATATCGGTTTTGAAATCACCATATACAGCTTCAACTTTTTGGTTTACTGCTTTTACACCAAATTGGCTTAACAGTGGTTGATCTGTTCCCTCAAAGCCAATCGCAATAAATACAAGTTGGGCTGGCCATACTTTTTCTGTTCCAGGAATTTCTTTAAAATAAAAACGGCCTTCTTCGTCTCTCAGTTTCTCCATTTGGATCGTGTGCAGTTCTTTCAGGTTCCCATTTTCATCGGAAACGATTTTTTTCGTTTGAATGGAATATTGACGCGGATCTTCTCCGAACTGGGCTTCAGCTTCCTTATACGCATAATCCACAGTAAATACGTTCGGATAAGCTGGCCATATATTATCAGCACTACGTTCTATCGGTAATTGCGGGTGCTTGCCGAACTGAATGACACTATTGCAATTTTGACGAAGTGCCGTTGCCACACAGTCGGCACCCGTATCCCCGCCGCCAATGACGATGACGTCTTTGCCTTCTGCATTGATAAATTGGTCATCATCAAAATTGGAATCCAGAAGACTTTTCGTTGCTAAGGTTAAATAATCCATTGCCATGTGAATCCCTTTTGCTTCACGGCCTTCCATTACTAAATCGCGCTGCTTTTGCGCTCCTGTACATAGGATCACTGCATCAAACTGTGCTTGAAGTTCTACAGCCGTAATGTCCTTACCGATTTCTGTATTGGTGACAAAGTCGATTCCTTCCTGTGCCAATAGACGAATTCGACGTTCTACTACCTCTTTTTCGAGTTTCATATTCGGAATTCCGTACATCAACAAACCGCCAGGCCGATCGGCACGTTCAAAAATGGTAACCGAATGACCCGCTTGGTTTAGCTGATCAGCAGCCGCCAATCCAGCAGGACCAGAGCCGATTATAGCCACTTTCTTATCGGTCCGTGCAGCAGGAATCCTTGGTTTAATCCATCCATTTTCAAACCCTTTATCAATGATCGCTTGCTCAATATTCTTGATGGTTACTGCTGGGTCGGAAATCGCCAGCGTACATGAACCTTCACAAGGCGCAGGACAAACTCTTCCCGTAAATTCAGGGAAATTATTTGTTTTCATTAACCGATCAAGTGCCTCTTTCCAGCGGCCACGGTAGACCAAATCATTCCACTCTGGAATCAGGTTGTGTATGGGACAGCCTGATGTTGCTCCTTGAATTTCCATTCCGATATGGCAGAAGGGAGTGGCGCAATCCATGCACCGCGCCCCCTGTATGCTTAATTTTTCATCAGAGAAAGGAGCTGTATACTCTTTCCAGTCGTTTAGGCGTGTTCGAGGCTGTCTTTCACCGACTTTTTCGCGAGCATATTCCATAAATCCTGTTGGTTTCCCCATTTTCCTTTCCCCTTTCTTAGCGGATTGCAGGTTCCTTCTGTCTAGATGGTTTGAGTTTTGTTGAAGAATTGGCTAAAAAGGCACTCATAACCGCTTCTTCTTCTGTTAAGCCTGCATTTTTTTGCTCCTGAATCAATTCGATCATTTGCTTAAAGTCTCTTGGAATCACTTTAACAAAAACTCCTGCATATACCTCCCAGTTATCGAGAATCATTTTTGCTTTTACACTTCCTGTATAATTGAAATGATTTTCGATTAACTCCTTCAGCTCGGCTAGATCATCTCGGCTGGAAACTGATTCAAATTCAATCAATTCCTGATTGCATAACTGCTTAAATTCATCTTGATTATCTGCTAGAACATAGGCGATACCGCCTGACATTCCAGCCGCAAAGTTTTTTCCCACATCACCTAAAATAACGACTCGGCCACCTGTCATATACTCACAGCCATGGTCGCCAATTCCTTCAACCACCACATTTACACCGCTGTTTCGAACCGCAAAACGTTCACCCGCACGTCCATTAATATACGCTTCACCGCTTGTAGCACCATAGAACGCAACATTTCCGGCGATCACATTTTCTGCAGCGGCAATCTTCGTTTGTTCATCTGCTCTGACAATGATTTTTCCGCCAGACAGGCCTTTCCCCACATAATCGTTCACGTCACCGTTAAGTTCAAGCGTCATACCCTTTGGTACAAATGCCCCAAAGCTTTGCCCCGCAGACCCCTTAAACCTCAAAGTAATCGTATCCTTTGGAAGACCATCTTCTCCGTAACGTTTGGACACTTCACTTCCGACGATCGTACCAACCACGCGATTAACGTTTGAAATCGGGAAGCTAACATTCACAGGCGTTCCTTGTTCTAACGCAGGTTGAACAGCCGGCAGGATTTTTTGAATATCAAGAGTTTCGTTGATTCGATGATTTTGCGGTCGTTTATAGGTACGGGCGCCTTCATGCTTATAAAGCAATGCTGTTAAGTCTAAATCCTTAGCCTTCCAGTGTGCTTTAGCTCGTTCACTCACCTCTAAAACATCAGTGCGGCCGACCATTTCTTCCACCGTTCTAAAACCAAGCTCAGCCATCAGCTCACGTACTTCTTGTGCAATAAACTTCATGAAGTTGACAATATGATCTGCTTCACCTGTGAACTTTTTGCGAAGCTCAGGGTTTTGCGTCGCGATTCCGACTGGACATGTATCCAAATGGCAAACACGCATCATGACACAGCCGAGGACGACAAGCGGTGCGGTGGCAAAACCGAATTCTTCTGCACCAAGTAAGGCAGCCATGACCACATCACGGCCTGTCATTAATTTACCGTCTGTTTCGAGCACAACCCGATCGCGTAAGCCATTCAGCATAAGTGTTTGGTGTGCCTCTGCCAAACCAAGCTCCCAAGGCAATCCGGCATGCTGAATACTCGTTTTCGGCGAGGCACCTGTCCCGCCATCGTAACCGCTGATCACAATGACATCGGCTACAGCTTTGGCCACACCTGCTGCAATGGTTCCAACACCGCCCTTGGAAACAAGCTTGACGCTGATTCGGGCATCGCGATTCGCATTTTTTAAGTCATGAATCAGCTGGGCCAAGTCCTCAATCGAGTATATGTCATGGTGCGGGGGCGGTGAAATCAAGCTGACACCAGGTGTTGCCCCGCGAACGTCGGCAACCCACGGATAAACCTTTTTCCCCATCAACTGTCCGCCTTCACCAGGCTTTGCGCCTTGAGCCATTTTAATTTGCAGCTCTTCGGCATTAACAAGATAATAACTTTTTACACCAAAGCGGCCGGAAGCAATTTGTTTAATCGCACTTCCTCTGTTGTCGCCATTATCATCTAATACAAATCGTCTGGCATCTTCTCCGCCTTCACCACTGTTACTTTTTCCACCTAATCGGTTCATAGCGATCGCTAACGTTTCATGGGCTTCTTGACTGATGGACCCAAATGACATCGCCCCCGTCTTAAAGCGGCGTACAATCGAATCAACGGATTCAACCTCGTCAATCGGCACAGCAGTTCGTGTACCATTAAAGGAGAATAGATTGCGTAAAAAGCCGATTCTCTCTCCATTGGCTAAATGAGAATACTTTTTAAATAAATCATAATCACCTTTGCGGCAAGCCCATTGCAAAGTATGAATGGTGCCAGGGTTGAACGCATGATGTTCGCCATCATGTCTCCACTGGAAGTTACTACCCGATTCTAATGTTTGGTCAGTCGTTTCAGTATAAGCTGATGCGTGTCGCAGCATAGCTTCTTTTGCAATTGTATCTAAACCAATCCCGCCTAACTGGGAAACTGTTCCAGTGAAATAATGGTCTATCACATCTGAGCCAATTCCAACTGCCTCAAAAATTTGGGCACCACGATAACTTTGTACCGTAGAAATCCCCATTTTGGACATAACCTTCACAACACCTTCGGTCATGGCATATACATATTTTTCAACCGCTTCTTGATAGGTGACTGGTAAAGTATTTTCTTCAAATGCTTGTTGATAAATCTCGAACACAAGATAAGGGTTGATGGCATCCACACCATATCCGAGCAGTACGGCAAAATGATGGACCTCTCTTACTTCCCCGGTTTCCACAATAATACTGGCTTTCGTCCGTAGCCCTTGACGAATCAGATGCTGATGAAGGGCACTCGCTGCCAAAAGGGACGGAATGGCCGCTTCTTTTGCATTCATATGGCGGTCCGTCAGGATAATTACACTGGCACCTTCTGCTATTGCATCTTCCGCTTGACGGAAAATTTCATTTAGGCCTAATTCTAGATCATCAGAGAAAAGGCTGTTAATGACTTTGCTTTTAAAAGAACGGTCTTTTTTTAATTTTTCAAGTTGGCCGTTGGTCATGATCGGTGTTTCCAGCTGAATCCGTCGGCAATTTACTTCTGAAGGATGAAGCAAATTCCCTTCCGATCCTAAATAGGAAATCGTCGAAGTAACAATTTCTTCGCGAATGGAGTCAATCGGCGGATTCGTTACTTGTGCAAACAACTGCTTAAAATAGTTGAACAAAGATTGAGGCCGGTCTGATAACACAGCAAGCGGCGTGTCGTTGCCCATCGCACCAAGCGGATCCTTACCCTCCATAACGACAGGCATAATGTATTTTTGAATATCTTCATAGGTATATCCAAAGGCTTTTTGACGGAAAAGTAGATCAGCTGAAATCTCTCCCACAGCCTCTACATCATCCGTCAAGCGGACAAGCTGTTCATCAAGCCATTGCTGATAAGGCTGGTCTCCGGCAAGCTCGGATTTCACTTCCTCATCGGAAATAATTCGTCCTGCTTCTAAATCGATCAGGAGCATTTTTCCTGGACGCAAACGCTCTTTGTACAATACTTTTTCCGGCTCTACATCAATAACGCCAACCTCTGACGAGAAAATAATATAATCATCTTCGGTTACATAATAACGGGCCGGACGCAAACCATTTCTGTCCAGAATGGCACCAATTTGTTTTCCATCGGTAAATGAAATGGCAGACGGGCCATCCCAAGGCTCCATTAAGGTGCTATGATATTCATAAAAAGCCCTCTTTTCCTCTGTCATATGAGGATTACCAGACCATGGTTCAGGAACAAGCATCATCGCGGCGTGCGCCGGTTTTCGGCCTGCAAGCACCAAAAATTCCAGCGCATTATCTAAAATTGAGGAGTCACTGCCATCTGTATCAAGGATTGGCAGTATTTTTTCCAAGTCTGTTCCAAATGCATCTGATATAAATTGTTTTTCACGTGCTTTCATCCAGTGAATATTTCCTTGAAGTGTATTAATTTCACCGTTGTGGATCAAATAACGGTTTGGATGTGCCCTTTCCCAGCTCGGAAATGTATTTGTACTAAAGCGGGAATGCACTAAAGCAAACGCAGACACAAAATTCTCATCCTGCAAATCCAGATAGAACTGATCTACTTGTTCAGGTGTTAACAGACCTTTATAGACAATAGTCCTGCTAGAAAAGCTCGCAAAATAAAAACGGTATCCTGATTCCTTTGCCCATTTTTCAGCTTGTTTTCGGATAACATACAATTTCCGTTCAAAACCTAATGAATCCGTACGATTTTCGTTGTCAGCAACAAACAATTGGCGAATAAACGGACAGCTTTGTTTTGCTGTAACCCCAATTTTTTCTGCGTTGACAGGAACCGTTCTCCAGCCAAGCACTTTTTTCCCTTCTTGTTCGACCAATGAATTGATATATGTTTCAATTTCTCCCCGTTCCGCCTCATCATTTGAGAAAAACAGCATCCCCACACCGTATTCCCCTTTTTCTGGCAAGTTCATAGTTGAACATTCTTGACGGAAAAACCGATCCGGAATCTGAACCATCAGCCCAGCGCCGTCACCAGTAAGCGGATCACTTCCCTGTCCGCCGCGGTGATCCAATTGGCAGAGCATGTTTAATCCTTTCGTTACGATTTCATGAGTTGCATTTCCTTTTATATGTGCGTATAAGCCGATTCCACATGCATCATGTTCAAATTCAGGACGGTAGAGACCTTGTGCTCTTGGTAGTGCATGATATGTCATTGTTATCTCCCCCTGTTAGATTTGTCGAAATTTTGTCATATTTATTTTAATTTTAATTATTAATACAAACAATATATAATTTATATCAAATCAATCTAATTCTTGTATGAATGAAAGGAGATGCAAATGTGGAGCTGCGTCAATTACGTTATTTTATAGAAGTAGCTGAACGGCAGCATGTAACAGAGGCTGCTGAAAATATGAACGTTGCCCAATCAGCCGTTAGCTATCAGATTACAAAGCTGGAAGAAGAGTTGGGGGTAAAGCTATTAGAGCGGGTTGGAAGAAATATTAAGGTTACACAGATCGGAAATATTTTTTTACAATATGTTAAAAACGCCTTAAAAACCATTGATGAAGCACAGGAAAAAATAAACGAATATCTTGACCCACATGCAGGTACCATTAAAATTGGCTACCCGACAAGTCTCGCGCGTTACTGGCTTCCAACTGTAATTTCGGCATATAGGGATTCCCATCCAAATGTGAACTTTCATTTGCGTCAAGGCTCCTATTCCTACTTAATCGATTCGGTAAAAAACGGTGAAATTGATTTGGCCTTTCTCGGCCCAGTCCCGATGAAAGATCCAGATCTAGTAGCAAAAATTTTATTTATGGAAAATATCGTTGCCTTACTGCCTAATCATCACCCTCTGGCAGATAGAAAAAGTTTATTTCTAAGTGATTTGCGGACCGACCCATTCGTCTTATTTCCAAATGGGTATGTTCTTCGAAAAATTGCTGTGGAGGCATGCCAGCAAGCGGGCTTTGAACCAAACATTGCATCTGAGGGAGAGGATATGGATGCTTTAAAAGGCCTCGTTTCCGCAGGAATCGGTGTCAGCCTGTTGCCTGAGAGTACATTTAATGACTCCATTCCGCGATTCACCGTCAAAGTACCAATAGAATTGCCAAAGGTCATGCGTACAGTTGGTGTCATTATCCCAAAACATCGAGAAATTGCTCCATCGGAAAAGAATTTCTACCAATTTCTTATCGAATTTTTCAACAAGTTGGAGCAATATAAATGACTACTCTTGATTGAACAAAAGTATATTTTCAAAAGTAGTCTGCAAAAAATTTGTCCCGAAAAACTTCGATCACAAGATTCCTATTACTGGAAAAACATCTTTAAGCAATGAAAAAGGAATGCTGGCAAGGCATTCCTTTTCTTCTTAATAATTATATCGCAATTCAAGCATGGTGTTTATTTGACGGAATAACTGAAAAGCTTTTCTAAGTTATCAACAATACTAGCCTTATCCGCCTCGACCACTTCCATATATTTCTGTTTCTCAAATAACTCTTTAATTTGCTGCGGAAATGTTTGCTCAATGCCGCAACGTTCAATAGATTCATTAAATTTGGCAGGATGTGCCGTTGCAAGGGTAACACAAACCTCTTTTGGATCATTGGATGTTTCATAGGCAGCCACTCCACAGGCAGTATGCGGGTCTAGTAAATAGCCAGTTTCATCATAGTATTTACTAATGGTTTCCAAGCATTCATCTCCCGCCACCCCATGTGCAGCGAAGTCCTCCTGCACCTGACAAAGCTGCTCCTCATTGACGGCAATTTTGCCTTCTGACTTGAATTGATCCATCTTCGCAGATACTGCAGCTGGGTTTTCATCTAGGAGGTAGTATAGATAACGTTCAAAATTGCTGGCTACTTGAATATCCATCGATGGGCTGTAAGTGCTGCGGAACTCACCAGGCCTGTACACCCCTTTTTGAACAAAACCTTCTAAAATATTATTTTCATTCGTAGCCACAATCAGTTTTCCAACCGGAAGACCCATTTTTTTGGCAAGATAGCCAGCAAAGATATCACCAAAATTTCCAGTAGGCACACTGAAATTCACCTGTTTTTTCCCTGTCTCTTTCGCTACTTGAAAATAGGCATAGAAATAATAAACAGTTTGCGCGAGGATTCGCACAAAGTTAATGGAATTAATTGCCCTTAGGTGATATTTGTTTTTATAATCCACATCGACGAACAATTCCTTTATCATTCTTTGACCATCATCGAACGTACCTTTTATCGCTAAATTTAGGACATTTTCATCATGAACCGTTGTCATTTGCAATTCTTGCACCTGACTAACTTTTCCAAATGGATGTAAGATACAAATTCGAATGCCTTCTTTTCCTCTAACGCCCTCAATGGCAGATGCACCTGTGTCCCCTGAGGTGGCTCCTAAAATATGAATCGTCTCTCCTGTCTTCTTGGAGACGTACGAATATAGATTCCCTAGAAATTGCAGAGCAATATCTTTAAATGCAAAGGTCGGGCCATGGAATAGCT
Source organism: Neobacillus endophyticus (assembly GCF_013248975.1). GTDB lineage: Bacteria > Bacillota > Bacilli > Bacillales > Cytobacillaceae > Neobacillus > Neobacillus endophyticus. The sequence goes on from NZ_JABRWH010000001.1 coordinate 4,456,200, forward strand.
CCAGCACATACATGTTATCCCTGATCTTTTTAACAGGCGTGATCTCTGAATGCCGGAAGGTTCCATAGCTTTTTTCGATTAAATCCTTTAACTCTTGGTCAGGAATTTCACCATCCACGTAAGAAGATATAATTTCAAATGCTAAGTCCTGATAAGAAAGCTTTGACATGGACTGAAGCTTTTCTTCAGAAATTTGCGGGATTTTTTCTGGAATTAATAATCCTCCATCATTTGCAAGCCCCATTAAGACCGTATCAATAAAACCAATTTTCCCTACGTTCCCGCGTGTGCTAATAAAGTTCATACTGTATCCTCCAAATCAAATCGTTAACTAAAATGAACGGAAGGTTCATCTTGTGGACTGTTAGGCAAGAAATATAATCAATATTCTCACTTTTCAAAAGACATAAAGTATTATACATCATACCTTATTTTCCTTCATCATTCCAGTATAGGTTTTTTTGATTTCTTTTGTCGATCCCAAACTCAATCGATTAAAGAATAAAAATCCCTTATACAATTAAACTATTTTATGGCCATTATATACCTATGAAAATGGCAGCACACACACTAGCCTGATATCATTGACGAAGCATCAAACTGATTTTTTAGCGGATTCTTGAATCTTATGAACGAATTCAAATTTTTGCTTAGAAGAATGGTTTTCCGCTGCTTCCCTTTCCATTTGTTTTTTCCGTCTATTATTTACTCCAAGAAAACCCATTGTCTGATTCTCAAGATCTTTTTTGATCATATTCACTATTAGAATAACTAAAAAGAACCCAAATGCTGGAATAAATGCATTCCAGGGTACCAAATTAAAATCGTTATAATTCTGGCCGATGATCCCTGCCCATTCATTTGATAATGAAGCTGGTTTAGGAGGATTATCGTAACCATATATTCCTGCGCGAGTTTGACCACCAAGAAAAAGACCAAATATCCCTAGATGCATCATCGTTTGCAGAGTACTCAACAGCTGCTGAACGGTAAACATAAGCCCAAATGAACGAATATATGGCAGCAATTGTCTTCTCACGATATGCCATTTGCTTGCCCCCATTAGAAAAGAGCTTTGGACAAAAGATGTATGTATAAGTTCCTCTGTTAAATCTGCTGCCATTAGCGATACTTGAGGTAATCCAATAAAAATAAGAATAATAACTTGGCAAGTAACTATGGATGTCACAGGTGCATCCTGAAAGCCGCCCACAATCGGAGTCATCAAAATGATGGCGATAAGAATTGGGGGAATATAACGAAACGGCAGAAAGAAATCTTTCATATAATCTTTTAAAAATGGTGCCCATAATGAGATAAAGATCCCAAACAGGCCGCCAATAAGGACTCTGATAACGGCAACGCCAAAAGCGGTGATGAGAGTAAATTTCGCACCATAAAGCATCAGCAGACCGAGATCTTCCCCATTTCGATTGGTTCCCAGCGGGTGACTGAAAGATGGAGGATATGGAGGCTTACCAAGAATATTGCCATGAGCATCTTCAATGAAATCCTGCTTAGCATAATTTGACGGGCCATAAAGGGGGTATAAACAACTTACAAGTAGGATGACCAGCAAAATGGCGGAGCCTATGATTGTTTTTTTATACTTTTTCATAAACCAGCAGCCTCCTTACCTTTCATACGCCTTGAAAGCAACCACGCTCCAGCTTCCACCGCTACGAGTGGAAGAGCGAACATTAACAAGCAGACGACAAGCGAAGCAATATCAGCGTGAATAAAAACGATTTTCTGAAAAATACGTGTAAATCCATTAATATCAAACATGTACTCCAAAAGATAAATATTGGACAAGATGACCCATACCACTGTCCTCAATTGCAGTAGCACAAGGGAAAAAATATTTCGAAAAATATGTACAAATAAAATTCTTAACCGGCCCATTCCTTTCGCTTTTACATAAAGGACGTAAACTTTACTTTGTTCTTCCATAATGACTTTGATAAGAAACTGTGACAATAAGAAAATGGGTAAAAAGGAAACAGCTACGATCGGTATGAAATACGGTTTTGCGCCAAAAAATCCGTAGAGCTGAAAAATTCTAAAACCTGTTGATTTATAAAAGGAGATCACTAAAAATTGAATAGAAAATATCACTAATAAGTCCGGAACTGCTTCAAAGAAATGAATTCCTTTTATTAAATGTTCCCTCATATTCTTCGGAGCAAGCATAACCGAAATACTTATGGACACTGCTATTAGAATAACGGCTGCAAGGCTGATTAAAAGCAGCGTCATAGAATACTTATAATTTTCCATTATAGAATATTGTTTAAAATAGCCTAGGTAACGGGGATCCTTGATTTGCAGTAAATAAAGAAAATTCGCTTTAACCATTTGCCAAAAAGGTATAACATTTATTTCAAACTTATTATTTTTTCCGATTCCAAATAAATAAGGAAGATTGAACGTAAATAAAAATCCAGCGAAAACGATGATCACTCTTATGACATTCCGGACCAGGTTTTTCATTTCATTCCTCCCGCCATATATGTAAAAACTGACTATACAGTTTACAAACAACCTAATTATAACCTGAATTATCAATTATTGGTATATTTTGTTTGAAATAATTATTCTAATTCCTTTTATACATAACCAATAATGAACTTTATCAGGAAGTATAACTTTTGAGCATGTTTTTTGTAGTAATGCTAAATGATAAAGGTGAAAAAAGAAAGAAGGTGATGAGCATTTTAAAATCTATGAAAACGGGGATCATTTTACCTCATGGTGAGAAGGTCGATCAAGAGAAACGTCAGGGACATCTTAATGCCTTTAGTTTGGCGGGTATTGGAATTGGAGGTGTAATTGGTGCCGGTTTCTTCCTTGGATCAGGTTTGGCTGTACGGGAAGCAGGGCCTTCTGTTACACTCGCCTTTTTATTAGGCGGTATGGTGATGATGCAAGTTCTTGGAGCGATGACAAGCATTAATGTCAACCGGCTCGAGCCTGGTTCATTTCGAGTGTATGTCCAGGAATTTTTAGGCTCCTATGCCGGTTTTTTATTGGGATGGTCTGTGTTTATTTCCAGTATTCTCGGGGTTGGCTCGGAAGCAATTGCGATGGGAGTATTTGCCCATTACTGGTTTCCACACCTGCCACTGCCTATTTTTGCGATGTCGTTTTTGGTTATCATTATCTTAATGAATATGATGAATATGGACAAGTTTGGAAAAATAGAATCTGGAATGGCAGCATTGAAAGTAATAGCCCTTCTTGCTTTCATTCTTATAGGAGGTTACGCACTTTTCTTACATAGTAATTTTTCCCCTCAGCGGCCTTTTTCGGGTTGGATTGCCTTTTTTCCTAAGGGGTATTTCGGTCTGCTGCAATCCATGTTAGTTATTATTTTTTCCTTTGCTGGGATAAGTGCGGTAGCTATGGCAGGGCGTCAGGTAACAAGACCGCTGGTGGAGATCCCGAGGGCTGGCATGATGATGTCCATTGGCGCTATTGGATTATATGTATTATCCATGCTGGTCTTAGTTATGATCCTAGCATGGAATTCTGTTTCGACGAACAAATCTCCTTTTGTTCAAGCTTTTCAAACGATCGGATTCAATTGGGCTGCGATAGCCATGAATGGCATCATATTGTTAGCAGCTTTTTCGGTGATGGCAGCAAGTTACTATGCATCCATTGAATTACTCGTGTCTCTCTCGACAGCAAAACAAGCTCCATCCTATTTCCTCCAGCACTCTCATCGCGGTTTTTATCGCAATGCTTGGCTGGCAGTTGCAATTGGTGCCTTGATTGTCGTAGGAATGTCATTCCTGCTTCCTTCTTCTATTTATAATTATTTAATTTCAGCTTCTTCTTATTTTACGTTTTTGAACTGGTCGCTTAATCTTGTCACCTACTTGATTTGGCGGAAAAAGAAAAAGGAAAATGAAACCTTTGATTCAAGGCTGATTTGGGGCAGGCCTGGGGCATATGGAACCATAATAGCCATTGTCATCCTATTCATCATGAGCCTGCGTGTTCATGATTTCCGAATGGGATTTTATGCAGCAGCAGGTTTTATTTCTATGATCAGTATTTCTTATGTTTTTTGGTCACGTAAGCATTTACATCTTACCTAGCACAAAAACCTATAACTGGATTCATAGAATTTAGTTATAGGTTTTATCTAAATTACAAATTTAAGCTTCCTCCTGTATAAGCTGATTCATGGAGTTTAGCTCGGAAGTAAGTTCCATAAACCAGGTCTTATCTTTTGTTAAAAGTGCCAAATCTATAAGAAATTGAATTTGCGCCTTATTTGTAACATTAGAAACAGGTAAACTTTTCACCTGTCGACTTGAAAGTAAGATGGTTTTTCCAACGGTCTCGTTATGATCACTCCTCACGACGGTCACCTTTACTTCTCCTTTTTGAATTTCTGATGACTGAGATTCAACATATCCAATAATTAATTCCCCACTCCGCGATTTTGCTTTAATCCAATCACCTATTTTTAAAATGGTATTTTGATAAGACATCCTACTTTTCACCTTCTTTTTAATTTCAACTTCAAACTGTAACTTTTTTTATTACATTTCAAACATAGAAATCTGCGGCCAGCACTGGGTCACAGACACTTATTAACCAGATCGACAATCTCTTTTATGGTATAGTTCTTTAGGTATTCACCTAAATGTTCTTCTGCACCTAAAAAAATGCTGAATAAAACACCCTGCATATTGGCACCCACAATACACCGTTCATTTGAATCCGGACACTTAGGTTGCAGAGCACCTTCGGAGGTGAGCATGTATATGTCCCAAAGATTTACTTCACTTAAGTCTAAAGCAAAAATAAATCCGCCTCCCGTTCCCTCTTTCGATTTTATAAATCCATGTTTTTTCAACATACTTAGCACTTTTCGAATGCGTACAGGATGAACGCAAGCACTTTCTGAAATAGCTTCACTTGTTGACATCCGGTCGGGCTGCAACGCTAGAAAAGTTAAACTATGAATGGCAAGTGTAAAATCACTATTCATGTGGCTTGCCTCCTAAAAATATAAACTGCTTTAAAGTTAAAATCTTTTAAAATATTTTTTCAAAATTCATCAACGTATGCAATCATAAACGCAATAAATCAACTTGTAAAGCAATTCGCTTTTTCCTTAGTCAGAATAAATTACACTTCCCATTGTTTCTTTACCTGATCTTCTGCTAATTGTTTAATTTTTTCCCAAGTCGTATCTTTTTTCACGATGACATTGGTTTGATAATTTCGATCTTTATACTGTACTGTTACAAATACTTCAATCATCTCTTTTTTCCTCCCTTCTAAAAACAAACATGAATCACTGTCAGTCTAGTATCCTTCCTTCGGTTTTGTTTTAACCGAAAGACCAACAAATTGACTTCATTCTTTTAGTTAGCCATTTTATTCCAATTTTCATTCCGAAATGTACGAAGCTTGCGGGGAAGAAAACTTGAAATCTCATCCTCGTTATAACCAACCTGTAACCTTTTTTCATCATGGATAATAGGTCGTCGCAACATTTTAGGGTTCTCGATCATTAATTTATAGAATTCATTCAGCGGCAGCGTTTCAATATTGATATTTAATTCCTGAAATGATTTTGAATTTGTTGAAATGATTTCTGTCGTCCCCTCTTCTGTTAAGCGAAGAATGGATTTAATTTCATCTACTGTAATGGGCGAAGACAGTATGTTTCTCTCAATAAAATCAATATCATGTTCTTCAAACCAAGCTTTTGCTTTTCTGCACGATGCACAGCTGGGTGTTGTATATAAAGTCACCATTATTATCAAACTCCTTAAAATGTAATAATTAATATTACAGTTGTCATACTGTAACTTTAATATTTACAGTTAAAAATGTCAACATTATTTTTATTAAGGGAATACCTATTTTTAATTAACACCAGATCCTGTTTTCTTATTTGCCGCGGAAATTGACTGTTGCTATGATGTTATTAATTCCCCCCTTTTTATGGTCTTCCTATTATTTGAGCAAATAGAGGGCAAAATATATAAATACAAACTTCATAAATATTCTTGATTGAAAAGGAATGATGGAATTGCAGGAGAAAAAATTAGCTGGAGAAGAAGCCGTTCAGTATATTAAAGAAGGAATGATTCTTGGGTTGGGCAGCGGCTCTACTGTATATTTCACTTTACAGAAGTTAGGTGAGTTAATAAAGAACGGATTATTAATAAAAGGTGTTTCAACATCAAATTCGACTACAGCAATTTGCCAAGAATTAGGCATACCTTTGATTCCCATTAATGAGGTAGAACGAATTGATTTAACGATCGATGGTGTAGATGAAGTAGACAACCAATTTAACGGGATTAAAGGCGGCGGCGGAGCACTTCTCTTTGAAAAAGTGGTGGCGTCCATTTCAGAAAAGGTGATCTGGATAGCAGATTCAAGTAAATTGTCGCAAAACTTAGGAAATTTCCCATTACCTGTAGAAATTATTCCATTTGGATATACGCATGTACTAAAAAAGCTGGAAAGTCAACATCTCAATCCGAAATTGAGGATGAAGCAGAATGAAGTTTACAAAACAGACAGTGGAAATTATATTGTTGATCTACACCTGAATGCCATTGAAAACGTGAATCAGTTAAGTTCTTTTTTGAAAAATATAACCGGTGTCGTGGAGCATGGCTTATTTATAAATGTGGTTGATACTTTAATCGTTGCGGATCAAGAACATGTAAAAACAACAAATGTGAAATAACAAAATATAAGGTTTGGTTCTAAATATCGGAACTGAACAACTTTCTTTAAGAGCCACTGTTTTCAATGGCTTTTTTCTTTTCCTGCTTCCATTTCTAAACAAGAAATGGCTGTTGGTAAATTGTATGATTGACCAAAATGGTTGTCAGCCCTTGATATCCGTATGATCGCTTTCAATAAAAATCATAGTAATCAGATTTAAGAAATCTTTACTTTTCTTTAATAAATGAATCAATTTCAAAAATCTGAGCCCTACGGGCTCAAGGCTTTTAAACACCAAAAAAAGGAGTACCTCCCCAAAATGTCTAAATAAGTAAGCACCACACAAACTTATAAGACTGGAGGAAGACTCCCTATGGCTATTATAAGACAAGGAAGCCTATTTGGACTACAAGAATTATACGATTTAGAACCTACCCATCGTTTTGAAGCTGTTTTTTCTGCTATCAACATTGAACCAATCTTCTCTGTGGTAACGAAGAAATCTCGTTTTGGTAGACCTGTTGAACTGAACTATGCAGCTATGATTTACTCTTTAGTTGCCCGATTAATGGAACGAATTCCTTTTATTAAAGATTTGGTGATGAGATTAAAAAATGACATGGTTTTCCGTCTAGACTGCGGATTTTTGGTTTCTGATACTGTACCTTCAGAAGCAGCTTATTCAAGAATGGTGACAATCCTCAGTGAATCTAACGTTCTTGAAAAGGTTAAGGAAACGATTCTTTATCAAGCCATTACAGAAGGATTTGTCACTGATGATACAGTAGCTCTTGATGCCACACACTTTGAAGCAAAAGATCAGGCACCTCAAAAAGAGGAAAAACCAAAAAACGAACCTAAGAAACGTGGGCGTAAATCGAAAGAAGAAAGAGAACAATGGTTGATTGAAAAAGCTGATCGCGAAACCAATCTACCTCTTTTTGAAAAGAAAATTGAAGAACAGTTAGACGTTACTTTAGATCATCTTCGTGCTGAAATTCCCAAAAACCCTGAGTGGGGTGTAAAGAAAAACAGCGAAGGAAAGAACGTATTTTGGTATGGATATAAGGCTCATTTAGCTGTTGGAACAAAAAGCCAATATATTCTTCAATCGCTTTTCTCTTCTGGTAATTTGAATGACGGAAAGGCTGCGATTCCTTTATTAAAAGGAATTCAAGAGCGTGTTCAACTTTCAACTTTACGGTACCATACGATGGATGCTGGGTATGATTACGAACCGATTTATGAACAAATTCACCGGATGGGTCACCAATCTGTTATTGCCTATAACAAGCGTAATGAACCTGAGATAGAAGGTTTTGATAAACATTTCGCCCCCACTTGTTTCCGGGAACACTCGTATCGATATGATAGTTTCGATCCGAAATACAAAACTCTCAAATATACACATCCAAAAGAATGTAAAAATTGCCCTTTAGCCAATGAGGGTATTTGCCAAAAGACCTATAAAATAAAAATCACGACAGATCTTCGAAAATATACAGCACCGGCCCGTGGTTCGAAAGCTTGGAAAACTGTCTTTAAACGACGTACCGCTGTGGAACGTGTGAATGCTTATCTCAAGTTATACTTTCAACTAGACAATGTTCGTTATCGAACAGGAAAGCGTGCCAAAGTTCATTTTGACTTAGTCACCTTAGTTTATAATGCCTCAAAATTAGCAGTTGATCGTATCAGAAAAATGTTAGAATGCCCGCAACAACAAGTAGCGTAGTTTTAAAAAATTGAATAAGTCCCGTTAGGGACAATCTAGACTTTTTTAAAAAAGGAAATTATGAAATTGATTCAAATGCTAAATAAATAAAAGTTAAACTAATACTAAGAAACCCGAAATATATCCCTAAAAATGGAAAACAGATATGAATCAAAAAGGGAAAGGTTGGTATTTATGGTTATTTCCTTTAAAGATGCTCAAGGTGGATTTAATAATTTGGTGATAGTAGAAAGCCATGGAGTAGTGACAACCAGTTTAAAAAATATAGAAACAGCATTAAAGACTCACAAAAGAAAATTAAAACGAATAAAGGCGAAACAAAAGTGAACGTAATGAAACTAACACATATAAACAAACTAGGAAAACTTTGAGATGATTCGTACCTGCTTAGGTTTAGAATAGGCTTGTCCTCATGAGATCTTCAGGAGAACAAAGCCTTTATTATCGTCTTTTAGCAAATGTTATAAAATATCCGTTGATTCTGCTCTCAACCTAAACCCATGACAGCTATTTCAAGTTTATTTTCCTTTTCTTTTTTTCATTTTATCATCCAATACCTTTATTCCATCCATTAATTTCTCTTTAGGGAGATTCAAATACAAATCCCCAATACTAATTTCAAAATAACTTGATGTCTCACTTACTTCCCTAACATAACTAGAAAGGCCGAGATTTTTTTCCTGGCAGATTTCAGTTAGAATGTGTTCCATATCTTCTTTTGACGCATCGAAATGAACATGAAACATATTGGATACAGGCACTTGTGGAATCGTTGACACGCCGAAGCATTGATTATATAACTCAGACAGTTCCATTGCTCCTTCAAAATACTGTTTCATTTTATCGATCCGCTGATCAAAATAATAGTTTGCACTGAGGAAATATGGATAAAGGCTGATTAAATCACCGCCATGGCGCCTTTTCCATATTTTCGACTTTTCCGTAAAGGCTTGATCGCCAGCCAAAATCGCTCCGGCAATAGCGCCAATACCTTTGTAGAAAGAAACATATACACTATCAAACAAATGGCAAATATCCGCTGCGGATTTTTTATAATATGGGAGAATTTCAAAAAGTCTTGCCCCATCCAGGTGCAATTTGATTCCTTTTTCCTTGCAATACGCAGAGATATCCTCTAACGTTTTATAGGATGGAAGCTGACCCCCTATTTCACGCTGCGGTAATTCGAGCAGCAAACAGGCCACATCCTCATTCATGCTTGTTACATCTTCTAGTTGTATGACTCTATTCTCATCCGCTAATAAGACGGTTTCAATTTGATGAAGTTCTTTTAATCCATCTTCCTCATGAATTTCTAAATGGCTTAATGGATGATAAGCTGCCTTCTTTATTCCTTTTTGATCGCACCAAATGCGAAGGGCTATTTGCTGGGCCATTGTCCCGCTAGGAAAAAATACAGCGGATTCTTTCCCAAGGATTGCGGCCATTTTATTCTGAAATTCTTCAATTACTTCCCCTTTACCATACATATCACTTTCCAAATTTCCATCCAATCCTTGGAATGCATCCTGCAAAACTTTCATGTTTCTGGCTCCATGGCCGCCCACTTGATATTTTGCATGTTTAAATGCATTCTGCAATGTATTTTGGCCGCTCATCTACCCCACTCCTATCAACGGTTGCAAAAATTTTACTCTACCCACATTTTACAATACACATCATCGCAATATGTATATTTTATGAGCCTGTTTGAAAATCATTTCAAGTTGTATTTTTTAAACGAATTCCTATATTAGGAAGTAATATATAATGTCATTTTCGCGAATTTTATTTTTTCCTACAAAATGATTTTATCGTTGTATAATATTGGTAATTAAGGAGAGTGAATAAAATATGAACCCTTTTGAATTAGTACTATTTATTTTTCCTATTGTGGTTATTGTAACTTCAGTTCTTGGGTTTTTATTGTTAAGAAAATGGTTTATTATGCCTTTTATAACAGCAATGTTTTTCACTATCTTAACGTTTACTGTCTTCAACGAAACTTTCTTTCATTGGGTTGTTATATACACACTTCTTTCCATCGCCATCTGTTTTCCAATGAAATTTATCAAGATGCGAAAACACTAAAGTATCTCATTGACTTTCCCACAAAAAAAGATGCACAAATTGTACATCTTTAATATTTCACTATGTAAAAATATATTTTAATTTTTTTATTTATATTGGAGTTACCATTAAGAATGCAGGATTATTTAAAGCGCTGGAGCCTCCATCCCGATATTTGCCCATTCTTCTCTTGCCGGCCCATATATGCCAGGAACTCTTAGTCCCGCTTGGCGCATAAGAACAGTCATTTGACCGCGGTGATGAATGATATGTTTAATCAGCAAGGATAGTGTAACTGCCTTAGGCATCTCCATACCGAATACATTGATCATGTCCTTCAACGTATCGTCTGTCCATTGTGTTTTAACGGCATGTGCTGTATCGGCGCAAACTTTACGAAATACCCCAGCCAGTTCTTTTGCAGATGCTGGAACGGTTGTTGCATTTTCTACTGGATCAACAGTTAATCCAAATTCCATGAGCATCCCGGGAGTACTTGTCACAATATGCCAGGCAATTCTTCCTAAGGTTCGATCATCTGTTGAAACCTTTTGTTCCAATGACTCATTTGTCAACGCATCCAATACATTTTGAGTTGAAGCTGCTTCTTGATTCCACTCTTTCATAAACTCTGCGATTGATGTATACAATTAAAACACCCTCCTTTAAAGTAATCATTTAAAAAGGAATAAGCCGTTGTACGGTTTATTCCTTCCAGACTGTCGACAAATCCGAAGGATTTCGGGTTTAAAATCGACAGTCTTTTTTGTTTGGCCATATTAAACTTGTCTGTTGATTTCCGTTCCAGGCGGCTTCGCTTTCCGCGGGCGGTTCGGGGAGCCTCCTCTGCGCTTTCAGCGCCTGCGGGGTCTCCCCTGTCCCGTACTCCCGCAGGAGTCTTCGCCGCCTTCCACTCCAATCAACAGAGTGTAAAAATCAATAATGTACATTAACACAGCCTTTTGTATAATTTATTTACAGAGAATTAATAGAGGTGGATGGAATGCTTTCGAAAAATACACAGATAAATCGTGACCAAATTGAAATGATTGCCTTAGATCAACTTGTACCTGCTGATCACTTGGTTCGCAAAATAGAAGCCGCAGTAGATTTTTCATTTATCTATTCATTGGTTGAAGATTTGTACTCAACTAAGCGCGGACGTTCAAGTATTGACCCTGTTGTATTAATTAAGATGGCTTTCATTCAATATACCTTCGGTATCCGTTCGATGCGTCAAACGATAAAGGAAATTGAAACAAATATGGCGTATCGCTGGTTTTTAGGATTTGGTTTTTATGATAAAGTACCCCACTTTTCAACTTTTGGTAAAAACTACGAACGTCGTTTTAAGGATACAGACTTATTTGAACAAATTTTCTACCGTATTTTAAAAGAGGCAGCAGATAAAAAGTTAGTTAGTTCGGAACATGTATTCATTGATTCAACTCACGTTAAAGCAAGTGCAAATAAACGCAAATTCGAAAAGAAAGTAGTTCGGAAAGAATCAAAAGCTTATGAAGCACGTCTTCAAGCAGAAATTAATAGTGATCGTGAAGAACATGGGAAAAAGCCCATCCCACCAGATAAATATGAAAAAGAAGAAAACAAAGAAATAAAAGAAAGTACAACAGATTCGGAGAGTGGTTACTATGTAAAAGACGAAAGGACAAAGCAATTTGCTTATTCATTTCATGCAGCCGCAGATAGAAATGGTTTTGTCCTGGGGACTATTGTAACTCCAGGTAACGTTCATGATAGTACAATGTTAGAGCCTCTAGTTGAAAAGGTCATTGAAAAATGTGGGAAACCTAATGCTGTAGCTGCTGATGCCGGATATAAAACACCTGCTATTGCTCAATATTTAATTGAAAATGAAATTCGCCCTGCTTTACCCTATACACGACCACGTACAAAGGAGGGATATTTGAAAAAGCACGATTATGTCTATGATGAGCACTTTGATTGTTACATATGTCCGGAAGGACAAGTTCTGGATTATAGAACGACTACTAAGGAAGGTTATCGACAGTACATCTCTAATCCTGTTATATGTAAGGATTGCCCACTTCTAGCACAATGTACACAAAGTCAAAATCATCAAAAGCTCATTCAACGACATATCTGGGAACCATATCTTGAAGAGGCTGAACATCTTCGTCATACAGAAGAGAATAAAATAATATATGCACGTCGTAAAGAAACAATTGAACGTGTATTCGCGGATGCGAAAGAAAAGCATGGTATGCGATGGACAACCTTAAGAGGTCTTAAAAAATTGTCCATGCAGGCGATGCTTACTTTTGCTGCTATGAATTTAAAGAAGTTGGCTACATGGACTTGGAAAAGTCCAGAAATGGCATAAAAATAGACCCCGCCGGGGTCTACCTTAAGAAAAATCAAACAGAAAAATCCCAATTTTAGAAAAGGGCGCCAGAATCGGAACTTTTGAAATGCCTTTTGTCTACAATCTGAAAGGAATAAGCCGTTGTACGGTTTATTCCTTCTTTATGGCTTTAGAACGTTCTTATTGAAGCTGTTGAGAAATTTGGCTTAATGCATCTCCTGCTTCATTAATGTGGATATCGACTGTAGCCAGGTCACCAATCGCACAAATACCAACCATTTCTCCATTTTGTACAACTGGAATACGGCGGATTTGATGATCTGCCATCATACGGGCACATTCATGTGCATCTGTATCCGGTGTACAAGTAATAACCTCAGACGTCATGACATCGTGACAGTGGATGGAGTTGCAGTCTTTTCCATCAGCAACACAGTTGATGACAATATCGCGGTCTGTGATCATTCCTACTACTTTTTTTCCTTCACAAACTGGTACAGAACCACAATTGACATCACGCATTATTTTTGCCGCTGCGGCCACTGGCTCATGAGGGGTGCATACCTTTACTTCTTTAGACATAATTTCTCTCACTGTGGTCATTTTCATTTCCTCCCTTTCTGTAGTCATTTCGTTTGACCAGTTTAGTTTCTCCATTATGAATTGAAAAATGTATGAGGTAGATTTTAATATTATTTAAGCATCCCCTTTCATTTCTTACTTTTAGGCGAAAACCTACTTGCTTCATTCTTTTTTTATTGAAATATATTTTAAATCCAACCATTAGTTTACATAACATAATTATTGTATATAGTTTTTTGTTGGATATTTTTGGATCTGACTTCAATTTAGTACTTTCCAGTTGACATATTATCAGAACAGGTGTAATTTTATTTTTAGTTTAAAATTTTAGAATATTCTTATCTAGAGAGGTGGAGGGACTGGCCCTTGGAAGCCTCGGCAGCAGACTCTTTTAAGTACTGTGCCAATTCCAGTAGCGAATGCTAGAAGATAAGAAGAGAACCCATTGTGTTAATCACCCCCTCTTCTTATTTTTTTGAGAAGAGGGTTTTTTAATTTTTAAGGAAAGTAGGAATTTTTAATGACAAAAACACTATTGAAAGCTCCATTTAAAGCCGATCATGTAGGAAGTTTTTTAAGAACGGAGCCTATTAAAGAAGCTAGAAAGGCTTTTGCTAACGGACAAATCGATCGTGCTGCCTTAAAGGCTGTAGAAGATAAGGAAATATTGAAATTGGTTCAAAATGAAATTGCTGCTGGGCTCAAGTCAATCACAGACGGCGAGTTTAGACGTGCTTGGTGGCATTTGGATTTTTTAGCCGGTTTAGACGGTGTGGAAGAGTTTGAAACAGAGTACATCAGCCATTTTCAAGGTGCAAAAACAAAGAATAAAGCTATAAAAGTTGTAGGTAAAGTGGACTTTAACGGACATTATATGATTGAGCACTTCAAATTCTTAAAAGAAGCCGTTGATAAATATGGTGATGGTAGCCAAGTGGCAAAATTTTCCATTCCAAGTCCAAATATGTTGTTTACTCGCATTCAAGGTGATGAGTATTATAACGGTAATAAAGAACAGTTCTACCAAGACACCGTTGCGGCATACCAAAAAGCCATTCAGGCATTCTATGATGCAGGCTGCCGTTACCTTCAATTAGATGATACTTCCTGGATTGATTTTGTTTCGGAGGAGCGGATTCAAGCGATTGTGGAAAAAGAAGGTCAAGACGTCAAAGACATTATCGCTACAAGAGTAAATTGTTTAAATGACGCCATTTCCAAAAAACCTGAAGATTTGTTAATTACGATGCACATTTGTCGCGGAAACTTCCGATCTACCTATATTACAAGTGGAGGTTACGATGTTATTTCAGATGCCATATTCGCAAACTTGAACGTAGACGGCCTCTTCCTGGAATATGATGATAGTCGTTCTGGTGATTTTGATCCATTAAAAAGATTTAAACGCGATAACTTGACCGTTGTATTAGGATTAATTACATCCAAATTCGCCGAACTCGAAGATGCTGAACGCATTAAACAAAGAATAAATGAAGCAAGTCAATCTATTCCATTAGAAAACCTTGCGTTAAGTCCACAATGTGGGTTTGCCAGTACGGAAGAAGGAAATATTTTAACCGAAGAGGAGCAATGGAATAAAATCAGACATGTCGTAAGCATTGCTGAAAGTGTTTGGGGAACCATTTAAATTTCATCTTATTTTTTGGCTTTGTTATTATTCATTATTGATTTTCGTGGTGTAGGTAAGAAAATTCATAGGCGGAGAATTTCCGGCTAATGTATGTAGAGGAAGTTTAAGAAGAAGATATTAGCGGAGATATTCCGATTAACTGCTCTAAATAAGACAAAATCCAAAAATTTAGATAATATAAAAGGAAAAACTTCCTTTATTTTTAAGGAAATAGGGGTATTTCCCAATTCAAACGGAATTTTACCGTTTATTTTTCAAACACAGTGAAATCATCATTCAGCTATAAAAGAGCCTATTTTTTAGAAACCTCCTTCCCGTTCATCGCCGGAAGGAGGTTTTTTCATCTGATGATGTTCGGCGATTCTATTATTCGCTGCTATTCTTGTGTAAAATCTACCTCCCAATCCTCCTTCATTAGACACATACTCTTGCTAAAGGTAATAAAGACCCAGAATATTCCCCATGTTAGTCCAATAAATATTAGTATAGATCAAACAATAGGGGGTTTTATTTTGCGAAATAAGAAAATCTATGGATCACTTTTGCTTGCAGGAGTGCTAGCGACCGGTTTGCTAGCCGGATGCGGCACCAGCTCCAGTAAATCAGCATCCTCTCAGAATAATGATTCTGCCCAAACGATCAGGGTAGCCGCCGATACAACCTTCCCTCCTTTCGAATCGGAAAAGGATGGAAAGGTTCAAGGATTTGACATCGATATGATTAATGCAATTGCAAAGAAGGAAAATCTGAATATCCAGCTTTCTACCATGCAGTTCACGGGGCTGATCCCTGCCCTTCAGGCGCAATCCATTGATGTTGCAGTTGCGGGGATTACCATTAAAAAGAGCCGGTTAAATGCCGTTGACTTCTCAAACGCCTACTACAAGTCAGGAATTTCTGTTTTAACTAAAAAGAATGCTTCTTTTAGTAGTGTAGATGACTTAAAAAACAAATTGGTGGCAACGAAAAAAGGAACTTCGTCTGTTGACTTATTAAAATCTAAAGGTATACCGGCTCAAAATATTAAGCAATTCGATAATATCAACGATGCATACAGTTCACTGGTTAGCGGCGGCGCAGATGCTGTTGTTTTTGATAGCCCGGTCAATCAAGACTATGCTAACACTCATAACGATGTTCATGTCATTCAATCGATTCCGACTGGAGAATATTACGGTATTGCTGTCGTTAAAAATCATCCCGACCTATTGAAAAAACTGAACGACGGTTTGAAAGCCATTAAAGACGATGGTGAATATGCGAAACTATTTGACAAGTACTTTGGCGGGGATCAAAGTGGTGTCGTTCAAGATGAGCTTGCTCCGGATAAAGTTGCTTTGGATGAATAATCTTTTAATAATTGCGGCGTAGCTTATTTGCTACGCCTTTGAGTGTAGCAATGGTTACGAACTATTACATTTCTCGAGGGGGTTTTTCTTTGCATGCCTGGAATATTATGGTGCACGCCCTGCCGCAATTATTACAGGGACTGGGACGCACTGTTGAATTTTCTTTAATTGCTATTTTACTAGGGATGATTTTCGGTTTAATATCCGCTTTATGCAGACTCTCCCGTTTCCAAATCTTGCGGGGAATCAGCTGGTTGTACGTTGAGGTATTCCGTGGGACACCTCTGTTGGTTCAGCTTATTTTTATCGCATTCGGACTGCCGACAGTGATTCCATTAAATGACTGGTTTGGCCCGAGAGTTTATCCGCTTATAGCTGCCGCAATCGGACTTGCCTTAAATGAAGGAGCATATATTACGGAGATTATTCGGGCTGGGATCCTCAGTGTGGACCGCGGGCAAAGTGAAGCTGCACACAGCATTGGGATGTCGCGATTTCAAGCCATGCGCTACATCATTTTGCCTCAAGCCTTTAAACGGATGATCCCTCCTCTCGTCAATCAATTTGCCCAAACCATAAAGGATACATCATTATTAGCACCGATTGCGATTGTTGAACTCCTTTATACTGGACAAATTATTGTGGCCGAAAATTTTGCCGGATTTCAAATTTACGGAGAGATTGCCCTCCTGTATCTTGTCATTATTTTTACCATTACCCGTTTTGCTGGTTACTTGGAGAGGAGGCTGCAGATTGATAAACGTTGAGCATTTAAAAAAATCTTTTGGTGCGTTGAATGTTCTAGATGATCTTTCTGTCAATATCCTGCCGCAAGAAGTAGTTGTTGTAATTGGGCCATCTGGAAGCGGCAAAAGTACCTTTTTAAGGTGTTTAAATGGTCTTGAAACCGCTTCAGGAGGAAGGATCACCATCAGTGGCACTGATATTACCCACCCTAAAGTCAATATCCATCAGGTTTGTCAAAAAGTTGGAATGGTTTTTCAGAGATTTAATCTATTTCATCATTTAACGGTTCTGGATAATATTACAATCGGGCCAAGGAAGGTACTAAAAATGTCAAAAGAAGAAAGTGAAGTACAAGCCCGCACCCTGCTCAGTAAAGTTGGTCTGTCTCAAAAAGAAACAAGCTATCCGGATGAATTATCCGGAGGGCAGCAGCAGCGTGTCGCAATTGCCAGGGCGCTGGCCATGAAACCGGAGGTCATGCTGTTCGATGAACCAACATCTGCCCTTGATCCCGAAATGGTGGGAGAAGTGTTAAAAGTAATGAAGGATTTGGCAAAGGAAGGTATGACCATGGTTGTCGTTACCCATGAGATGGGATTCGCCAAAGAAGTTGGGGACCGGGTATTATTTATGGATGAAGGCGCCATTATCGAGGAAGGAAAACCTGATGTATTATTTACCGGACCGAAGAATGAACGTACTAAAAGCTTTCTTAGTAAAATATTACACTAATATAATTGAAAAAAATGCAGGCTGGAAGATTCCTACCTGCATTTTTTGCGGATGACTATCTCATGTAATGCCAATCCTTATAGACTTTACCGTTCATTTCAATCATCACATGCTTAATTTGTGTATAGTCTTCTAGTGCATAGATGGACATGTCTTTTCCAAAGCCGCTTTGTTTATAGCCCCCGTGAGGCATTTCCGAAACAATGGTTATATGATCATTGATCCAAACTGTCCCTGCTTGAATTTTTGCCGACATGCGATTGGCTTTAAATACGTCTTTTGTCCATACTGAAGCAGCTAAGCCAAACGGTGTGTCATTAGCCAGTTCCACTGCCTGTTCTTCTGTTTCGAAAGGTAATACAACCAATACGGGTCCAAATACCTCTTGCTGCACAATTTCAGAGTCTTGCGTGGCATTCACAATCACTGTCGGCAGGAAATAAGCACCGTTTGCTAAATCCGGATGCTCCGGCCGCTTCCCTCCCGCTGCTATTTTAGCACCGTTTGCAACAGCCCGCTGAACATATCCTTCCACCTTGTCGCGGTGATCGAATGAAATTAAGGAGCCCATTTCCGTCTGGCGGTTCATAGGAAGCCCAACACGAACCCGCTCAATACGATTGACGAACCGCTGAACAAATTCTTCATATATTGAAGCCTCCACATATATGCGGGTAGCAGCGGTACAGTCCTGCCCCGAATTAATAAAACCGCCCATGGCTGCCCCTTGAATAGCTGCCTCTATATCTGCATCCGCAAAAATGACAAAGGGTGCTTTGCCGCCCAATTCCAAATGCAGCTTTTTCACAGTTGAAGCAGCCTGAGTCATAATCCTCTTACCGGTCTCCGTATCTCCTGTAAGAGAAATCATCCGAACATCTGGGTGGCGAACCAGCGCATCACCAACGGTTTGCCCTGGCCCTGTGATGACATTTAAAACACCTGCTGGTATTCCCGCTTCTTCCGCAGCCCGTGCCATTTCCAAGGTAGTAAGCGGTGTTATGGATGAGGGTTTGATCACCACCGTATTTCCAGCAGCTAATGCCGGGCCAAGTTTCCAAACACCCATATTCATTGGATAATTCCAAGGAGAAATGAGACCGATGACACCCAGAGGCTCTCTGCGAATTGAGCTTTGATGTCCAGGTACGTATTCCATTGTTGCCATCCCCGGAAGAACCCTTGCTGCCGAAGCAAAAAAGCGCAAATTATCAATCGAAAAAGGAATATCAAACGTTTCCGTCATGATGATTGGTTTGCCTGTCTGCCTTGTTTCTAACTCAGCGAATTCAGGAGCACGCCTCTCCAGAATATCGGCCCATTTATTCAGCAGGGCTGCCCGTTCTCCAGGCCCTAAATCTGCCCAGGCAGGAAAAGCCTGTTTTGCCGAACACACAGCCCTGCCAAGTTCTTCTGTTCCGCACTTTGAAACTTCTGCGATAACATCTCCTGTCGCAGGATTTATAACCGTAAATGTTCTTTTTGTATCGACCCATTTTCCATCAATATAACTGGTATATCGTTTAACCATTATAATTCTCCCTTCAAAAATACTCTATTTCACTCGTTGTCCCCCGATTCCGCATCAGCTAAAATTTTGCCTACTTGTTCCAAACGTCCAGGTTCCTGAGCCAATTTTTGAATAATAATAATTCCAACAATAACATATACAACTATGATATATGGAAACCAGTTGTAAGGCGCAGCCGGTACAGGATAAAGGGTGCCAATGAGTGGAATAAATAGGATAAGAGCTCCGACTATTGGCAAAATAAAATGTTTAAACAATTGGCGTTTTCCTCCCTGCTGCCTTGCCTGGAAGCGGACATATCCGAAGGCAGCCAGCATATAAACAGGAATGATGCCCAGTGTCAGCAGAGCCCCTAGATACCCATACGTATTGGAAGGTCCTACAGACAATCCCATTACAAGCAAAAGAATAATAGAGACGATCGATTGAATGATAATGGCGTTTGTTGGCGTATTATATTTTTTGTGCACTTTGCCAACTGATGCAGGTAATATCTTTTCACGTCCTACAACGTAAATAACGCGTGCCACCGCGTTGTGCACATTTATCGTTACAGCTAGAATGCTGCTTAAACCTGCCAGCGCAACAAATGCTACCAAAACCTCGTTCCCATATTTCACAGACAATGTTACGAATGGCGAGGGATCCGAAGCAAGTGCTTTCATATTGGCAAGGCCAAATCCATTCACTTCCGCAAATGTTGAAAAACAATAGATTATACCAACTAAAAGTGTGGAGCCAATCAATGCCCTGTAAACGTTCTTCCCTGGTTCACGTACTTCCTCTGCCAAAGTTGTGGCTGCTTCAAATCCTACAAAGGAAAGAATACCGTACACCATTCCCAAAGCAATCCCTGAGAAACCTGTTGGACTTAACGATGGATTAAACACACTAGCGTGTATTCCGTTAAATCCACCCTTAACAAGAATGATCATACACAAGATTAATAGGACGCCGACTTCAGCCAGGAATAGAATCAGGCTTAGTTTTAGGGACTGTTTAGCACCTATCCAGGATAAAACTAGTACCACTAACCAAGAAGCCAGAGCAATCAAAACCCAAGAGATATGAATATGAAGATAAGTGTTCATCAGTGTACTTGCCGTAATTCCAAACAATGCTTCTTCTGCCGGTTCAAGCGTGCTGTATCCGATAAATAGGAGCCAGCCAGTAATGAAGCCTGTTCTGGGTCCAAATCCCTTACTCGAGAACGTATAAAACGCCCCTGCACTCGGTGCCAGCTTACTAAAATCTCCAATCGTATTTGCTAGAATTAAACAGGCAATAAGTGAAATAAAGAAGCTGATCGGCATGGCTGCTCCGGCGAATCCCGCTGCATATCCCGTATTAAAGTACATCGACACCGCCGGTCCCATTGTACCAGCAGACATAATAACCGCATCCCAGACGGAAAGGTTTCGTACAAGTCGCTGAGGCCGTGAAGGTTTACCATTGTTATTGTTTACCGGTAAATCACTCATACTTTTCTCAACCTCCTAGAATGATGACTGCTTTTCTAGAACACTTGGAAAAGAAACAAACGGGTTGATCATTCGATATAATCTCTGTTTCATATTTCCTCTCCTCCTATTTTCGGAATTTTCCGACTAATAAACATACAGAAGTGAAACAAAAAATTCAGTTGGCTGTCCATTTTAATCGTACAATCAACGAAATGGTTTCGCATTAGACAACATGTAAGGTATTAGGTTATTTCATTTTTACAAATTGGCAGTTCTATTTTCCTTCATTCTGATCAAATAAACCCCAAAATTTCGATATATTATGTCCCGCTAAAGAACATAACCTGATATAGTAAAATTATATATATATTAGAATATTTATGTTATATTTTCCTTATCTTTGTTGGTTATAGAAAAAAACTGGAACCACTGCACTTAATGATGAAATGCTATTTTTTATTTTATATAGAAAGTTGGCTTGGTATGGAAACAAAAGTACAAACAGATCATGGATGGAATAAATTAGGTCAATTTCTTCAAATGAATGAACAGGCATTTTTAGATTTGTGGGTAGAACAAATTATTGTGCACAGTAAAAATGATAATATAGAATTAATCAGAAAAAACGGCTCATTAATGTTCGAATTAATAACAAATTCCATTGTCAATAAATTATCAGAGAACGATTTAAAAACATTGGCACACAAAGTGGCCAAAGAACGTGTCGAGGCCAATATTAACTTTGGTGAATTTGTTTATAATATCAATCTGGGCAGAAGCATTCTTATTAAAAGTGTGACCACCTCGGAAATCACCATGGAAGAGTTACGACCGATTATCGACTTAATCAATAGACAGTTTGATTTATTCTGTTATTTTAGCGGTTCCAGATACACTGAATTAAAAGATATCAAACTACAAGAAAAGAACTTATTTATTTCTCAAACACACAAGGATCGCCTGGCGATTCTTGGGCAAATGTCGTCTAGCTTTGTACATGAATTTCGAAACCCCCTTACTTCTGTAATGGGATTTATTAAACTTTTAAAGAACGAATACCCAAAGTTACCTTATTTAGACATTATTACAAAAGAGCTTGAACAACTAAAATTTAGAATTACCCAATTCCTTCATACTTCCAAAATGAACACCGTTAACGAAAGTAAGAATGAAGAAATTACGATTAAATATATATTGGAGGAAGTAATTGACTTCCTATATCCCAGTATTGTCAGCAGCAATATACAAGTGAACTCTAATATCGATGCGAACACAAGGGTAACTGGAGATCGTAATGAGCTAAAACAAGTTTTTCTAAACCTTTTAATGAATGCGGTGGATGCCGTTAGCGAAGAAGATCAAGTACGAAAAATCAGCATCTGTACAAAAGTGGACCATGACGAAATAACGGTTATGATCTCGAATAATGGACCTGCCATAAATTCTGATGAAGTTAAGTTTATTTTTGAACCGTTTTACACGACGAAGAAATTAGGGACAGGAATCGGTTTATTTGTTTGCAAAAATATTATTGAAAAACATAACGGAAAAATTAATTGCAGCTCTAATGAAGATCTAACTGTGTTTCAAATTACGCTGCCTATCAATAAAATGGATGAAAAAGAAGTGTAAACGATCCATTTTTCCCTACTGTACATAGTAAAGGATTCATTTTCTTTCATGTCCTAATTACAAGAGCATCTATGCAAATCTGAAACAAAAGATGCTCTTGCAAATGGATCCTAGAGCCATCCTCACTACTGATTCTCACTTTAACTAAACGCTCGTTACTTGATCCTCGGTGAACTTTTCCCCTTCTTCCGTAACTAATACATCGCTACTTCCTTCACTCCGCTGTTTTTCCCCCTATCTTGTACCTAGAACTTCTGATTCCTTTTGTTCATTAACAAGCTTTGTTACTTATTCTTTATTTATTTAAGATTCCACCTTCTACAATTACTTTTTTCCATAAAAAAACACTTGATACCTAAAAGACATTCAAGTGCTTTATAAAGAGCTATATTTAGTATTTTTTGTAATGTTATCTGGACCACTAAACATATTAATCCCTTATGTAGAACATGGTTATAACTCCATGAAAGAACAACCATCATTAGTAGGTGTTTTTTTATATTGCGATTTTTATGGGATTATAGAAGGTTAGTACCGCCATCTTTTGGAAAGTTCTTCAATGTGATGTGGACTTGTTCGGCAGCATCCTCCAATCAACCTTGCTCCTGCTTGGTACCATTCTTCAGATTGCAGTTTGAAACTATCACATAATTCTTGACCATGCCATGTTTTTGTTTCTGGATTATAGGTTTCCCCTGAATTC
This sequence comes from Neobacillus endophyticus, assembly GCF_013248975.1. Taxonomy (GTDB): domain Bacteria; phylum Bacillota; class Bacilli; order Bacillales; family Cytobacillaceae; genus Neobacillus; species Neobacillus endophyticus. Next base: position 4,479,453 of record NZ_JABRWH010000001.1, read on the forward strand.
GGATATACAAGAATAGGCTTACTCGTATTCGCACTCAACTCCCGGATGGCATTAGTAACATATGTTACTGGAGCACAATTTAAACCAATGGCACTAATTTGTTTATATTCTTCAAAAACCTGTGCACACTCCGTAAGTTTTGTACCATCACTAATTTCTTTTTCATTTTTCAAAGAAAAGGATAGCCAAGCATAAGCCTCTGGAAATTCTCTTAATAAGGAAGATAAGACTTTGGCTTCTTGCAGAGAAGGTATCGTTTCAAATGCTAATAAATCTGCACCCGCTTCAATCAAAGCTGCTATTCTAGAACGGTGGAATTCTACTAATCTTTCATCTGTGACACCGTAATTTCCCACATACTCTGAACCATCAGCAAGGTAAGCTCCATATGGTCCAACAGATGCAGCTACCAATGGCTTAGGCCGATTATGTTGCGTATTTTCCTTCCAAAAATCATCTCTTGCCCTTCTTGCCAGCAACACCGTTTGCTTAATTAATTCTAAAGCTTCTATCTTTTCTATTCCTCGTGCGGAAAAACCATCAATCGTTGCTTGATAACTTGCCGTGATGGCACAGTCCGCTCCAGCACAAAAATAATCATAATGAACCTGATAAATCAATTCCGGATTTTCAAGTAAAACACGTGCGGACCATAGAGGATCATCCAAATTACATCCATGTGACTCCAGTTCTGTAGCTAATGCTCCATCAAGAAGCATAATGGAATGTTGGGATAAAATAGTATTAATTGGGTTGATTTTGTTGGACATAATTTGCGCCTCTTTTCTTTCGATTTTGTGTAAGATAATAGCTGCCGTAGCAGAGCAATATAAATGGAATACCGCAATATAAAGCTATTCGTTGTGTAGGATCAAATGCAATTCCAATACATGATGCAAGACATAAGACAAATGATACAATTGGAACCAACGGGTAGAGTGGAGTACGATAGACCAAGTCGTCAATTAAATTTCCTTCTTTCAAAAATTGTCTGCGAAATAGGAACTGCGAGGCACTAATACTCATCCAAACGACAACCACAGCCAGACCGGAAATGGATACAAGCACAATGTACACGGTATCTGGTGCAACAATGCTTGAGAACAAAGCTAAAGCTCCACCTAACATACTGAAAATAACACCATTGATTGGAACACCTTGTTTTGTCATTTTTGCAAACATGGGTGAGATTGTTTTCTTATTTGCAAGTGACCAAAGCATTCTCGAGGAAGCATAAAGTCCTGAATTGGCAGCAGATAAAATCGCTGTTAGGATAACAAAGTTCATAATATCTGCAGAGTACGGCAGCCCAATGCGTTCAAGAACTGCAACAAATGGGCTCTCTAATACTCCTGCATCGTTCATTGGCAATAATGCAGATAACACTACGATTGTTCCTATAAAAAAGAAAATCAATCTCCATAAAGTGGTGCTAATTGCCTTCGGGATTGTTTGCTCCGGATTCGCCGTTTCTCCAGCTGCGATCCCGATTAATTCCGTTCCCGAAAAAGCAAAATTAACCGCAAGCATTGTCATGATAATGGCGAAAGCACCATTAGGAAACAAGCCTGCTTTTATCAAGTTAGAAAAGAAAGGTGCTGAGTTTGAATGTGACATTGGAAGGACTCCTACCATTGCGGCTATACCTAAAACAATAAAGATCACTATGGCAATTACCTTTATAGATGAGAACCAAAATTCAGTTTCAGCGAAAAACTTAACAGTAAATATATTAAATATAAAAATTAAAGTGGCAAAAAAGGCACTCCATATCCAAACATTGATCGACGGAAACCATCTTTGCATAAGCATCCCCGCAGCAGTAAATTCAGAACCTAATGCAACAGTCCACGTTAACCAATACAACCAGGCAACTGTATATCCTGTTCCAGGTCCGATATATTTAGCGGCAAAGCTATGAAATGCACCAGTTTCAGGCATATGTACAGAAAGCTCCCCCAAACATAGCATAACTAAATAAACTACTAATGCACCTATTAGATAGGACAGGATCGTACCGAACGGACCAGCCTGTTGAATTGTATAGCCCGAACTTAAAAATAATCCAGTTCCAATGACGCCGCCAAGCGAAAGCATGACAATATGACGCGTTTGCATTTTCCTTTGAAATTCTTGCTCATTTTTGTTCTCCATTTATACTCTCCTTTGCTGCTATCCAGAAAAAACAAAAAAAGCACTCAAAAAATGAGTGCTCTACTGACAAATAAAAACAGGACGCTCTTATCTATCAGGTTTATCACCCGCTGGAATTAGCACAGTATCTTAAGCAGACCTGTTGCTGAGGTTTCATAGGGCCAGTCCCTCTACCTCTCTGGATAAGAAATAATTTTTTATAACCTTATCAATCAATTTAAGAATTGTCAATACCCTCAGTATATTCAGAAAAATAGTTTATCCCTAGAAATACAAATAATATATTAAAAAATCTAATTTACTTATAAGAAGGCTTCTCCTCTTCTCTTTCCAAAGAAAAAAACGCTGTCCAAGTGATAACAGCGTTCTCTCTATTTTAAGTAGTATTTTTTCTTCTTTTTAAGGTACTCTTTTTCACACTTAAGAAGTGTATATTTAATATCATTGCCTTTTTTCTTTTTTTGCTCAATAACTTCCCATTGGGAACCTTTCAGTTTTAAATGAATCATCACATTGGTATGATCAAATGTCTTGTATAAAAAATAGGATTCCATTGGTCGAACATATAATTTCGGCAAGCCGCGGGATGCGACGTTAAAATGCTGATTTAAAGATTGATAGTGCCCATCATTTACATTGCCGCCGTAAATTAAGTTTGCCGCATCCAAATCCCGATCCGTTACTTCAATAAAACCATTGTCCTCCAAATCCAGGTTGAAGCTTGTGATAATGTCCTTCATCACAAGCTTGCTGTATTGCTCATCCCGGAGATTGCTTTTTTCTCTACATTCTGCCGATATCCTAGGAAAATCAGCATGAACCAGAATGGAAGATACGCTGAAAATCAGGACAAACCCGAACATGATTATAGTTGATCCCTTCATTCATAACCCCTTCAAATATTGTTTGTGGATATTATTCAGCAGGGAAACGAAAATTATTCTTTGCTAGTTAACCAATTAGTTTTATCCCACTAAAAATAACAATGGCTGCGACGACTGCTCTGAGTGGTTTTGTTGGAACCTTTGCTGATAAGGTACTTCCCATTAGTACTCCAGGAATGGAGCCGATTAATAAATTTCCTACAAGGACATAGTTTACACTTCCTGCATTTGCGTGAAGCAATCCTGCAACTGTTACTAATAAAAAAGCATGTGCTATGTCTGTACCAACTAATTCAGAGGCACTTAAACGATAAAGATACAGCATCGCAAGAGCAAATAAAGAACCAGACCCTATAGAAGTAAGCCCTACGATAAAACCAAAGATCGCCCCGATGCCAATTGTTAAACCTCGTTTTTCTTCTATTTGTTTTAATTGCCATCGATTCGGTCTAATTTTCTTATCAAAAAAGGTTCGAATTAAAATAGCAATGGCAACTAATACAAGAACGTAACCTAATGCATGTTGAATAATTTTTTCTTGATTATGATAGACTGATTCAAATAGGTGAAGAATTCCTATTGCTGCCACTGCACTTGGGATACTTCCCATTGCAAGGTACTTCATTAACTTGAAGTTTATCGTTTTTTGCTTCCAATGTTGAATAACCCCGAATAATTTCGTTATGGAGTTATAAAGTAAATCAGTTCCCACCGCAATAGTAGGATGAATCCCCGTCATAATCAGAATAGGTGTTAAAAGGGCAGCACCGCCAACACCGGTCAGACCCACTAAAAATCCCACGATTAGTCCCATAACTGCAATTCCAATACTCATACTGTATTCCCCTCTATAAACCCTAGTATTTTTATATGAATTATAGAGTATAGTTGTTTGATTGTAAAACATTTTCTGAATTTTTCCAACAAACACTTCGTACTACTGGTTGAAAAAAAGAATAACTTTACCAGAACTTTACAATACCTATAATTACTAATTAAAAAAGTATTCTTCCGTTATGATGAATACTAAAAAAAAGAGCAAATTAAGAAAAAGAATTCATGATGAATTGCTTATTTTTTTGCAATTAAATTACCTAGTTTTCCCATTAATGAAATAGAAATTTATACTCATACTAAAATTGGGGAGGTTTTCAGCATATGAATTTTACTTGGTTATTAGGGCTATTCATCTTATCTCAGCAAGTATACATGCCGCAAAGTTTAGAAATTACCAGCAACGGGAAGCCTATTTCCATTGTTAAACCTACTGAATTTCCTGTATTCCCCTTTATTCATTCCGAAAAACTTAATACCATTATGGACGATCTTGATAAACGTGTTTACAAAGAACCTAAAAATGCTAGGGTGGATAAAAACGGCAATATCCTTCCAGGGCAGCCTGGTTACCGTTTAAATCGTCAAATTTTTACTGAAAAAATGTATTCTTATTATTTTAATCACAGTCCATCTAAATTAGAGGTCCCCTTATTAACAGTTTATCCAAGAGTTGACAGTGAATTAATGGGAAATATACGAAGCGATAAAATTGGGGAGTATATAACATCGTTCAATTACGATAGTAGACAAAGAAATAATAATATTTATCTTGCGGCAGAAGCGATTAATAATTTTGTTCTTTTCCCCGGTGAAACTTTTTCCTTTAATAAAGTTGTTGGTCAAAGAACTGCTGAAAAAGGATATTTACCTGCACGAGTAATCATTGAGGGGGAATTTTCAGATGATATTGGCGGAGGAATCTGTCAAGTCTCATCTACTCTGTTTAACGCAATAGATAACGCGGGTTTAAAAGTACTGCAGCGTTCCTCACACAGCAGAGAGGTTTCATATGTACCACCAAAGCGTGATGCGACGGTCAGTTGGAATGGACCGGATTTAATTTTTAAAAACGAATACAATCAACCCATCCTAATTCAAGCTAAAACAGTAGATAATAAGCTGAAAATTGAGGTATATTCTTCCGATGTTATTCAATTTAAGCCTAAAAAAGTTCCCTATCTTCCTAATGAACAAAATGTCCCCAAGTAAGGTTTTTACTTGGGGACATTTTGGTTGAAATATTCTCTAATTCTCAATTTTGTCTTTCGGGTCATTTTGCTTCCATATCTCCATCGCGATCATGATACAACCTAAGGCAACAAGAAATCCATGAGCGACTCGCAGTGAGTGCCCGGCAAAAAATTGTGGGATATATAAAGAAATTCCGAAAGCATATGGAAGCCCCCACCATTTCATGTATATTCCAGATTTCCAAAAAGTGATGGCCAAAAAAATGGAGGAAATGGCGAGAAGCAAGAGTCCTATTAGAAACATGATAAGCCCTGGACCAGAACGGACAACATTGGCAAGTCTAACTAATTCTATACTCTGCTTTGTCAGCGCCTCCTGTCCTATTGCGTGTAAACCGAAGGCTTCCCCTCCGTAAAATGGTAATGTTAAACCAACTCCAAGAATGCAGAATACAAACGCTATATACGAAAGTTTATGGAAAGAAAGCCCTTTTATTGATAAATGAAAATTGAGAAACCCCAATAGTAATAATGTGAAAGCAACCATAGCAAACATGTGAGCTATTAACCAATTCGTTGATCCGAAAGCAGCAGCTCCTGCTAAGGTCGTTTCATCAGAAAAAGGACGAATGATCGGATAAAGTACAAATAATATTCCTGAAATCACAAAAGATACTGCACTAAATCGATTATAAAACATGATCGTAATCCCCCCATCAATTGAAAGTTTTTCATGACTCCATTAAACAGGCCGGTAAAAATAAATCTTGATAAAATATCCAAATATCGTTTTCTTGGAAATTTGGAATTCAAACACTAAACAACTTTTTTTTCATTTTAATATATATTAGTTTGAATAGATGTAATTTTTATGTAAATTTTGGTTTCCCTTTCCATCTTTATTCAATAAAAAAACTCCGATAAAAAATCGAAGTCTAATTGTCCTATTTCATTGCCAAAAATGAGCATGATGATAATGAATACAATAACTTCATTGATTGACCATGCTCAAAATTTCCTTGGCTACCAGATCCGGCCGATATTGATGTACATAATGTTCAGAATCTTCTACTATGATTTGTTTACCCGATACTGACCATTTCGTTAATGCCGCCTGACTTTTTAACCAGACTTTGTCTTGCTTTCCAAAATTCCCTGCAGTGATAACCGTCAAGGGAATGTCCAAAGGCTTCTTACCATTCAGCACTTTCCGCGCGTTAAGTTGACTTCGTTGCATTTCCTCCGTGATATTTTTGTTATTGGCCTTTAGAAGGGTGGAAATTCGATCAAGATCTTTCAGTTTATTAGGTAACTTTTTTAGACTATTTCGCTCGCTTGCTACTGATTCCGCAAACCCATGAATATGATAAAGTGCACGGGCCACACCAGATTGAACAATAAACCGTTGAATGTACGAAACCGCTGTTAAAGGTGTTTGATTTGCGTAATATTCAGGACTTCCGCCATCCAGGAGTACAATACCCTTTACTTCACTCGGATATTTTTGAGCAAAACGAATTGTCTCAAGGGAACCAAGTGAATGTCCAACTAGGATGTATGGCGGTTTTATTTTGGCTTTTAATAATAATGAATGGGATTCTTCCACGATGTTATCAATATCACGTTTGCGATTTGTCAAATCACTATAGCCATAACCAAACCGATCAATGACAGCATAGCGGGCTTGTTCATTGATTTCATTGTACAACGGATAATAGTCAACGTAAGGATTGACGGTTCCCCATCCAGCATTAAAAATGATTGTCACTTTTCCATTACCACCAGAATAAACATGCATTTTTCGACCAAAGACATTGTACAGTTGTCCAGGAGGCTTATATTTCGGCAGATCATTATGAACGCCCACCCATTGATAAAGGAATCCGCCCCCAAATATAACAACCAAAAAGCCCAGCCCATACATCGATACTTTTTTCAACCATCTCCGTTTTCTTTTTATTTCCATCCTCCCCCCTAAGTATCTTAAAAGATGATAAGTGAAGTTATATTCGTATTGTACTGCATGAAACATATATAATTGTGTAAATATTAAGTAAATTATCGATTTTGCATTTTCTTTAATCTGAGCATTATTTGTTATTAATAAAGATCACCTATATGGTAACGAATTCTTTCTCTTCTTTTACCCGCAAAAAACCCCCAGCCGTCCTCCAGGATCATGATGTCTTGGAATGAAGCTGGGGGTTTATTACATTTCTTTTAAACTGTGAACAGGACTTTATTTTGCTTGAGTTAAATCGTATAAAGTAACACCATCAACTGTGACGGACTTGAAATTGTTTTGAATCCAATTTATGATTTCAGAATTTGAGCTTCCGCCCATTGGACCATTTTGAAAACTATTTTTAGAGTCACTGTTGGTTGTTTCTCTATTTGATCTGCTTTTAGAAGTATTGCCGCCCATTCGATCAAAGCCTCTTCCAGAGTTAATGAAATAATGAATTTTTCCTTCACTCACGTATTTTTTAAATTGTGAGAGTGTAGGAGTCGGATCACTGCCTGTAAAGCCGCCAATATCCATAATAGGTTCTCCTGTTGCAAGCTGATATGGAGCAGAAGATTGTGAACCTACTGTTGCAGCAACCCAAGTGTATTTCGAAGCATTTTGCTTCAACAGGTTCACGATGGCACTTCCCGGTGTTTCGTTTGAACCTCCTGGACCACCTTGATTGAAGTTTCTAGAATTATTACCATTGAAACCACCAATACTTGAATTTCCAGGATTACTCCAGTTGGTAGCACCAGGGCCTGCATTACTTGAGTTAATTCTGTTAGAAGCACTAGTTGCATTATTACCTGAGTTATTTCCGTTGAAACCGCCAAAGCTTGAATTTCCAGAGTTCCCCATTGGTGTATTCGATGAATTGGCGCCAGGTGGCATTTGACCGCCTCCAAAACGTCCAGGGAAACCTTCACCAGTTGTTGTCGGACCAGCAGTTGGCATTGATCCTGTATGTGGTGTGGCAATTGTTTGTATCGTAAAAGCAAACGGCCCAGCCAAACTGGCAGCCAATGCAGCTGCGGCTACACCAATCATTACTTTTTTGCCTAGACGTTGGCCAAATATGATGGCAATAGCTGCCAAACCACCCAATACTACGACCACTATTCGCAGCCAAGGGTTCCACGCAGGTGTACGATCAAGTAAGACAAACGCCCAAGCGGCAGTCGCTGCAATAGCAGCAGCTAAACCTATACGGGCAACCAATTGTTCTTGTCGTTTCCAAAGAACTTCAGCACCAATCCCTATGATTGCACCAATGGCTGGTGCCAGTGCGATCGTATAGTATGGGTGAATGGTTCCTTGTCCAAAACTGAACACAATACCTGTGACGATGAATGTGCCGCCCCATAAAAGCATGGCCGGAACAGTACGATCACTTTTCCAATTTCTGCGGACAAGCCATACTGCCACAACCAAAAGAATGAGTGCTGCTGGTATTAACCAAGAGATCTGTCCTCCCATTTGCGAGTTAAAAAGACGTGTTAAACCAGTGGTTCCGCCAAAATTCCCACCACCGCCAGGGCCACCCATGGCATGGCTTGTTATATCGCCACTTTGTGAACCAATATTAGCTGCATGACTTGCCATTTCACCGCTAGGAGCTCCCATGCCGCCTTTTTGCCCGCTGCCAGACTCATTTCCAGTAAGCCGGCCCAAACCGTTGTATCCGAAAATAAGATCAAGAATACTATTTTTCTGTGAACTGCCGATATATGGTCGATTTGCAGCTGGTACAAGCTGTACTATTGCCACCCACCAACCAGCTGATACCACTACAGAGACCGCACTAATGATGATTTGTACCAGACGGCGGCGAACCGATACAGGAGCGAAAAATAGATAGACTATCACAAAAACCGGAATAATAAAGAATGCTGCAAGCATTTTTGTTAAAAATCCAAAACCAATAAAGACGGAAGCCCACACAAGCCACTTTGTTTTCCCTTCCTCAAGTGCTCTTGTAAAGGCATAGGCGCTCGCCGTAAGCAGAAGAATGAGTAGCGCGTCAGGGTTATTAAAGCGAAACATGAGTGCGGCTACAGGTGTCATTGCAAAAATAACTCCTGAAAGCAGTGCTGCTCGAGCGCTAAACCAACGGCGAACGGTCATGTAGAGAATCCAAACAGTGATTACACCTTCAATTGCCTCAGGAACAAGCATACTCCAGGAATTCATACCGAAGATCCTAGCTGACAACTCCATTACCCACAAGGATGCGGGCGGCTTATCGACGGTAATAAAGTTTGATGCATCAATCGAACCGAAAAAGAACGCCTTCCAACTTTTTGTACCCGCTTGAACAGCAGCACTATAAAATGAATTGGCCCAGCCTGATTGTCCTAGCCCCCCTATATATGCTATTGCCGTCAACACCAATAAAATAATCAGCGCAGACCTTTCCCATGGCGGATCCCCTTTTCTGCCTCGAAACAATGTCGAGAATAAACTTTGACTCTTCTGAGCTTTATCTGACACTTCATTTTGAATTTCATTTTTACTATTCATATTTTGAACCTTCTCTCCTTTACCTTAAAATGCCACTCCCCTAAAGGAAGTTTACTTTTCATTTGATGTGTTAATCATGCACTTTTAAACTGAAACAGACTTGAGGATAAGCTGAATGTTTCCTGAAAATCATATAGAAAATAAAAAGAAGAAGTATCTGACTTTAAAAAAGCCATATATACTTCTTCTTTTTAGATCTATATAGTATTTCTTTTAATTTTAAAAAAAAGATAGAGTGTACTTATATGTCCTTTATTACCTTTTTGAGGTCAGACCAATCTAATATTCTCGGGAAATTCAACTGTCGATTATAAGATTGATCTCTTACAAACACTTTCGTTTTTGATTCATTTAATAGAGTGTTTAATACTTCCGGTTTATCGTCAAAGTAGTAATCCAGTTTCAATTCATTAATGATATCGATCTTCTCAGCGTCTTTCATTCCATAGAAGAACCGATCATACTGAACCGGAAAACCTTGGCTTTTTAACCACTCCTTCGTCCGTTCACCATGTTCCTTAGGCCTCGAAGTTATATAATATATTTCATGACCTTTTTTCTCTAATTCGTTCAATGTCTCAATTGCGTTTGGAAATGGCGGACAGGATGTATAGTAAATTACCTCCAAAGATTGATTCCACATTTCTTTGCCCTGATCATCCGTCAATCCAAATGGTTCGTGAATCTCTATCCTTTCCAATTGTCGAAAAACATCAATTGGAACATTTTGGTCCATTTTTTTATTATAAATATGAAAAGCATGTTCTCTTAAATTAATTAGTGTATCATCAATGTCGAATCCAAGTTTCATCTTTTTAACAACCTCAACACTTTATAGTAGGAAAATATTTTACCCATTCTTTATTACTATTAAACGTTAATTTGATTTTCATCATAATAATTCATTTTTGTTATTAAATAATATTCCATCTCATTCATTAAATGAAACACTGATGCTCTTGTTTCGAATTCCAAACGGGATTTCGGCAATTCCAGTTCTTTCATTTTCTTATGCTGGCTTTCCAATCTTTGAAGATGAACGTAGGCTGTATTATCGCTCTTTACATCCGAGCTGATTTCGTACAAGAACTGTGCGAAGACGTGACGCTGGACGACATCTTCATTCAAAGAGGAAACGATGGGAAGCATACGGTTTAGAATGATAAACTGTCTTTCACGCATATCGAAATAATGATAGTATCCCTTTTTATCCATTCCCAATTGATTTTCCTCATACTGGATTGCCAACATCTTCCCTTTATTAAGCTCGTCTTCCAATTCCAATAGTTCTTTCCCGTCCCAGCCTTGATCACCTTTCTCTAAGTAGGCCCCAAATTCAAATAATATTTTTTTGAACTTTTCTTCTATGGCCGCTTTTGTTTCTTTTAGGTTTTTTTCCACGTTTGGCATATAACTGTTCAACAAGATCGCTACTCCCACACCGATCATTACAATTTGAATTTCATTTAAAGCAACAGGAAGCGTGAATTTTTCCAATGTAAAGATGTGAAGGACGATCACCACACTGTTCACGAATCCTTTTTGTATGCGCAGACGTACGAGTAATGGAATAAACAGCAAAATGAACAGTGAAAAGACAAGCGGATTAAATCCAAGTAATCGGAAAACAAGTCCACTGAATACTAATGAAAGTGTACATGCGGCAAAGCGTTCCAGAGATGAACGGATGGACTGTTTCTTCGTCTTTTCTATACAAAGAATACAAATAATGGCAGCAAAACTGGCAAACTGAAGATGAAGCAATTCGGCAATCCAGATCGAAATCCCGGCACCCAACGCTGTTTTAATTGTCCTTAGACCAATTTTCATATGTACACCCCGGTTATTTCTTTTGGTGTTAGTTTACCATGATTATCTTTAATAGTTAGGTATTTTGTTTGTAAAAATTTTGGTATCGTTTTCTTAAACTCTCAAAACTTTCCTTAATTTAGGATTGCTTTTACAATAAGTTCTTCATTTTTAGCATCTACAAATGTCGGAATCTATTTTTATTTAAGCAATGGGATCTGCAGACTTAATCTAAGATCATTAAAACAGGAACGTATAGGTATTTAAAAATTAGATTGTTTTTGCCAATATGGTTGTTTTCAGATCAGATTTGTATAAACCCTCGATTCAGACTGGTTCCCCTTTTCATTCCAGTAAATTTGTCCGTATAAACACCTAATTCGGAAAGGTTCGTCTTTGATTCCACAGAGGTGAACAAATAGAACAGAGATTACGAAAAGAGCCAGTAATTAAGGCTCCGTATGATCCAGTTTTCCCCTTTTAAGAACTATTTCATGATTATACCTTTCACCCCAGTCCCTTATAAGCCGAATGATTGGTTCTAAAGTGCGTCCGAAATCAGTTAACGAATATTCTACCTTTGGTGGAACTTCTTTGTAGATTTCCCTGTGGACGACTCCATCTTTTTCTAACTCACGAAGCTGTAGAGTTAACATTCGCTGTGTAATATCGGGCATAAGTCTGCGAAATTCATTGAATCGCTTTGTTCCTGAAAATAAATGATACAAGATGACCCCTTTCCATTTCCCACCGATTACCTCTAAAGTTGCTTCCACAGAACACCCATATGGGTTTGGACAAGCCGAATATTGATTTAAATGATTTTCCATTCTCTTCTCCCTCTTGCATTAGTATCAAAATGAATACTATCCAATAAAATTGTGCGTACTTATGCAAACTATTTTTTTGTCATATTATAACAAATGTAAATAAAAACTCATAAGACGTTTTTCGAAAGGATGGAATCATCATGTCGACAATGAAATCTGTTGGTTTATATCGTTATCTGCCAATTGAACACGCTGAAAGCCTGCGGGTGGAGTCGGATCTATAGCTATCCAATTAGCGAAAAGAGTTGGCTTGACTGTGATCGGTACTGCCTCCAGACCTGAATCGGTTGCTTGGGTAAAAGAAAACGGGGCCGATCATATCATCAATCATTATGAGGAGTTTATTCCACAGTTAAAACAGTTTGGTTTAGAAACCGTCCATTATATACTCTGTCTTAACACAACAGAAAAACATTGGGTAAGTATGGCAAACACAATCGCTCCCCAAGGAAAAATCTGTTCCATTGTTGAATCCGAAGAACCACTTAACTTGAACGATCTTAAAAACAAAAGTGCCACTTTTGTTTGTGAGTTCATGTTTACAAGATCCATGTTCCAGACGGAAGATATGATAAAACAACATATGCTTTTGAACGAAATAGCCAATTTAATTGATCATAAGTCAATAAAAACAACCATAAACAAACGGTTCTCCCCAATCAATGCAGAAAATTTGCGAAAAGCACATTCATTACTTGAGAGCGGAAAATCGATCGGAAAAATTGTCTTAGAAGATTTTTAATACATCCATGTAGAAAAGGAATTGTTAAAACGGATTGTCGATATTGATAGTTACGAGAAGAAGGATATATATTGAAAATGAAAAAACGGCTGCCATAGTTGACAGCCATTTTCTTCCCTTGAGCGAAGGTCCATCCATATCTTCTTGAACATCTTTCAAAAAAATGTTTAATCTTCCATAAAAATTCGAGCGTAATACTCTGTTTCTTCATCTAGATTGTTTTCTCTTCTCAAATCCTCAATTGCTTTCATGCGTTCTTCTTCAATGATTTGAAAACTGCCCGATACATTCCGTGTTTTCCCTTTGTCTTTCCCCATATTTCGCCCTCGATTTCTTATTGTTCATCGCAGATTTCTATTTCATTTTGTGCAAAATGTTTATCTTTATTCGAATGGTCTCCACCATTTTAATGAATCTTATTGGATCGATAAATTTTTCAAAAAACATAGCTACAAAATGACGGGCATTGAATTCCTTATGCTATTGTTTTATTAAAGCCAACAAAAGGTAAACTGCAGCTCCCCACATTACTAGGGCTGATATTTTATTTAAAAACAACAAAAAGTTTCCGGATTGATCGATTTTCCCACTAATTCGCCCAATTATTGAAAGGCCTAAAAACCAAATCCATGAAACCAAAATACACGCAACAGCAAATATGAACTTTTCTTCTCCTTGGTAGTTTAATGAACTTGTTCCGATGACACCCACAGTATCCATGATCGCATGGGGATTTAGCAAAGAAACCGATGCTGAAAACAACACTTGTTTCTTAAATGTAAAATTTACACTCATTTCCTTTCTTTCATTACTTGGATTACTTTTCCAAGTGTTCCATCCCATGTAAACTAAGAAAATAAACCCGCCCATAAGTAAGATCGTTTTTATCCAAAATGAACCTAAAATGAGTAAGGAAACACCTAGAACGGCTGCCAAAATTAATAAGGTATCGCACAAGGAAGCTGTTATCACCACTGGTAATACCCTCCGATAACTGGGTTGCAGCGCTCCCTGATTAAAAACAAAAACATTTTGGACACCGAGAGGCAGGATTAATCCAAGTGCAAGAATAAATCCATGAATAAATGGTTCTAACATCTAATTTCTCCCTTTCCTTCAATATGTTTCAACAGGCTATATATTAATTCGAAATTTTGCCTTTGTCTCCAACCAATTGGATGGAACTAAAACCAACCAAGTTATATAATAAATAAAAAAAGGAGAACCATTTTTTAATGTTTACTACTGATTGGAAACCAAATAAGTCATCTCCAGTACCCGTACATAAACAAATTACAGATTTTATTAAAGGGAAAATCGCAAATGGTGAATGGACAATCGGTTATAAACTCCCGCCCCAGCGCACCTTAGCCAAGGCTTTGGGTGTTAATAGAAGTACAGTGGTAACAGCATATGAAGAATTAACAGCAGAAGGTCTTATACAAGGAAAAAGCGGCAGCGGAACAAGAGTAACCAATAATACATGGAATCTATTAGCAACAACTCCTCCTCCAGATTGGCGTTCATATGTAACTTTCGGAATTCACAAACCCAATTTACCAACCATTCAAGAAATAAATCAAGCTGAATTTATACCAAACATGATACGATTGGGAACTGGAGAATTATCTCCAACTCTTATTCCTGTTCATTCCATGAAAGAAGTTATAAAAGAATTGTCTACTAAGGAGATTTCTTATGGCTATGGAGAATCAAAGGGATTGATGCCATTAAGAGAACAAATTTCAAAATATTTAATGACCACCGGCATTCAAGCATCTCCTTCTTCCATTTTGATCGTATCAGGTGCATTACAAGCCCTGCAGCTTATCAGTCTCGGCTTATTGCATAAAGGTTCTACGGTTTTAACCGAAAAACCGTCCTATCTTCATTCCATAAATGTCTTCCAATCCGCAGGTATCCGTTTAGTTGGTATTCCTATGGATCAAGATGGAATGGAAGCCAATTATCTTTCTCATTACAAAAAAACACATAAAGGTGCATTGCTATATTCCATTCCTTCTTTTCACAACCCTACTGGAACCGTAATGAGTGCAGAAAGACGCGAACAATTATTAAAGATTTGTCAGCAAGAACAATTACCTATTATTGAAGATGATGTTTATAGGGAATTATGGTTCAATGAACAGCCTCCAAAACCGCTTAAGGCTTTCGACAAAAACGGGCTTGTCCTGTATTTGGGTAGTTTGTCCAAATCATTAAGCCCCGGTCTTCGGATCGGTTGGATAGTTGGCCCAGAACCAGTTATCGATCACTTAGCAGATATTAAAATGCAAACGGATTATGGATCGAGTTCTTTATCTCAATGGGCAGCAGTAGAATGGTTTTCTAGTGGATTATATGTTCAACATCTTATTGAATTAAGAAATGAGCTAAAAATTCGAAGAGATTTCACCTTGAATATTCTTAATCAGTATTTTTCTGATCTAGCAGAATGGGGGGAACCAAGGGGAGGATTTTATGTTTGGGTCCGGTTAATACCATCAATATCCATTCGATATTTATTTGAAACCGCACTTTTGGAAGGCCTATTATTGAATCCTGGAAATGTTTATGATCATCAAGCCGAACAATACTTGCGCATTTCCTACTCTTTTGCATCTCTAGCAGAGTTAGAGTATGGGCTAAAACGTTTAGCAACCATTATAAAACAAATCGCCAAATAATTTGGTTCACTGGAATTTATTTATTAAGACAAAAATATAAACATAGAACATAAAAAACGGAATTCTACTAGGGACAAGAGTACCTAATAGAAATTCCGTTTTTAAAACCCAACACCATTTCGCAAGCATGATAAACACTTACAGCTTCATTACTTCTTCAATATTCCTAAATATTCTTTCCAAGGGCCTACATCTGTCCTGTATCTATCTGCCATTACCCGTACAATTTGACTGATGTGTGTTAAATCATGGACCACCCAAGTAGAAAGTAATTCGCTTATTTTCACCGTACCAAATGCAGGGTGATACCCTGTCAAATGCAATTGAGACTCGGTATTAATTAGGACTTTCAACCTGTTTATATTTTCTGTTCTGATCCTTTTAAATTCAAGCAACTTTTGCTCAATCGACCTTTCCACCTTTTCATTTAAATGCGAATAACGGTCAAAAGGAGGAAACGGGTTATTTTCCCCTTCCTTTAGAATGAATTCTAATCTAGGTATCCAATTCTCTTTCTCTCCCTCGATCAGATGGCTAATCACTTCAGAGGCATTCCAAGTACCTTCCCCTTCATTACAGTACAACCATCCCTCCGATAAACCTGATAAAAAATACTTTAATGTTTGGGGTGTCCGTTCAAGAATTTCAATCGCTTCTTTCATATTAAAATGCATATAACTGCCCCTTCCCTTTTTATCTGGCAACCTTACCGTCTCATCTCTTAAGAAAAATGAAATTAGTTAATAAATTATTGATCAACCATCAAATAAACTTAAGTTTCAATAGTTTGTTATCCCTATTCTATTTGATTTTATTACCCTATTTTAACAAAAGAACGTCTATTCTTAAGATAAATCATTTTATGGGCAATTTATATAAATAAAGCAACGTTATTGATCCCTGCTCATCGTTTGTATTCGTTAAAGAAAACTTACATCTAGTGGTTTGTTGATATTTTCCAATAATAACTTAAAATAATTCATGTTATACTCAAAATATGTCATACCAAAACATCTTCTTGCAGTCTTATCTTGCTAGAACTCGGTTTTGCAACAGTATAAATATTTTGTATTATCATCACTGCTGAACGGAATATGTTTGAAACAATGAATGGAGCATTCATTGATAAATAACTCATGAAAAACCGGTTTAAGCCGTTTTTCTATAAAAGAGGATGAATACAATTGCCATCACAGGTGTTCACATTTCGTGCAATGAATTCGACATTTGAAATCCGAATTGATTCAAAATATGAAATTCCTTATGATCAATTAACCATTTTGAATTCCGAAACAGAACGTCTTGAACAAATCATGTCTCGCTTTCGTGAATCAAGTGAACTTACTTTTTTAAATCGAAACATTCACAAATGGAACAGTGTATCAGATGTTATGTCCCATGTTTTAAATAGAACAGAAGAAAAGTGGTTTGAAATGAAAGGTACTTTCGACCCTAGAGTCCTTTCTGATTTGGTCCAATTGGGGTATGCAGGTTCCAAAGTTCCTCAAGCCCCATCTCAAGATTACTTATTCGAATGGAACAACCTTGGACAAGTTAAGTTCTCAACTCCTATTGACTTGGGCGGAATTGGAAAAGGATATACCGCGGATCATCTATCCAATTTAATTGAACGCCAATACAAAAACGACCTTTTCGGCTATTTCATCAACGCCGGAGGGGATATGGTAGTTAATGGAACACAAGAAGACGGCAGCCCATGGAACATTGGAGTGGAAGATCCCATTCATTCAGAAAATGACTTGTCTATGGCATTAAGAATTTCTGGTGAAAAAACTGCTATTTGTACAAGTTCCGTATGGAAAAATAAATGGGAACACAATAATCAATCCGTTCATCACCTTATCAACCCATGGAGCCACCAACCTTATCAAGGGAATATTGTGAGTGTCATTGCACTTGGGAAAACATGTGTGGATGCTGAGGTTTATGCAAAATGTCTTTTCATTCAAGATGAACAAAAAAATATAGCAATTCCATTCTTACCTCATATTTCGATTAATAACCAAAAAGAAATTCAGTATTCTACTGAATTAACCCCGAAAATATCTTGGTTCTATTCAGGTTTTTCGTTTTCAGATAGATAATAATTTAAGTGGTATTAAAAATAAGTTACTTATTTTTAAGGAGGATTTCATGGCTTCTACCATTTTTAAACGCTGCATGTTAGTATTATTCACTTTTGGATTTTTTGGTAGTTCTTATATAGAATTTCAACACTATCTTAAGTACAGCAAACCTACCGATTATCCTGCTGTTTCTGATGTTCAATTACAAAAACAAACTACAAGTGTGAAAGAACAAGTTCAAAAAATGCAAAGTAGTTTGGCTGAAGAAATGAAAGTTCAAGCATCCACCAATAATCAATATGCAAATTTAATTTCCAAAAAAAATACTTTAACGACAAAAGTAAAAAATATGCACTCTTCTCAAAAAAATAATTAAAAACTAATTTATTATAATTACTTCTGATGAGACAGAAGATACGAGGTGAAGTTGATGAATAAAGTTTTGAGGTATTCAGTAATAGGAATTATTACCGCTGGTGGATTATATACCGGTATACTTAATCACGTTGCAGCGCAAGTAACAACTACAAATCAGCAACAGAGTGCATACAAGAAAAAAATCCAGGAACGAAATAACTTAATTAAAAAGTTAAATAATGAGAACCAAAAATTGTACCAATTAGAGCTTACTTATAATAAGATTACAAACGATGTAAACAAAAAAAACACTCAAATTAGTGCCTTAAATTCAGATATTACTCAAATCCAAAACCAAATCAAAACCATATCTAATTCCATTCATAAAACTCATTCTTCCGCTTCAACACCGGTCTATTCATCATCAAGTAGTGTAAGCCGCAAAACAACTGCTGTAGCTGTCCCTGTTCCTAAAGTAGCTCAGCATTCTTTCGTCGTTTCTGCTGCGCCACCGGTTGTACAATCTACAACAAGAGCATCTTGAAATTAACAAAAGACAGTCCAGTCAGGACTGTCTTTTCACTTTACGTTTTTTTACTGCCCAGTGACGGTAAAAAAATGTTCCAAATGTCAACAATGTTGATATTCCATATACTAAAATAAATGCATGAGAGTCTGAACCCCCAATAAATGCATGATACGTTACTAAAAACCAAATTGTTACGGAAATTCGATGGATATTAAGCCATTGTTTAAATTTTTTTCTAATTGAAGCAGTAAATCCAATTAAAATAAGTAAATAAAGTCCCATGGCTCCTGCCAACATAGGATATGGATGATATGCTGAAAAAATCGGAAACCACATTTGTTTAAAACTGACAACTGACTTTGGATCTATTGCAGTAAAGAAAAGATGCAAAATGACAAGGCTATATGTTGCAGCTATCAGAGCTTGATGCCAAGGCAATAGGTATTTTGATAATTTCCACCGATCTTTATTTCTTGGATTACTCAGTAGGTTTCCTAGCACAACTACAAAAGTTAAAATAATATACGAAGCTATTGCGGATGAACGGCTCATAATCCAATATCTTTGATTGTGAACGTTAGGATTATGAGAAAGCATTTGAAAACCAATGAACGTAAATACAAGGGTTGCTGCAATTACTATTACTAAAGTTAAAAAAGATGCATTTTTTTCTTTGTCCACTTTTTCTTTTCAACATTCCTTTCTACTTTATCATTTATCTCCTCATACTTTTTTTCTATACTATTTTTACTCTAAAGTTACGAATGAATTATAGCGTTTTGGAAAAATTAGTAAGTTTCTTAACTAAATTTTAAACCTTGTTGCACTTTAGTATGCCTTCTACTTTTTTAAGGACTATTAAAAAAAAGAGCTACAGATGCACGAACATCTGTAGCATTGCATTGTACCAATCAATGCTCACTAAATAAATGTATTAATTGCGTATAGATTACTTTTAGCAATGGATACTCCATTTTGTACCGACCTTTTGTGGTATCCTCTTTTCATCCTTACATCATCATAATTGCTACGATCGTTGCAGCAGCTAAACCAATGATAACAGGAAGGAAATTCCGCCTAGTCAGTGTCTCTGGTTCAACTCCCGTTACACCGGCAATATCCAGAACTCCCCACGGAACAATCGTTCCACCACCGCTCCAAATAGAACCCATTTGACCCAATGCAGCTAGTACGGCAACATTCACGCCAATAGGTTTACCAAGTGCTTGAGCTAATGTTCCTACCAGTACGAGACCTGAGAATCCAGATCCATCAAGGCCAGCAATAATTCCTACTAAAACAACAATAATGGCAACAGGAATAGCCGATAAAGGAACATGGTTGGCTAGTGCATTACCAAGATCAAACAAATAACCTGGGGCACCTTTCCCTAGAATCAGCGGTGAAATATCAGGTGACCCCATAAAGAAGAATCCAGCTATAGGAATAACAGGAGCGAAAATTTTGATGGAGAAAATGAAACCTTCCTGGAGATTCTTCATAACGACTTCATAGGCTTTTCTTCCATGTTCGATGAGAGCAATAATGGTGAAGAGGAGTAAGCTTACCCCGCCAATGAGAGCACTCGCATCTCCTCCCTTTAGGGATAAGGTGATGGTTAGAATAATGGAAGCGATGAAGGCAAGAGGAACGACAATAGCCGCAAACTTAGAGGCATAACTAAACTCAGTCTGACTTTTTTCTTCCACTAATTGATCAATCACAATCAATCCGTTCTTCATATCCCGCCGTAAAAACCAATAAGATAAAATAAGACTAACTAATCCAGTAACGATTACCAAAGGGACACTTGCTATAATCAAATCCATAATCCCCACTCCAGCTGCAGAACTCGTGAGCTTCGGGGCACCTTGAATGATGAAATCTCCTGATAACGCGATTCCGTGCCCGAAAAGGTTCATCGTCATGGCGACACCAATAATTGGCAATCCAGCACGTAAAGCAATGGGAATCATCATGGGTCCAACCATCATAGTGGCTGGAGTTGGCCAGACAAAAGCAGAGATGATCCCTTTTATCAAACCCGTTCCCCAAAATGCACTGCCTGGACCTTTAAATAACTGGCGAAATGGTTTTAACACGAGCTGATCGGCTCCAATTTGCTCAAGCAATCTCAATAATGCAATCATAAGCCCTATAATAATAATAATCCCTAACAATTCTTCCGCACTTTGCAGGTTGGCGTTATACACAACCTGAATTCCTTTTACGAAATCCCTAGTGAATACCCAGCCCATAAGAAAGGTCCCTAAAATACAAAGCGGTATGACACCTCGCCGCATTGCCATCCCTATGATGACCAAAATCACCACAATCAAAAAAATCCAGTGAGATGCGGTTAACATAGACTCCCTCCTTCCATAAAGTAATGGAACCTCACCTTTATCATATGGTTGGAATTACTCGTCTAATTCCCAAATATTTCTTGTGAGGAATTTTCAATTTGCTTGGAAAAAGAAGAGCTATGCTTTGCCAATAAACCATTAAGTACTAAGAAGAATTTTAAATTGTTGAGATATTCCATAAAATCCCTTTCGGCATAAAGGAATATATAAATAATCCCCTCTAGTTGAGGGGGCAAATGAATGTACAGATTAAAAAGAGTAACCACAACTACCACAGCGTTTTACTGATTTTTTGCTATCTACCAATCCTCCGACCAAACCAAGAGGGCCTAAAGTTACAGCACCTACAATTCCTTTACTACCTTAAATATGGAAGTAGTTCTTGAAGTGGTATCTTTATATAGTTTGACAGACCGCCATCTTCTTCTTGAACATACAGTCTAACGTCTAAACCTTCTATACGGTCTACAATTGTATAAGAACCTTTATATTTAATTTCTGTACCATAAAGACTAAGCTTCATATCCTCCAACTCTGTGTGCCTACTTAATATTTCTTCAGCTAAAGCTGCTTTTGATTTTTCTGTCATAAATTATTCTCCTTCTTCTACCCCGAAGTATCGATCTTTTCTTTATTAATAGTTTACAATATTTTCACATAATAGGTAAAAATATTGGTTTTCTTAATACTAGAATTGACATCACTAATATTGTTCCGGACTGAAAGATTATCACTTCTTTGGAAGGACTTTTTTAATAGTTTGAGGAATATTCTTTTTAAGAACTAAGATATAGATGAATAAAGGGAGGATTTTGAAGTGAGATCACATACTTTACAATTATATGATTTTCACGTATGGGCTAATCAAAGAGTTTTGGAGCATTTAAAGGGACTGCCAAAGGAGCTTTACCATCAGGAGATTCAAAGTGTTTTCCCTTCTATAGCAGATGTGTTCATACATATTTATGCTACTGATCAAACATGGTTATCTGTGTTGTCTGGTGACAGTTTTGCTGAAATTGCTGAAACTAGAAAACAGCACATCGAGAATACAAAAGGAAAAAGTTTGGAGCAGATTGAACTGTTATTCTTAGACTTATCCAAGAAATTCAAAGCATTTTTAGAAAGTCATGAGAATCTCGAGCAAGCCATTTGCCCCGAGCACCCTCATTTTGGCAAGCTGCACACCCATTTTTATGAATTGGTGCAGCACGTTGTTAATCATGGAACCTATCATCGTGGAAATATAACGGCAATGTTGCGACAATTGGGGTATTCTGGAATTATGACTGATTATGTTGCTTATTTATATACTAGGAATAGAAATGAATAGTATTTGGAATTTTGGCATTTGCAGGGATCGCAAATCTTTTTAAATAATTCAGAGATGTATCTAAATAGAAATTTAAATAACATTAAGAAAACACCAATCGTGGTGTTTTCTTAATGTTCTAAATATAATGTTTTTTCTTTAGCTAAAGTACCCTATTTAATAGCTCTTTTCTTATTATTTAACGAATTCTTTTTCAGACAGCCCCAAAATGTCTGTATTTTTAGGTATGTAACCTAGCAGACGTAGCATTGCTACAATTTGCCCTTTATGATGAAATTCATGTGTAATAGAATGGATTAGTAATTGGTGTGGTGTTTTTCTTATCGTCCCACTCCCTACTTTCCAAGAAGACTCTTTTTCGATCATAACATCAAATTGATCAGCGAATTGTTCAAATACAGTATCTACATATACATCCGCTTGTTGAAAATAACTTTGAATATCATCAATTTGCATAACATTGATAACTTCCTTTGGTAATAACGGTGAAGTTGTTTTTGAAAGCACAAAAGAACCCAGCCAAGCATGATAACAACCCGCCACATGAACTAAAGTATCTCTTACACTTTGAAAGCCAAATCCTAACTCTTTTGTAAAATCATTTTCTTTCAATTCTTTACACTGGTCTAGTAATATCTGTCTCGTTTGTTTTACCCACTCATATTCGTGTTTTTCCATAATAATCCCACCCCGTAGAAATATTAATTACCAGAATATTCTTCTAATTATACACAAACGGGTACTATCATTAAACACCTGAGTTCATCTCATTTTAATATAATTGAACAATCTTTATTACAGAGCTACATCTACTTCTTTATTGAAAAAACCTGCCCACCTCGTAGAAGAAAAAAGTAAAATCGTATATTTTATGTACTAATTCATTGGAATAGGAACATTAATTAAGTTCATTACTACTTCTGAATTTATAAGAGGGCACCATCTAAGAGTTTAAAAGGGCTTGCTTGATCTCATTTAATATATATTCTCTGTTATAGCTTGATTTCATTGTGTTTGAAAAATAAACGGTAAAATTCCGTTTAATTTGGGAAATACCCCTATTTCCTTAAAAATAAAGGAAGTTTTTCCTTTTATATGATCCAAATCTTTGGATTTTGTCTTATTTAAAGCAGTTAATCGGAATATCTCCGCTAATGTCTGCTTCTTAAACTTCCTCTATATACAATAGCCGGAAATTCTCAGCCTATGAATTTTCTTACCTACACGAAAATCACAAATGAATAATAACAAAGCCAATAAATAAACTACTCTAGTTTATGAAAAAATGGTGATTTAACCGTTTCTTTTCTTTCAAAAAAATCATTTTATATCATAGGACAACTTGTCTAAATAAGAATGAAGAGAGGCAAAAATATGAGCCATACCTATGATAATATTATTTTATCAACTGGCGTGTTACGAAGAAACTCTTTGACCCAATTTATCGTTGTGGAAGCCATGAATGTTGATCCAGATGACACTTTTACAGTTAGTGTTTTCATGTTTGACTGGTCAAGCGGTTCTGCTCGCTTCATTAGATGGTAAAACACTTTCGGAAGAAAACCAGAAGGTGATTTTCTTTATATCCTTCCGGTTGTTCTCCATGTGTATTTCCTTTATTAATGCTCGAATAAGCATCTTCTTTTCTTCACTATCTGCTTTATTGAATAATTCATTAAAGTTATGTAGGGCAGCAACAACTACTTCTTTATTGATATTATTTTGCGCAGATACTTTTTCAATTTCTCGGCTTTGTTTAGAAACCTTCTTTTTAAATTCATCAATTTGAATTTGTAACTCATTGGACAAGCGATTATATAGTTGGGTCTCAATTTTCTCATCAAAGTAATCACTATCCAATTTTATCTGTTTACTTAATAGTGAATTTAACTTTGCCTGATAAATTTCAAATTCTTTATATACCGGCTCAAAAGTATCTTCTTTTTCGGAATCTAACTTTTGAATAATTTTATTAATGATTTCTTCATTTTGTATTAATTCCGAAATCACACTTAACACCTTTTGTTCTACTACATCTTTTTTAATTAGGTTGGTGCTACATGCTGTTCTCCCTTTGGAATGGTATGATTGACACATATAGTAGAGATGGTAGCCTTCACCATCTCGTTTTTTAGTCATACACATAACTGTTCCTGCACCACATTTTGGACATCTTAATATGCCTGATAGGAAAAAATCACCTTTAAAATTTCGATTGTTGGAGAAAGCTTCTTCTTGGAGTTGGTTAACCTTTTGAACCTTTTCCCATAAATCTAAACTGATAATTGGAGTGTGTATTCCATCAATATATAATGGCTCCGACTTCCCTTTTTGACTTTTCTCATTCAATTCCCTATGCTCGCCCCACCTTATTTTACCGATGTATAAGGGATTTTTGAGAACAAATTTAACACTTGAAATACTAAAAGGATTCTTATTCTTGGTCTTTTCTCCTCTTTTGTTTAAAATATTCACTATTGCTTTGAATCCAAGACCATTTGCGCGCATGGTAAAAATATCCTCGACAAGTTTCTGCTCAACCTCGTTTACAACTAAAAATTTCTCTACACTATCATAACCGAGGACTGTTCCACCGTTCCAAAGTCCTTCTTCTGCCCTTTTCTGCATGCCAGAATTTACTCTGTCTATGATGGTTGCCCGTTCATAACTTGCAAAGGTACTGAGTAATGAGATAAACATATATCCTGTTGTCGTGCTGGAATCAATGTCAATAGACGTGATAACCAGCTTTTTGTTATATGGGGTTAAATGTTTATCAATAAAAATTAATACATCCGTATTTTTCCGTGACAAGCGGTCTACCTTCCATACTAAGATGATTGTAAATCTATCCTCACTTAAATCCTTAAACATCCTTTGTACATCCGGTCTATTAAAATCCTTTCCGGAATATCCATCATCGCAATATACATCGTATATCTCCATCCCTTTATTATCAGCATAGTCTCTTATCACAGATTCCTGTGCTTTTAGGGAAAAGTTATTCTTTTGTTCCTCCGTTGAAACTCTAATGTAGATTGCCGCACGTACTTTACTCATTTCATTTATGCTCCTTTTCATTGGTAGATTTTTTGAATAATCCTATTGTCTAGCTTAAAACAGTATCAATAGACGTAATAATCAGCTTTTGTTAAATGGGGTTATTTTTGCTCACATTATATTGAGCCGCATCGCTTATGAAACGTGAGCCACTCCATTTCCAGTTAGAACACCGTATTGAAATGGAGTGAGAGGCATGATAGGCTTATTGCCAATCGAAACCATCCTGATGTGAATTCCCAAGTGGCTCACGATGATGTAATGGAGTGGCTCAAAACTCAATAATCAAATACAGGAGTTAAATGTTTATCAATAAACATTAATACATCCGGTTTCTTTGAATCTTCCCCAGATTCCCCCATCATTGCAATATGCATCGAATACATAAAATCCCTTTCTTTCAGCATAGTCTCTTATCGCAGATTCCTGAGCCTTTAGGGGCAAGTTATTCTTTTGTTCCTCCGTTGAAACTCTAATGTAGATTGCCGCATGTACCTTATTCATTTCCTTTTTCCTCCTTTTCATTGGCATATTTTTTGATTAATCCTGCTAATACATTAATTAATTCGACCTTTTTTAATTCCTCAGTTGTTGGAATAATTAATTCCGTTTTTTCAAGTGTGGTATTCATGATGACCTCCAAAGATTTTATATTGTTTTATGTACTGGCAATTTTTATATTTTTCTTGCACGTATTTTCATTGTTGTAAACACTACTTCTTTTAGCTCCTCACTTGCGATAGAAGAAAACAGGTCATCTAATCCAATTGGAAACCCGTTATAACAACTTAATCCGAGTTCAACCATCCTTCTTGTCGACCCCGTAAGTCCAGGTGCTGAGACAACATGGGTCTCCTCTTCATCATCCCAAACTGTAAAGTAAAAAAGTGGACCAAAGGAATAATCAATGTCACTTAAATCCTCGATACAATCAAAGATTGGTGGGTATGAACACATATATATATTGGATTCATATTGAGTATCCTCACCACTTTTTAGACGATACTTCGACATTAATAGATTGTAATTATTTTGATGTTCCATATTTGAAAAAAACATTTTTTGACCCTCCAAGATATTAATTATGAATACAGGTGAATTTTTAATAAGCGCTTATTTCGAATTCGTAAAATAAAATTAACAAAAATAAATTTAAAAAACTTAAGTTTCGTTATTTTTTTTTGAAAAACAAAAACAAAGTTTATTCAAAACATTAAAAATATATTGACATTTATCTATTTACGTTTAAAAGATATATAGATTTTTGTTTTATGGAGGGAAAAACATGTTACCAAATAAAAACGGAATGTTTTCAATTAAGCAAGTACAAAGTTATGGTCTTCCTATATACGACTTTACAAAGAAGGATGATACTGGAATACCCTTTGATTTTTGTACTCGTAGTCAACTTTTGCTTCTAGGGATTAAATTAAATGATGAACAAAAACAAGAAATGATAAAGGGGTTTGTTCGATTGGAAGGATACAGAGGTTTTGCAGCTCTTTATTCTTTTAATGAAATAAGAGAATCATCTAATTGATTAAGTTTTTTCAGGAGATGGCTCAAGTGCAGAGCGGACCACAATAACGCTATCTGCACCTTTGAGCCGCCTCCTAAAAAACTTAGTAATAAAAAAAGGATTTTAAAAAAATAGATAAAAACTATTAATCGTCATCACATAAGGAAAAAATTCAAAACACTTATAAGTCATAAAATAAAAAGAGTCATTTTTTTCAGACTATTTTTATTTTTGACTTGTAGCAACGAACGAAGTGAGGCGGTAGTATTTAACCGGCTATTCTAATAGCCGGTTGCACCTTACCAGCGGTAATTTTTTAGGAGGTTTTTTGGTGGTAGATTTAAACAAATGGCTTAATTTACTAGATAACCCAATACCAATAAAATGTAATGTTTCAATTGATAGAATAGCCTTAATGGGTAATTTTACCTATGGTTCTCATTTATTGTTCCAAAAAATGGTTACATCTGAATCTCTAGTCGAAGGGAATCCTTTAATTGTAATTGAAAATGGGATTACTAAATATCCTAAAGGTAAGATTTTCAATGATATTACCTTTATATTTACAAATAAGGAAAAGTTTAAAAATTCTAGAGATGTTAAATTTGAATTTAATCCTAATAAATTATCAATAGAGCAAATAACATACTTTAAAGATAAAATTTTACCTTTAGTAAAAAATGTTGGATTCACTAGAATTGACATTGCTTTTGATATTGAAACTAAATTATCTGATTATATGATTATTCAAAATAATAAAGTTAGGAAAATTCACCTTATTATTGGTAATGATGGGAATATAGAGACTTATTACATTGGCTCTCGAGAATCAGATTATATGGTAAGAATTTACGATAAAGTCAAAGAAATCAAAAACAGATTAAATAAAGGAGAAAAAATAACAACGTACGAAGAAAAAATTATAGCTTCAAATTCTCCTCTGTGGCGCATTGAATTAGAATTGAAAGGTGATTCTGATTCAATAAAAGCTTACTTGGACTCACCTGAGGATATATTACAAGGGATTCAATTTATCAAACCTGATTGGAAAATGGTTACAAAACAAAAGGAGCGTTCTATGGTAAAATTATTTATTGATGCACCTGAAGAATTTAGTAATTTAAAAAATACAAATTCAATTAAAAAATATAAAGATTTGTTATCTTCTGTTTCCCCATATGATTTAACTGATTTACTGATACAACGGTATTCAATCTGCCAAGATGATTTAATGGAAAATTTAAAAGAATATATCAATTCATCAATAAAGATGTTTTATGACGAAGAGTTTGAAACGCCTAATGATATTTTGAATATGTCTAAACAAGAATATGAAAAGCAGCAAAAAGAAAAAGAGAAATTATTAAAAGAGTATGAAGAGAAAAAAGCTTTATATGATACACTTGATTCTATTGATTCTGAAACAATTTATAATGAATTATTTCAGATTAAGATGAAACACATTAAAAAGCGAGAATTAATTGGCTTTTTGGAGCTTTTAGGTTTTTCCCCTTCTGAAATTAAAGATGGGAATATATCTATGGATGAAATCGAAAGACGAAAAATTGAGCATTTAAAACGAAATAAGGAATATTTAATTCAATTAGAAAAGTCTAAATTTGCGGGAATTAGGAAAAACAATAACTAGAACGGTTGCATCTTCATGCAAAACCGTTCTAGTTTGTTAAAAGGTTGCCCTTTTTCTTAAGGCTTCCCTATCTGTATTTTGTGGTGGTTGTTCCAGCCACTTGTTTTTAATCATTAATTTAATACCATCAGTTGCATAATCGATTATTTCAGCCATTAGTCTAGTGTAATGTCCGCCTAAATCTTTTCTAAGACTTGTACTTATTGATGCTCCATATGCCGCAATGTTAATGGCAGTTAAACTTGTAACTTGAAACATCATTAACTTATCTGAAAATGCCGCATCAGATGATTTTGAAATAGTTGAATCCCAAGTAGTTGGAAAAGGAATCCCCTCTTTATCGAATATATCTCTAAAAACAGTCTCATGTTTTGCTGCTATTTCCATCCCCCTCTCCATGTATTTCCTAACTTCAGGTAAATTAGCTGTTTGTGAAAAGCCGCCCAAATATGTTCTGCCAATAGAATTTGTCTCGCAATTAATAGAAATGTTTGCCATTTCTACTACTGTTAAAGGACGATGTTGACCTATTAGCCCAGATAAAAATGATTCACTTTGTAAGTATTCCGCTTTATCCATTGGAGGTATAATAGGAGAACGAACCAATACACCCTTTTCCAGTAGTATGTCACATGCCTCATTGAATAATTTCATAAACATTTCCGACGTTTTTGAAAAGACACTCCTTACATCTTTTCTAGCCAATACTGCAAGAAATGTAGCTGAAGCTGCTGTCCCAGCAGCTGCCATGTGTTTTATGTATCTTAGTGTAAAAAGGTCAGAGTAGATACGACCAACTTTAAGGTTAACGTCTTCTTGTGTAAAACCAATTGGTACAGCATGCTTTTCTTTTTCAAAGATTCGTTTAACTTCACCTATAACAAAATTGCAATTTGTTAAAGCTGTTTGAATAATGTCCGTCATACTATTGTCTTCGTTAACTTTTGCAAAATGCTGAACTATACAGTAGGACATAGAATTTTGCATATATGCACTCCATAATGCAGCAACCTCTGAAGAAGTAAGCTTTGGATTATGCTCCATAAATCAATAACCTTCCTTCATTATTCTAACATTCCATTAGAATGTTGATTATACTTGTTCGCAATTAATAAGCGATACTCAACTAATTTAATATATTTAATCCCAGATTAAATCGCAGGGTACGGGTAATTAATGGACAGTATGTGAATTCACTGTCGGTCACGCTTCTTATTTTGACGATAGATATAGGTTATCATTTGCATTGATTTAATTCCCATAATACCTAGTATTATTGAATTTATAGTTGTTAAAAATATACCTGATATCGCTATCCAAAATAAAGTTGTTATTTTTGTCCCCTTACTAAACATTCCAATATCCTCCACAAGAATATTTTTTATTATGTTTAGCAAAATTATCAAAAATATCCTCATTGTATACAATAAAGCGTTTCTATATCGTCCACTCTTTTACTGTTAAATTAGACTATCTTGAACCATTAGTTTAAGTACAAATGTTCACAATTTTATTTTTATCCGCCTTTTTTAACACAAATTTAAAAAATGGTTTATCATTTAATTGTCTTTAAAAGATAGGAATAGGAGTGAATGTATGTTTTTAAAAGGTAAAGGACGTGTCATTACTTGCGGACATTTTACTACCAAGATTAACAAAAAAAAGATGTGTATATTAAATGTCCAAGTGAACGGTGAGGTTCATAAATTCTTTGGTAGTGGCAAGATTCCAGAATTTAAGTTCGGTGAAATTATTGAATTTACGCTTATAGCTCAAAAACAAAAAGGAACTGAATACAGTTTCTATCTTGCAAAAGCTGAAGCAGTCGAAAATGTAAATCAATAATAAATAAAACGGCAGCAAAAAGCAGCCGTTTTATTACACTTAAAAAATAGCCTTCTATATTAAAAATTCAGCATTTTGCTATCGATATTTAATTCGACCCTCTGCTTTACGACTACTTGTGATAAGGTTCTCCTGTTATTATACCGATGTTAGACCCCACCACTCAAACAGTACCTCCAAATACAAGACGAGAATTTAGATCATCGCCACTACCTGCTTCTACTTTCGATTATGAAGTCAGAATCATACGTCCAGACGATAGAGATCTTGTTACCAATGTTTTTGGATTAAGTGCTTCTCCATTTAATCCGGAAGAAGGCAATAATGTTATACAACATGACTTAGCAAAAGTAAGATTAAGATAAGTAGAATACTAAAAGGACCAGGATTTATTTTGTTTGGTCCTTTTCATTTTGGCGCTGTAATCCCAAAAATTTTCTTCATTGAATCCATTTTTTGTTCAACTTCCTCGTTCGAATAAACTGAGGCTGCTGTTGCAACCTGATAAATCGATATAAGCCCCTCTTAAGTAATAATAATCACAAATTTATATACCCAAGCTGCTGACCACATTTTGAAATTCCGCCGAGTAAATCTTTAATGGCATAAAATCGGCGAAGCGACGAAAAGGTATTTTTTCGTCGCCTCAGAAATTATTTGGAATTGATTGTATTATCGCTGTTTTTTCTGTATCTTGGTGCTGCCCCTAGTTTAATTCTATTAGATAGGGATGGTAGAAACCGCTCTGGTAACCTCTGGTGCGATGCTGCTAATTGAATCTGCGCGTATTCGGCCATTACAATATGGTGATATACCCTTCCGTTCCATGTACGCGAATTCGTTGTCCATCTTTAATCAGTTTAGTGGCATTTTCCACCCCAACAACTGCTGGTAAGCCATATTCACGTGCAATAACCGCTCCATGAGTCATCAGTCCACCTACTTCGGTGACTAGGCCTTTTATGGATACAAACAATGGTGTCCAGCTAGGGTCAGTAAAGGGGGTGACTAATATATCTCCATCTTCTAGATCAGCATCTTCCATATTTAAGATGACACGTGCTCTTCCCTCTATAACTCCTGCAGAAACAGGCAGCCCTACGATCGCTTCTTCTGGGAGATTTTCTCGTTTGTACTCACCTGCAATGATTTCACCATCAGAAGTGATCACACGTGGGGGAGTTAATTTTTCATATAATTTGTACTCGTCTTTTCGTTTGCTGATAATCCGGTAATCCAGTTGATTGGTGCGTACGACTTCGTGAAGTTCGTCAAAAGTGAGGTAGTATATATCTTCTTTTTCATGAACTGTGCCCGTTTTTACGAGTCGTTGGGCTTCTTTCATTATTGCCTGCTTATAAACGAAGTAGCGATTAACCATGCCGTATTTTGGATATTCACGATACCCAATGAAATTACGAATACGATCAATCATTCGTTTTGTCTCTTTGGCCTTTTGTTCACCATCCGGCAATTGCTTCAATCGAACTAATAACTCTTGTTCTTTTATTGAAGCCTCCTGTTTCCCTTGCTCAAATTTCCGCTTGCCGGCATTAGGTTCAAAATTTTTGATGTTACTGAGAATCATGGGGACAAGTGTAATTGGTTTCTCGCTCCAACGAGTTTTCGTCATATCGATTTCTCCGCTGCATCGCATTCCATATTTGTTGAGATAATCATAGATAGCATCCCGTGCTTCCTGTCCTCCCTTAAACTTAACCAGTTCTTCCAAAAAGTTATCATCTTTAACTTGTTGTAAATAATCAATTACTTCTGGATATGGGCGAATCACATCTGCGACATCCAATAATGCTAGACCCATTTCCGAAGTAACATTGTTTGAAACAGATTGAGAAAGTATGTCTGCTACGTTTTGTTCACCTAACCACTCCATCATTTTTTCATTGATCCAATGTGAAGCATTTATAGCAGTCATAAAAACAGCTGTACTTTGTGGGTCAAATAAAATCTTCTTTAACTCTTTGATGTCTTCCAAAATAAAATCAAATAGATCTGATCCTGATATCGATTTAATGTTTTGTTTTAACTCTTCTATCGACGTTTGACTGCGCTTAATCAACTCATGCACAATGGTCGGATTATTTTCGATTTTTTCTGTTATATCTGTATTGTTTCTGTTGGGACTCGGTGCTTTTTGATCATTTGGTAACGATTTTATAAAATTTCCTCGCTCTACAACAGTCGTAAGTGCGTCTTTCATGAGCGGATCATGTTGTCCCATGGTATTTAATAACATGTTTCTGCTGTCAAGTGAAGCCAACATGGGTGTGACATCCACAAACAACCTTCCGCCAGCCTTACGCATAGGTGCAGGAGTTATTAATAGGTGAAAAGACAAGCCCAATGGTTTAAAGGGCGCGGTCATCATTTGTTGATGACCGACAGATACGTAGACATGATTTTCTTGATCACTTGCTTCAGGGATGGGGAAAAGCGTTGTGATTGGTCGACTCTGGAGTATATTAAATGTATCATCCGCCAGACACCATTCGATATCTTGCGGGCAGCCAAAATATGCTTCGATCTGTCTTCCGATGCGGGCTAGTTCTAAAATTTGTTGGTCAGTAAGTGTTTGAGTCTTTTGCTGTTCCGGATCGAGCGGCACGGTCACTGTTCCGCCTTCTTTTTGTCCATAGATCGCTAATTTTTTTGCTGCAATTACCTTATCGACGATTTGATCTTCCTGCACTTTATAACAATCGGCGGAGACCAAGCCAGAAACCAGAGCTTCTCCAAGTCCGAAACTGGCATCAATGGAAAGCAGCTTTCGATTAGATGTAATCGGATCGGCGGTAAATACAATACCTGAAGCCTTTGGGAAAACCATCCTTTGAACGATAACGGATATATATACATTAAGATGATCGAATCCCTTTTGAATTCGATAGATCACAGCACGATCCGAGAACAGGGAAGCCCAACATTTGCTGATATGCTTTAAGATGGCTTCTATTCCGATGATATTTAAATAGGTGTCTTGTTGACCAGCAAAAGAGGCATTCGGTAAATCTTCAGCAGTCGCACTAGAACGCACGGCATAAGCATGCTCATCGCCAAACTGGGAGAGATAATGAGCAACTTCTTTCACAACATCGGAAGGAATTTCTACTTCTAAAAGGATTTGTCGAATCTTCCTGCTGATTTCTCCAATTTGATCTCGATCCTCTACTTTTAGGTTTGTTAGTTGTTCTAACAAAGCATGAAAAGTTTTGTTTTGTTCAATGGCTTTTAGGTATCCTTCTGTTGTAACACAAAATCCTACTGGAACATGCATTCCTTGAATTTTTGATAACTCCCCTAAATTTGCCCCTTTCCCACCAACGAGCAAAAGCTGCGTTTTATCCATTTCCTGAAAACCGAGAACAAAAGAACTCATCTTATATCTCCCCTAACATTCAAATCTCATATTGAATTTTAGCAGTAGTAAATGCGAACAAAAAGTCTATATTGACCATTTTTTATATGGTATAATTAAATTAGGAAAAGTATAATTTTTTTTAAAACACCTTGGCCATATCGTACATTAACCAAATTCTCTGGCTCATCCCATCGAAAGTTATTTCCACAACGAATAGAACTAAACTCTACTATTTTCCTTTTAATTTGTTTATTTTCCCGAAAATAACTTGTATTCGGAAACTTATGTAACGATGCCTTTTACGCATGATTTCCTCTACCAATTACGCATTTATTTTAACAAAAAAACCTACAAATTAATAAAAAAGGACAACTAAATCCTCAGATAAGATTTTTGTGCCCTTTTTTAAGTTTATTATAAACTTGTACACGGAAACAGAACCCGTTACAATCATGGACCGACTATATTAAATGCCTATTTAAAGAAATTTACTAATAATCTCCGCTACTATATCCTGATTTCTGGAGTCCCGACCACGGTTACGGCCTCTAGCATCCCGATCTTTGTCCAGAATCCTTTTAATTATTTCTTCAACATTGTCCCGATTTCTAGAACCGCGACTACTTTTGTGTTTCCGGCTTCGGTATC
The DNA here is from genome assembly GCF_013248975.1 of Neobacillus endophyticus. Classification (GTDB taxonomy): domain Bacteria; phylum Bacillota; class Bacilli; order Bacillales; family Cytobacillaceae; genus Neobacillus; species Neobacillus endophyticus. The sequence continues at coordinate 4,513,888 of NZ_JABRWH010000001.1, forward strand.
TGGATTCTTGGGCGCTGATGTTCCGATTTCTATTGTAATGTCGGCTCTGGTCACTGGTATCTCGATTTCTATCGTATGCAGTGACTCTGTTATCCCGATACCCATCGTAAACTTGGCTTGTTTGAAGATATTCCTCAGTAGGATTGGATGTTGTTGAATCGACTGTACCTGACTCTGTTATCGAACCGGAGTTGTCGAGTCGGATAGAAGCATCTAAGTTATTCCAAGCTGGACCAGACCACTTAAATTCATCGTAAAGATGTGATGCACCAGGATCATTCCATACTGGATCGGACCATTTAAAATTATTTCTTCTATTCAAGATTATCTCCTCCTTTACAAACGAATACTGCGCTATATGCTATTCACGGAGGCTATATATGGCTTGTACATACGACTATAAAGGATGACACATTTCCAAACATTTCCCTAGTTGAGATGAGAGTGATTTTGAAAAAGACCTATTCTACGTTATTACAATGGAACACATGATTCTGAATTTGTCATTTTCCTAAAAAAATTAAACTAAAAAGGTCCCCCCTTGTAGGAACCTTTTGATTTACAATATTTTTGTCATATAAACACTATTTGGATCATCCTTGTAATCTGAAAACGGTTTACACAATTGAAATCCAAATCCTGCATACAATATTCTGGCTGGTTCGAAAGTATCCATAGAGCCTGTTTCCAAGCTTAGCCGAGAGTAACCACGCCGCTTTGCTTCATCAATAATATGTTGAAGAATTCGTTTGGCTACCCCTTTTCTTAGATGGGATGTGGATGTTCGCATTGATTTTATCTCTCCATGTTGACTGTTAAGTTCTTTCAATGCACCACATCCAAGCAGGTCATTTCCTTGCCAAGCACTCCAGAACGTAATCTCAGGCTTTTTTAACTGTTGAAGATTTAGGGCATGCATACTCCCAAGTGGAGAATTATCTGCCATACTTTGAAGATGCTCCCTTACCAATTCTGCAACTTTCATGCCACTTAAATCATCTATTCTAATTTCCAAATCTAACCCTCCAAAAAGAATTGTGCTAATTTAAGGTTATTTGTAATTCCCTAAACTTTCTACAATGATGGAAGATTATCTAACACACTAATATTCAAAGTCGACCGATCTGATGTTCCTGCAATAAACAACCTTATGGATTTTATTTAATTAATTCCTACATTACTTCATATACAAACAGGGAATTCTAGTGTTAATTATTATTTAGCAAAAGGTGGGAATCCATGGAAATATGGTGTGATTTATGATTTATATTGTAGCATTAGCAGGCTGGTTTTTTGCAGCTTTGCGATGGGGGGATTGGAAAAATTGGCGCCGGTATCATGCAAGTATTTTGTATGTGTATTTTTGCGATATCCTTTATTATTTCTTGACCTTTAATTACCCTCTATGGAATTTGGAACCAAAGGGATTTGTATCCAATCGAGCGATCGCAATTGGTTTAGAGCTTATTATATTCGCATGCAGTGTTTTAATTTACCTTGGACGTTTTCCAAAAGGTAAATTAAAACCCATTATTTGGATTGGATTTTGGGTAGTACTATATACTTCAATTGAAGGCGGACTATTTTGGTTAGGTGTATTTAAGTACTTTCATGGCTGGACAATCCTTAAATCTGCTTTGTTCAATATACTTGCTTTCCCTATGATTAGACTTCACTTATCAAAGCCAATACTCACTTATCTTTTGTCCGTCCCAATAACGATCGTATTGTTGTTTTTAAACCACGTTCCTGTGAAGTGACATTGCAGGAGTTGGAAAAATACCATACTCCTGCGCTTTTGATGCAACTTTTACCCAATCCATTACAAGCATCATGGTGTTGAAAACTTCCATTTCTTTTAGTGAATTTTCATTATGATTGCAGCCTCATCCGTCCTTCTTTTCCAAATCATGTGGTGATATCCATTACCCCAATAATCTTCTAATACGTAATCTGGTTTTCCAAATTTTTTGGTCCATATTTTCTGGGCATTGCTATATCCGCTGTCTAAACAAAATTCTTTCATTCCCTTACTTTGAAGGGTAATGTACATGACATTCCATAATAGGGTCCCTACCCCCTGTTTTTGATACGCTACATCTACAAATACCGTACCAATTTCAACACAATCCTTCAATTGACCATTAGATGCATTTATAATTAAATCACTAACAGGACCATATTCAATTGTTCCTATGATTTTATGATTCGTTTTATCGATCGCCAACCAAAAGAAGTGAGTCTCTCCATTACTATCAAAGTCACATTGAAGCAATTGTTTTTTTGATTCAATTTCATTCTTAATTTGATCCTGCATTTCACTTATTCCTTCTTCATGAAATGTATCTTGAATGACCCTGTTAAAAAATGACCACAACTCAAATGTGTCATCTTGTTTTGGTCTTCTTAATTCGATGTTTAACATAACATCTCTCCCTTTTTCTACTTTTTTATGCCATCAGAAAAATGGGTGTGTTTCATACGATCTTAAAAAATCATTACGGGATCAACGACGATTACTGTTATACCACCTTAGTTGTTAGAATGAAAAACGTTTTAAAATGGCGCAGTTAAATATGACTGGTGATTTCCGTCATATCAACAATATACTTTAACATAGTCTTAATACATAAATGACAGGTATTTTTGGTAATTAAACTAAATATAAATCCTAAAAATTTTAACAAGAAATTTTATGGTTGTCCCCTGGACTAACAAAGAAAATAAAACGTTAGCAAAGGTCATTGCTAATAATAAGTCTTTCCCCTGGAAATGCGGTGTAATGGATATGATCAGTGCAATAGACAATGATCCTTTTAAACCTCCCCACGCTATCGCCGTTTTCCAGGTAAATGGGACCGATTTATCAAAGGACAGGCTCAAAAATACGGCTGCCATTCTCGAAAGAACAACAATCGCAATACTCCCTAATACAAGACCCCAATTTCCTTCAAGGCCAATCCTCATAACCTCCAGGCCGACCATGAAAAATATCAAAGTGTTTGCCAAAAACGCAATGGCTTCCCAAAAAGCATCCATGTGGCGAAGTGTCTGTTCCGACATGCCTATTTTCTTCCCATAGTTTCCAAAAATTAACCCTGCAACGCCTACAGAAATCACGCCTGAGACGTGAAAGTGTTCAGCGAGTTCAAAAGACCCATAAAAAAGAACGATCGACAATCCGATTTCAATCAAATGCTGATCTATATGCCGAGTAATCCTTGATGCTAAAAAACCAAATACAGCCCCTACGATGATTCCGCCAATAACAACTTTTAAAAATTCTAGAGAAGCATGCATGACACCTGCAGACGATAAAGCTGTTGTTACAAGACTTATCTTAAAGAGAACAACTGCCACACCATCATTACCTAAACTTTCACCTTCCACTATAATCGATAATCTTTTATTTAACTTCATGGATTTAAAAATGGTTAGGACGGAAATAGGATCTGTAGCTGACATAACTGCCCCAAACACAAGAGATTCTTGTATTGATAAATGTAACAAGTAGAATGAAGCAGTAGAAACAAATAAAAACGTAAGCAATGTCCCAAGAATAGACAAAAATATAATGGGTTTGTTGTTCTCTTTTAATTCTTTGAATGGCAGCTTTAACGTTGCTTCACCCAATAGCGCTGATAAAAAAATAGTGATGATGGCCGTTTGAAAAAATACATCATTTGTTACCCGATTTTTCATTTCGTCCAAAATCGGAATAGGAAGCATTCCGACGGTAAGTCCCGCAATCACTAGGAGGGTTGGATATGGCTGGTTTATTTTTTCTGCAATAAAGGCCACTGCAACAGCGATTGCAAGAAGAATAATCCAAACTTCAATCATAATTTCATTCTCCTTTCTTATAAAAAGTATGAGTGATAAAAAAATAACATACAAAAAGAGCCTGCCGCCAAAGGACATAATTATCCCTTGGTGACAGGCTCCTCCAAGAATGTTTTATTTATTCTTTTAAAGTTTACCATATAAAAAGTAAAATTTAAACTTTTGCAAAGTAATGCTTTTTTAAAATTTTTTCATAAACTGTTACGCTTGGCAGACAATATATGTGTCGAATGTAAATGAGGTGAAAAGATGAGAGAAACAAAGACGATCGTTTCAGCTACAGTTATTCTGTTCTTCACGATCTTATTAAACGAACCTATTTTCAGTCTTAAGGTAAAAGCTGTACCTAATGAAGATGCTCAAACCAGTGTTGTTCATTTCCTTCAAGCACAAAAAAATTGCCATGTTGATGAGATGATGAAATATTCTCAATATTATCTTCCAATCGGTAATTTAAAAGAGGCTTACTCCAGATTTTGCGAAAGAAACCCTTTACAAAAAGCAACGATCACCAGTGTTAATTTGATTGATCAAGATATAGCAATTGTTTCAATCGAAACGATATACAAACATGTAATTAATATTAGAACTGCACCAATGTTCAAAAAAGACGGGCAATGGAAGGTTGTTATGGGTATACCACCATCAGGTGTAAAATCTTTAAATCCGAATAGGGACAATACAGGACATAAGGTAGCAAAGCTATTTGAAGATTATTCTAAAGCCATGAAAGCTCATGATGTGACCAAGATGAAGGCATTCATTAAAACGGTAGCTAAAACAAAGAATGACCAGCTTGAACAACACCTAAAAGCTTTTAGTCAGGCAGCCCCTGAAATTTCGACATACGGAGTCCAGGTGATCACTGATTCACTGGCAATTGTACAAGTTGAAACCAAATATTCAAATCACAGTTATCTGCAAAATCTAGCCGTTTATAATGATCATGGTCAATGGAAATTGATCTATGGACAACCATTAACAAACTCCTTTATACCATTAAGCCAAACATCTATAGAGGTACAATAAATCATATAAAAAGCTGGGATCAATTATTTGATCCCAGCCTTTTGAACATTTTAGTTATATAAAGACTGTTTTAATGCCTCAAGATTTTGTTTCATCACTTCCATATAGCCTAGTCCCTTTTTTTGCTCTTCTTTCGTTAATCCTTCGAGAGGATTTAAAACTTCAGTTTTCGCACCAATTTCAGTTGCCAATGTTTGCGCCACTTTTGATGAAGCTAGTCCTTCAAAATAAATAATTTTAATGTTTTTCTTTTTGGTCAAATCGGCTAATTCTGCCAATTTTGCAAGGCTTGGCTCAACATCTGGGGATAATCCTGCTATTGGAATTTGTGTTAAACCGTATTGTTTTGCCAAATATCCAAATGCAGCATGTTGTGTTACAAATTCTTTTCTCTTTGCCTTCGCTAATGTCTCTTTGTATAAATGATCCAAATCGGTAAGCTGTGTTTTAAATGCCGCTGCATTTTTTTCATATGATGTTTTATTTTTAGGGTCTTTTTGTTCTAAAGCTTGTGCAATTTGATCAACTTCTTTCTCAGCTAAAACAGGAGAAAGCCATACATGCGGATCTTTAGAGGCTGAAGACTTGCCTGGGTCCTCAGGGTCGCCATTGATAAGTTTAATGCCTTTAGCAGCCTCCACAACCTTTAATTTCGATTGGTCAATACTATCTAACACTTTCGCAGTCCAAGTCTCCATATAACGGCTATTGTAGACAAACACATCCGCGTCTTGAATCATAGCCATATCCTTTGCAGTAGGCTCCCAATCATGCGGTTCTACCCCATTTGGAATCAATAAATCAACATTCGCTGTGCTGCCGGCCACTTTTTGGGTGAAATAATACATAGGATAAAATGTTGTGACAATGTTCAGCTTCTTTTTTCCATTACTTGTTTGATCACTGGTCTGAACTGCATTTGAGCAGCCGCTTAGTAACAACAGAAAAATAATAAAAGGAAATACCATTTTTTTCATGGTTCTAATCCCCTCCATTTCTTTAATTAGGAGTCATTACGATTTAAAATAAATAACATATTCGTATTATATAAGTTTTTAAGAATCAACAAATCGTAAACATTACGAATTGTATCTTATAACGATTATCCATATATGTCAAATTAAATTTTTTTCATAAAACTAATGCAAAAGCACCATCCTAAAAAGAATGGTGCAGACTTCTTATTTTGCAAACACATGATTTCCAATTCTGGCCGTTACTTGACGTGATAACATCCAAGAACTTTGTGACGTGGCAGGGTTGTAGAAAAATAATGAGCCTTTTCCTGTTCCCATAAGGGCAATTGCTTCGTTTACTGCTTTAAGGGAATCGGCATCTGCAGCCTGATTTATTTGTCCATTTTGAACAGGTGTAAAAGCGTAATGTCCATTTGAGATTTGATAAATTACACCATGAACAGTATTTGGAAAATCAGGGCTTTTTACTCGGTTTAAAATAACTGATGCAACTGCCACTTTTCCCGCGTATGATTCTCCGTTTGCTTCAGCGTGAACTAGGCGTGCCATTAACCCTTTATCTGCAGGAGAAACTGGTGAATTTGGAATGGCAATATTTTGTCCTGCATAAAGCGGCAGCGAATGATTGGCTGCTTCCAAACTATTTAATGGTACTCCGAAGCCTTTAGCAATCTTCCAATAGGATTCACCATATGAAACTTTATGGTAAGTTGTCGCTGCTTCAGACTTACTATTAAATGTAAAAGCTGACATTGATAAAATGACACCTGCGGTTATGATGATCTTTTTAAGATTCTTTAGTTTTTTCATGTTTGATAACCTCCTAGTTTTTCGCTCGTTTGATCTACTACTAGGCTATCAAATGTAATATTTCTAATCATGAACCAAAACTTGGTAATAGAAAAAAAGCCTACACCACCCATTCATACAAAGCCATTAAAATATATTTAGTTAAAATTAACCACCAAACAAAAATCTCCAATTTTGACCATAATCGGGAGAGGATGGTCTTATTGTTACAAAGGTTATCAGCTCTGTAACACAGCTGTCCTTTATAAGAAAATTAATTTTCTAAATAGAATGGGTATTAAGGAACAACCCTTCCATTTGCATCTACCCATGAATTTCCTGTCCACCAAATTGGTTTATTTAAGGACGTATCGAAGTATTCTTTTCCAGCATCATTTGAAGTATAATCAGGTCTTTTATTGGAATTACCGCTCTCACTATATTGATCTAAAATTTTAGCTTTGCCTAAACCAACATAACTTTTAGTGTTAAAGCTACTTGCATTGCTTCCTCTTTGAACAACACTATCATAGCTTAATACATCATGACCATTAAAAATAGCTTTAGCTTTTGAATCAGCATCAAACGCATTTGACAGGTAGACAAATCCCGCAATTTGCATATTAGTAAATGAATAAAAATCGGGAGCAGCTACCTCCACAATCGAAACATTTTTGTGAGTACCTGTATATGTACCATAATTATTTGTCACACTGATCCCAAAACCGTACCTTGGAAACGGGTCAGCAACTGCTTTTACATAAACAAATCCATCATTCGCCTTTTCAAAATAATTGTTTTCCACTCTTATGGATCTGGCACTACTATCCCCTTTTGCTGAAATGCTGCCATCAATGACGACTCCTTTTTTACGTGTTGCTTGGATGGTATTATTTTGTACTGTTATAGACTGTCCCCATAATTCCATGATGTTTCCGCCAAAATAGGAAAAGTTACAATTTTCAATATTTATGGCATTGATTTGATTTTGATTATTCGATTGAACAAAATGAATCGCTCCTTTTTTCCCCCATTCAAATTCTGAGTTCGTGATCGTAATATTATTAACATTCCCGTTATCATCTGCATAAAGAAACCAATCTCCGTGCCCTCTCATCCAAACATTATCAATCGTCCAAAAAACCGAATTGTTGCCAAATACGATTCCCTTACCACTAATTGCGTCTGTTCCATATTTATTAGAACCATTTCCAAAAATGCTAATATCTTTAATGGACCCTCTTTCCACATTAGGGGCAATCGTAATGCTGTTGCCTTTATCGGTATTTAAAAGTTTTGTTCCATATTTAGCAGCTCCTCTGATATTGACCGGCTTTTCAATTGTAAATCCCGTGTTCTTATATGTCCCAATTGGAAAAAATAACTCCCCACCCAAAGGGGTAGCCTGGAGTGCAGCTTTTATAGCAGTTGTATCATCCGTCACACCATCACCTTTTGCTCCAAAATCTTTGACGTTCGTATATTCCACTTTCTGAGAACTTACAGGGGCGGTCTTAGTTTGATAGATTGTAATACCCAGAAAAATAGATTCAAATAACAACAGTGATAACAATATCATCAATTTGAAATTCTTATACATCTTTATCACTCCTTTTTCATTTTATATTCATTTTTCAAATGAAAATATCCTTCATATAATGTCTTCTCTTACATATTTAAATGCGTCTGAATGGAAATAACGGGAAATATGGACAGGGTGAAACCAAATAGATTTCACCCTCCTAAACATATAAATTGGACATGAATAAACTTTCAAGACTCAGCGTTTTCTACACATCTTTGTAAGTTCATTTGGTTCTGTAACTATCTTTCTATGTATCTTGACGAAAAGATAGTTTAACGATTTATTTTATTGCTTTTTAATAGGTGTCACGACTGAAAATAAATTTTCAGCAGGATCGGTTATATTTACTTCGATAATTTTAAAACCATTATCGCCAGTTTTGCTTTCATTTTTTCTTGTAATAGTGATTTGCTCGTTTTTCATAATGCTTTCTCTCCTCCCTAACTTTTCTCGCACAGAAGTTACTATATGATGGAAGAGAAAAAATGTGATTGTTTCGTTAAAAAATATTTTAAATATCCTCCAAATTGGATTTTTCATTTAGATATACATATTCTTCAAGTATTTTTTGAAATGATCTGTCCTTATGATTCGAATAGATTCTTTCGTTCTTCAGCTATCTAAACAATAACCGATAAGTGACGAACAGCCTATTCTGGAAAACACCACATTTAAAGAAAACTCGTCGACTGGCGAGCCCGTTAGGACGAAGACAGAGGCGTAGTTCGTTGAAAAGCACAGCTGCTTCTCGACTGCGAGGCTAATGCTCACGAAGCATTCCTATGTGCACTTATGCCAGATAGGAAAGTTATATTCCCATCTGCCAAAAAAGGCATTTCCGCTGATGGTGGAAATGCCTTTGAGCTATACATTTTATATACCTTAATCTACAAGTCAGAGTGTCTCTGATTCCAATTTAAACCCTTCCACGACCACATCTTCATCAACCTCTAACAAGAGGCACCTCTTTCCTTCGAACGTAATATATTTTACATATTTCAAATCTTTCGGGCTGATGGTGACATTGGCCACCTTTGTCTCGATTTTAATGGTTTTAGGGACTAAATTGGTTGCTTTGAATTCATGTTTTTCATCATCTACGACCGCTTTGAAAGCATGTTCCACTTTGGCTGGTTCAACATTTTCTACCCCACTTACTGTTAAAATCCGTTCAATATCACGAGTATCCAATGTTGGGATTTCACTTTCTTCATTTTCTTGATTCGCCTGAACCAACTTATCGATTTCCTCATAAACATTGGAAATGACCTGGGAATCCACTTCGTCTCCTATCACTTCTTTTAAGATGAAATCGAAGCAGTCTTTATCCTCCTGAGCCGTGATAATCTGTTCACAATTAAGGACTTCTTCAATAAATCCAAAATCCGGTTGATTTGCTTTCCCTGCACAATAGAGAATATGATTCACATCTGCCGCATTGTCATTAAATGCTGGGAAAAGAAAGCCTGATAATGGAGAATCTAAATTAATGATGGGATCAAAGACGTTATAAGGTTTGAATTCTTTTTCAATATAGTCAAACATCAAGGACTTTTTCGGCAAATCGGTTTTATTGAGACTGCAAAGAACAAAGTGATTGGAATAAACCTCGTCATCCCCGCCTTCTTCGGAATCCTGATCCCGTTTTCGGGTCGGTTTTCGATATTCTCCACGGATAAACGTCACGACAGTATCAAACTCATAAACGGTATGAGCAAACATTTTCGTGACGATTTCCAGCATATATTCTTTCCAATCATCTGTTGTGTTTTGTTGCAATCCTTCGTAAAGGAACATTTGCGTGCTGTCTTCTATATCTCGTATGAATTTCAGCTCAAATAGTTTTGTATCGAGATGCCCTGTCAAAACCTTTTTAAAGTTTGTCAAAAATAATTCTTGTGCTTCCTGATCCAACATTTGAAACGGCTGACTGACATGATGGTAAATCTCGCCTGATTCTTTTTGAACATAAACATTGAAGATTTCACGAATGTTCATTCGATGATTATTTAATTTAAATTGCTTACGAATATTTGCGATATCTTTTTTATTCATATTTTTCAACTCCCATCCCTGATTATACTGTTCTGTCTTGAAAATAGTAATACTTGATATTTTTTCAATTTTAATAGCAGAAAGAAAGAGAGTTGAAATAGGGTCGGGAAGTCTTTGAAAAGCATTGCCGATTCTTTATGTATACCTGTCAAACTTGGCTGTTGTATAACAAAGCCTTTATATAAAAAGGCTTTGTTATACATATTGATCTCTGCCCCATTCACTAAGAGCATAATCTAACATGTTTTGGAACAAAGCCATAAGAATAAAATCTACATCTAAACTTCAGTTTGGTTTCCATCTTCACCAGAGTTATCTGCCCTTCCAAAACCTCCGACAGTATGCTGCTGTTTAGTATTGGAACTTTCAATCGCTGTATTTGTTCCTGCTGCACTGTCATCGCCGCCGCCACTTGCAACCTGAGTGGCCCCAGCCTGTTCTATGTAAAACAAAACCTTCCAAGCCAAATGGAAGGTTTTGTGAAATCCATATTTTTATAATGTATTGCAGCCTGCTAAAATGGGCTGATACGATTCGTCCTCATTTTCATTCCTCTTTTCCTAGTGGAGTAACAATCCCATCCATGCTGATCGAATTTTTCTTTTTACGGTATTCTTCCAGCTCTTGTTCGGTTTTATAGGCAGCCCATTTTTGAAGGGTATCTCGTTCTCCATTATAGCTATAAAATGGGACACTGAACCCACAGGATGTTTTCACTGTGTCTATCTTGGCATAAATAACTTGCCTTGCACCTGGGAGAATGTCAAAATGCTTGATCGTATCATTCCATTCAGGTGAACTGGGTAAGATCACTTTACCTTTTCCATATAGACGCAAAATCAGCGGAGGACCTTCAAATGCTAAAAACATAATGGTTATTCTTCCATTTTCCTGTAAATGTGCACTCGTTTCATTTCCACTCCCAGTCAAATCTAAATAAGCAATTTCTGTCGGTGAAAAAATCCTGAGTACATCATGCCCTTTTGGAGAAATGTTTACATGTGCATCATCTGAAAGAGGTGCAGAACTAACAAAAAAAATTCGTTGTTTTTTGATAAATTCTTCGTGAGCTGGCAGTAACGATGAATAAAAAGTACCCAAGAAGATCCCCCTTTTCCAAAAAAAATTGGACACACAAAAATGTTTTCAATGACCATCATTTACAGTGTTTATTATTTCGAATTTTCTTGATTCTATAATTTTGGTAAAAATAAGTCAACCAAATATTTTCCATTTATCTTTTAAACGCTTTAATTATTTGGTATATTTGGAAAAATATATATTATTTCAATCTATTATTTGGCGATAAAAAAAAGCAGAGGAGAAATTATTTTATGGCATTTATAGAATTATTAGTGGTTGGTGGTTTTGGATTATTTTTAGGGACAAGAATTAGGCCAAGTCTAAAAAATCAAAGAAAAGTCACTGCTAAAGCCGAAAATTTAAAGCTTCCCTTTGATTTAGGTTTAAGAAATGATTGCGAGTATTCTAATTTCCTAAATGATTTACGAATTAAGCTTGAAGATTCACTTGACCCTGTCTATCTGGAAAATGTTAAAAAACGTGTAATGGAAAAGTGCAGCTGGTCTGAAGCGGAATTTGCAGTATATTTATATGGTGTAAAGCAATTTTTCTTATTAAATGCCGTTTTAAAGTCTGTCCCCATGTATAGTAAAGAAGTGGATGAAATTTGGCATGAAATGTTAATGTTTACAAGAGAATATCAAGCTTTTTGCCAGCAATTTATTGGGGAAATGATTCATCATGAACCAAACATATCCGAAATAACTAGCGAGGTTGAAGTTGCAAGAGCGGAATTTGATTGGTTATATAGTCAATTCTTTGAAATAAACGAAGTGAATAAGTTTATATATAATGGATTTTACCAATTTAAACTGGCCGAAAATCGAATTCATGAATTAGAAAAAATGACACTGGCAGAAATTCAATCTTTCTTTTTTAAAAAGAATCAAATGGTTGTTGCCATTTCAGAATCGGTTGCAGGAAAATTAAAAATGCAGGTCGAACAAGTGAAATTGTTAAAAGCGGAGAAATCACAAATAAAACCTAGTTCAAATGATGGTGACAATGTGTTATATAGTTTATTTTCTGACGAGGCCCAGGATCATACAGACCAAACCGGCGCCCATCACAATAATGGAAGTCATCACCATACGAACATTCATCACCATTCTTGCTCATCACATTCTTGTTCTTCCCATTCCTGTTCATCCTGCAGTTCTTGCTCATCCTAAAGCAGCTGATGATTTAACATGATGTACAAAAGAACAAATATTAAATGAAATTAACATGATTCCATTGAAAGAGGGATCAAAACTGACTGTAGTTTGATCCCCCCTTTTCTTCCAATTTATTTTACCTGGAGTAAAGAATCCAGGATATTTACCAGCTCTTCAATTTCAGGTTTGGATACTTGTGCATCTGCCCCTACACTTTCTCCTTTGTGCCTCAAGTCTTGAGTAATTAAAGAGGAGAAAATAACAACAGGCAAACGATTTAAAATGGCATGATCTTTTATCCGCTTCGTTAGATGAAGCCCGTCCATTTTTGGCATTTCAATATCTGTAATTAAACAGTCAATTTCTTCAAAAACAGCTTCTCCCTTATTTTGGACCATTTCTTCTATATAATCCCACATTTCCTTACCATTAGTTTTAATAGTAAGTTTTTGATATCCCGACTTTTTGATGCTGTCTTGAATAAGTTGGATAAGGAAAGAGGAGTCCTCCGCAAGTAGAATATGTTTTTCACTTCTTGCCACTTTCGGTTCAATCTTACTAGTACGGGTCTCATTTATACCTACATTCGGATTAATTTCAGTCAGAATTTTCTCGAAATCCAATAGGAGAATAATTTTACCCTCTTTTCGTACGATTCCTATTATTAAACCGCCATCATCTTGCATCGTATCAGAAGGTGTATCAATATCTTCCCATGTTAACCGGTGAATTCCTTTTAATGTGTCTACTTGAAAGGCTACGACCATTTGATTCATTTCAGTAATGATCCATTTACAAACCCCATCAAATTTCCGTTCTTGTAAACCAAGGACTTTCACAAGATTGATGACAGGAATAACTTTTCCTCTTAGTTCACTAACCCCCATAACAAAAGGATGAGAAAGCGGAATTGGTGTAAAAGGACGTGCTTCTACAAGCTCTTTTACCTTCAATACATTGATTCCATATGCATTCTCTCCAATTTGAAACTCCATGATTTCCAGTTCGTTTGAACCACTTACTACTTGTTTATTGGTCTCCATCATATGCTCCCTTTCGATTACTTTATATATAAAATCGGAAGAATTTCAATTTAGTTTAACATTATATTTGGGAACATTTTATTATTACCTGTTCATTGCAACAAATATTCATAGGCACTTATTACTATATCAGTATTCAATCCAATTAATTAACCGTCTATATTGTTTTTACATAGGAAGGAGTGATAATCTAAAAACAGCGAAATTTGTTGGTAGAGGAGGATTTATGTGGAATTTAGATTAGCATTAGAATCAGATGTAGCGTCGATTATGAGTATTATTAAACAAGCGCAATCATACTTTAAGGAACAAAGAATTAACCAATGGCAGAATGGTTATCCAAATCCTGAAGTGATAATGAATGATATCAGGAAAAAATATAGCTATGTCTTGGTAAAAGAAGATAAAGTGGTTGGTACTGTTGCGGTTTCGTTTGACGGGGAGAAAACCTATGATTTTATTTTTAATGGGGATTGGCTAAGTCATCAGGCATATGCGGTCATTCATCGTATGGCTGTTGATGCGCAATTGAAAGGCTTGGGATTATCATCTATCATTATGAAAAAAATAGAAGAAATGTGCCTGAATAAAGGTGTACATAGCATTAAAATAGATACACATCAAGAAAATAAATCCATGCAAAAGTTGCTGCAGAAAAATGGTTTCCAGTATTGCGGCATTATTCATTTGCTAGACAAAAGTGAACGACTAGCTTTTGAAAAAATCCTTCTATAACACCGGAATCGGAGGCCTTATTTGAGAGGCCTCCATAGAAGATTCTATTTTTCATTTTCCGAAAGATATTTCGCATGTTCCTTGATGTTGTCAAGGTATCCCTCGCTTAAAAATCCACTGCCTCCGCGAATAATTTCTTCAAGATAATGGGATGGCGGAGCCGTTTCCGCTTCTTTATGTACCACCGTGAATGTTAAAACATCTTTTACAAATGATCCGTTCACAGTAAGGTCTACGAATGTGGGACGGTACCAATTGACAGCAACCCCTTCCCTCTTATAAAGGTATGAAAGGCAATCGAATGGAATTTCATATATAATTCCTTCCACTATCCCTCCATCTTTCTGCACGATATCTGCCCTGCCGCCGTCATCTGCTTTTATCGTATACTTCAATGTATACCCATTTAAAAATCCTCGCCCTACTACTTTTTGAAAAAAATGCTCCACTTGATGCTTTTTAAACCGCTCATGGTCCATACAGCTTCCATAAGCAAAATATAGTATCTTCTGGTTTTCGCGCGGAAACCCGAACAGTTTCCAGTCACCTGATGAGATATATTTTATTAACAGTTTTTTATTATCAGGGGCTATGAAATATAGATAGGCTTCTTGTGAACCAGTATCATGATAGACCATTTGCTTTTGTCGTATATACAAATTATCTACTCCATCTGGTACATAGTCTTCCAGCTCGTCCAAGATAGAAAGCTGCTCATCTGTCACAAGATATAGTTCGCCATAAATCCACTCGTTTTCTGATTCTTCTAAAGCGGGATATCCCAGACCAGTATCATAAAGCCGGCCTTTTGTCCTTGCCTGTTCCGCCACAAGAATAGCCTCTTTCAGTAAAGCATGATTTACCTCATGCTTTCTTAATGTTCCATACACAAAAACATAGTGGTTCATGATCTACACTCCAATCTATGATAGTTATGAAGAGGTCCTATTTTTATAACTAGGGGTTGTATTCGAACAGCATTCACCTTTTTAACTTCGACCTGTCCGTTTAGGCCTCGGATTCGGACAACTTTCTGCGGCTTTTCGTTCGTCCTGTCCGTATTGACCTCAAATTCGGGCAACTTTCTACGGCTTTTCTTTCGTCCTGTCCGTATTGGCCTCGGATTCGGACAACTTTCTGCGGCTTTTCTTTCGTCCTGTCCGTATTGACCTCAAATTCGGACTGCTTTCTGCGGCTTTTCTTTCGTCCTGTCCGTATTTACCTCGAATTCGGACTGCTTTCTGCGGCTTTTCTTTCGTCTTGTCCGTATTGGCCTCGGATTCGGACTGCTTTCTGCGGCCTTTCGTTCGTCCTGTCCGTATTGGCCTCAGATTCGGACAACTTTCTGTGGCTTTTCTTTCGTCCTGTCCGTATTGACCTCAAATTCGGACTGCTTTCTGCCGCTTTTCGTTCGTCCTGTCCGAATTGGCCTCGGATTCGGACAACTTTCCTCAACTTTTCTTCCGACCTGTCCGAATAGATACTGGATTCGGACTGCTTTTTGGAGATTTTCGTTCGACATGTCCGTATTGACCTCGGATTCGGACAACTTTCCTCAACTTTTCTTTACACCTGTCCGAATAGATCATGGATTCGGACAACTTTCCTCTGCTGTTCGTTCGATCTGTCCAAATAGACCTTCCCCACAGACTTTTTTCAGCAATTTCCCGCACAAGTAACCCAAACGATATTTGTATTCCTAGAGTAGAAATACAATACCGCTCCGCCCCTGAAAAGACACATTTTTATTAAAATCACTGTGCTCCATGGACATAAATGCGATCCGGTCTTGTATAGATGTTTAATGATTTATTGCGGAGAAAACCTACTGTCGTTACGTTTAATTCTTCTGCCAGTCGGAGTGCCAATTCAGTCGGTGCTGATTTTGACAGAATGATGCCGCAGCCTATTTTGGCTGCTTTCAATAAAACTTCTGAAGAGATTCGGCCGCTAAAAACGATTATCTTATCCGAACGAGTGATCAAATTTTGCAAACAATAACCATAAATTTTATCAAGAGCATTATGCCGCCCAATGTCAATTCTGTTAACAATTATTTCGTTAGCGTTACATAGAACTGCATTGTGCACCCCGCCTGTATCTTGGAAAACGACAGACGATTCCTCCATAAGCTGCATTAATTGAAAACATTGTTCAATGGAGATGGTTATATCTATGTTTTCAACCGGCTTTACCGTCCTTGCATCATTGTAAAAATAAAAGCTTTGCCTGCTTTTTCCGCAGCAAGATGTGATATACCTTTTGGAATGAAATAGTTCATTCCATCTGTTGATTTTATGGGTGTGAACAATGGCACGGCCTGTAGCCTCTATAAATGTAAGCTCTTTGATGTCTTTAAAACTGTTAATAACCCCTTCTGACGCCAAAAAGCCAATGACTAATTCTTCAATATGCTCAGGACTGCAAACGAGTGTCGCGAATTCTTTCTCATTTAATATAATGGTGACGGGAAATTCTGTTACAATGATATCCGTTATTTTTTTTATTCTCCCATCTACATAGCGCCATACATTGCATTCCCTTTTCATTGGCTGGTCCATACGATTTCACTCCTAGTTCCTTTCCTGCAAACAGCTGATCAAACTCAAATACCATTATGGTAAAATGAATGCCTCAGATTCTATGTCCTACCATTCCCAATCTTAAACCGCGATTGGGCGGAGGTCCATTCTATCTTTTCTATTTTAATAGAATCAGTCTTTTAAGTTCTCCCCAATCCCCTTTAAAAGATTAAATCCAAATTCAAGTGCCCGGTTAATGTCAGGATCCTTCAAAGCCTTCATTACATCCAACAGTCCAAGTTTTGTATCGTTTTTTAATCCTGTTTCAGCTTTTTGCAACCCTAACGTCAAGCTTTTGGCAAGCTTACTGATCGTATCCGGGTTTAGTTCTGTCAATACTCCACCCACAGACTTCACATTATTGATCATGTTCGTTACTGGCTGGCGGGTTAGTTGATCGACAGCAATTTGAGCTGCCGTCTCTTTTGCTTTTAAAAAACTTCCTATTATCTCCATTATTCCGCTATCATGAAATTCCTGCAATAATTTCAACGTCTCAAGCAGCGAATCTTTATTTTGCGCGATTTCGGAAAGAAGACTTTCCAAGGATTGTGTTTTGATCTCTTCTTCTGTTTGTTGTTTCTTTTGTATCATTTGAATTGGTTTCGCCATTAGCTTTTCCCCCTCACATTGGTGCCTGGCACTACATACTCATTAACATTTGCAATCGGTACATAATCGCCCCGTTCCCACTTACGGTAAATTTCAAGCCCCATTTGCGGGGTCCGAGCTCCTGCATACCTTGGATTGTGCCTTGGAAGCGGATGTTCACCTTCAAATGTAATGATTTCCATCCTCACTTTTGTTTGTTTATAAGCTGGTGTATGTGTCACGACATCCACCGCTCCTCCCGTCAGAAGGTTGACCGCACTTTCGTGGCTTGCGGAGTGCATGGGCACGTACACCGTTTTTCCTTTCACACGATCAGTGACAAGTACCGGCAGACGGACAGCACCATATGGTGATATAAGCCGGACAAGTGAACCGTCCTTTATTCCCCGTTCTGTAGCTAGTTCTGGTGATACCTCCACGAATACCTTAGGGAATTTATATTGAAGTCCCTCTGTTTTAAATGTCATATTTCCTTCATGTAGATGCTCCAACAACCGACCATTATCTAATGAAAGATCATATTCTGCAGGGAATTCCACGGGAGGCACAAAATCAAACAAACCAAATCGCGCTTTTTTATCTGGGAAGTTAAAGCCGTTAAGATATAGAACAGGTGTGTTTGAACCATCCTGAGAACCCCAATGAAAACTGTTCCATCCCTCAAGGACATCATAACTACATTTAGAAAAGAAGGGTGTCAGGCTTGCCATCTCATCAAAAACTTCGCCAGGATGAATATAGTTCCAAGCAAAACCTAAATATTTTGCCAGTTGAGTGATAATCCACCAGTCCGGTTTACTATTTCCTTTTGGCTCAAATGCCTGGTACAAGCGCTGTACACGTCGTTCTGTATTTGTAAAAGTTCCTTCTTTTTCAAGGGACGGACTTCCTGGTAAAATAACATCTGCAAACTGAGCCGTTGTTGTAAAAAAGATATCTTGTACAACAAGGAACTCAACTTTCGAAAGAATTTCCTGGGTATGATTGGAGTCTGAATCGACCCATGCCATGTCCTCACCGACAATATACAACGCCTTCATCTGACCTTGGTCAATTGCTTCGAGCATCTGAATATTGTCAAGGCCGGGTGTTTCCGGAAGAGCAGTTCCGTACGCCTTCTCAAATTTTGCACGGATTACGTCATTTGTAACAGGCTGATATCCAGGGTAAATGTTGGGCATCGTCCCCATATCCGCTGCTCCTTGGACATTATTATGGCCGCGCAGCGGGAAAGCACCTGCATTTGGCCTCTTCAGATTTCCTGATGCAAGAAGAAGGTTGGCAATTGCCACAGACGTATGTGAGCCTGCGATATTCTGAGTTACCCCCATACCCCAACAAATCGCTGTGCCGTCAGCATCGCGAATCATTTCTGCCATTTGAATGATTGTTTCTCTCTTGATACCTGATATCTTTTCAGCCTCATCAAGTGTGTAGGGTTCTATGATTTTCAGGAACTCATCAAACTGATTAACATTTTCATTAATAAACTTCTCATCATGCCAGCCTTGATCAATCAAATACTTTGTAACGGCTGACAGCCAGACGAAGTCTGTTCCTTGTTTCGGGCGGACAAACAAGTCGGCACGATCTCCCATTTCATGTCTCCGTACATCAACAGTGATTAATTTTTGACCATGTAGTTTTTGCGCTCGTTTAATCCGCGATGCAAGGACCGGATGCCCTTCTGCCGGAGCGCAGCCCACAAGGATCACTAGTCCGGACCCCATAATGTCTTGAATGGTACCGGTATCGCCGCCAATGCCACCAGTTTGCTGAAGTCCCCATGAAGCCGGTGACTGGCAATAACGTGAACAGTTATCTACATTATTAGTTCCAAATACTTGCCGGGCCAGCTTTTGGATTAAGTAATTTTCCTCATTCGTTACTTTAGAAGAGGCAATGAAACCAATGGAATCGCTCCCGTCAGTTTCTTTAATTTCTGACAATCTATTTGCAACGTGAGAAAGAGCTTCTTCCCAAGTGGCCTCCACAAATACTTCCCCTTTACGGATTAAAGGTGTAGTAATCCGTTCTTCAGAGTTAACAAAATCCCAGCCAAATTTACCTTTAACACAGGTGGAAAAACGATTGACTGGTGCTTTTTCAGATGGTTCGATTTTAAGAATTTCCCGATCCTTTGTCCAAACCTCAAATGAGCAGCCGACACCACAAAACGTACAGACAGTCTTTGTTTTCTTGATCCGAGTATTACGCATAGCTGCTTCTACTTCGGAAACAGCAAAAACCGACTGATAATCCGATTCTACTGCTTTGACAATGTCAATCATCGGCGTTAATAAATCATTTGATAATCCAGTCAAAAATCCAGCCTTTCCCAACATGGATTTTTCCATAAGCGCATTACATGGACAAACCGTTACACATTGCCCGCATGATACACAGGAAGATTCATTAATACTTTTTCCTCCATCCCATAATACGCGGGGCTGGGCACTTTCCCAGTTAATCGTCAAAGTTTCATTTACTTGAAGGTCCTGGCATGTCTCGACACAGCGGCCGCATAAAATACATTGATCTGGATCGTATCGATAAAACGGATGGGACAGATCTGCTTCAAAACCCTTCGTACGATAGGACCGTGTTTGATGTTGAATTCCCATCATAGCTGCCGTATTATGCACGCGGCAATTTCCATTGTTATTGTCACAAACGGTACAATATAATAGGTGATTTTCTAAAATTCGATCCATCGCTTCCTCTTGTGCCTTTTTGGCCAGAAAGGATGAGGTCAAAATTTCCATACCTTCTTCCATCATCGTGGAGCAAGCACGCATAATGTTACCGTTTACTTCACACATACATGTGTCACAGCTCTGCACAGGACCTAAAACAGGAGAATAACAAATATGCGGATGATCTATACCCTGTGCGAGTAAATAATCTAATATACGAGATCCTTTTTCGACCTTGTGGGCTGTTCCGTTAATCAGAACTTTCACTGTTTCTTTCAAGATAAATCCCCCTTGTTCCAGCCAAGAAATCTATTTACATTCCATTAGTATAAAACACTATGAATCAAAGAAGGGAATCCAGGTTGTGGTCGGCAAACACAAAAAAGCCCACGATAAATCGGTTCACATGCCAATACATGTACCGTTTTACTGTGGGCTGAAAGCTGAATTTTTCACCATACAAGCAATCCTTCCCGCTATAGGCTTTATAAACAAGAAAAAGTTGCCAAATCAATGGACTTCGCATGACTCTAACTTTTCTAAATATTAACACAGAAACGAATTTTTGTGAACTTTTTATGAACCTTTTTTACTTGATTCATTTATTCCATAGTAAAAGGGACAAATCCTACCCGTCCCTTTTACTCCACTTATTTTGACTTTTCTTGAGCTCTTATTACCACTTTTTCAAGACCATTTTCTCCTACTAAATCGGCATTGGCTTTCGGCTGGATATTTTTATTTTTCTTCAATTGGTTATCTTTATTTTTAGCCATGTTTTCACCTCCATTAAGTTGGCAGCCATGCTTATATTGTGCTTTCTTTTTTACATGCTATGCCTTTTAATGGATACAAAAAATCTGACTATAGGTCTTCTTCAATTAAGTTAACCGAAATTAAATCGGCAAATACATTTCATATTGTGCCAATGATCCTTTTGTAAAGCCTTGTTTTTTATAAAATCCTTCTAGTTGACTGTTATTCGGGAATCCGGCAGACATTTTTGTAAATGATAAATTCTCATAGGCTGTTTGTAAAAGCCATGTTGCGATTCCCCTCCCACGATAATTTTTATCCACCATTAAAAAGCTAATATTACCGTTCGCATGAATGGAAAGGGCTCCGACCAATCCCTTGTTTTGGTATATCCCAAAATAAAAATTATTTGGAAGCTTTTCTAAATAATCAATATCATTCTGCCAGTTAATATGATACGTCCATTTCTGAATCTCTTTTTGAAATTTAGAGAATCCTAATTCCTTTAACTCCATTCCATCAATGGTTGGAACAACTTTCAGTTTGGACAAATCAGCATTTGAAAAATACTTTAGATCATAAACCCTTTCATAACCCAAATTTTGATAAAAACGAATGGCACGATCATTCCCTACGATCACTTCCAGAAACAACTGCTTACAGCCATGTTTAATGGCTTCCTCTTTATGAAGTTCAAATAGTTGACGGCTAATGCCTTTTCCTCTAAAATCTGGACTGATCGCTAATGCCCCGCAGCGCATTGTTTTGATCGTCTCGTACATTTTGATACCACCAAGAATAACGCCCACCGGTTTCTCTTCGTAAAAAGCGATAAATGAATGTTCTTTATCATTACCTTCAGGACCAAAAAAGCGCTGACAAAAATTCTCAAATGAAAACTCCATTTTAATAATATAATCGGAGAAGCCTTCATGAAAAGCTTGGAAAATTATACTATCCTTAACATTTGTACACCGTGCATATTGTATTTTCGCTTGATCAATCATAAATAACCTCCCCTGTTTCTTTATAAAACTGACTAGACAGTTTATATAATAAATTATACTGTGCCTACCTCTTTTTGTATAGTTTGATTTTTAATTTTCAGAAATTACAAGACCTTTTATTACAAATAAAAAAGCCAGATTATTCACCGCCTAGTGTGATCTGGCTAAAATATAATTCATGACCATTTCTTCTGTTTCTTTAAAATGCTCTATATATGCGTAATCTTCCCATAAGACGGAATAGTGAAGACAAATGCCATCAATAAAAGCCCAAAACAATCCGGCAACAAACTCCACTTGTACATCTGATTTAAACTCCCCTGCCTTTTTCCCTTCTTCGATTATTTCAGATAAAAAATCGCGAAATTGATGCTTGTATCGATTATTCATCAATTCTCTTAATTGCTCCTGCCTTGAGGAATAAAGCCAAAATTCCAAATGAACGCGAATGAAACTTCTCCATTCTTCTGCCAGGACAGCTTCGCGATAAATACGAAATAACTCCCGCAGTTTATCCTTTGCTTCAGGAATTTGCTTAAAGCGTTTCTGAAGATCATCCAAAGCCCTATTGCTCCGTTCATCCATTAATGAAAGGTATAATTCCTCTTTACTTTTAAAATAGTTATAAATTAAACCCTTACTCATTTTAGAGTAGGCCACAATATCATCCATCGTGGTTAAATGGTATCCCTTTTCACCAAAGCATTTTAAAGCACTTTCCAATACACTTTGCCTTTTGCGTTCTTTGTATTCATCTGAAACCTTGGGCATTTAAACAGCTCCTTTCGGATATTAAAACAAAACTGACTATTTAGTTTTAAAAAATTATATATGCTTTCTACTCAATCCACAAGCGAATCTTGAAAAAAAAATAGCACAAAAAAGAGTCATTCCTTTTTGTGCTACTTCGTTTTTGCAAATGATGTTACACTTCCTTGTTGATTCCGGAAAGTAATTCAACAGGCGGCTTCAGACTCAAAGGCCCAGCGAAGTCTTTCTGCTCACTAAACTAACAGAAATATTTACCACCTTTAGAAGTGTATTCTACAATAGAATTTATCACGATGTTTGAACTATTTAAATTTATTCCTTGCTGCTAGTCACGGTCCGCGTCGCGGCCATTAGCTGAATCGGCGCCTTCACCGACTTTATTTCCCATTGCACCACCAGCAACAGCCCCTGCAACAGTACCAAGGGGACCCAAAACAGATCCAACAGCTGCGCCCGCAACGGCACCAACGCCAGTCCCTACCGCTTCACCAGCATTGTTGCCCCTGCGATTACGTTCGTTGTTTTCAGCCATATATCTCACGTCCTTTCGGATTTTCGGGAAACACTACCTTATTGTTAGTATGGTCCCAACATCTATTTTGCCCAATAACGGCGAACATACCCGAATGATTAGCTTAAACCATCCGAAATTCGAAATGCAATATAATCATTTACCCTGCTTTTTTCGTTTATTTTAACGATAATACCCATTTCGCCATGGCTGGGATATATTCTTGAGGAACTAAGCCGGCTGGCATTCCGCCGCTTTTACCGTTTTTCAAAATGTTTTCTACATCTGCCTGGCTATATTTCTTACTAAGATTTTTCAAAGAAGGACCAACTACTCCTTGATAGTGATCACCATGACAGCTATTACACGTCTGTTTATAAAATGTTTTCGGCTCAAAAGAACTAGCAGTAGTCTCCGTTTTCTGTCCGCTCTGTTGTTCAGTACTCTGCTCTGTTTTTGTATTCTTATTCTGTAAAAATGTCACATTAACAAACAATCCAGAAGCTACGAATAAGATAACGGTAATCCAAATCGCTGGTCTTTCCATCATCATCCCCCAGGTGCAGATATTTTATATCCCTTAACGTTCCCGTTTTCTTTTAATATAACCAATTAGCTTGTTATGGGGGCAGTTCTTCTCAGCATCATAATAATGAATTTAATTTTTGAATCGGTCATTTTCATTTAACGAAGATAAAAGTTTTTTCATTAGAATGATTTCCCTTTCGATCCGATGAAGGTGTCCTTGCATATCATCGATTTCTTGTTCTGCTTTATAATTAATGGCAAAGTCAATAATGGATTCATGTTTATCACGAGCTGTCTGCCGATTTTGACTCATCATGATCACAGGGGCTTGAAAAGCTGCGATAAAAGATAAGCATAAATTTAATAAGATAAATGGCGGTTCATCAAAATGATAGTGCTTTGTAAAGGCAATTGTATTCCAAATGATCCAGCTTGTAAGGAATAAGGCAAACCATATAATAAATTTCCAGCTTCCCCCAAACTTTGCTATTTGATCAGCTAGTCGATCCGCTTTCGTTGTACTTCTCATGTATTCTTCGTCCAGGTGGATCATGATATTGCTTTCATAATCATCCACCAGTCTGTCAATCCGTTCTGCACTGCTTTTATTAATTTCTATATCAAAACCTTGAATGGTAGAAGCTTCATCTTCCATATTCTGATTCACATAAAATATCCGCTTTTTCGTCATCTGAGTTCCTCCGTTACATGAGATCGTTTGGAGTTATTTCTACAAAATTCGAATATAATATTCCTCAATCTACTCAATTTAATGAAACTACCTTGTATGCAAAATGCTTCTTGATCATACTCCTCTCAGAAAAGAAGGTGGTTTTAATAAATAGACTCCCGACAGAAATGAACAAACCATCTGCAGGGAGCCCTTTTCAACTATTTTTGCAAACTCTAACTTTGATTTCATTAGATTGCTTCTATTTAGTGCATTAATTCAAATAATTTCATTTCCGCCAGATTCGTATCGATTGGGCAGACTTTGGCATCTCTCCCATATTGCCAGGCCCATACATTTCCAGAACAATTTGGCCCTCTTGGAGCATATTTGGGATGACTCCTTTTATTACTTATCCCTTTTTCGGGTTTTGCACTCCATAAAATACTTTGGTTTTTCATCAACGTGCTTTCATTTATCGCCTTACAATATTGTCCATTGAAATCTCCTACTATGGGGTCGAAATAAAAGCCAGGCCTGTAAACAGATGTATATAACGTTTCTACCCACCCAATTAACCATTGTGCATCTACATCAAAAAAACGTTCTATATTCGCAAAAATAACAGTTCCTTTACGAATTCCAAGTCTGCTTGCGTTATAAACCGCGTTTCTTGCTGCCACCACCCCATTACTTTTCCCAACTGATTGTTCAAAATTATTATATATGGGCAGGATTTTAATCCCTTTCGCCTTTAAAAACAAAATTTCATTTTTAGTGAGGCCTTCACTGGTACCTGGCACGGTACTTAGATATCTCCCCCAAAAATCTGGATGCCCAAATTGTTTCTGAACACAGTTTAAAACTTCATCATTTACACTGACTGAGGAATCAACCCCCCAAACAACTTTGACCATTCTCCACCTCCAATTTTCCTTTGTCAATATATGCCGCGAATCTTTATTACATTCGAAATAGAACTATTTCATTGCTGATAAAGAAAACTCGCCGACTGGCGAGCCCGTTGGGTGAAGACAGAGGCGTAGTTCGCCGAAAAGCACAGATTTTCAACTGCGATGCTAATACTCACGAAGCATTCCTTAGTGCACTTATGCCTGATAGGTAGGTTACACTTTACTATCGGCAAAAAAAAAACGCCAATATGGCGCCTGTTATTTGCATTTTGGACAATGGTGAAGCTGGTCTTTCTCATTTCCACATTGTTGACACTTTTTTGCTTCTTTTTTAAAATTTTTACTTTTCCATTGATCATACGTGATCCGGCCAGATCCTTCATCATTTAAGTACTTAATGTAATCTATTCCGTAGATATGCATCGTTATCATCACCTCATTATATATGTATGCGCTTACAATCAATAGGAACACAACCATATTAAAAAACTTAGCAAGGTTTTATGAAGATGTCACAATATTCTCTGTAACCTTAAGTTTATCAACAAATTATGCCTTTCGGGCTTTTTATTAATCTGAAGGCAAATATTCTGATCCGCCCTGGCTCATGCATCGCCAATCGTCATTTCCTCTCGAAATCCCCCATTAAAATAGTAATATAGTAATTTCAATCCTATTGGATCTTATCATTTTTAGCAATGTTCTTTTACATATCCTATTAAAAAGAAAGCAGAAAATCATGCTCGATTTCCTGCTTCTGTAGATTTTTGCTTCATCATATTAATATACAACAACTGGCTCATTTTCACTAAGGTTATCATAGACGGATTTCATCACACCTGGTGGTGTGTTGACACAACCGCCAGAGCCTTGTTCAAGATAAGCATCACTTTTCCAGTTCGTCCGCCAGCTGGCATCATGGAAGCCGACTCCGCCTAGAGTAAACGGCGCCCAATAATTTACCTTAACAGAATAGTTTGGATTTCCAACCTCACTGCCTTTTAGGACAGAAGGTGATTCTTTGTATTCAATATACCAAACGCCTTTCGGAGTATCCTCGTTAGTGCTGTGCTTTCCTGTTACCACATTCGTAGTCAGAACCAATTGACCATTTTTATATAGCCAGATTCGCTGTTCTTGAATCGACACTTCTGCGTACGTGTTTCCAATGCCATTGTTCGTCGTATTTTTATAGCCATTGCCATAAGTGCTCCAGCCATCTCCATAAACATACTTGGCTGGGAGGGATGTTTCACCTTTTTCGAAGGCTTCTTTTACCCGTTTCGATTCTTTGGTGATATTAATAGCCCATCCATAGGTTTGCCCTTTTACAGTCACAACAGATCCAGTATGTGTCTTAAATTGGAAATTTTTATATAACGTAGACTGAGAATTGTTAATGTCCGAAATTTTATTTTTAATCTCGCTTGTATCAATGGTATACGTCATATCCTTTGACACGGAAGCATTTTTAATTAAATCACTGGCATTCAGTGTATAATCTTGGTCCTGCACCTGGTAATCTACACTTCGCTGAACAAGATCTTGAAGCAATTTTACTTCTTTTTTGACTATTGGGCTATCCTCTTTAATCGGCTGTATGTATACAGGATTCAGATGGATTTCACTTTTATATTCTTGTTGCTCATAATCCTTTATTAATTTGGCAATGTCATACTGCTTTCCATTTTTACTTTTAGAGATCGTGATTTTTCCATCTTCTAAGTGTGCCTCTGCATCTAACGGAGCCGTTAAGTTTTTATTTAGTGATGATAGTTTTTCCTCGACTTGCTTTTTCATCGTTTGGCTTCGATAGTGATCCTCTTGATTCGGCATCAAAGAATAATTTTTTGCCTTGGAGGAAGGAAAAAAAGTATGTTGGCTATTTAAAACTTTTGTAACACTTGATAGATCTTGATCTGTGAATCCCATCATAGTGTCTTTTCCATCATAAATTTTTTCTTGACCGACATAGACAACATTTTTTAAAATAGTAGACTTTAATGTTTTTAATGCCTGTTCAGCGGTCATCCCGCCGACTTTTGTACCATTAATCGTAATGTTCGAATTGAACCTTGTCGATTGATGATAACTTAAACCTGCAACTCCAGCTGCCATTATAATGATAAGACTGCTGATCGTGATGATATGACTTTTACGCAATGCCCTGCACCTCAAAAATATTGGTATGAAATAGTAAAAAAGTATAAAAAATGAATGCTGCACTAGTAATCTGTTACTATTGCAAAATGAAAAATAAACCCTTGCAACTATCGCATTGAACAAATTTAATTGAATCTCATTCTGAACTATGTTGCAGCCAAAAGCAAGTCTTTTTCAAAAAAATTACATCAAATTTTTCACTGACCTTAACAGAGATAGAAACCTGTTACATCAAGAAACAAGATAAGCTATCGCTTAGTAAGGTAATGCTAAAAATCACCTGCCGTACATATAAAATAAAAACGTATACTATTATATCAAAGTATTATTTTTTTGGATGATTTTTTACCCATTTTCCAGAAAAAAGAAGTAATTTTTATTCTTGATTCATAAAAGACTCTATTTCTTCTACTGTTCGGATGATGTCTTTTGATAGGACCTCATGACCATTCTCAGTTACTAGAACATCATCCTCGATCCGGATCCCGATTCCTTCCTCTTCAATATATAATCCAGGCTCAACAGTCAGAACCATTCCCGGTTGTAAAATAAGGTCGGTATATCTTCCAACATCATGTGTGTCAAGACCCAAAAAGTGACTGACACTATGATAATAGTAATTGGAAATTTCACTTTCTTCCTTAATCAAACCTGCTTTTAGACATTCTTCGGCAAGGACCTTCTTTGTATGTTTATTTAGTTCAGTAAACGGTAAACCTGGTTTGATTATTGCAGTTGTTTCTTTTAAGGCTTTGAGAACGATATTGTAAAATGTTTTTTGTTTCTCACTGAATTTTCCATTCAATGGGAACGTAAAACTGATATCCCCATTATAATATTGATATTGTGCCCCTAAATCTAGCAGGACCAGACTGCCGTTCTCAAGGGCTGAATCATTTTTGTCATAATGCAGGATGGTGCCATTTTTGCCGCTCGCAACAATAGACGGAAAGGCATAATCTCTTACGCCCTCTGACTTTAATGTAAAATCAAAGTAAGCCTCAAGTTCATATTCCTTGGCGGCTGTCTTTGCATGCCGCATTAGATTTTGAATTCCTTTATAGGTGATCTCAATTGCTTTCTTTATTTTGACAATTTCCTCAGGCGCTTTAAAAACGCGAAGAGCACAAATTTCAGGATACACATTATTTATTTGGAGATATGGATAACTAGCTTGAATTTTAGCTGCAAACTGTTGGCCAGCTGACATTGCCTGTTCCATTTCCCTTATCTCAAGGTCTAAATAAACATGTTGGAATGGAGTTGAAAACAGCAGTCTGGATAAAAATGCTTCAAATTGGTCAATAAATTGAATATTTCCGATTCCCGAGGACTCTTCAGCTTCTTCTAATGAGATGGACTTCCCTATCCATTTTTCCAGAACTGGATCCGATTTTTCGATAAAAAGATATTCTTCTATTTTATTATTAGTTTTATAGACAAAGAAGATATTTTTCGGTTCATCAATACCTGTCATGTAATAAAAATTTCGGTTTGGAACAAACTTATAGGTCTCATCTGCTGATTTTTGCGGGGATTTTCCGGCGAATAAAACCATAATCGAGCTATCTTCTAATTTATCATATAAACGTTGCCGATTATTTATAAAGAACTCCTTTTGCATGAGCTTCCCTCTTCTCTTGTATTCTCAAACGCTATGAAGATTCTGCCAATCATTTACTAAAGTCATTATATACTAATCAATCTTTAAATTGAAATGAGATGGCTTAGTCGGATTCATTTTTCCACCCCAAGTTCGTATCATTTTTAAATTCCTCTTTAATATATATAATATGTACTTCTTTCTAATTCAGCTTTTTTTCAGAAAACTACTCTTTACCTAAGCTCAATTAAACTATTTACCTAGTTAATGCGTACCCTTTTTCTCTGTTCAAAAAAATTTCATATCAAATTCATTTTTTTTTAAGATTTTCTTGTTAGTCTATAGAAGTTTTTTTTAATGGGTTTTGTATAACTTTTAGCTGCTGATTTAAGTTTGAGGGGGCTTCACTTTCCTCTCTAACCAAAAAGTGGTAAAATTAACAACGTTAAACACAGCCTGAAAATAATTAAGACGACATCCTGAGCTTTTTTCCACAGATGAAAATCTTAACAAAAAGAAGGTGATTTAATGCAGAATATCGTTCATTTTATAAAAAATGGAAAATTTCAAATTGGAATGATTTTATGTTTTTTGTTGCCGCCGGTTGGAATTCTGCTTTTGTTCTTGTTTGGTTTAGGAGCTATCTATGAAGGTTGGAAAGACCGGAAGTCATTTTCCTTTTCTTTCGTATCCATGGTCTTTTTCTTGCTTTTAGTTTCAACGGTTTGTGCATCATTTCAAATGGAGAATGCCTCCCTTTTAATCGGCAGTTTGATGGTACTGGGTTATTGGGGATTATATTTATTTGTTAGAAAAAATGGAACACGAATGGATTTCCATACCTTTAAATGGATCATTATTTTTGGTGGAATTTACAACTGTATCGTCGGTTGGACTATTCATTGGATAACCATTAACCCGCTTGTAGGCTTTTTAACTGGGACTACCCAATTGGGGGAAGCTGACAATTCTCGGCTTTTTGGCAGTTCCTATAATTCGAACTTTACTATGTATCTTCTATTGGTCGCTATCGCTTTTATGCTTGCTGAAATAAATGCTGTAATTAGGAAGAAAACTGTTCGACCTCTTTACTGGCAGATACCCCTATTATTGATTTTGATCTTTGGAGTTTTTTCCACTGGTTCTCGGGCCGGCTACATATCCATGATCATCGTTTTTATGCTGTTCTTTTTACGATTAAATAAAATCGTGTTTATGTCGGTATCTACTATGTTCATTGTTCTATTTAAAAAAATCTATGAGCTAATGCCGCGAAATGATAATGTCCTTTATTCCACTTATGGAAGAGAAAACATTTGGTCTAATTCTATCGAGTTATGGAAACAGCATTTCTTATTTGGTACCACTCCTCTTGGTTTTCGGAGTGAATATTTTAAACTTTTCAATGATGATATGGTTCACGCGCATAATTTATTCATTGGTTTTTTTGCAGAATATGGCATTGTAGGCGGAATCGCTTTACTGATTCTCCTGTTCTCCACAACCTATAAATTCATTATTCTATTGTTTTTAAAAAATAGAAATAAAGGGCTGTTCAATTATTTTCTGTTCAGTTTACCGATCATAGTGTTGACAGGCATATTGGATGAACCAACGTTTTCGCCGCAAATCGCTTTACTGACAGTCATTTTACTAAGTTACTGGAAACTATATACGAGCCAATACTCCGTTGCCTTTCTTAACGTTAAACTGAAAAAATTCAAAAAAATGCCATCTGGCGTTCCATTTCATAAAAAGTTTTATTAAAAATCTCAGCTTCATTGCATTTAAAATGGTTCGTTGTTACACTATTGTTGACCTAATAATCTATGAGGAGTAATACAATGATCATTAATAGAATTGGAAAAATTACTGTTTATGTAGAAGATCAGGAAGCAGCAAAAGATTTTTGGGTGAATAAGGTTGGATTTGTTTTAAAAATGGAACAACCTATGGGTCCAGACTTTTCATGGATCGAAGTAGGTCCAAGTGAAGATGAATTCACCACTTTAGTTCTCTACGCGAAAGAAGCCATGCAGAAGCAAAATCCCGCTGCCATCGCCCACCCTTCCATTCTTTTCAGCACAACGGATATTGAATCTGCTTATGAAAATCTGAAACAAAATGGTGTACAAGTGGGAGAAATGTTAAGATTGCCATTTGGAAATATGTTTTCATTTAAAGACCAGGACGGAAATGATTTCTTATTAAGAGAAGATAAATAGTTAATAGAGAAAGCAGGTCATTTTTACCGCTATTCGGTAAAAATGACCTGCTTTTGTTATGATTTCGAGTTAGCTTAACTGATACTTGCCATCATTTTTATCATTTCTTCAACCAGGAGTGGCACCTCATGAAAGGCGCTTTTTATATGAAGTCTTTCAGTGCGCTTATGCGCATCTTTACCAAATGGGCCAATATTCAGAACAGGTGCTTTGAGCTCAGCCATTTCGTCGAAAGGAATTTTATAACCTGCCCCCCAAATGGGTGTGTTTTCACTGAATACTGTCCATTCCTCCCCTGTATCCAAATAATTCACATAGCTAAGGTCACTGATTCCATTAAAATAGTGAACTTGTTTAACTGGAAGACCAAATTTCATTTGCGCTTGTTTTCTGACATAATCAATACAATTCTGCACTAGAACCTCATTGGAAGAGTTGACGGACGGATAATATGGCGGTGCATAGAGGATGATAATGGCAGGTGCAAGCTCCTGACACTGAATCAGCAGGGCATCTGCCATCCTGATTGATTTTTCGCGATCATCCCAAGTCATGTTTGATTGAATCGTCCATTTTATTTCCTCTACTGCATCCTGCCCTAATTTTCCTATTGCAAACTTTTTCAATTCCTCATAACGGACCACTCGGACTTCGCCCACAGGCTTCGTATTTTGACCGTCACAAATAGCTTTATACACCTGATTACATGCACGAGCAGCCTCTAAAGCAATTTTTTCAAATATATTCATAATTTCTTCGGAATTCCGATTCATTAAAAATACATTATATAAGGCAGATGATCGGTATGGGGTTTGTACTGAATACTCCATTCGCAAGTCTTTTTGCTGTAATGTAACAGGGAGTGGAGTTTTTTCTCCCATTACCATTTCTTGCAGCTCCACATTCCACTCCATTCTTTGGGTCAAAAATGAAGCAATAAAGGGTGCGGTAATCCCACTTAGAGGTTCCCCGACATGTGTCTCCTTACCGTAAAAAAGGGCAGCTGGCATGATTTTTCCAATAGATCCAGAATACACATAGTAATGTTGATCGCCTGGTTCCAGGGCAAAAACCGGCTCCCCGTTCAAGAAAAGACTGTAAGATAATTCGAACTCCTTCCTAAGTTCGAGCAATTTAGGAACGGCTGCCCGCATACCTGCTGAATTGACTTCCTCATCAGGAACTGAGAGCAATAGAAGATTAATAGGCCAATTCTCTATTGCCGCCTTTTCTAGCAAGCCCATGTGCATGACGAGCCCCATCTTCATATCCATCGTGCCGCGTCCAAATAAATATTCTCCGGATCTTAAATCCTTCTGAGCATCCACAGGAAGCTCTTCAATTTTCTCCAAAAGCCGTTTTGTTAACAATTCCGGTTGATACGCAAATTCCTCCAATTCTCCATATTCTTCCGTATTTACAGTATCAAAATGGCTGATCAGGACAATGGTATCTTCTGCTTTCGGATGTTTATATAAAGCTGTTAAAAAACGCCGGTCCAAATCCGCATCATATAGACGCAAGTGGTGAGGAAAGCTTTGATAATACGTCAGCTCCTTAAGTTTCCTGTAAATTTTCAAAGGAAACTCTCTTTCGCCATTTGTCAATGTCATACTCTTCCAGCTAACTAATTCACACAATAACTCTCTTAATTCTTCTGGTGTCCCCCACTTACGATGTTTCATATTACCTTGACTCCTTCTACAAGCATATTAGGTAACTGAATAATGGCAGTAGTTCAAGCACTCGATATTTGAAAGTGCGATCTTCCCCCATTTATCCCATTACAAATATGATGATCCCCCATTTTGAACGAAACTAGGATTCTGCTACTCTGATACTAAAACCTTAAAGAAAGACAACTCAAACCCCCATCAAGTTTCTGAAACTCTGACATTTCCAGCTCAATCGTTTGAAAACCTGCATCATTAATTTTTTGCTTTGTGATGGGATATCCTGCCGGAATAATGACGAAATCATTGATCCTGATACAATTAGCTGCATATTCCTCCTCCGGAGGGACGATAATTTTGGTATAACCAATAAAATCAGGATGGTCTATAAATTCTCCCGCTGCCACTACCGTTTGATTACCTAAATACGAAATACCTGTTTTAAGATGAAAGAATTTTTCAAGCGGGACGATGGTCGCCTTATAATGTTCCTTTTCCAATATCTCTTTTAATTGTTTTGCCCCTTCCAGGTTTGTCCGCGATGAAAGACCAATATAAAAGTGATCATCTACTTGCAAAATATCACCGCCTTCAAGTGTTCCAGGCGCCTGAATATAATAAATATTCCCGTAAAAAGACTTAATGGAGGGGATCATCCCATGTATCTCACCATTTCGTGTTGGAGCCCCAGGATTTGATATTATGGCGAATTCTGGGGTAAGTACAGCTGTATCCTCAACGAAGGTTGAGTCAGGAAAGTCCTCATTGCTCGGAAGAATCGTAACTTCAACTCCGCATGTTTTTAATGCTTCAATATAGGCTTGGTGCTGCTCCATTGCTTTTTCCAAATCAGGAGCCCCAAGATCAGATGTAGTTAATCCGTTTATATAACTTTTTCCAGGTGTTCGAACAATGACATTTTTAAACATATAATTTCACTCCTAAAATATTAATTGTGATTAATCACAAATATTCGATATGTCCGTTTGCCAGTTCCTTAATATGAGAGTTCATATCCCTCACACTTATAATCAGTGGCACCGGCCTTCAATAATTTGTTTTTTTGTAAAGGTTTCCATAAATTACAACACAGACTCGCTTCCTCAACTCCCATACATTTCAGCCTATACCTTCGCATTTCTCATCTGGACCTTCGATCAACTTAATGCTGCATTTGATCTTGCACTGCCAAAGAAATAAGAGCATTTGACGTGAATAGACACTGTTAAATCAGCGTCAACTGAATGAATAATCGACATCAGATGAAGTTAATCTTGGTTTTTTGTGTTCAACGATCACCAATTGCAACTTTCTATCCATAGATGATAACAATCAATTTTTTGTTTTTCCGCATTGTGGAATTGATTTTCATTTAATGGAATTTTATAATATGATATTATAAAATATAAAATATCATGTCAATATTTTTAGAATTTACAGATTATTCAAATGGGTGATTTTTAATGCAATCTATCGACCGAGCCATGCAAGTAATTCAAGCGCTGACGAAAAACGAAACAAAGATGTGGTATTCCATTACCGATTTATCAAAAGAATGTGAATTACCGGCCAGTACGATGCACCGGCTTTTACAATCCATGAAAAAGCATGAACTCATCCAGCAAGATCCCAAATCAAAGCTTTATTCAATGGGAAATGCCTGGCTGGAATACGGACTGAAGATGTATGACAGTATCGATTTTGTCGCAATAATTCGGCCTGAAATGGAAAAATTAATGCATGAGGTGGAAGAAAGTGTTTATTTCAGCAAGCCGATCGGGTTGGAAGCATTAATAGTGGAAAGAATTGATTGTCAGCATAACCCCATCCGCATCTATGACCAATTGGGTTTAAGAATTCCGCTAAATATTGGTGCTGCTAATAAAGTTATGTTGGCTAACATGCCTCAAAGTGAAGCAATAAATATTGTCCATTCCCTCGTACCAAATGAGGAACAGGACGAATTTATAACCATATTAAGTGAAATCCGCCGCAAAGGCTTCGGAGAAAGTCATGGGGAAAAAACGCCGGGAACTTCTTCAGTTGCCGCTCCGTTATTTAACAACAAAAATGAACTGATAGGTGCAATAAGTATCGGTTACATCAATTTTAAAGTAACAGATGAAAGGCAAAACTATTTAATTGAAAAAATAATCGAATATGGATGGCGAATTTCTTCTAAATTGGGCAGTAAATAGCTGATATGTTGGTTTCAAACCTATGTTTATAAAATAACAAATGATACAAGATGCTCAATTAATGAACCAAGACAAAAGACCGTATTGAAAAATCCAGGCTTTTGTCTTTGGCTATACCTATTCGTTGCATTTTTTCGGTGTCGAGCCACTGGTTGCTTTTCAAACCGTATTTTCGATCATTTCTTCAATTCCAAGCCCTCATCGAGAAAAGCTTCGGTTTCGATTATATATCTCCAGGCTTATCACACATACAAATAATCCTTCAAGCTTTTATTTAAAATCACAATAAATCCCACATCCTCTACTCCTAATAGGCATACCGGCGTTTATTTCCTTTTAAACATGCTATAATAGTCAATGATCATTACATTGTGAAAATATTCATCGTACAAGGAGCGTGTTTTATGGCTTACAAAGCAGTCATCTTAGATATAGACGGAACCATTCTCCCGCACGGAAAAACGATCAGCATCGCCACAAAGGATGCGATCGAGCGGTTAAAAGAACACAATATGAAGGTTTTGATTGCAACTGGGAGAGCTCCCTATTTTTCTGATGTCGTTATCAAGGATATAGGCGTTGAATCCATGGTATTTTTTAACGGAGCGTATGCCCAGCATGAAGGTAAAGAAATTCACAAAAATACAATCGATAAACAAATATTAAATAATGTTCATATGCTGGCTCAGGATTATCAACATCCTCTTACTTTTTTAAGCGGCAGCCATTTTAAAGCAACAAATCTGGAACATCCTTTTGTAAAGGAAGCCTACCTTCATGACGCATGGAAGCCCGATCTGGCACCGTCTCAATATTGGATGGAACAAGATATCTACCAATTATTCCTTCACTGTGATACAGAGGAAGAACTCCCCTATCAGTCGAAGATTCCAGAATTAGATTTTAGAAGATGGACTTCAGCAGATGCAAAGACCTGTGATGTGAATTTATCCAATTCAAACAAAGCGGTGGGCTTGACAAAACTGCTAGAAAAACTGGGCATAGCCCCAGACGAAACAGTTGCGTTTGGCGATGGCTTAAATGATATGGAAATGTTAACAATGGCTGGAATGGGTGTAGCTATGGGCTCAGCCCGTGATGAGGTTAAACAGGCGGCTAATATGGTAACACTCACAGCAGAAGAAGACGGGGTTCGTCACGGACTTAAACAGCTTGGTTTAATTTAATAAGAATAAGAAAAGGTTTAGCAATGGCGTGCTAAACCTTTTTTCAAATCCTTTTACTGTGGTTGTGTTACTTTTCTCAATTCTTTCCTTCTAATTGGCGCCTTTTCTTTTGCTGGTTTACCTGTGCGGATAAAGAAAGATAAAATAAAGGCAGCTATGGACAAATAAGTCGCAATCATAAAGGCATCATTAATCCCCATTACGGTACCTTGTTTTATGACAGCAGCCATGTGAATCTTATCAGTAGGTAAAATATGCTGCTGACTCATGATGGTTTTCACATGCACTTCTCCCTGATTAGTCATGACTGAGACGAAAAAGGCCATGCCAACAGCCCCAGCAACCATTCTAAACGTGTTAATCATCGCAGTTCCATATTTATTTAAACTTAAACCCAAATCGTTCAAACCTGCTGTAAAAATGGGCATCATCAGAATAGACATGCCAAACATTCTGGCTGTATACACCCATAGGACATAAGAAAATGGCGTATCGGTTTGAAGTCTTGTTAATGCATAGGTAGTCAGAATGGTGATCGCCAAACCTGTTAAAGCCAGCCATTTAGCCCCATATTTATCAAAAAGCTTTCCTGTAATAGGTGACATAATTCCCATTACCACCCCGCCAGGCAAAAGCATAAATCCTGCTTCAAGAGGACTGAAACCATGAATATTTTGCATATAAATTGGCATTAGGATCATTCCTGAAAACATGGCCATCGTAACAATTACGTTTATAATGGTAGTTAAAGTAAACATTTTATACTTGAAAATCCTGAATTCTAAGATAGGATGTTTGACCGTCAGCTGACGCCAGACAAACAGGATAAGGCTTAAACCGCCAATAATAAACAAAGTAACAACTTCAGGGTCACCCCACCCTTTTATTCCTCCTGTGGAAAAGCTATAAAGAATTCCTCCAAATCCAATCGTGGATAAAATGACACCCAACACATCCAGTTTTGGACGGCTCGTTTCGGTTACATTTTTTACAAGAAAAATAGCGACCACAAAGTCTATAATCGCAAATGGAGTTATGATATAAAACATGGTATGCCAAGAATAGGTTTCAATAATCCATCCGGCCCAAGTCGGCCCAATTGCCGGAGCGAAGTTCATTGCTACCCCGAAAAGGCCCATGGCAAATCCCCTCCGCTCTAGAGGGAAAATCGTGAAAATGACATTTGTAATTAACGGAAAAAGAATCCCTGCGCCAATGGCCTGAATAACCCTGCCGCCTAAAATAACAGTAAAACTAGGAGCTATTGCACAAATAAAAGTGCCTATTGCGAATACGCCCATGGAAAATAAGAATAATTGTCTCGTGGTAAACCGTTCCATCAAAAAGGCCGTAATCGGTATAACAATCCCGTTTGTTAACAAAAAGATCGTACTCAGCCAGTTGGCAGTGGCAGCTGAAATGTTAAAGGAACTCATGATTTGCGGTAAGGCCACATTAATAACGGTTTGATTTAAAAATGCGATAAAACCTCCGGCAAGAAGTACGGTAAAAATAGGTGCTGTCCGAATATGCTTCGTTGATTCTTTCGTTCTGTCCAAGAAATGATTCCCCCTTTGAAGATCACGTACTACAAATAAATATCCCAAAAAAACTAGAAGTTCGTTGAAACATGACCGTTGAATGTTTAATCAGTGGAACAACTTTTTTATTCGACTGAGGATTTACCAATTATATCTTGGAGTTCGGGTGCAGTGTCAAACCATTTGCTTAGCTACAAGAAATTTTAGGTCCCCTAAATATTTTTTAACAGAATATATTTTGATTTCCTACTTGATATTATTTAAAAAAACTTATATTCCATGTATTTAAAAATACTAAAATTTATTGTATTTTAAACATTAGCGATAAATTTCAACTTAGAAAGGCAATTTGACGTGGAAACTATCATATTTTTATTATTTTTTGGCTTCATTACTGCATTTGTTGACTCCATAGCTGGCGGCGGAGGTTTAATTTCAGTACCCGCCTTATTATCAGTTGGACTTTCTCCGCAAATGGTTCTTGGCACCAATAAATTACAAGGGTCCATCGCATCGGTTATTAGTTCGTATGAATATATTCGTTCCGGCAAAGTGAATAGGAAATTAATGATCAGAATCATCCCATTGGTAGTGATCGGAGCCAGTTTCGGCGTTGTAACTGTTCGAGTTTTGCCTAACGAATGGCTTAAACCCATTATTGTTGTCTTATTGGTTTTCGTTCTCGCCTATACATTATTAAAAAAAGACTTCGGAAAATTTGAAAATCCCAAACCATTAACGATAGGTTTGCTATCTTACTTGATGGTAATGTGTACAATCATCGGATTTTACGATGGTTTCTTTGGTCCTGGAACTGGGGCCTTTCTACTTTTTGTGTTTTTGTTTACAGGTGTTAATTTTGTCAGTGCTCAGGCCAATGCCAAAATTCTGAACACTACCAGTAACATCGTTTCCCTCATCATTTTTATCAAATTCGGATATGTCCATTATCAATATGGATTGGTAATGGCTGCGTCCGGAATTGTTGGGGCGATAGTGGGAACCAAGGTTGCTGTAACAAAGGGCAGTATGTTTGTAAAACCCCTCTTTTTCATCATGACAGTCTGGTTGATTTTCAAACAGATATTAAGTTTTTTTGGATAAAAAAACGAACTGTTACATGTCAGTTCGTTTTTTGTTTTATTTAATGATTGTCTCTGTTAAACATGGCTGTTGATTTCCGCTTCAGACACTTCGCTCCAATCAACAAAGTGTAAAATCAATAATGAACTTTAACGTTTCCTAATGATTAAAAGCCCCAGAAGGATCGTAATTCTTGAAATCAATTTCCGTTTCCTTTCCAAGTACGAGTTTTGCAAGCTCTGCGCCCAGATATGGACCACTTGTTAACCCGGAAGAGCCTAAACCATTGGCTATGTATATCCCTTCAAAATGTGGAAGCTGGCCGGCGATTGGCAAAAAGCCTGGAGTAAATGGACGAAACCCTACCCTTGTTTCTAGAAACGTGCTGTTGGATAACCCAGGGGCCGTTTCTAACACCTTTCCTAATATCTCTCCGATCCCTCCCGCAGTAGGACTGGTATCAAAACCTGCCTCATTTTCATGAGTCGAGCCAACCACCACCCGCCCGTTATGAAAGGCAAGAATATACTGGTTATTCGGGGGCATTACTACCGGCCACGAATTTGTATTGGTGGCCGGCACCATTAAGTGAATAATTTGCGCTTTTTGCGGTCTCACTAAAAAGTCTACTCCAATCGGTTGTAGAAGCTGTTTAGACCAAGCGCCAGCTGTGTCGATGACCTGCTCTGCATATAGAAGGTTACCATCGCAGCGAACACCAATGACTTTGTTCCCTTCTCTTACAATTTGTGCATCTCCTTTTAGAAAGGCGGCGCCATGTTTGTTGGCAGCTTGAATTAATGCGTTTCTTAACGCTCTTCCATTTACCCGTGCTGCGCCGCCGACATAGACTGATCCCCACGTTTCAGCTAATAGCGGAAATTGTTGGATTGTTTCAGCCGGAGTCAATATGGCTACCTCACCAATTTCAGGAGCATCTTCTCGCCTTTTAATCGTCCGCTCGGCCATCTGCTCCAATTTATTTGGATCATGGTGAAGACTT
This sequence comes from Neobacillus endophyticus, assembly GCF_013248975.1. Lineage (GTDB taxonomy): Bacteria > Bacillota > Bacilli > Bacillales > Cytobacillaceae > Neobacillus > Neobacillus endophyticus. The sequence goes on from NZ_JABRWH010000001.1 coordinate 4,553,907, forward strand.
AAAGCTCCTACACGTTTATAGCCTGTATCTGTTTCCCCTATTGCTTCTAACTGGGAAATTAAATCAGGATAATAGCGTGCACCTCCCTTTGCTAATTGGTACCAAGATTGATTGCGCCTCTGGGAAATCCATGGGCATACAATTCCCGCTGCTGCATCTGTCGCTTGCCCAGGATCCTCCCGGTCTATTAATGTAACCTTTGCCCCGAGCTTAACGAGATGATAGGCAGCAGATGCCCCCAAAATCCCAGCTCCTATCACAATGATACTTTGCATACTACACCCTTTTTCTATTAGTGAAATACATTTAATGTCATCTATTTCTTTCAATCCATCTCACTCGCCAAGATCTGGGTAATGTTCCAATCAAGGTCTAAATTCAGCCTATTGGAATAATGACTTCAATGATGGTTCCCTCTTCATCACTCCAGAAATGGACACTGCCATTATGGTTTTCAATAATTTGTTTGGAAATCATGATACCCAATCCAGTGCCGTTCCCCTTCGTTGTAAAAAATGGTTCGCCAATCCGCTTCAATATATCCTGAGGAATTCCAATTCCTGTATCTTTGAAGAATATTTTCACTTTAGCGTCACAAATTCGTTTGATTTCAATTGTAATCTTTCCGCCAGTCGGCATAGCTTCAATGGCATTTTTTAAAAAATTGATAAACACTTGTTTTAACTGATTCTTATCACACTTAATTTTTAAATTCTCGCATTCATTGACAATTTCAATATGAACGTTATTCATGATGGCTTGGGTATCAATCAAAGTTTTTACCTCATCAATCAAAGAATGCATGTTCACTGTTTCAAACTTTAAATGGTGGGGTTTGGCAAGAACCAATAATTCACTTAATATGAGTTCAATTCGGTCCATCTCAGATTGAATAATTTCAAAATACGCTTTTTCCTCAGCTTGAGACTCTATTAATTGAAGAAAACCTTTGATGGCCGTAAGGGGGTTTCGGACTTCATGCGCAATCCCAGCTGCCAGTTGTCCGGCAATGGTTAATTTTTCAGAATTTAAAAGAAGTTCTTGGGTTTTTTTCCTTTCCGTTATATCACGGATAATAAAATACTGGGCTGTTTGTCGTTGAAAAAAAGTGGGAATTCCTTTTATTTCTGCTTCAAAAGTGGTATGGTCCAATCGAATGAGTCTAAATTGTTTAAATTCAGTAGATTCACCTTCGAGTACCTTTTTGACTCGATCTCTAGCTACATCGTGGTAATCAGAATGGATAAAATCTAAAAGCGATTTTGAAAGAATTTGCTCATGATCAGTGGCACCTAATAAATTTGCTCCTGTTTCATTTATATACAAAATTTTCTCTCTTTGAGCAATGATAACAGCATCTGGAGAATGCTCAACCAAATCCTTATAAGCCTTTTTACGGCTCCCCAATTCATATTCTGCTATTTTTCTTTCTGTTATATCTCTAATAACACTTACAACTTCTAGAATATTTCTTGTATCGTGGTCAATGATCGGGCTAAAAAATGTTTCAACCCATATAGAAGATCCATCCTTTTTAAAAAGACGAAAAGTGCTTCTTCTATTTTCAAGGTTTGTTAGGACTGTTTCACGCTCAAAAAGGGCTTTTTCCAAATCCTCATGATGCAGCAACATGGAAAAATGCTGCCCTATCAATTCATCCGCAGTAAAACCCAATATATATTCAATAGAAGGCGAAACATAAAGAATTTCTCCTAATAAATTCGTGCTTAAAATAATATCTAAAACATGATCTGTTAAGATACGATGAAATTCTTCCATTTTTCTAACTTCGGCCTTTGCCCTTTTTAAATGGGTAATATCTTTGGCCACAGCGTAAATCCCAATAATTTTGTCATCAACCGATATTGGAATATTGGTTATGTTTAAGTCAACGAATTGCTCATCTTTTGTTTGCATGAAACAATCGAAGTTTTGGACTTGTCCTAAAGAGGCTTTATGAAAATGATGAAAAATTTTATCCAAGCTTTCAATAGGAAAAAGCCTTTGTAACTTCAATTGGACTGACTCTGCTATTGTGTAACCGGATAGGTTTTCAAATACTGAATTCACTTTAAGGATATGACCTTCTAAATCTAGAAGTAAAATGGCGTCTGGGTTGGAATGAAACACAGTTTGATTATTACTCAGCGTTTCCGTTATGTATTTATCTAATAATTGCCGTTTATCACTTTTTATTTCTTGAATAGGACTCTTCATCTCTCTTCCTTCGTCCCTTCCCCCTATTTTTATATGTAAATCATCAATTGGTCATCATTAAAAATATCATTTTTTTGAAATAACTTTTCAGCATTCATTATACCTTTTTTGGCCTCTGAGGAATATCATTTACTAATTTTACTATTATTTTAAATTTTCCTAAAAATACTTTCAATATATTCCCTGTTTTTCCTTCTTTTTTACGATACCTCTAGAAATATTATACTTTCGAAAAAAAGAAACTGTCGTAAGCAGTATTTAAATTCTCCATTTATCTTCTAGAAACATCTATATTCTTGTATTATATAGTATTTCAATTAGAAAAGTTGGATATTTGATTTGCTTTCAAACTTGGTAAGTTTTTGATTTCTTAATCGAATTTGACTACATTGTCTTTTCGATTTTTATCGAATAAAAGACCCATGCCTTTTAAACCTAGGAAAATACAGAAGAAGAATCATTTGGGACAAAAGGATTAAATACAATGAAAAACCGAATAGAATAAAGTCTTTGATATAAAACTATATGAAAACCAATAAAGGAGTACATCCATGGGAATCATTAAGCCGATCAAGGTAGGCAACAGTAAAACAAACGTTAATCAAAAATTGACTTCAGTAGAAATGGGAAAACTTTGGGCTACCTATATGGGGAACAGCATGTCCAAATGCATCTTGTCCTATTATCTTCAACACTGTGACGATGATGAAATAAAAATGTTACTAAAAAACGCCTTAAATTTAAGTACAGATTTTATGAAAAGGATTGAAGAAATTTTCACAAAAGAAAATTTCCCAATCCCTCATGGTTTTACCGATGAAGATATTAATCTTGAAGCTCCCAGGTTATTTGAAGATGAATTCTATGTGCATTACCTGAAATATGCGTCTAAAGCAGGATTAAGTATCTATGGTGTAGCGATTCCAATTGTTTACCGAGAAGATGTAAAAGAATTTTTTCTATATTGCTTAGAAACCACTACGGATTTAATTCAACAGATTAATGAAATATTAATGGGAAAAGGGTTTATTATCAAACCGCCATTGATCCCGATACCAGAAAAAGTAGAATTTGTTCATAAAGATTTTTTAAACGGTTTTTTTGGACATGTACGCCATTTACACGCTCTCGAAATTGCACATCTATACGATAATATTGAGAATAACGTGACATCTAAAGCCCTAATTTCGGGTTTTAGTCAGGTAGTCAAATCAAAAGACATCAGAGACTTGTTTATCCGGGGAAGAGAGTTGACCCATAAAAGTGTTGAACGATATATGGAAAAATTACATGAAGAAGACTTGCCTGCACCAACTTTTCTCGATCATTTAGTAACAACTTCCACGTTTTCGCCTTTTTCAGATAAGATTATGTTATTTCATAAGACGGATATGTTTTCAATGAAAATCAGGGCATTCGGAAATTCCATGGCTGTTAATGGAAGACATGATATAGGACTGCTTTATACCAGATCCTTAATGAGCATCTCTCAATTTGTTGAAGACGCTGCAAAGATTATGATAGAAAACGGTTGGATGGAACAGCCGCCTAGAGCTGTGGATCGGGACCATCTTTCCTAATCATCTTTGATAAACGCAACAATTGACCAAATTCTGATTTTTCCCTCCATCCTGATAGGAAGTTGCACATTCTCTGTCAGTCCAATATAAGGTCTGCTCGGGAGGTATATGTTTTGGAACATACTTGGTTTTCATTATTACCCTTTCTTATTGTTATTGCAATGTCTATTTGGTTAAAAAATATCTTGCCAGGACTTGTTGTAGGGCTACTTGCAGGCTCCATTCTTGTGAAGTCCGCTGTATTGCCGGGCATTTATCAAGCTGTATCTTACATCGTCACTACACTATCCAGCCCTTCAAATATGAAAATTATTGGATTTCTTTATTTATTTGGCGGACTTGTCGGGATGATGAATATATCTGGGGGCATTAAAGGTTTTTCAGAATGGATCGGAGCGAAAATCAAAACTGAACGCGGCCTTCTTGGACTGATATGGTTTACACTTCCCTTCACATTTATGATGCCGATGTTTCGGATTATGATGATCGGACCTGTCGTTAAATCCATTGCAAAAAAAATGAACTTGCCGAAGCAAAAAGTAGGTTTAACCATGGATATTTCAACAGAATCGGTCATCGTTCTTTTGCCCGTTGCTACCGCATTTGTCGGCTTTATGTTGTCATTGGTGGAAGGAAGTATCCGAAAACTTCATACTCCCATGTCAGCCTATCATGTATTTTTATTAAGTATTCTATTTAATTTTTTTGCCATTTCGATGTTGTGTATAGGGATCATCCAAACATTCTGGAGACCCCAAAAAAACCAGGATACAAATCAATTAGAACATTCACTTGTTGATCATGAAGGAAATGATTTACATAGAAGCGGGATTCAGAAAGAACTTTCTATGGTAAAAGCACAACCTTGGAATTTGATATTTCCTGTATTTTTGCTATTGGGTTTATCGCTCTATTTATTATGGAGAGACGGAACAGGAAAAGGAGCGCGTTCCATATTTGAAGCTTTTTCGAAGGCAGATGCCACGTTTGTTATGTTTTTAGCCGTTTTTGTAACTCTAGTTTTAACTTTTTTATTGTATGTGTTGAGACATCTCTCGTTAAACGAAATCCTGTTTCATTTCTATGATGGAGGGAATCAGATGATGGAAGCCATCAGTTTACTTGTCCTGATCTGGTCTCTAACAATCTCAGCACAAGCCCTTGGATTTTCAGCCTTTATTAGTTCCACACTTGGGGCATTCCTTCCGGCGTTTTTGACCCCGGCAACGATATTCTTACTTGGGGCTGCTGTTGGTTACTTTATTGGCTCATCGTGGGGTACTTGGGGATTGTTTATGCCTTTAGGAGTATCACTAGCAGTCTCTACCGGTGCTTCCATTCCTCTAACGGTTGGTGCTGTATTTGCAAGCGGAGCTTTTGGGGCACTCACATCACCATTGGGTGACACGACCATTACGACAGCTTCCATTCTTGATTTACCGCTTGTGGATTACGCCCGTTTCAAACTAAAGATTGCTGCATTAGGAGCAGGAATTGCGATTGTTTTATATATCGCTGGAGGATTTTTGATCAGATAGATCCCATTAAAAACTTGAGGTATAACAAAATACCGGCCTGCTATCCCAATGGACCTTTTTTGTCCGATCGATAGCACAGCCGGTAATTTAAGAAATGGGGACTATTAAAAGCAACTACATCTCAGAATCAATGTTTTTTCAATTTCTCCCATTGATTTTCAAAATTAGTAAATGGATCTGTTTCTTTTTTTGCTTTTTTACTTTTATTCCATTCTTTATATACAAGATACAGCACATAAGCTGCGCCTGCTCCTATTAGGGCAGGAATATGGTGGAGCACTGAGGAGAGCACGATTAATCCGATCATTACTAATCCTATTTTCCAGCCTAGGGAGTCTGTTTTTAAAAATTGTCTAATAATAAAATAAAGAAGAATTAAGCTAACCAATAACGATACGATCGGCCCCACGCTTTTAAGTAATATCAAGGCAGCCAAGCCCCCTGCTAAAATCAAACCAAATTTTTTCATTTTATTCTCCTCCTAATAATTCAATTCCTAGCCATTCATCACCGTTTTCTTGATTTCATTTTACCTTCTTATCAAACATTTTATAATTGCGCCAGAGCTTGATTTTTCTCTCAGACCTTAGACCTAGTAAAGATGGCCGTATTGGAGATCCATATAGTATCCATTTTCATAACAAACTATAATATATTTTAGGCAGTTAAGCGCCAAAATCTTAATGGTTTAACTAAAAGAAAGTGAGAGAAAAGAATGACGATAACATATGAAGTTCTACCAAATGAAAAAATGGAAGAATGTAGAGATTTATGTAATGAACTCATGATCTTTCAAAAATCAAAGGCTCACTTCAAACCTGAATTATTTGACAGCATGAATTTTGACACCAGAATGGTTCCATCCATGAAAAGTGCTATTTATAATCAAATTGTCGTGGCAAAAGACGATGGTAAAATAATTGCCTATGCTTATTCCAACATTTCGCCCAAAGAAGCGTATTCTAATGATTTTGCTACTTTTTTTGACCAATCTTCAGTTAGTAAAAAGAATGTCGGATGTTTGTCCCAGTTTTTTATTAAGGAAGGATATAGAAAAATAGGGATTGGATCCATCCTTTTCGAGCTGTCGATGAAATGGCTGCATCCATTTGATGATGTCGAAGATTATTTTATCTTTGTTTCCAATGGCAATGATGATGCATTAGAGTTTTATAAACGAAAAGGTTTTATTGTCAGCCATAACATATTGGATGGATTTATTACTGTTTTAAGAAACAAATAGCCATATCATCCCAAAAGATATGGCAGTGATTTCCACCATCACTGCCATATCTTTCCTTACCTTTCAATAGGTGGCTTCACTAATAGAAACGTTCATTTCGCAAACAAAATCTTTATCTCATTTTCAGCCTCCACCATCCTGCCATAACGATATCCTTCAATCAATACATGACGTTCATGGTCATTTAATCGGCGGTCCCATTTCGTTTCTAAGTATGTGATCACTTCATTATACAGAATGTACGGATATTCGAACGGTTCATTCATCGATGTACACCTCTTTTACTAAATTTGCTCCTCCTTCACCAGTTTCGTCCGTTTTTTCTATTTCTATTACTTTTTATATATGTTTTGGACATAATGCAGGTACTAAAAAAATGAAAATATTTGCTACCCTACTTTTTGGAATATTGACGATCAACATGGTAAATAAACGCAAAGACTTCTGCAACTGCACCGTACAGTTGTTCAGGAATCGTTTTATTGATCTGAATTTCACTCAATAGTTCAACTAAGGATGTATCTTCTTGGATGGGAACATGATGTTCTTTTGCTTTTTCAATCATATTAGCTGCAACGAACCCTTTCCCTTTTGCCACCACTTTTGGAGCCGCATCGTTTTGAGCATCATAAGCCAGGGCAACCGCCTGTATTCGTTTCGTTTTCTCCTTCATATCTTAATATCGACTCCTTGATAAATTTCTTTCGGTAAAAGAACGGAATTAAGCTCCTGAGGATCTAAATCTGTTTTTTCGTAAGCAGGATTCACTTTTATATATGAAAGTTTGTACCCCAAAGCTTCTAACTTTTGTTTTACATTTGGGGTTAACGCGGAAACAACGGGTTCAATATCCTTTTTATCATTGATGATGGAAACATGGATGACTCTATTTTGGACTTGCATATCTAGAATGGTTTGGTCCATATGCTCTAAATCCAAATAAAATAATACTCGGCAGTAATCTGGATCCATTTGTCCATTCTTATTTTTCTTTCCGGTCCATTGCAATGTTATATCGGTATTTTTGTTGCCAAATGTAATGGGTAATTGGAGCACCATTTGCTGCATGGCTGTTGTTGGATCCTGTGAAATTAATTGCATACCTGTTAATCGATTTATGACAGGCTCTATCTCCTTCCCGTTTGAACCCAGCTCATTTAATGCATTCAATAGAAGCGGTTTTAAAGAATGAAGAGTTTTTGATGCGTTTGACTTATCACCCGCCCATTCTCCTACTGCATTTTCATATTCAAGGCCTAAATGGCGAATCATCGTTTTTAGCATTTGTTTGACTTCGGAACCAGTTTGTACTTGATCAATGGTGGGATTCGCTAGGATTTCCGCAATCTTTTGTTTCAATGGCTGAATGGTAGAGAAATTTGATAAGTTAGGATCTTCTAGTCGAGCTGCTAACGTCTCCAATTGATGGGAAAATGGTTGAGGCTCTTGCACTGCCACTAACGATTGAAAAACCTGCTTTGTAAAGGGCAGATCCTTTTTTACCATCCATTCAAGTGCCGTTATCTCTTTTACGTCCGGCTGATGGATAATCCACTCAGTTACTGTTTTGATCTGCTCTTTCGTCATCGGTATATTATGATCCATTAAAGTTTTTACGAGTTGCGTATTTATTTTTGTGTCAGGAAGATGAAGCTGTTCCAGTAGATTAGCTGGCTGTCCCTCATTACCATCCAAAACTTTCAGCTGTATGCCTCCATCGCCATTTGCTTGAACTTCAAAAAGATAGTTTTCAGCTATCGACAACGACGCTTTTACTTGTGCTAATATTTTCATACCGCCAATCTGAACAATGGCCGAATCATTGGCTAGAAACTTTTCCACTCTGCCATAGAGCAATTGCCCCGGCTTAAAAGAAGTTAACGATGCTTTCTGCAAATTTTCAGCCTTGATAAAGTTTTGAATCATATGTAGTGAGTTCATTTCCCATTCCCCTTAAAATACTATTGAAATCGATCATTTTCTTCTATTTTTCTTTAATCACATTATATCGAAAACAATCACTCTATCGATACGGAATTTTCTTCCTTACGCAGTAATCATAGGAGCATTATTTTCAAAAAGCATAAAAAACACCAATAACACATTGGTTATTAGTGCGATCCCCTTTATTCAGGTGTTCTCATTGTCTCGTTGAGTAAATTTAACATGTCTTTCATATCAAAAGGCGCTTCACGTTTAACCCGCTCTGCGAATTGAGAGACCAGCTTAAGGGTTTCTATACTTTGAACCGGATAATCACCTGCTGCACTTTCTGCAGATAGCATGACAGCGTTCGTCCCATCCAACACTGCCTGAAAAACGTCCATTACTTCTGCACGTGTTGGAAGCGGATTTTCCACCATGGACTGAAGCATTTGTGTTGCTGTTATGACATATGTATGATTCCGATTACATTCCGCGATCATCGCTTTTTGCAAGAGCGGGATCCATTGATAAGGCAGCTCTACTCCCAAGTCCCCCCTTGCAACCATAATCGCGTCCGCTTCGCTGCAAATTTCTTGAAAATGTTTTAACGCCTCCATGGTTTCTATTTTCGCAACCAACTTTGGTGTCTTTCCAGTTTCACGCCTTACAAATTGACGGATTTCCTGTAGGTGAGATGCCCTCCTGACGAATGAGCAAGCAATGAAATCAACTTCTTCTTTTAATAAAAATTGAATATCCTGGCGGTCTTTTTCGGTAATGGCAGGTAAGCTTGTAACAATTCCAGGAAGATTTACACCTTTATGAGATGAGATATCACCTTCTCTTATTACCTTCGTTACTACTTTTGAATCATCTAAATTTAATACCGTTAATTCTACTGCACCATCATTTAATAAGATTTTATTACCAGGTTTTACATCTTTTACGATCCCTCGATAATCCACACTTGCTTGTTGCTCATATCCATCTACTTCGTCAATGAATAGAGTAAAGTCTTGTCCCTCTTTAAGGGTGACTTTTTCTTTATTCAGTTTTCCCAATCGAATTTTAGGACCTTGTAGATCCCCCAAAATTTTAATTGGATGACCAGTCTCTTCACGCAGCGATTTTATTAAACCAATTACCTCTCCATGACTTTCATGTGTGCCGTGAGAAAAATTTAGCCGGGCCATCGTCATACCATGCTTCATTAACTCAAACAGAATATCCTTACTCTCACTGACAGGCCCTATTGTGCAAATCCGATCAATTGTCATTAAAACACCCCATTCCATTAATCAAATATATTTTGCCCAAAAAAACGGTGCCTGACACCACGATAGTAGGTTCAGGCACCAAAGTTTAAATTGGTTCATTTCTAGAATTTTTCTTAAACAAGTGGATAATAAAGGTTCCAAGGAAGATGGCGATGATGATACTGAAGAAAATCATTTCATCCATATGGAATCCAAAGGAGGAGACGATCATTTTAACGCCAATAATCGCAATGAGAACAAAGGCTGTTGTTTCGAATTCGGGTACTTTTTCAATGAGGGCCAGAAACAAATTGGCGACTCCGCGCATCATTAATATGCCTAATACCCCGCCTAGGAACAATACCCATTCTTGGTTAGAGACCCCAAATGCGGCGAGGACACTATCAAAACTAAACGAAATATCCATGAGCTCTACCGTTAGAACCGTTCTCCAAAAGCTCATTTTTTTAATATGGACTTCGTCATCATCCCCATTTTTCACAAACAAGTTTTGAAACACGATTAAAAGTAAATAGTGACCGCAAACAATTTTAATCCAGGAAATTTTAATGAGCGATACACCTAGACCAATAACTAAAAATCGAAAAAAATAGGCACCAAAGATTCCATAAAATAAAGCCTTCTTTCTTTGCTGCTTCGGCAGATGCTTAACCATAACTGCTAAAACCAAGGCGTTATCTGCTGATAATAATCCTTCAAGAATTATAAGTGTCCCAATAACTCCCCAGCTTGCCGGATCAGTTACAACACTTTGAAATTCTTTCAAGGAAAAAAATGTACTATAGTTATTTCCTATTTCTTGAAGAAAGTTCATTAGAATAAATTTCTCCTTTATCACCAATTGGTTTACGTGATAGCAGATGACAGTTTGTCCAATCGGCTGCCAAAATGTTTTATTCTAAATGTATGATTGAGCCCTAAATTTATGTCCTATACATGGTATTTGGGTATCAGAAAAATACAAGCCTATTTCTTTATTGGATTCATTTCATTTGCCGCATGGATTTATTTAAGAATCTGAATATCTAAGAACTAGAGGAAAAATTTTCAACATATTCTTAAAGATTTATCTAATTTAATATCCTAAAATTAATACCTCGATAACTTTTTATCTCCTATTACTACGTTAATAATTATTATACTTATAAAAATATTTAAATTATTCATTCAATAGAATATAATGCTTTTCTTCACTTAACACATGACTAAATAACTATGAATAAACTTTGTCAACTCCTATTTAAACCTTGTATTTTAGCGACTTTCGACCAAATTTTTCAAAAATAATTGAAATTTCGTTAACAGCTTAATAGTTTATTGTTATAATGTGATATAAAATTTATTTTATTTTAAGAAAATTTTTGTAGGAGGGTGTAGCTAGATTTAAAGCTGATTATTTTAACTTCCTAGATAAACTTGCAAGATGCTTTTATTATTTCATAGGAGGGAATTGAATTGTCAAAGAAAGAATTAAGCAGAGGTCTTGAAGCACGGCATATCGAGATGATTGCCTTGGGCGGCACAATTGGTGTTGGATTATTTATGGGTTCAGCCAGCACGATAAAATGGACAGGACCATCTGTTATGCTTGCTTATGCCATTGCTGGAATTTTTATATTTTTTATTATGCGATCAATGGGAGAAATGCTTTATTTAGAGCCTACTACTGGTTCATTTGCCACCTTTGCCCATAAGTACATTCATCCTTTGGCAGGTTATATGACTGCTTGGAGTTATTGGTTTCAGTGGGTTGTAGTGGGAATGGCTGAAATCACGGCTATTGGAATGTATATGAATTACTGGTTTCCGACCCTTCCTCAATGGATACCGGGGATAATCGCCATGATCATCCTAGGACTCGCTAACCTAGTTTCTGTTAAATATTATGGAGAATTTGAATTTTGGTTTGCACTCATTAAAGTGCTAACCATTGTAGTCATGATTATCGCCGGGCTCGGTCTTATATTTTTTGGATTCGGAAACCATGGCCATGCAATCGGAATCGCAAATATTTGGAAAAATGGCGGGTTTTTCACTGGCGGTTTGAAAGGATTTTTCTTTGCTCTTTCACTTGTAATAGGGGCATATCAAGGAGTGGAACTAATTGGTATCACTGCAGGTGAAGCTAAAAATCCTACGACAACATTGAGAAAAGCGATTAATAATATCATCTGGCGTATTTTAATTTTCTATATCGGTGCAATTTTTATCATTGTATCTGTATATCCATGGAACCAGCTAGGATCGATTGGCAGCCCATTTGTTTCGACATTTGCCAAGATTGGAATTACCGCTGCTGCTGGTATTATTAATTTTGTCGTTATTACAGCAGCTCTATCCGGCTCCAATAGCGGAATTTATAGTTCAGGCCGGATGCTTTATACTTTGGCAATGAATGGCCAAGCACCCAAAGCTTTTGCCAAAATTTCCAAAAGCGGTGTACCGTCAAACTGTATTTACGCTACCCTACTGGGCCTTGTTATTGGCGTTATATTAAACTATTTTGGCCATAAAGGACTTTTTATCTATATTTACAGCGCAAGCGTTCTTCCAGGAATGGTACCGTGGTTTGCTTTAATTATCAGCCAGTTGAAATTCAGAAAGGAAAAGGCTTCTGAGATGGCCAGCCACCCGTTCAAAATGCCTTTTGCTCCCTTCAGCAACTATGCAACCATTGTATTTTTACTTTTAGTGCTTGTAGGAATGTGGATTAATCCCGATACACGTGTATCACTAATTGTTGGCTTTGTGTTTCTCGCTATTGTAACCGCAAGTTTTTACATTTTTAAAATGGAAAAGCGTGTACCTTTAAATCCAATCGCAGAAGATTCAGGGTCAGAAAAAGATGTTGCTATATAATTGAGAAAATGAATGAGGATAGATTGAGAGTTTCTAAGACTAAAATCTATCCTCATTTTTTATAAAAACATCTTTACTTTGATTACTCCTCCGCTACTTTCACGAGCTGTTTTCCGATGTTATCCCCACGGAACAGTCCTAAAAAGGCTTCTACGGTATTTTCAAAACCTTCCACTACATTTTCACGGTACTGTATTTTCCCTTCACGAACCCACTGCGATAACTGAATGATCGCTTCTTTATTATGCTCGGCATAGTCTGAAACAATAAATCCTTTCATTAAAGAACTTGTAGTTAGAAGCTGTCCTGCTACCCTCGGGCCAAGCTCTGGTTTTTCAAGATTATATTGCGAGATTTGTCCACAAATAATCGTTCTGGATTGGAAATTAATTCTCGACATGACGGCATCACTTACCGCCCCTCCAACATTGTCAAAATACACATCTACACCGTTAGGACATACCTCCTTCAATGCTTGACGAAGATTTTCAGTTGTTTTATAGTTAATTGCAGCATCAAAACCTAATTCATCCGTTAAAAATGCACATTTGTCATCTCCACCGGCAATCCCGACAACCCGGCAGCCTTTTAGTTTGGCAATTTGACCAACGACAGTTCCAACAGCACCGGAAGCGCCGGATACGACTACCGTTTCTCCTTCCTTTGGCTGTCCTATGTACATAAGGCCAAAATATCCTGTTAATCCAGGCATTCCCAATACATGCAGTGCTGTAGCAACAGGACCCCATTCAGGGTTAATCTTTCGAACTCCCTTTCCATCCGTCACATTGTATTCAGCCCAATTGAGTATCCCTTCGACATACTGTCCCTCTTGAAATCTATCGTTTTTAGATTCTATTATTTTTCCTACAATACCGCCTTTAAAAGGTTCTCCCACCTTGTATGGCTCTGCATAGGATTTAGCATCTGACATTCTGCCCCGCATATAAGGATCGACTGACAGATAAAGTGAGCGGATTAATACGTCCCCTTCATTCAAAACAGGTAGATTCTCCTCCCTAATTTCAAAGTTGCTTTCGTCTGGCATCCCTTTAGGCCTGGCTTTAAAATATATGACACGGTTTGTCAATTCGAACACTCCCATCTACTTTTCTCCTTGCTACAACATTAGTTGTCCCTTACATGTTCTACTTTGTAAGCGTTTATCCCTGCTTGGATCCTCAACTATTCTAATTCAAAAGTAAGGATTTATTAATTTTTAGTCTCTACACTGAAATTACTGTTATTTCAGTGTAGAGACTAATTTTTACTCACAAGAAAAAACCTGCAGCCTCCCACCAAATGGGATGTTACTGCAAGTTTTCTATGATCAACCATATACTATTTTGCCGAAACCAATGCTGGTATTAAGGCATCCGCTTTAGGCGACCCCACACCAGTTACTAAATCAAATCCTGACTGTGAGGTATATCCTCCATTGCTACCCGTTAGAACATCATGATAATTATTTACATATCCTGTGGAGTTGGTGGAACCTGCGATCGAATAAAGCTGAGATATAGCGCTTTGACTAGTCAACGGGGTTGTGCGCCCTTGGTCTGCCAGCGCGATCAGTGCTGCCCAGCATGGTGATCCAAAGCTAGTTCCCCCTACCTGATACCAGCCCTTTTGGCCGTTGTATAGCGTGCTATCGTATACGGCAACACCGGTATTTGGATCTGCGTCCCATGAAACATCGGGGTTTCCTCTGTGGTTTCCGACAACATTTTGCCAAAGATCCTCGTAGTTTGGTCTTACCTCATATGTGCTTGTTCCCCCTCCCGATCCTGACCATCCAGCCTCAGAAATATAAGATCCTGTTGAATCTAATTGAAGGTTGGTTCCTCCTACTGAAAGGACATTTGGAGAGGAGGCCGGCCAAGAAACCCCTGAACCATTGTCACCAGAAGAGGCCACATATACTGTACCAGTATGTTGGAAATGGGGGTCATAACTCGCTTCACCCGTGAATTCTGATCCTCCCCAGCTGTTTGAAACGACTTGCACACCTTTAGATGTTGCATAATCTACAGCTGATAGCAAATTCGTAATCGAAGCTGATTTTGCCACCACCAACAGAATTTTGGCTTTAGGAGCAATGGCATGGACCCACTCGACATCAAGAGCCGTTTCAAGCGCCCAGCCTCCATCTGTTTTGCTTGGTTTCCCATTTGGATAAGCAATGGTTAAGGCTGCTTGTGGAAGTCCAAACTGGTTGTTAAACACTTGAAGATCATTTTGAATGGTCGGGCTGCCAAAAGCATCTACAATAGCAATGGTTTGCCCACTGCCATCTGCAGATACTTTATCCAATCCATATGCCTTTTTAATCTTTGCAGGTGTATACCCGTTTTGATAGGTTGGAGTAGCATTGTTATTTTTCATATGAATGGGCGGATGGGCATCACCTAGCGGCCGCTGTGCAGAAAAACCGGTTAATGATAAAAATATGACAGAGATGATAACAACGAAAGAAAGATTTCGGACCATTTTTTTCAAAATCGGACTCCCCCTTTTGCATGTAATCCCTATATTTTATTTTCACCGATTTGAAAAAAGCCCAAAAATACTTGAAGCAAAAGCCCTAAAATAGGAAAATATGATCCGTTGAATCAGGAGAAAAACCGTTACTAAAATATAAAAGACTATTTGACACATATGATGGGATAATTTTTCAAGAATTTATTCATTCTATAAAGGGATGCGAATCCCTTTATGAAAAAGCAGCTATTAAGGTGAATGGGTTTGATTACATACGCAGAAAGGAGAGGGATCATGACGAACCGTAATGATAACAGGAAACAGCCGCACACTGGCGGCAATAACAACAGGAACAATGACACAGAATTTGGAAGCGAATCAGCTTTAAGTAAAAAAGCAAGGAAGAAAGCAGCAAGAGAAAGTAGAAATAGTTAAAAAGAAAATGGATAGCCTTTTGTTAATAAAAAGGGCTATCCATTTCCTTTTAGAAAAACGATCTCATTCGAGTTGGTCTTCCAATAAATACTTGGAAAACATACAGAATGATGGATGAACCGAATGAAAGAAAGAATATATAGATCGGTTTAAAATGAACAAATTTAAATACCTTGAAGTAAGGGAATAATTTTTTCAAGCTAAAGGCAAGGAGCGAATCCATGATCAAGTTTGTGAATAGGTACCGGCCCAACTTTCCGAAAGTAAGATGAAAAATCCACAACGTACCAGCTACATATGGACCTAGAAGAAAACAAAATTCATGCAATGTCCTGATCTTAAATCCGCCTTTGTTGGTCCACCACTTAAATGCTATTGCCAAAGCATCAGTCATAAGTACTAAATATCCAGAAAGGATCGTAACCGGCAAATATTTTCTAACTGATTCTTTCGGATAAAAAATCAAACTTGCCCATGATAAAACCATCACTAAAAGAGTAAAAATACTGGATGATCTATATTTTGCAGCCAAATAAATCCCCCCTTTTATCCCTATTCTTTGAACCAGTACTAACATTTATACAAAATGTGGGGGCCAGCCTTTTTGTTAAAAAGATAAAAAAGCATCACCCGATATTTTGGAGTGATGCTAAAATATACGATGTATATTCATTAAATGAGGAATCAGCAAGACCCCCCACAATAGGGTGATCCATGCGGCGAAAATCATAGCCAATGATGAGAAGGTTGCTTCCTGTTTCCCGTATTCCAATGCTTTATTCGTACCAACACCATGCGCCCCCATTCCTAAAGCAAGGCCTCGGGCAATTGGTGTTTTAATAGACAGACATTTCATGACGCTCGGACCTACTACTCCTCCAATAATCCCCGTCAAAATCACGAATACAGTTGTCAATGTTGGAAGACCGCCAATTTCCTTCGATACTTCAATCGCAATCGGAGTAGTAATCGATCTTGGAAGAATGGAAATGATGAAATCAGACTGCAAATGAAATAATTTTGATAAAACAAAAGTCGAAAAAATGGCCACAAGCGTTCCTGTTGTAATACTGATGATAATGGTTCCAATGTATTTTTTGACAATCGGAAGATTTCTATAAATAGGAACCGCAAATGCAACCGTAGCAGGTCCCAGTAAATAGGTCAGACATTTCGAATCATTCATATATTGATTGGCAGACACATGTGTGAATGAAATTAAGACAATCAAAAGAATCGGCGCTAGCAGCAGTGGATGAAATAATGGAATGGCCCATTTTGTATAAGTTTTTTTAGAAAAGCGATAAATTAGATAGGTAGCGATTGTAAATAATATCAACATCAATGCTGCTCACTCCCTTTTCTGCCTGTTATTTTTTCAGCCGTCAATGCCGTCATTCCCATTACAATAATCGTACTAACTGCAATTAAAACAATGATTTCCGCTCCCTGCATACTAATGATTTGCTGATAATTCACGATTCCAACAGCAGATGGGACAAAGAACAACAACAACTCAGCCATCAGCCAGGCTGCACCTTTTTCCACCCACTCCAGTTTAATGATTTTAAAGCACAATGCCAAAAATAACAGGCACAATCCAAACATAGAAGCTGGGATTGGAAGTGGAATAAAATGTTTCACTAACATTCCAAGAAATAGAAAAATATTTAAAATACCTACTTGTAAAATGATCACTCCTAGTTTCATCGTAAAACCCTTCCTTTTCGTTCCCAGATTAACTAAGAGTAATGTTACGACGATTTTTGTCATTCGTAAAATACATATTCAGAATATATTTCATAACTAAAAGTTATAATGGTTCTTTTAAAATAAAGTCAATAAACGTTTTGCCGGCATTGGATATATATCGGTCTTTTTTCGTGATCACGGCCAGCCTCCACATGATGGTCGGTTTCAAGCTAATGATTTCAATATCTTTGGCAAACAGCCGATTGCAAATGGACTGCGGTAAAATTGTCAAGCCTAAATTGGCGGCTACCATCTCTGACATCAAGTCCCACTGCGAGCTTTTGAACAAAATCTGTGGTTCAAAACCAGCCGTTATAAAGAAATGATTCCTAATAATCTGATTCAAGGCAAATTCTTCATGATAAAAAATGAATTCCTCGTCTTTTAAATCCTTCACATTCACTTCTTTTCGACCTGCAAACGAATGATTTTTGTGGACAAGCAGCTTCATTTCCTCCTCTACAATGGGATATACTTTGAAAATCTGCTCATCTAACGGCAGTACTGCCACGCCCAGTTCAAATTCCCCTTCCTCCACACTTTTCACCACTCTAGCACCGCCATATTCGGTAATATTTAATTCAATATTTGGAAAAGCGCGATGAAATTTCGCCATCACTCTTGGAAAAAATAAACTCCCAATAAATGGCGGCAGTCCGATGTTGATCTGCCCTCTGGTGAGATTTGTCATATCATTTAAAGACAGTTTCATTTCATCCAAAAGGCCCATCATCTTAAGACCGTATTCATGAACTACCTTTCCTGCATCTGTCAGGTTACTTGTTTTATTCGTTCGAATGATTAGAGTCATGCCAAGTTCTTCTTCCAACGACATAATGGCCTTACTTAAAGCCGGCTGGGAAATATGAAGATGTTCAGCCGCTTTTGTAATACTTTTATGTTTGGCTGCTTCCATAAAAAACGCCAGTTGCCTCAATTCCAAAATAGGCACCCCCTCATTTGAATACAGTTTATTTTACTATTACCGAATAATAAATGGAATCTAGGTCAATTGTTTTTAACTAAAATGCTATGTTATTATTCATTGTTGATTTTCGTGTAGGTAAGAGCATTTATAGGCGGAGAATTTCCGACTAATGTATATAGAGGAAGTATAAGCAGCAGATAAAAGCGGAGATATTCCGGTTAACTGCTTTAAATAAGACAAAATCCAAAGATATAGATAATATAGAAGGAAAAACTTCCTTTATTTTTAAGGAAATAGGGGTATTTCACAATTTAATCGGAATTTTACCGTTTATTTTTCAAACACAGTGAAATTAACATTCAGCTATAACAGTGCAAACTAAAAAATAGAGGCCGAAACCTTTTGAGATTTCGACCTCTATCCAGTCTAGTTTCCTTGAAATTCCTCTAAAATAGTGAATAGTTCTTCCAAATGCGTAATTTCAAAAGTTGGCACAACCTCGTTACGCTCTTTCTGATGACGGTTAATCCAAACCGATTGAATTCCTGCTCGGTTGGCCCCAAGAATATCTGTCATCAAATTGTCTCCCACCATGATCACTTCATCATTTTTCAATGATAATTGGGATAATGCATGTTCAAAAATGGCTGGATCAGGTTTCCCCCTGCCAAAATCACCTGAAATAACAATTTGATCAAAATATGGGACTAACTCCGAGGTAATAGTCAATTTTGTGTTTTGTAAATCAGGAGACCCGTTGGTTAACAGCAAAAGCTGATACTTTCCTTTTAATGCATCGAGAATTTTAAAAGTTTCTTCATACACAAATGGAATTTTCCGGCGCTCTTGCGGGAAACGTTCGCCCAGTTCATAGCCAAAATCCGAATCATCCACACCCAATGCTTTCAGGCCGGCTGTCCAGGCATCCTTCCGATAACCTGGAACAAGCTCTTTCATCTTTCTAAACTCATCATGGTCATCATTAAAGTTACCCCATAAACCTTCGAACGGGTTGATTCCAATCATTTGTGTAAACGGATAAATCTCGTAGGAGGAATACAGATTTCTAGCTGCCTCACGTACCGCCTCCTCAAATTTCTCCGGATCGAGTCCATACTTCTCTTCTGCTACTTTACATGTTGCCACAAATGCTTCCTTGATGCTCTTTTGATCCCATAAAAGGGTATCATCTAAATCAAAAAATATAGCTTTAATCATTTTCAACCTCTCAATTTTCTAAAGTATTATTTTAATAGTTTAACATTTTTTTAAAATTGAAAAAATAATTTCTTTTACTATATCAAAATTTTCTATCAAACATTTATAAAATTTCCCATAATTATTTTTAAAAGTTAACATAATAAAGTTATGGTTGATTAAAGATTATTCGTAAAATTCCATATGCTTTTTCTCATTTTTATAGTAATTCAATCGATCTTGTAATGTCCCTGTATGAAATTCAAATTTATGTCCGTCTAGGTCTGTAAAGTAAATAGACTTTTTATCCTTCTCATCTCTTGGACGGCCGGATAAAATGTTTACCTTTAAGGTCTTCAGTTTCTGAAACATTTGTTCAAATTCATCCACATCAATTGAAAAAGCAATATGCGTGTATGACTGATTTATTTCATTGCGCGGAATGTTCTCTTCCACATTCAGTGCAAGCCATATTCCATTCAAATCAAAATATGCAGTACTCCTGCCTTTGACCAATAATTTGGCGCCAAACACATTTTGATAAAATTTAATAGATTCTTCCAAGTTTAATACCGAAAATAATAAATGATTTAATCCTTTAATTGCCATCCCCTCACCTCCGTTGACCTTTTTTCTATTCGAGTATACAACCATTTTAGCAAGAAATTCCAACAAACCTATCGTAAAATTTATGAAAAAGCTTCCATTTTTGAATTCGATTATTGGTTATTATTTGATTTTCAGTAAATAATAAAATCATATTATGAATGGTGAGACTGGGTGAAAAAATGCTGGATAATGGAAAAATTAGCGGCCGGCAGTTTAGATTATTAATAATACTTTATATTATCGGGGGAACCATTTTAGTTGTGCCTGCATCATTGACATCAATGGCAGATCAAGATGGCTGGATTGCCGGGCTGTTTGGCTTAGCCATCGGTACTTTGTTCGTATGGCTTTATACTGCTTTAATAAAACATTTAGAAACCTTGACCTTAGTGGAATATCTGGAGGAAATTTTCGGAAAATGGATGGGAAAGTTCATTTCATTATTATATCTTTTTTATTTAATCATCCTATCAGCATTAGAAGTAAGAAACATTGGTGACTTTTTAACCACGCATCTGATTCCTGAAACCCCTATTGAAGTTGTTTATATTATTTATTTAGGAATCGTAATATATGGTGCACGCATAGGAATTGAAAATCTTTCTCGCGGAGCGGAAATCTTCTTCCCCTATGTTTTTATGCTTTTTCTTATCTTAGTTTTATCTATTGCTCCTCAATTCAGACTTGAAAATATTCAACCTGTATTAGCTTCAGGAATGAAACCTATTTTTCAAGCTACTTTTCCATTTTTGGGCGTGCCATTTCTGCAGCTGCCAATATTTTTCATGATATTACCATATGTGAATGGGTTAAAAGGAGTAAAAAAATCATTTTTTATTGGAACCTTCATTGGTGGACTCACCTTAATTCTCATTACACTATTATGTATTTTAGTCTTAGGTTCCGAAATCACTGCAAGGAATATTTATCCTAGTTATATTTTAGCTAGAAAAATTAATATCGCCAATTTCTTTCAGCGAATCGAAGTGATTATGACCATCACATGGTTCATCACTATCTTTTATAAAACAACAATTTTATTTTATGCGGTTTCCACCGGTCTTGCTCAAACATTCAATTTAAGGGATCATCGTTTCCTGACAATTCCACTGGGCATGCTTCTCATGGTCCTTTCCATCATTATTGCCCCTAATATTGTATATATGGACAAGATGATCAAAACAATCTGGACACCCTATTCTTTAACGTTTGGATTGGTTTTGCCCCTCTTATTACTAGCTCTTAGCGGCTTGAGAAAAAAAAGAGAAGTCTATTCACAGCAAAGGGACTAATCGAACTAGAATGCCATAGCTCAGGAATGGCAGCAATCCAAAAATCTTATTTGGCTTTTGCTGCCAGTTCTGAGAGAGCGAACAAAAAATAGTTTGCCGATTGTAACGATGAGCATTCATACACTATCTTTTCTAATGCTAATTTTGCTTTACTTTAATAAATTCCAAATCGCATTACTTATCGGTCTATAAATCAATGAAATGCCATCCAAAGGATTCGGAATCGCAATACCTAATGATTTCAACATGCCTAATGCTGTTCCAAACAAGAGCATGATCGAAAAGACTACAAATTCCTTTATATATCGTTTTTTTAACAATGGCCGTGCTTCTATAAAGAAGATCACACCCGCAAACACAAGAATGCCAAAGCTGACTGCCATTTCGATCACTTCCTTAACAGTTCCATAAAAGAGTTTCCTACCGTTCCTACTCGGCGTATTTTCATATGTACTTTTACCTCAACAGGCAATTTCGCAAAATGCTCATCCCAATCTTTCGCCACTTTATTCCAATAGTCCGGATTGGAACGGCGAATGACCTCTCCAAAACCAAAAATGTCTGAATGAAAACTTTTTTGCACCTTCTTAATCGAATTCTTAATCATCGTATTTTCGTAATGATTAAATGCATTTTCTAACTGAGTAATTGAACCGGTCTTTGTCAGATCGATATCGCACGCAACTTCTCCGACATTACCTTCCATTTTGATTTCTACATTCGCTCGGGGATTTCCATTTTTAAACTCTCCTTTAATTTTTGCTTTCGAACGGATAACTTGTATGGCCACCTTTCCTCCTTTTGGGCATTTTATATTCACCACTGTACTCTTTAAATTGTTCGTTATTTTATTATAGGACTTGCTTTCATCATCGGTTAACCAGCCAATTAATTTATCAAACCGCAGCACTGCCAAGCTGTTATATTGCAAACGGGCTTTAGGATCCATTTCTTGAATATTCTCAAGTGCTTCGGACATTTTCGGATCGCCTTTCACATAAATTCCGGTTAATACAGGCTGCTTCCCTTTGCTGATAATATCAGCAATTAAATCATCTAATGTAACAGCGCGGGATGGTGCCCATGCATTGGATGAAGTTTCAAGCGATTGATACATTTTGTTTGCCGGAATCTTCTCTATTGGTGTAGAAACCCTTAAAATCTGCTCTGCCTTCATGTTTTTGGCGATTGCAATAAAAAAGTCTGATCTTAGCTCCCAGTCTCTTGATAATAAATCAAGCACGTTCCCAATCCCATCCCTTGCTAGTGATTCACTGATGATCAACATACGAAGATGAGATGGATAGATTTTCCGCGGTGAATCTTTCGTCATTTTCCGAATGGCTTCAAATACCGTTTTTCCATCGGCGCTATAAATGGTGACAGGCGCCCCCTGTCCGCCGCCTCCTTTTTGCTGGGAAATCATCCCCGGATCCACGACCTGCACTGAAACATGAATTTCCCCATTCTTTGCTTTATCAAAACCCATGGCCAGGGCAATTCCAAGTTCGTTTAATTCACGTCGGTTCCAACAACCGGTAAGAAACACAGTGAGAATGCTAATCATTAGGAAAATGCGTTTCATACAACCAACTCTTTCTCGTTCCGATAATAAGAAACTAAGGTTTGCTTTTAGGCGGTTTTGGCTGCGCCATCGCTGGTTGTTGCTGTCTCACCACGTTTTCTTCATTTAACAACTGGGGACGGGTAGTCAACTTCCACCATGTAAACCGGAAAATCGAATCTTTTATGTCTGCAGAAATAAATGGCGCCAAAGGGGTCATATAGGGAATTCCAAACGACCGCAAACTGCATAGATGTAGGACAAGTGCGATCAAACCCACGGTAATTCCAAATAATCCAAAGGAGCCTGCCAAACACATTAATAAAAATCGCAGCATTCGGACCGAAATCCCAATATTATAGTTTGGAAAGACAAAGCTGGAAATGGCTGTAATTGCAACTACAATGACCATTGCAGCTGAAACAATTCCAGCATCAACTGCAGCTGTTCCGACAACTAATGTTCCAACAATGGATACAGCTGGCCCGATCGCACGCGGCATTCGGACTCCTGCTTCCCTTATAATTTCAAAAGTGATTTCCATCATCATCGCCTCTATAAAAGCAGGAAATGGCACACCTTCACGTTGGGCAGCAAGGCTAATCAAAAGCGGTGTAGGAATCATTTCTTGATGATAAGTTGTGACTGCAACGTAAAGAGAGGGAGCAATCAACGCAATAAAAAACGTTAAAAACCGTAGCATACGGATCAATGTACCAATATCTGACCTGTGTGAATAATCATCGGGAGACTGAAAAAAATGAACAAATAATGCAGGAACAATTAATACATACGGCGTCCCGTCAACAAGAATGGCAACCCTTCCTTCTAAGAGGGCAGCCGTCGCCACGTCAGGCCGTTCTGTGTTAAATACTGTAGGAAATGGAGTATAGATTTTGTCCTGGATTAATTCCTCAATCGTGCCGCTTTCCATAATGGCATCAAGATCAATTCGATCCAAGCGCTGCCGGACCTCTTCCACGACCTTGTCCTTAACAATTCCTTCGATATACATCAACCTGACAGCCGTTTTTGAAATCTTTCCTATACTTTTTGTTTCTACTCGAAGATTAGGATTTTTAATTCTTCTGCGAATAAGTGCTGTATTGATGCTGAAGTTTTCATTAAACCCTTCCTGTGAGCCTCGTACAACTGTTTGTGAAGTGGGCTCCGAGACATTTCTTTCTTTCCATTTTCGTATCCCCAAAGAAAGCGCTTGGTCATATCCATCTATTAACAAAATGGCATCGCCGGAAACTAAGCCGATTAAAAGGGTATCAAGATCGTTTAGATCTTTTACTTCCCCAACGGCAATGATATCTTTTAAATCTTCGAATAGATTTTGTTGATTAGATAGGTACTTTTCCAAATCTGATTTCCGTACCTCTAGCATAAGAGGTTCTAAAACAAAATGTTGAAAGGTTGTGTGATCAGTTAATGATTCCGTGTAAAGAATCGCTGCATGAATATTCCTTCTTTCACCAAATCGAAACTTTCTTATGATGATATCTGTACTGTTTCCAAGCATCTCTGTGATGATTTCCAGATTGACCTCTAAGCTCATTTTTAACAGTATATTTTGGCCAGAAGAATGCGCTATACTGGATTTGTTCGGTATGATTCCTCTTACCCTATTCTTAGTTTTGTTAAAAAACCCCATATCACAGTCCTCTTTACTAATGACCTTTAGAATTTTATATATCGTTAGTATTCTTCATGTAAAATGCAATATTCGTGACAGTTAAATAATCTATTATAAATCTGTCAAATCTCCTTACATCATTTTTAAATATGACGAAAAATACTTGTCAGAATTGTTAACAACTCTAATGAAATTCATTTAGAAGTGTTTTAAGCTAACATCACCAAGTGAAACAAATGGGGGTTCAAGCAGTGAAATTTAGGTGGATTTTACAGCTGTTGTTTATTTGGGGATACCTGCAGCTAGGGAGCATTGTCGCCACTTTATTCCGCATTCCTTTACCTGGCAGTGTGGTCGGAATGTTTTTACTATTTTCTCTACTCTTAACAGGTGTAATGAAATTAAGCTGGGTTGATAAAGTCGCTTCATTTCAACTAAAGCATCTTACCTTGCTTTTTATACCTCCTACTGCGGGCCTGGTATTATCCCCCAATTTCCAATGGATTTTTAATGGATGGATTTTAATCATTTTACTTATAAGCAGCATAAGCAGTTTGCTGGGTACTGCCATCTTTGTAGAATGGTTTGAAAAAATAAAAAGGAGAAATGCTAAATGACTTATTTTACCTGTATCAGCTTTACCCTATTTTCTTACTATACCGGGTTTCAACTATACAAAAAATATAAATGGGATTGGTTAAATCCTTTATACACGGGATCCATTATTCTTATCCTTTTATTGTTGACCTGCCATATTCGTGAGGAAACGTTTCAGCAAGGGAGCATGATCTTTAATCAGCTATTAAAACTTGCCGTTGTTTCCCTGGCCGTCCCTCTGTATAAACAATGGCCATTAATTAGGAAAAACTACAAAAAAATCTGCACTGGTGTGATCGGTGGTTCAATTTTAGGAATATTTACAGTGGTAACGATGGCCCAATTATTTCATCTGAACCAACAGATTCTCGCTTCATTAATCACGAAATCTGTCACCCTGCCAATTGCATTAATGATTTCAAGTGATCTTGGCGGTCTTTCCTCTACAACTGTCTTTTTTGTTATTTCCTCAGGCCTCATTTCTTTAATAATCGGTCCCAAATTGTTGAATCAATTCAGGATAAAAACGAAAGGTGCACGTGGTTTAGCAATGGGCACATCAGGCCAAATGCTTGGGGCCAACCGATCACGGCTATGGGGAGAGGAAGAAGGTGCAATGGGGAGCGTCGCCATGATTACATCCGCCATTTTTCTCACTATTTTAATGCCGATTCTTCCTTTCCTTTTAAAAATTTAATGCTCTTTTTAAATAATTCTAACTATTAGAAATAAGGGGAATTCCGTTGACTTTTTTCGAAATAATGATATTTTGATATAGAACACTTTAGCGCTTAAAAGCGTCTAAGCTAAAAAGTATCTAAGCAAGAAAAGGAAGGTTTATTATGAAAAAAAGTCAACCAGATTTAACCAGAGGATTACTCCCAAGGCATGTCCAGTTCATGGCGTTGGCAGGTATGATTGGCACCGGTATTTTTAAAGGCAGTTCCGATACGCTGAATATTGCCGGACCGGGAGTGGTCTTCACCTATTTACTAGGCGGGATATTATTATTTATTATTATGGCCGCATTAGGAGAAATGGGGATCGCATTCCCACAATTTAATGTTCAAAATCTAGTAAAACAAGCATTTGGATTTCAAATCTCCTTTGTTGTAGGATGGCTCTATTGGATTAACTGGATGCTTGTCACGATCGTTGAACTACTTGCAGCAGGAAGCTTTCTGCAATTTTGGTTCCCATCAGCCCCATTGTGGCTGTTAAGCTTGATATGTGCGATCTTAATCATCAGTATTAATTTATTCCAGGTGAAACATTACGGGGAACTGGAGTTTTGGTTTGCCGGAGTTAAAATATTAGCCTTAATAGCCTTTATTGTTTTAGGGTCCTTTCTATTGTTTGGTCTATTACCAAACTCAAAATCTATCGGATTAACAAACTATACGATACATGGCGGATTTTTCCCACATGGTCTAAAAGGGGTATTTAGTGCCTTTTTAGTGGTCATGTTTTCATATGGCGGGGCCGAGCTCATCGGAATTGCGGTAACGGAAACAAAGGATGCTGATCGGGTTTTACCTAAAATCATAAAAGGCACAGTATGGAGAGTCATCATTTTTTACATTCTTCCAATTCTTGTCATATGCGGGCTGATACCTTGGGATAAAGTCAGCGGAGCCGACAGCCCTTTCGTTCAAGTTTTCAGTACAACTGGACTACCTGGCGCAGCTCACATTATGAATTTTGTGCTTTTAACAGCCGTACTCTCTGCAGCAAATTCAGGGATATATGCTACTTCCAGAACCTTATTTTCAATGGCACAAAGCGGGGTGGCACCAAAAACCTTATTAAAAACCTCTAAAAAAGGGATCCCGTTACAAGGTATTACGATATCGAGCATCTTTATTTTAGTCGGAGTATATTTAGCCTATTTAACACCTTCACAGGTGATCGGTTACCTTATGACCATCCCAGGCTTTACTGTCATTTTAATTTGGATGAGCATTTGTGCTTGCCAGTTGAAACTGCGCAGTCAATACCAACATACACCTAATTTTCAGGTAAAATGGCATCCTTTCACATCATTTTTTGCCATTATCGCTTTATCTGTCATCTTTTTCGGATTTCTCTTAAACCCTAATAATGTAATTGGTTCGATTGTCTGTCTTGTTACAGTCAGCTTATTGGTAATCCTTTCCTTTCTATTTAAGAAACAGGATCGCTTGAACCTAAAAACCAACAACAACGCCCCAACCCGCTAGTTTGGGGCGTTGTTCCCTTAAATGAATCGATCCTTTATTTGCTGTACCATTTTCTTCTTAAAATCTTCCAGAGAAATACTTTCCGAATGCTTATTCCCATATTTTCTAACATTGACATGTGAACTTTTTATTTCGTGATCCCCTATCACCAACATGTAAGGAATTTTTTCCACCTGTGCTTCTCTAATTTTATAACCAAGCTTTTCATCCGATGAATCCATGCTCACTCGAATCCCTGATTCTCTTAGTTCCGACTGAATAGCTAAACAATAGTCAAAATGAACATTCGATACAGGGATGATTTGAACTTGTACTGGTGCAAGCCAAACTGGAAATGCACCGACGAAATGCTCAATTAAAATTCCAAAAAATCGATCAATCGAACCAAATATGGCACGATGAATGACAACTGGGCGAACCTTTTCATTCTTTTCATTGATATAAGTCAAATCAAATTTCTCGGGCATTTGGAAATCAAGCTGGATTGTTGCACATTGATGACTGCGTTTCAATGCATCTTTAATATGAAAATCAATTTTTGGTCCATAAAATGCACCGTCCCCTTCATTTAATTGATAGTCAACGCCTAAATCTTCAAGTACCTTTTTTAATGCTCCCTCAGAGACCTCCCATAATGCTGCATCGCCCAAGGAGTGTTCCGGACGAGTAGAAAGCTCAACCGAATAATGAAATCCAAATGTTTGATATACTTGATCAATTATGGCAAATACTTGCTTGATCTCACTTTCAATTTGATCTGGCCGAATAAAAATATGAGCGTCATCCTGACAAAATGTGCGAACCCGAAGCATTCCATTTAAAGCACCACTAAATTCATGGCGGTGGACCTGACCAAACTCTGCCATGCGGATCGGCAAATCCCGATAGGAGTAAAGTTTATTTTTAAAAATCAGCATATGTCCAGGACAATTCATTGGCTTCAAAGCGAAGTGTTTATCTTCTACCTCCGTGAAGTACATATTTTCATGGTAATGATCCCAATGACCCGAATTCTCCCAAAGTTGCTGATTCATCATAAATGGTGTCCGAACCTCTTCATAGGAAGCCTTATTTTGAATTTCGCGTGAGAATTTCTCCAGCTCATTTCTGACAATTTGCCCCTTTGGCAGATAAAACGGCATTCCCGGTGCTTCCTCAGAAAACATAAATAATTCCAATTGTTTTCCTAACTTCCTGTGGTCACGTTTTGCCGCTTCCTCCAAGAAATGAAGATATTCATTTAAATCTTTTTTATTTTGGAATGCCACTCCATACACTCGTTGAAGAACTTCGTTTTGGCTATTACCTCTCCAATAGGCGCCGGAGACCCGAGTCAATTTAAACGCCTTAATACCACCAGTAAATGGGAGATGAAGTCCGCGGCAAAGATCTATAAATTCACCTTGTTGATAGAAAGTAATCTTTTCATCTTGAGGAATATCCTTTAAAACTTCCAGTTTGAATGGTTCTTCTTGTTCTATTAAAAATTTTTCAGCTTGTTCGTAGGAAACCTCCATTCGTTCAATCTTTAAATTTTCGTTTATGATATTTTTCATTTCTTTCTCAATCATCATTAAATCATTGGCAGTGAGGCTTTGATCAAGTTTTAGATCATAATAAAAGCCATCTTCAATCACCGAGCCGATCCCCAATTTTACATTTCCAAATAGTCTTTTCACTGCCTGTGCCAAGACATTTGCCGTAGTATGCCGCAAAATACGCAGTCCCTCATCGGAATTCTTTCCATCTTTCAGCTGAATGTTAATTGACTTTTCATTCATGTTTTAATCACTCCTTTAAATAATAAAAAAACACACTCATCCCAAAGAAAGGGACGAGTGTGTTTGTATTAACCCGTGGTTCCACCCAATTTCCCATAAGCAAAAAATAACTTACGGCTCTGGTGCTGTAACGCAGCATGTACGGTATTGGATACTGAAGTTCCCCAATACAGCTCAAAGGTGGTAAGATTCTTTTCTGCGTTAGGAAGATCTCAGCTCTTCTTCCCTCTCTGAAAACCGTAAAAGCATCTCATGTCCTTTTCATCGCACTATTTTTTTAGTGAAATATAAAAACGCACCCGTCCCTCTGTAAGGGACGAGTGCGTTTGACCCGTGGTTCCACCCAATTTTCCATAAGGAATAGATGAATCCCCATGGCTTTGGTGCTGTAACGTAGCATAGACGGCATTGGATACTTATATTCCCCAATACAGCTCAAAGGTGGTAAGATTCTTTTCTGCGTTAGGAAGATCTCAGCTTTTCTTCCCTCTCTGAAAAACCGTAAAAGTATCTCATATCCTTTTCATTGCTTTTTAGAGCGAATTGTAATTATTTATACATATTACAAAGTATTTCCAATAATTGCAACAAATTTTTTCAGATTTTTTTAAAATTCATCCGTTTACCTTTTACAATCATATTGAGCTTGAGTATCATACATACCATCTATAAGGTCAGCACCATTAAATCCTCATTATAATATATCCCATTAAACTTTAAGGCATTCCGCTCAACACCATATAATTGAAAACCTATTGATTTGTATAAATTTTTTGCTGCCTCATTATCAGATACGACGGTTAAATTGATTTGCTCCAAACCACTGCATGTTCTTGCCCTTGAAATTATTTCATTCATTAGTGCTTTTCCTAAACCCTTCCCGCGCATTTCTGCTGTAACAAACAAACCATAAATATTCCCTTTATGGGCCGTTTTAATACCACTCTCTCGCATAAAAGTAGCAATTGCGACTAAGCTAGTATCATTTTCAAAGGCCCCAAGAACAAATTTGTCCTCATTTGGCTTGAGTCTTTCCGCAACAGTTTCCACTGAAAATTTAGCTTCCCTTTCATATGTTGAACCAAATGCCTCCGGATTCACTTTTAGTGCCTTTAATCTCAACTCTTGGTAGACTTGAGTATCTGATTCATTTAAGATACGAATATTCATATCTCCTCCCCCCTCTCATTGCAAATTCCATACCTCATCAAGAGTGTGTCTGAATAAATCATCAAGTGCTGGTGTAAAATCTTGACGATCCTTTTTAATGGTTTTTGTAAATTCTCTTAGCCGCGGTATTTCTTCACTTACGAAATTGTTTATGATTTGAATATTCGGTTCAATATCGAATTCCTCCCCTGCTTTTTTTCTTTTTAACAGGCTTTGTATTTCTTTTTCGAGCTCGCCTTGAGGCAGTAAAGTCGACAATAAGGTTGGAAATTCGAGTGGAGGGAATTCATTATATGTTTCGATCCACTTTGCGGCCAACAAGGGTCTTAAAACATAAAAGTATTTTTTAATTTTTATTTTTTCAGCTTTGATGTAGGTTTGAAAATTATTATTTGCCATATTCAAATAGTGGTGTAGGCAAAAAACCGGAGAAAAAACGGATTTGCTTAAGACTTGCATCTTTTCAATGGTTGTAAAAGCCTGATAATAAACGATTCCGGAATTCAGCCATTCCATTAATGGCGGATTAGATTTACGAAATAACCTCAAAGTTTTCGTTAAATCCCAACCACTGATATCAAGCGACTCATTTATCGGCAGTTCGATGACGTCACGCTTTGTTCCAATCCCCATTGGGTCAATCGCCAAATAATCTTCTTTTTTATGTATGTAGATAAATCGAACATCATAATCACTGTCCCGGGAAGGAAACCCCCAAGCTCTGCTGCCAGATTCGCAGGCAAAAAGAATTTTAACATTATAATCTTCTTCCACCTTTTTCAAAGCATTTAAAATAGTTTCTTTCATTCCTTTTCCCTCTTTTTTTCTTTATATTAGGAGCTATTATACGAGGATGTTGATTTCCGCTCCAATCAAAAGTGTGAATATATCAACAATGTTTATTTATAAAGACTTATATTAAAAAATATCACTTATATGTTTCATTTTACTAATAAGATGATCCTTTGCCCTGTATTTCATACAAAAAGCCCTTAAAAATATAAGGGCACAAAAGGATGGCTGACAAAGTTTCTATTTTTCAAATCTACTTTTATCCATGATTAAAACCATAATCTTTTATTATAGTCATAATCAGGGATATCCATTATTTCCTCACCATTTTCATTAGGGGCACATTCCTCACAAGGCTCTTCCGAATCATTATGTTTGCATTGTTCCAAAAAGAATTCCATTGGTAATCTCCCCTTTCTGATTTCTTACTACCATTATATTGAAAACGCTTTCCTTTGTCTTGTGCTTTTTTCTGGAAATAATAAATTGAAAA
This sequence comes from Neobacillus endophyticus, assembly GCF_013248975.1. GTDB lineage: Bacteria > Bacillota > Bacilli > Bacillales > Cytobacillaceae > Neobacillus > Neobacillus endophyticus. The sequence goes on from NZ_JABRWH010000001.1 coordinate 4,585,499, forward strand.
TTAAAAAAAGAGAGGAATGATTCCAAATCATAACTCTCTCCAAATTCACAGTGCATTTTAGAGGTTCCAAGCTTCTTTTAATAATCGAATCCCTTTAACTATTTCTCTTTCTGATAATCCGCCAAATCCAATTAAGATCTTTGAGCCTAATTTCGCTTCTGGATCATGATAATAAATTGATAGTGGATATACTTTAACGCCCGCATTCATCGCCGTTTTGATCAACTCAGCTTCATCCATCCCATTTCTTACGTCCAATACAATATGGAGCCCTGAATTTTCACCTATTACACTTACATGGTTAGCAAAATAATTTTTGATAGACTTCATGATCGTATCATGCTTTTTTCGGTATAGTGTCCTCATTTTGTTCAAATGACTTTGCCAATGTCCACCATTCATAAAACGATAAAGAGTATCCTGGTGAAGCCTGGAAACCGTCTGCTTATAAATAGTAAAATGATTTCGGTATTTCTGCATAAGTGAAGATGGTAATACCATATAACTAATCCGAATAGACGGGATCAATGATTTAGAAAATGTTCCTAAATAAACAACATTCCCATTGGTATCCAGCCCTTGCAAGGATGGGATCGGTTTTCCCTTATAACGAAACTCACCATCATAATCATCTTCAATAATATAACCGCTCTTTTCTGCGGCCCACTTTAACAATTCCATGCGTCGGGAAATCGGCATAATCATCCCATATGGAAACTGATGTGATGGTGTTACATAGACAACATTGGCACTACAATTGATTACATGATTATGATCAATACCATTCTCATCTATTGGAATGGGCACGGTATCCACCCCTAAATCCGTCAAAGTGATTCTCGTGCGATGATAGCCAGGGTCCTCCAATGCATAAATTTGATTTTTTCCAATCACCTTGCATAATAATCCAATAAGCATCTGTGTACCTGCACCAATGATAATTTGCTCGGCCGAGCACTGGACACCTCTTGAAGCATAAAGATATTTGGCAATTTCTTCTCGAAGAGGTAGCTCCCCCTGTGGACTTCCATTATTAAATAAATGGCTTTGATCTTCATATAATGCTTGAATCGTTAATTTCCGCCAAATCGCATAAGGAAAATACCCTAAATCTACTTTTCCCGAACTGAAATCAATTGCAACATTTGCCTTATTTTCTATCTTCCTAGACTCTAAAAATGTAGAATTGTCCAAATTCAGGTTCATGTCATCCTCAATAACTGTCACAAATAATCCTTTTCGAGGCTGACTTTCTGCATACCCTTCCGCACATAACTGGTCGTATGCAGATTGAATCGTGTTTAGACTTACATCAAGATACTCTGCTAATTTCCGTTTTGATGGTAACTTTTCGTTGGACTTAATTCTTCCTGATAAAATTTCTTGTTTTATATAATTGGCTAATTGCATGTATAGAGGTGTGTTGCTTTTATGTTCTAAAGTAGGTGTAATTTCGAGCATGCTTCCTCCCTTTTTTCACATCCCATAAAAATGATGCTAATAACCAGATTTTTCTTATCTTTTTTGCTAATTAATATAGCTTTCTCTTAATTAATTTTTTAGCTCGATGAATTCGTGTTTTAATGGTTTGGATGCCCAAATTTAATATATCACTTATTTCCATATAGCTTAAATGATCATAATATCGCATTACAAGTGGTTCCCTATACTGATTCGGCAAGGTGTTGATCACTTTCTGAAGTTGGAGTAAATCGAATTGCTCTATAACTTTTTTTTCAACAAATTCTACCATCTGCAATGGAGTAGTCTCAAAATTATCTGTCAATATTGTGTTTTTTACATACTTTAATCTAAGATAGTCCTTACATTGATTTGCTGTTACAGTAAACAACCAGGATTTAATGGATGAGCCATCCATTAAAGTATTTACTTTTAAAAAAGCTTTTAAGTATACCTCTTGCATTATATCATCTACCACGATCCAGTCCCGTACAAATCTAAACGCAAATTTCCTTAATGAAACTCCGTGGTTAGCTATTAATGTTTCTAAACTTTTTTCTTTCGTATGATTGGATTCATATTGAAGAAGCATTGCGTATGTCTCTCCCATTTTCAAAAGACCCCTAATCTAGATTTTTTACCAAATGCAAAAAGAGCCTGCAACCAATGGACATAAAAATCCCTTGGTGACAGACTCCTCCAAGTTGCTAATACATATTCGCTTACTTTATATTAAAACATATTTTAGTAAATTTTTCCAATAAATATTTATTTCCTGTTCCCTTTTAGTATTAGACATGATTTTATATAGGAACGATATTACATGGTTGTCATTTACATGTAAAGAGTGGAAATACGCTATTTTTGGAACAATTTCGCCAATAAAGCGTTTTTTCTCACAGACTTTCATTTCATAAGAAAGATTTTTTGACATTCTTTATTTGACATAATTTTTATCCACTATCATTTATATTAAAAGAAAAGTCTCTGGCAGAGAGGGGTTCATGTATGCAAGTATATAGATTCTCAAAGGTGCTCTTACCTGTATTAATAATCTTTAACCTACTTTTTATGCCTTCCACTACGACTAATGCCCAATCAAATAAGACCAATCATCCAAAGATTGAAGAGACAACCGCATACATTACTTCTTTTAAAAAAACAAATGGAAAATGGGTAGGAAAATTCGATTACATCCAATGGTATTTTGGAAAGGATGCTGACAAGGAATTTTTAAAAGATTGTAACTGCAGCAAGGAAATGGACCATGCTCCAGATGGTTACTATATTCGTAACGTGAATCCAAAGATACGAACCTTTACGATTTCAAATTCTGCCACATACATTTTGCAAACTTTCAATCCGTACGAAATTAAATGGAATCAAAAAGTGACGAGAGCACAATTTGTAAGCTTTTTAAAAGATCGGAACCAGCATCATTACATCCCTTTTCATATTGAAATCCAAAATGGTATCGTAACAAAGATTACAGAACAGTATATTCCTTAACTTATTCGAAGCAGGGGGAACCCTGCTTTTTTAGCTTTCTTTAAGCAATTTTCCTCGAAAATCTCATTTATTTCTAATCAAAAATAGAATGCATTCATGTTACATTGGTATCAAGCACATATAAAGGATAGGACAATGTTTAAGAAAATACTAAAATCTTATGATTATCAATTAATTTCTGCTATTTTTCTCTTATCGTTATTTGGATTAGTTATGGTTTACAGTGCCAGTATGGCAATGGCGACCCAACGCTATGGTGTATCTAGTGATTATTTCTATCAAAAACAAAAGTTATTTCTGATCATCTCCTTTTTTATTTTTATTGTGGTTTCCTTTTTCCCCTACAAAATTCTGCAAAGCAGGAAAGTACTAATAGGACTTGTCTCATGCTCATTATTGCTTTTATTGATTTTATCTGTTCATGGACACGTTGCGGGAGGAGCACAAAGTTGGATTAAAATAGGTCCTTTGAGTCTTGAGCCTTCAGAATTTGTAAAGTTATGCGTGATTATTTATTTATCTGCCATTTACGCTAAAAAACAAGCATATATTAACGAGTTTAATAAAGGAGTTGTTCCTCCTTTAGTATATTTGGGCCTTGTTTGCATTTTGATTGCAAGCCAGCCAGACTTCGGAACGGTAGAATTGATTCTTTTTTTCTCCGCTGCCATTATTATGTCATCTGGAATTAGCATTAAAAACTTTATTAAACTCGGCGGATTGTGCATTATTTCGGCAATACCCATTATTTTAATTTTTCACAATAAAATCTTTACAACAAAGCGGGTGGGCCGTTTTTCTGTTTTAAGCGATCCGTTTGCAACAGCCCAAACATCTGGTTATCATCTTGTCAATTCCTATATAGCGATTGGTAACGGAGGCATAAATGGGCTTGGACTGGGAAAAAGCATTCAAAAGCTTGGATACCTACCTGAGCCTCATACAGATTTCATAATGGCAGTTATTGCTGAGGAATTAGGGATATGGGGAGTGGGTTTTGTCATCCTAACATTAGCTTTCATTGTCTTAAAAGGGCTTAAGATTGCGACAAGATGTAAAGATCCTTTCGGTAGCTTATTAGCAACAGGAATTTCAAGTATGATTGGAGTTCAGGCGATCGTTAATCTCGCGGGTGTTTCAGGTCTTCTTCCACTTGCAGGTGTTCCATTGCCATTTGTCAGTTATGGTGGTTCCTCTCTCATTCAACTTGCCATCGCAACAGGCATTTTAGTCAATGTTTCGATGTTCATTAATTATGAAAAGAACTATAAAACAAGTAGATCCACAACAAATCCAAGAAAAGAAAATATTTATTTAGTAAAAAGTTAATGGGACACATTTTTGAAAATGTGTCCCATATCCGCTTTATGAAAGACATTACTCTCTATCTGACTATAAAAAATGGCCTTCATACAGCATATGAAGGCCATTCCGATCTATCAATTTCTATAAATTGGCCTTCATCCGCTTAATGAAAGACACAATCGCACTATCAAATTATAAAAATACCCTTCATTCACCTCATGAAGACTAAAACCCTCTCTTGGGTCTTCGCATAAATATTTATTATCTTTCGTATCGGCTAGAGCTCCTCTTGATGTACCTTTTTATTCTTAAACATATATAAGCCCAAAGTTTTTCTTATGGATAAAACAATTCCCATTGATATCATGTTTGAGAACAATGAACTCCCTCCATAGGTTAAAAAAGGAAGAGAGATTCCTTTAACAGGCATAAGTCCCACAACCATACCGATATTTTGGAAAATCTGTACTGTTAAACTAAAGGAAATTCCTACACATATATAAGCCCCAAATCCTGTCTCTGATTCATGTCCGGTTCCTATAATCCTGTAAATAAGGAGGAAGAACAAAATAATCACGATGGAAGCACCAAAAAATCCGGTTTCTTCTGCAACTGTGGAAAAAATAAAGTCAGTATGTTTTTCTGGTATATAGACGTTTCCTTTAAGGAGTCCTTTCCCAAAAGTCTCGCCGCTCCCTACTGCCAACAGCGATCTTTGCGTCTGATACGCATCATTACTATTTCCCGCCGGATTTAACCAACCGATGATTCGTTGCTGTTGATGTGGAGAAAGCAGTGGTATCAATTGTTTGTAAATGATATCTGGCTGATAATAATATAAATACACCAGTATTCCTACTAAAATCATTGGCACGATAAGAAAAACAGCAACCAACTTTTTTTGGATTCCTGACAGATATAGCATGCTGACAATTGCTATAAAATATAGAAAGACCATACCAGTATCCGGTTGAATATATACGACGATCGAAGGTGGAATCGTTACAAGGAAAACTTTACCTACAAGCAACAAATCAGACTTTACAGTTTTTACTGTATAGGTACTGTTATGCTTTGTAATAATACTGGCTACAAGAATAATTAACGCAATTTTAAAATATTCCGATGGCTGGATCGATCCTAATAAGGGGATACTATACCATCTTTTTGCCCCCAGAATCACGGGAGCAATTCTTGCAGGGGAAAATTTCAGCGCAATTATAGATAAAAATAACGTAATATAAGCGGGCCATGCAAGCCTTTGAATTTGGTCAATATCAAGTTTTGCAATTAGAAATAAGATCACAAAACCAATCATATAATTAATTGCTTGCTTCATAGCAAAATTCTGCGCCCCATATTCCCCTGTTCTCTGACTGCTATAAATAAACAATAAACTTAAAATAAAAAAGATAAATATAATAAATAGTATAAAACCATCTAATCGATTAAAAAAATTCGATTTGGTATTTGTATTCATTTTTTCACCAGCCTACTAAATTACTTCATGAATCTGCAACAAAATCAATAATATAATACTATTCGACAATATTCACATTAAGATTTGATTAATTTTTCAAAGAGTAGAATAAATAACAAAAGAATGATATCGAGGTTACAATTAAATAATCACTCATTTTTTATTGTTATATAGCGATTAGCGTGGTAATTATACGTATTGGTAAACTCATCGGCACTGGATGGCTTTTGACCCCTAGTCATTTTACCTCCATTTATAGATTTAATTTTTAAAAATAATGATTGTGAAAAAATGTACTACCCCTTACACTATAGATTGAATATCATTTAGGAGAATCATCATATGAAAAAAACCCTATTGTTTTTTATCACCATTGTCATCCTACTGCTGCTGAATTTTGGCGCGGCGCGTCTTTTACACGCGAGTCTTATTGACCTATCCTTTCCGATTGGATTGCTCGGACTTCTAATTACAATGCCGAATAATCCGATGACCATGTTTTTTAACAGCAAAATTACCATCAGTGCCGGAGATATGTACGGAAAGAGACCAGGACATGAAAAGTTTGGAAAAATTCCGGTCCTCGCTTCTTTTCTTTATACACTTGCTGCTTTGATTGTGACCTTCCTAACCTACAAAAAGTATTTTATGTAGCGGCAGAAACTAGAAAATTATTAAATATCCATTAACATAAAATCCTTATGATGCATACGATTACTTTGATAAGCATTGAAATAAATACGATTGTATAAGCTTAGTTCAATTGGACTGAGCTTTTTTTAAACAAAAAACACCGCAACAGCGGTGCGAATAGATACCCATTTATCGTTGTAAATTCACGTTTTGGGATACAAACAGAACCGAAAGAGTATCTCTTTTAAACAGTTTTATTTTATATAATAATTGTTTTCCTTAAATTTCATTAGGCATGATTTGCAGATGCAATGTTTTCTTCTGCTTTCAACAGGGACTAAATCAAAGATTTCAACTGGAAACTCTTCTTTGTCACACCAGCAATTGCCGTGTTCACCGGCACCGCTCATGCATTCATTTTCTTTTTCGCATATAGGACAGTATTTATTTGTCAAATCAAATTCCTCCCGTTTTCCTATGAAAATACAGCTCTGACACTCCCTATGTAGTTGAACTTAGAGGAGCACTTCAAACTCCTTCACATATACTGCATTTCCAGTAATCTCTATATCAAAATCGTTATCGCATTTGGTTACCTTCACTATCACTTTACCATCTTTTCCAATTTCTAAACCTTGCTCTACGATAAGATTGAGAGAATTTGAGAAATTGGTATTTATGTATTTGGCATAATAGGCTCCCATTACACCCGAAGCAGTTCCGGTAACTGGATCTTCAATGGTTCCGGAAAAAGGCGACGAGAAGTGTCGTGCATGCATAACAGCATTTGTATCATACGTTTCTAAACAAAATGGATGAATCGATGCCCTCGGCATTTCTCTTAAAATATCAGGAAATAATTGGTTATTTACTTTCATTTTTTTAAAAGCCGATAGTTTTTTTATAGGAACTAATAATGTCCAAATTCCGGTACTGCCATACATGATCGGTAATTCATTATCAAGATCTTCCATTGCCAATCCAATCGAATAAGCCAACTCTTTCTTCGAACCATTATATTCTATAAATTGCGGCCTGGCTTGTTTCATGGAAATATGAATATCATGATCGGCGTTAGCTTGAATCTTTATTGGTAGAATCCCTGCCAATGTTTCAATTGTAATCTCAGATGATTCCCCTAATAAACCTCTCGTCTTTAACGCATAGACAGTTGCCATTGTTCCATGGCCACATAAATTCATTTCATGTCCCGGTGTAAAATATCGCAATCGAATGTCAGCCACTTCTGATTTAACTGGAAAAGCTGTTTCATTAAAACCTACCTTGAAGGCTATTTCCTGCATTTCCTCGTCAGTAAGATCATCAGCATTTAAAAGAACACCGGCTGGATTTCCTTTATTCGGTTCTTTACTAAACGCATCATACTGATAAACTTTGATAGATTTCATGTTCATTTCCCCCTTAAGAAATACTCGCTAAAAAGAACTTTAATTTTGCTCGATCTTTAATTTATTCCAAATCGACTTCCAATTTTTCTTGGCAATGCGTTCTTCATAAATTTTCATCATTCCTTTTGCTTCTGTAAAAAATGGAGTCGGCTTTATTTCTAAATTAACTAAATCCATAATCCCAACAGGTGCTGCAAGTATTAACTCGTCTCTTTCACCCAATTTTACTCCTAAAGCTGTCGCGGTTTCTGGAAATTTGGATATAGCATCGATACTTGAAAGATAAGGAGGGATGTTGTTTTTTATGTGCATTCTTGCTTCATTTTTTACTGACCAGGGAATGCACGGGATAAGGGATTTAAGCATGTTCTCTGCTTTCTTTTCATCCTTTTCATCTATTTCAATCGGATCAAAATAGATGACATCAACATCTGGAATTGGTGTTCTTTCATTGAAGCCGTGTAACGTATCCCATATTTTCGATCGAACAAATCCAGCGCAAACCCACCAATCTGGTAAATTTAATATTTTTACAGTTTTTAATATTTCCATCATCCATACATCTTCTTTAATAATAGAAATAATTTCTTCTTCATTCATCGTTCAATTAATACTCCCCTACCCCAATATTATCCATATTATAACAGAAAATTGCATACGAAAGAAATGTGAACAAATTTTGAAAAATTAGAGTAAGTATGTCATTGTGATGCTTAGTTTCAAACAGGGTATGGTATACTTAAAAAATTAAAAAACGTATATATTTGAGGTGTCAAAATTGAAAACAATCTTAGTAATCGGTGGCGGTGTTACGGGTTTATCCGCCATGTATGAATTACAAAAGTGGAAGAAGGAAAATGGTCCAGATGTGAGGCTGGTTCTTGTCGAGGAATCAGAACAGCTTGGTGGAAAAATCCGAACAGTGAAGCAAAATGGATTTGTGATTGAAACAGGAGCAGATTCGATCGTATCCAGGAAGATGGAAACCACAACACTACTAAAAGAGCTTGGTTTGGAAGATGAAGTGGTCTATAACGCGACAGGCATTTCGTATATCTACACAGATGGAGAATTAAAGGCTATTCCGGAGGATTCCGTTTTTGGAATTCCAGCTAGTATTGAATCACTGGCAAATAGCTCACTTGTATCCGCAGAAGGAAAAGTAGCAGCATTAAAGGATTTATATTCAAAAAACGAAACCTTCACCAAAAACGATTCCATCGGGGCCTTTCTTGAGTATTTTCTTGGGACAGAACTAGTTGAGAAACAAATCGCTCCTGTCCTTTCCGGGGTCTATTCTGGAAATCTTAGTGATTTAACCATTGCATCTACCCTTCCATATTTGATTGATTACAAGGAACAATACGGAAGCATCATAAAAGGATTTGAAGCAAATAAACAAAAATTTAAAGGCGGACAAAGAAAGTTTTTCTCTTTTAAAAATGGCTTGGGTTCACTAATTGATTCCCTGGAGAACAAACTAGATGAAGCTGAAATATTTAAAAATACAAAAGTAAGCAAGATTGAAAAAGCCAACGGCCCTTATCAAGTGCACTTAAGCAATCAGGAAATCATCGAAGCAGATTACGTCATATTGAGTATTCCAAACATATCTGCGGAAATTTTAATCGATGATCCCGAGCTTGAGAGGGAGTTTGCTCATTTGAAAAATAGTTCATTAATTAGTGTATATGTTGGTTTCGATGTCCCTGACAGTGTACTCCCCGCAGATGGAACAGGTTTTATAACCGCGAATACTGATGAATTGTCCTGCAATGCCTGTACATGGACAAGCAGGAAATGGGCACATACTTCAAAATCAGGAAACCTGCTAGTCAGACTTTTTTATAAAAGCAGTCATCCATCCTTTGAATCGTTAAAGGGAATGGAGCTGGAGGAATTACTCCAAATTGCCCTAAGGGATATCGAAAAAAGCCTAGGCATAACCGCTGTTCCTGTTACCAGTGAAGTCACCGATTGGTTTGAACAAATGCCAAATTACTTAATTTCTCATCCAAAAAGTGTAGGAGCTCTTGAAAGTATTTTGGCTTCTTCCTATCCAGGAATCATTCTTGCCGGATGTTCCTACTACGGCGTAGGGATTCCAGATTGTCTCAACAATGGGGTAGAGTCTGCCAGAAAAGTAATTCAAACCTTATAAAAAGTATAGTAATTTTAAATTAGTAGTATTGAAAATTACAATCAACAGACCAGTTTTGCATATTTGGTCTGTTTTTTTATTAGAATTATTTTCTTTTCATCATCATAAACCCCAAAGCAATTATCACAAATAGAAGTGCAAATAAAAGTAATGGTAACATTACAATCAATCCCTTCCTCTTTTTCTAGATTATACCAAATCTATTGGAATGAGTTCGAAATAATAAAAATTGTCATAAAAACGACAATGTTTTAAAATACGAAAGGATTATTTACCTGGCAATTTGCATACTGTAATTAAAAAATGCCAAGGTTGGTGACGAAATGACAAAAATTCATGAAGTGACTGAAGCGCTTTCCAGGATTGATAACGAACTTGCTCAAAAATGGCTTCACAATGATTTAATAAAAAAAAGTTTGGCTGAAAGCTATGATTATTGGTTGGAAGATACCCGAATTCCTATTCCATTAAAAGATTATATTATTCAATACCTCGCGAATGCCGAATTTCTTGGCGGAATTTTTTCATAACGGAACGGGCCTCTTACCATCCCTCCCCATTTCCTTTGTTCAATCCATTAAATGATTAAACTTTAAACCCACTTCTAAAATGATATTTGTAAAAAAACATCAAAATGACAAAATGATTTTCATTCGGATAATACTTCCAATCTAGGAGAAACTAAACAAAAATAATCTAAATGGTGCGAGAATGGCTAATTTATTCAAACTAAGAAAACGAACCAAAAAAAAACCACTATCTGACTACCTGAAAAGTGAACTAAGTCAACAAGAAAGTGACGAACAAAGTGAACAAAAAAGTAGTCAACAACAAAATGAACAAGCAGAAGATTGGGAAAAAGAACTTTCAAAATCTAAGGATTACAAAAAGACATACTATGTGAATCAAGCAACAGGAAAAAAATTTTATTTCACTTATTTGACATCACTTGTTGATGATAAAATCCTGGACAATAACGTTCTTCCTGCTTTACTGGAGGGTAATTTTAATAAAATAGCTGACGTTAAGAAGCTGCTTCCTATCGCAGACGTCAAAATATCAAGTAATGTAAACGATATTGCAAAAAATCTTCTTAGTGGATATGTCATGTTGACAATGGAAGGAGATACAAATGAATTTTCTTTCATTTCCGCCCAGAAAATGATTGTTCGTTCTGTTACCGCCCCTGAGATTGAATTTAGCGTCATCGGCCCTAAAGAAGCATTCGTCGAGTCCATTGAACAAAACATCAATCTGATTCGAAGACGTTTGCCTGTTAAAGAACTAATAGCAGAAGAATTTATCGTAGGAAAATTATCACAAACAAAAGTTGCCGTTCTTTATTTTGAAGGGATTACAAATGAGGAAATTGTCAACACTGCCAGACAGCGAATAACTGATATCGAAAAGGATGAAATTGCAGATAGTTCGTTTTTTACACAAATGATCTCTGATAATGGTAATTCTCCATTCCCACAACTTCTTGATACAGAAAGACCTGATCGGGTTACATCCAGTCTTTCTGAAGGAAAAATCGTCATTTTAGTGGACGGTTCCCCCCATGCATTAATTGGACCAACTACTTTGACAGAGTTTTTTAACTCATTTGAAGATTATTTTCTTAACTGGATCCTAGCTTCTTTTATCAGATTGATCCGTTTGTTTGCCGTAACTTTTTCCATTATGATTACACCTCTTTATGTTGCGGTAGTTACTTATCACTATGAATTGATTCCAAAGGACTTATTAGTAACCTTAGTCACTTCAAGGAGAGTTGTTCCGTTTCCTCCAATACTTGAAGTATTATTTCTTGAGGTAACGATCGAACTACTTAGAGAAGCAGGAGCAAGGCTTCCTACCAAGGTTGGTCAGACAATTGGTATCGTGGGTGGTATTGTTATTGGAACGGCATCGGTAGAAGCTGGACTAACAAGTAATGTTCTTTTGATTTTTATTGCTCTATCAGCACTGGCATCTTTCACAACACCCGTCTATCAAATGAGCAACACCATCAGGATTTTGCGTTTCCCATTTCTTTTCATGGCTCAATTGTGGGGGTTAATCGGAATTACCATTTCTTTTTGTTTCCTGCTTATTCATTTAGTTCGGCTGACATCACTTGGATTTCCATTTATGGAGCCTATTTTCCCGTTTAGAAGGCAGGACTTTAAAGATGCATTATTTCGGTTCCCATTTAAAAACCAGGCATACCGTCCTCAATTTCTTAGAACGAAGAATCCTGTTCGCTTTAGTAAGGAAAAGTCTCATGAAAAGAAGGACATTGATGAATAATCAAAAAAGGCAGGTAAAATTGATATGATGCAGGAATCCATCAATGAAAGATTACAAATTTCACCATATATGGCTGCCTATGTAGTCGTTTCAATGCAGATTGGAATTGGTATCCTCGGCTTTCAGCGGGTCATTGCTAAAGACGCAGGGTATGATGCGTGGATTTCTGTATTAGTGGCAGGACTAATCACCAATATATCTCTTTGGTTTATATTTAAAATATGTGAATCAGTTGAGGGAGATGTCATGTATGCAAATGTTTATATGTTTGGAAAAATCATTGGCAACCTCATCAATATCATCTTTATTTTCTATTTTATCCTAACTTGTGGAGCTATTCTAGGTGGCTTGATTGAGGTCATACGCACTTGGATATTCCTTGATTTAAACCCATTTTGGTTTGCAACCGTCTATCTACTATTAGGGATTTATATCGTGTATGGCGGATTCCGGATAGTGGCTGGGATTTGCTTTTTCGGAAAAATCATACCACTATATTTAGTTTTTACGTTCGGATTTGCACTAAAGTATGGGGATTTCACCAATTTGCTCCCTATATTTGACCATTCTGCAAATCAATTGATCAAAAGCGGGTATCATATGTCATTAAGTTATCTAGGCTTTGAAGAACTATTATTTTTCTACCCTTTTATTAAGAATCCTGGACAGTCAAAAAAATGGGTACATATCGGGCTCTTGGCAACCACTTTTTTTTACACTAGTCTGGCCGTCATTAGTTTTTCCTATTTTCCACCAGGTTTACTCAAACGATCGATTTGGGCTACATTAGAAATGTGGAAAATCGTTAGGCTCCCTTTTATTGAAAGGTTTGAGTATTTGGGAATTGCCAATTGGACTTTACTCATTCTGCCAAATGTTGCGGTTACGTTATGGTGTGCAAGCCGTGGTGTAAAAAGGATCTTAAATATAAGACAAAAAAAAGCAGTCATTTTCATTGCTTTGCTTTGCCTTATATTGGTGGCAGTTATACCTACTCGTGAAAGAATGGACTTGGTCCTGAATCTTGACTCCATAGTCGGATTTTCGTTAGCTTATGTATATGCCCCATTCCTATACTTACTCCTGCTTATCAAAAAGAAGGTGAAAGCAAGGTGAAAATTTTTTACATTTCTCTTTCCTTACTTATTAGTACGCTAATTTTTACAGGGTGTGTGGAAACGAATGTTATCGATGATGTCAATATTGCGACGGGAATTGGTATTGATAAAAGCGGAAATAAATTGCTCGGAAGTATCATGATCCCTGTTTTTAAAGCTGATAAATCTTTCGATAATTTCACTTTTACAGCTAAAGGGAAGGTCATGAGGGACTTAATATCTGAAATGCAAAAGAAGGCATCCCAGCCGATTGTTAGTGGCAGTGTGGATCTTGCATTTTTTGGAGAAGATGTTGCACGGGAGGGGATCATAAAGATCCTTGATGTCTTCCTGCGTGATCCCAGTGTAGGTTCAAGAGTTCAATTAGCCGTTGTGGATGGAAAAGTTATTGATATGTTCAATGGTAAGTACGGAGACCGCGGAAATGCTCAATACCTTGTGCAGTTAATTGAACATAATATGGAAAGAGAAAATTTGCCGTTAACCAATCTTCATCGTTTTTTGTCAGCCTACTATCAAGAAGGTAAAGATGCTTATTTGCCTCTGCTTAAAAAGCAGTCAAAGTTAGTGAACATAACTGGTTTAGCCCTCTTCAGGTATGATAAAGTCGTTTCAATCCTTCCAGAAAATAAACTGTTTTATTTCAAGCTCCTGGTAGACAAACACGCGATGGGTTCAGTAAAGGTAAGTGATCATGGGAAAGAATCTTCTATTCAAAATATCACTTCAAAGAATAAAATTAAACTAGTAAAGAGAAATCCATATGAATTTGACGTTAATATCAAAATAAAAGGGATTCTAACAGAGCATCAAAAAAGAACGTTAAAAGAGGGTGACCTGACAAAAATTCAAAAACAACTAGAAAAACAGGTAAGCAAAGAATGCACAAAGTTGATTGCCCATTTTCAAAAAAAAGAAATTGATCCTGTCGGCTTTGGACATATAGCCAAAACCCAAACACGAAAATTTGATTTTAACAAATGGAGCGAGAGCTACAAAAATACTAAATTCAAGGTTCATGCCAATGTTAAAATCATTGAAGTAGGTGTCGTCGAGTAAACAAATGTTTCTTCATCCTTCATAAGGGGAAAGAATGTGTCATTGCCCTTATGAAGGATGAATCAAATATTAAAATTTCCCCTTAAAAAAAGACCAACAACTGTTGGTCTCACTAGAAAGTATGTGCTAAATCCTTTGCACGTGCTATGGCATTTTCTTTAATTTCTTGCGCTTTATCCGGCATTGCTGCATGTCCTTCTACAAATAAGCCCTCAAATGAAGGAACTCCATAGAATTGCATTATGACATTTAAGTAGCGATGACCCATTTCAAAATCCGCCGCAGGTCCTTCTGAATAAATGCCGCCGCGAGCCTGTATGTGCAATGCCTTTTTATCCGTTAAAAGCCCTACTGGTCCATTTTCTGTGTATTTAAAAGTTTTTCCAGCGACGGACACAGCATCAATATACGCTTTTAAAATAGGCGGAAATGAAAAGTTCCACATCGGTGTGACAAAAACATATTTATCAGCAGCGATAAATTGTTCACATAGTTCCGATAATCTCCCTACTTTAGTTTTCTCTTCTGATGAGAGCTCATCAAATCCTTTACCAGATTGCAACTTGCCCCACCCGCTGAAAACATCACTATCAATATGAGGGATATGTTCTTTGTATAGGTCAATTGTTACAACCTCATCATTTGGATGTACTTCTTTGTAGGTGTCAATAAACGCTTTTCCTACCGCCATACTATATGATTGTGTTTCATCATGTGGATGTGCTGTAATGTATAATACTTTTGCCATATTTACGCTCCCTTTCATCGCAGTAATTTGTACACTTTAGTTTGTGTGATGAAATCAAAATATATGCCAGGTTTCTGCGGAACTGACAATTTAAGTTGTCAGTTTTTTATATCTCTAAATAGCCTGTTTTGTACCAATGATGACAGTTGCTTCCAAAAATTCATCCTTGGCCACATTTGTAATTAATCCGGCATTTGTAAATAGTTCTTCTGTTTTTTGAACCTGTCTCGCACTCGTTTCAACTAATAAGTGACCGCCAGGCGTGAGCCAATATGGTGCTTCTTCTGCTATTCTTCGCTGAATGTCGAGTCCTTCCTCTCCCCCATCGAGCGCAAGCTGCGATTCATATAAGCGTGCTTCTCGAGGAAGCAATTTCATCGATTTGCTAGGGACATAAGGTGCATTAGCAACTAGGATGTTAACACGGCCCTTTATTTCATTTGGCAATGCATGGTATAGGTCTCCTTCAAAAACAAATCCGTCAAAAACCTTTGTATTTTTCTTGGCACATTGAATGGCGGCGGAATCGATATCTGCAGAATACAGACGTATATTGCCTTTTTCTGCGGCCACAGCTGCCCCCACTGCCCCTGATCCGCAGCATAAATCAATAACAATATCCTTCGGTGCGATCAGAGCTGCGGTCTGCTGAACAAGAAACTTCGTTCGTTTGCGAGGTACGAATTCCCCCTTGGTCCACCTCTATCCTTAAACCGCAAAATTCGGTGTATCCGATAATATACTCAATAGGTGTCCCGTTCGCCCGCTTATTCACCATAATCAAGAGATCCTCTGAGCTTGGTGCTGCTGAAATGAGCAATCTTGCCTCCTCTTCTGCAAAAACACAACCCGCATCCCGTAGCTTCTTTACGATTCTTTCTTCCAATTCCTTATTAATCCAATTCATATACCTATTAAAATCCTCTCACCACACTTGTAGAATATTTTTTAAATCTACCTATCAAAATTGCCCTTCGTTCTAAGACGCATTTTTTGGAAAAAGCTAATTGGATGTTTAAATAATCAGCTCATAACCCAACACTTTCCTCTCTTCCCTCAAATTACCTTAATTATATAATCAATATTCCATTGTTGGAAATACATTTATTGAATATTTACGGTTTCAAAATTGCTGATAATGATCTCTATCATTTTCTAAAAAGCGCTAAAGAAACTCGCAGTTTCATTCTGCAAAAACAGCGAAAGAAAGTGCCGCTAGCAGCTAAACACAAACGAAGATACTTCATCTTTCTTTTTTTTACATTTATAGTTGTAAAATTCAGGTATCCCTATAGATCCTAGATTATACAAAGTAAAATTACATAATCTTTTTCCAGCAGGGGAAAGTATAGACATTAAGACTTACGTAATTGGAGGACATTATGATATACATTTATCATGATTTTGGCGGGACACATACCACTTCCATCGCGGCTGCCTACCATTTAAAAATCATAAACCCATCCTCACAAATGTTAACGAAAGAAGAAATTTTAGCCATCCCCTATTTTAATCAATTAAAGAAAAAGGATGCGGGAAGGATTTTTTTTCATGGAAATGATGATGAAGGTCATCCTGTGTATACGATTGGCAGGCGAAATGATAAGTTGGTTTTACCTGCACTCCAAGATTTATCCAGTCTATTTTTAACCAGGTATCAAAAAGAAGAACGGATTGTATTCTCCAACACTTCGCCGACAGTTCCACTCGCCATGACACTGGGAGGTTTTTTCTCACGTGGATTAGGAATTGATTTCATTGGCGTTCCGCTGCTCGTTAAAGGGGCACAGCAATGCCATAGGCACATCTATCAATTGGTGGAAACGACAAAAGAAATTGCTCACCAAAATACCACACAGCAAATTATATCCATCGAAAATCCTCAATTTCAGGCATAATAAAACGGAGCCAATGACCGAAGTTTGGCTCCGTTTTATAAAAAATAATAATGTAAAACTGACGGTTGCTCGAACAAGAAACTAAAAGGTTCCTTAATCCCTATCCTTATTGTTGTTTCTCAAATTTTTCTGCTGCCGACTGAATCACGATTTCCTTTCCGACAGTTTGCAAAATTTAGCTTTTAATCCAATGAATGTTTCCCGAAAGCCAAAATGGCTGCGTTACCTAGATTACTCTCCTTCATTTAATGTAATAATGATAGGGCCATCCTTAGTAACAATAATCGTATGTTCGTACTGAGCAACGAAACTTTTTTCAGTAACATATGTCCAGCCGTCACCTTTTTCAAATACTTCTTCCTCCAATGTGGAGATAAACGGCTCGACTGCGATAACCATACCCTCTTTCAGCAATTCATCACCATCGGTCTCGTAGTAATTAAAAATATACTCAGGTTCCTCATGGATGGTCCTGCCAATTCCGTGGCCCGTTAGGTTTTTAATGACTGTAAAACCATGCTTTCTTGCTGTTTGATAAACTACTTTGCCGATTCGGCTTTTTTTGGCACCTGGTTTCGCTTTTTTAATTCCTTCATCAAATGCTTCCTTGGCAACCTGGCACATATTTTTCAATACATCATCGCCCTCACCGACAACAAATGAAATACCGGTATCCGCAAAATAGCCATTTTTCGATCCGGAGACATCGATATTCACCAGATCCCCTTCCTGGATGACGCGGTTTCCCGGTATGCCATGCGCTACTTCTTCATTGACACTAATGCAAGTGTAGCCAGGGAAATCATATTCCCCTTTCGGTGCCGAAATGGCGCCCGCTTTTTCAAAAAGTTTTCCGGCCATTTCATCCAGTTCTTTTGTCGTAATACCGGGTTTTGTACTTTCAACCAATTCGTCCCTAATGGCAGCACAAATTCTGCCAATTTCTTTCAAGCCATTAAAATCTTCTGGTGTCTTTGCAATCATTCTTTTCCCTACTTCTTCGTTAATTTGAAACTCTTCGCTGTTTATTGTAACGTTTCTGATATAAAAAATACAATGGTATCGTTTGAGATTAGCAAGCTTTCGTATATAAACCTACACAATGCAAATACTGTAAATGGTTTAAATGAAAGGAGGAGAAAAGAATGGACGCACGACGTGCACAAGAAATAGCCGATTCTCATTCAATGGCAAACGTTTTATACAATGGAACACGTGTCTATATTGAACATGTTGATCAACAAAATGGACAGGCTACGATCCACCCGCTTGACCAACCAAACCAGAAGCAAAGTGTTTCAATTGCCAATTTAATGGAGCAATAATAAGTACAGTTTAAAAGCATAACGGGCACTTCAAAGTGCCCGTTGAATACAGATTCTTACCTTATTTATTCGTAATAACTGATTTCACATTATTTTTACTAGCTACATCTTCAACATCCGGGTCAATCACAGCTTGGTTGCCTACCACCATCAGTTGCTCATTCGGATCTTTTGAAACGATATAAACCCCATTCTTGATTACTGAACCATTTCCCACTACCGCATTCTCTATCCACACATTTTCTTCAATTGCCGTATGTGGCAATATAAGAGAATTTTTTATGATCGCTCCTTTACCAATTTTCACCCCACTGAACACAATCGATTTTTCAATAGTGCCATAGATTTCGCAACCATCACTGATTAAACTATGGTGAACCTTGGCACTTTCATCAATAAAGGTCGGATGGCCGCTTTTTTCCATTGAATAAATTGGCCAGTCTGGATTTTGCAGAAAAATATTTTTCTTTTTATTTAAAAGATCCAGATTTGCTTCCCAATAGCTATGAACAGTACCGACATCCTGCCAGTATTCATGAAAACGGTAAGCAAATAAATCTAAACTATCCTCCATCATCGCTGGAATAATATCTTTGGCAAAATCTCGGTGGGTAAACTCTTTCTGCTCCTCTTGAATTAAATATTTTTTTAAAATCGGCCATTTAAAAATATAAATCCCCATCGAAGCTAAATTCGTTGTTGGTTTAATTGGTTTTTCTTCAAAATCTATAATCTGGCAGTTCAACTGGTCTATTTTGATAAGCCCAAATCTGCTAGCATCCTTCCAAGGAACTTCTACTACTGAAATGGTACAATCTGCGTTTGTCTCCACATGCTGTTCAATCATCAGATTATAATCCATTTTATAGACTTGATCACCAGACAGAATAAGTACATAGTCAGGCCTGAACTGTTCAATATATTCGATGTTTTGATAAACTGCATGGGATGTCCCTTCATACCATTCAATCCCAGATTCATCTCTCTGAAAAGGCGGCAGGATCGTCAAGCCACTAAATCTGTCATTTCCAAATCTACAATCTGCCAAATAAGAATGCAGTGTATGCGGACGATATTGTGTTAAGATCCCGACTGTATCAATTCCCGAATTCTTACAATTGCTTAAGGCAAAGTCAATGATGCGGTATTTTCCACCAAATGGCATAGCAGGTTTCACAATATTCCTTGTTAACAGGTTTAATCTCGTGCCTTTTCCACCGGCCAACAGCATCGCAACCACTTTACGTTTTTTCATTGTCCTCCTCCTCCTCACAATTTGAGTACAATCCAAACACTCCTATTTGGACTGTTGCTTATACTTTTATTATCTCCGAAATTTTCCAATTTATCGATTTACATGTGACACTTTTGTGAAATACCACCATAATTTTCTCGACAGAAACATAATTTCTATTATGCGAATTGTCGTATTTTTGGAGATATATCAAAAAAACCTCATCTCTCCAATCGAAAGAATGAGGCGTTAACTTTAGAATATGTGTAGAATCATTTCAACACTTGTGAGAAAAATTGCAGTACTTTTTGATAGGCATCTCGGGCGGATTCTACATTGTAGGCGGACCGAGTATCATTAAAAAAAGCATGTTGGGTATTTGGATAAATTTGATACTCGAAAGATTTTCCTTGTTTTTTCATTTGTTCCGCAAAATTAGGAACATGTTCTGAGATTCGCTTATCCAAATCACCATAAAATCCGTAAACAGGGCAGTTGATATTTTTCAGTTCTTCAGTTGAAGGCGGATTCCCATAAAAAATGGCCGCTCCTTTTAGCTGAGGGTCACGACTGGACAACAGCCCTGATAATGCACCACCCATACAAAAACCGACTGACACCACTCCTTGTCCCTTGGAAGCCTTGCATTCTTCTCTTAAAAATCTGGAGGTCTCTAACAGTTCCTCGATATAATGGGCAGAATTTAAACCGCCAAACATGGTTTCAAACGTTTTGGTAACACGGTTCCGCTTTCCTTCTTCCAATTCATCAAGGGCCTTCTCTCGCTCGGCTGGATTGTTCCAAACTGAATGTGGTAAGGAATCCATAAAGCTCTTGACCTCTTCTACTCTTTCTGCTTTCAAATCCTCAATCCGGCATCCATTTTTCGCATAAAGATCTGGCGCAAATGCTAGATAACCTGCCTGTGCGAATCTTTCCGCCACATCTTGAATATGGGCATCCACACCCCATATTTCCTGAATCACAATAATCGCTGGCAAGTTCTCGTTCACTCGGTCCATCTTGGCCATGTAGCCAACGTATTCCTCGTTTTTCCCATAACGGATCCACTTGGTTTCTAGAGTCATTGAGATTCCTCCGTTTTAAGATTATTATATAACCATGTTAACAAACACAAGTTATAAAACAAAATTTTTGAAACTTAAAAAAATCGCCACCTTTTTGGTTAGCGATTCTCATTGATATATAAACGTTCACCCGTTCCTGGATTGACGTAAACTCGTATTCTATCTTGGGAAACCGGATCAATAGATACTTCCTCAGTCGGTTCAAACCCTTCTGGAGGTTTTCTATTTTCAATTTTATATCGCTTGTCCTTTCGTTTAGAAAGAATCCAGAAAAACAGGACAATAACTACCTGGAAAATTATATAATACAGGAACCAATGCATTCCTATTCTACCTTTTCAACCACAACTGCAGTACCGTATGCAACAATTTCACTCATATTCTTCCACATCTAAACAGACCCCCTAAAATCATTGGCGTAACTACTTTTTTCATTCAATACTCAAAAAAATGCCCGTCATTTTGTCCGCGTATAAAATAATTTTTATTATTCCACGGACATTATCGATATTGCCTATTTGGTGTTCATAACTAACTTTCTAAATTCGCAGCAAGATAAGTCAACTTTATACAAATTCACTTCCGCTGAACATGCTCGACCACCTTATGTAAATAATTATAGCAAGTTTTTTTCAAAAGGTCTTTACGTTTTAAAGAACATTTCTTCACAAAGGTAAACCATTCTTACATCTATTCCGAGATACAATAGAGAATTTTGTCCCTCCCCTCATTTATCTAGTCTTAATATAGATTAGTGTGATAAACGCTGAACACTAACAAGAAATTCAGCGTTTATATTTTATTTAACTTTACTTATTAAAATAATCTCTGAAGGTGATGTCCCCAAATTTCCAATGGACTTTGGCATTACAATTTCCACCATAAATTACCCCGGCAGAAGTTGTTGGACTTGAGAATGGGCAATTTCCTGTAAATATTAAGAGATCTCTATCATTAGGATGATCAATTAATGTACCAGTCTGTTTTAGATGTAATCTTTCTTTTTTGACCTTAGGACTTATTGAAACTTTATCATTTTTACAAGCAGTTGAGCCGGCAAGAACAACATAACTGCCTCCTTTAACTTCCATTTTGGCATCAACCCCTCCCAAAGTTAAGGTAAATAAGGGTTTATTTACATTTGCCAAAGAAATAGTATTTGGGAGTAAAAATGTATAACGGCATATTTTAAAAAGAGATAAAATGGTAGCCATAATGTCTTCGATGACATATTTTGCTCCTCGATAAAGTGGTATTTTAGGAGGAGAATTTTTATTGTGCAACTTCACTTTTTGCGATTTTTCCAGATTTTCGTAAAACCGTCCTTCAATGTTTAAGGTGGTGTTTTTATCAAAAGTTGAATCTTCTTTCTGACATACAATTACAAGGACATAATCCCAAAAATCACGATTTAATCCGCCATCTTCCAATCTTCTTTTAATTGGCACACCTGATCCTATATACACTTCTGGTAGTACACCATCCTCACTACAATAAAAATACACTCCAGCTTGGCACAATAAGGGTTCATTGGCTAGAAAATCTTTTAGTGCGTATCGTGGTACTTCATATAACACAATTGACCTGTTAATGACCTCTACAACTTTAATGTCATTTGGAGTTATATGAGTTTTAAAATGAATTCTTTCCATATTTCCTCCCATTTTGAGTAATACTTTTTTGTTCATGTTTATTTTTCTTTTCTTTATTATTTATATTCCTTGAATATTATTATATTTTTGGGAAATACTTTTATGAAAAAATAATATTCAAGGAAGTTATATAAGATGGAGTTAAAAAAAGAAAATAATTTTGTTCCTTTAAAAAAAGCAAAAATTATTGCATGTAATATAATAAATAAAAATTGTCCAAATACATTTTCAGAAGAACAAATATACAATCTACTTTGGAAGTATTTTAAAAATATTAATGAATTGTATGCAGTACCTCAAAATAAAAAAGAAAAACAAATTCCAATGAACAAATTAAATGACTGGATTGATGTATTTATAAAAGAGAATAACATTAAAGAAAGTTTAAATTATTCCTATGAAAAAAACGAAAATAATAAAGATACAATAATTAATGATAATGAATCAAAAAAATTTATAAAACAGCAGATAAATTTTTCTAACTTTCACAATATATTTTTGTTAAAAGTATTTAAAAATATTTTGTTTTCCATTGATATAAATAAAATTGAATCTAATGAAGCTGATTTAATATTAAGTATACTAAAAAATAGTTTAATCGTTTATTTCGATTCTGGTATGGAACAGTATAGTAAAAACGAAAAAAATATATATTAAAATATCTTCAATAAAAAACAAAATTTTTACTATCACGAAAATTCTTCCTTGCGAAGACATATTTTCGGAAGGTCATTTTTATATTTCCATTTCAACGAATTAATTTCTTGTTAAAAAAGATCTTCTACCCTTATAATGCAGTAGAATCAATTTTCATTCAAAGTTATTAGGTCTCTAAGTGGACAATATACTTTTGAAGTCTTTTTTTGAAATTTAACAAAATTTCAGTTAACCGGTTAACCGAAAAAGAAAATCACGATGATTTTTATATCTTGAGCAAATATTTTTCTAACGTAAGCGGCTTCATTTATAATTTAATTGGTTTAAAGACAAAGGTGGTTATCACATTATGTAGAATATGTGGAGCTGGTACTAACGCGAGCGAAAAACTCTTATTTTTTTGCAAAAAAATGCTATCCCCAAAACTAAAGAGAGCAGTGGCGCTGTAGTAGGATTCAATCCAATACCAATCCCCCAATAACTTCCTCGAAATCAATCTTGCGTTCTCTGCTTTCCGCTAGTTCCATCAGCACCTGGTTTGAGAATGGATCTATTGAATGAATGCGACCAGTTTGTTTCGATATAAAGCCGTCAGACAAGTTTAGATCTTTACCGGAAAGTGATACTCCATCGCATAGCTTAGACGCTGGTCGAACTCGTCTTTCTCGTACTCAACAAGGATGGGTTTACTTACCTTTTGCTGGTCATGCCAAATTCCCCGCTGAGCTTTTATTAACTCGGGCATCGCGTACGCAAACTGCCACTTCTTCAAACCACGATCTCTTTTTGACATCACATTCACCACGATAATCATTATGTGCGAACTGGTGTTCATTATGTATAATAAAAAAATCCATAAAATTAGTGAGTTTGAATAAAAATTGCCCTTTACATCTAAAAATCCCTCAAATTGGCTTTCCGAATGCCAATTTTGAGGGACTTTTGTGTTCAATGACCATTAATTTTAATAAAAAAACATTAATATCAAAAAGAATTTTTATGAAAAATATTGAACAATAATTATATATCCACAAAAATAATTATCCATAAAATAGTTAATTGTTAAATAAATTAATGATAACAGGTAATTCGAAAAAATAATTATTATTAAAATAAGTAAATGGGTAAATAAATTAATATTTAAAATAATTATATTAATCAAAAATGATGTCAATAAATATTAATGTGAAATATGGATAAGAATGCTATAGAAAATTAGTTATAGAAGCACAATAGATACTTTTTTATTCATAACTTTTAATATCAATATAATTTACCATCAATAATTATAATATTGATAATAGTTGGATATAAATAAAGGATGTGAAAAACATGAATGTACGATGACATACCGCCATTGCACGCACCATCTTGTCGTTTGAATGTTGAATAAAATACTGAACATTAATCCATTTTAATATTAATTTGGTTTGATATTAAATAAATTTAATATTTTATTGAATTTATAATATATAAACTTAACGTTAAATTTGAAAATGGTTGATATAAAAAGGATGAAAAATCATGAACCCAGAGAAATTGAAGCAATGGCTCGAACAACAAGGTTTGGAGCCTGAAAAGATCCAAAACTTCCTCGCCCAAATTGAAAAAGACCATCTGGAAGAACAAAAATATCTTGAAAACATGCTTTCGGTGAACGATGCTGCGGTGTATTTGAATGAAAAACTAGAAGATAAATGGAATTCAGCGAAGGTCCGACGGTTCATCCTAGACGGAGAAATCCAGCCTTCTGTTAATCCAGGTAACGCTAAAAAGATGGGGTACAAAATCCATAAAGATGAGCTTGACCGCTTTATATACGATTACAGCATGACAAAAGAGGACTGGAAAGCTTACGCCAAGAAGCTAGAGAAGAAGGTGGCAGCGCTAGAAACAAATGCGCTGCTTTCTATGGTTCCGATTTCCAATGTCGACCAAGATCCGACGGAAGAAGAGGTTGTGATTACCGGATTGAAGGTAACAAAAGTCGTAGAAATAGAAGAAGGCATTTTCCGATTCGATGTGGAATTCAAATATGATGATGAAATGTGGTACGGCTTTGGGGATGAGATTACTGAAGAGGACCGTTTAGTGTTATACTCCATGGAAACCAAGACTTCTTCCTCGAAGCGGATATATTATACCGCGCATGATGAATGGATCGTAAAAAAAATAATGAATGCTCTTTTACAAAAGGGACTCAAGTATAGGATTGCCAAAATGATTGAAGAAGTATCATCGGGAGAAACTCAAGAAAAGGATCGGATGGAGTCGGACAAAAAGCCGCCTGTACTTGAAACAAGATCCAAAACAACCACCACCCATACTTTAGAGAAATATGAGGCACCGATACTAGAAGAGCAAAAGGAACCACAACCTCCATTTCCCTCTCTTATCAAATATATGATTGATAAGGATATCCCTTGTCCGTTATGTGGAAAGTGGAAAAATTACTCCAAGTTTGCGAAGCATGCCAAGGAAGGACATCGTACAACTGCCAAACAAATTCTTAATGAACAGCGCGATATTATGGACAAAATGTGGAATGAAAGAAAAAACGAAAATTCTTCACACGGCAAGCCAAAAGGTGGTGGATTAGAATGAAAAGGAAATTCGCCATAAGCGACGTACATGGTCAATTTGATTCAATGATAATATTGCTTAATGAAGCCAATTTCGACCCGAAATACGACCAATTGGTATTTGTTGGTGATATGATTGACCGAGGTCCGGACTCTGTTGGGGTCATAAAATATGTCAAGCATCTGCAGGAACAGCACCCTAAAAATGTGTTTGTCGTGTTAGGTAACCATGAGGTCATGATGAGGCGGTATCTATTTAGAGGGTATAATGATATGTGGCTACGATATGGCGGACAGGAAGTGATACAGGAGTTAAAGAGACGATTCGTAAGCAAAATGGAAAGAGATGAGCATCTCGTATGGCTGGCAAATCTCCCTATTACATATTGCGACGAGCAATATTTTTATACACATGCGGGTATCAATTTGAACAATGCCCCCTTGAAACAGCATGAAGATTGTACTTTTATGGGTATTGATGAAATGTATTCAGTGAATCAAAATGATTTAAATAAAGCTATCGGCGGTCGAATAATGGTACACGGGCATACCCCTTATCTCTCGGTTTACCGAGCAGGCAATTTCATATCCTGCGATACAGGTGCTTCTGTTTTGCCGAACGGAAAACTATCTCTAGTTGATCTTACAGGTAAAAAATATTACTGTAACGTTTCCCAAACACCTGAGGTTTTAAAAATTGCGATCAAAGAGATGGATATTACCAAGAGAATCAAAATATACACGGAGAGTGGTTACTAAATTTTCTTACCTGTTGTTCTCAGATTTGCTCCCAAAAATATAAATACAAATTTTGGTCAATTTATTGATAGTTCTACAAATTACTTCCCAGGTCGATATTTATACTTATAACAGTTGTTTGTTGGCTAAAAGTACCATAGACTACAAATACACATTTTCAACAAATTACAACATTATATCTCGACAACTGGTTTGTACCATGGAAATTAAATGTTGTAATTTGTTGAAAAAGTTGAAAAGTCGTTTTTTAGATGTTGTAAAATAAAACCCTGCAACTAGGCTGACTTCACCTGGAGAGACCCTTGTAAATGAGACAAGGAAAAAACACCCCCTGAATCGTATTTATACAATATGATTCTTAGGAGGGTGTTTTTCTTTGGGCACAAGAGTTCATTACGCGGAAGAATTAAAGTGGGATGCAATTAAGATAAAACAAGCTGGAAAGACGAACAAAGAAATAATGGAGCAGCTGGGGATAAAAAATAAGACACAAATTAAAACATGGATGAAATGATACAAAGCTGGTCAAACCTATCGGTTTTCTCAACAGGTAGGCAAGCAATATTCCTACGGTAAGGGAACGGAGGAACTGAGTGAGTTAGAACAATTGAAACTAAAGAATAAACAGTTAGAAACTCAATTGGAAATCTTAAAAAAGTACCAGGAGATCGAAAGGAGTTGGAGCCGAAGGTCGTTTTAGAAGTAGTAGAAAGTCTCTCTTCCAAGTTTAAAATAATGGATATTCTTAGGATAATGAGCATTCCTAAGGCGACCTATTACAGGTGGAAAAGTAAATACAAAGTTAATGAGTTAACACCTTTGGAAGAGCTCGTAATAAAAATTTGTGAGGAAAACTATTACCACTATGGCCATCAAAATTAAAGCGATTCTAAACAGAAAGTATGGCATAAATGTTAACCGTAAAACTGTACAAAAGATAATGCAGAAACATCAGATTCAGTGCCAAGTTAAGAAGAAAAAACAGAAGTATATTAATGGTGAGAGTAATATTGTCGTGCCTAACATTCTCAACCGAAATTTTAAAGCGAATCGCCCAAATAAGAAATGGTTAACGGATATTACGTACTTAACATACGGGTCAACAGTGTTGTATTTATCAACAGTGATGGACCTATATAACAATGAAATCGTAGCATATAAGATAAGTGCCAAACAGGATATACAATTAGTAACGGATACATTAAGAGAAGCTATAGAACTGCGTAAACCGGTAGGATTGATGCTTCACAGTGATCAAGGGGCTGTTTATACTTCTTACGCTTTTCAGAACTTAGCAAAAGAAAAAGGCATTATCACAAGCATGTCCAGAAAAGGAAATTGCCATGATAATGCCGTCATCGAATCCTTTCACTCCTCGCTAAAGTCGGAAGGATTCAACGCTCAAAGAAGAGCATCTATGTCCAATTCTAAAGTAGTACAAATTGTAAATCAATACATGTATCGATATAATCATATACGCATTCAGGCAAAATTAAACTACCTGTCCTCGGTAGATTACAGGGGACAGGCAGCATAAGTGTTTTTTCTAAGTCTCATATTAGGTCAGTCCAACCTTGTACAGGGTTTTTATTTCAAGCTATTCTTCAAAAAAATTCTTCATATATCAAAATCCCTATTAATTACAACCATTTTCTATCTTTTATCCAGGTGTATCTTTTCACATCAATACCCTTTATCTTTTTACGTGAATAACCTGTTGCCGGAATCTTTTTTGCTAGAATCCATCTTCTAACTGTTTCCTCATGGACGCCGATTGCATCGGCAACATCCTTAGGAGGTAACATCATCTCATCATCGATTTCTCCATAATAATTTGGTAACCCATGAGGAATGGGTGCTCCATTTTTTATTGCTTTTGCAAATTCATCATAAGTCATTTTTTCATAGACCATTTTCTATTTCTCCTTCTACCAATTGTGGCTAGTTTATATGGTATACAATTAATAGTGGTTATACATACTAGCATAATCAAAAGAAAGAGAAAACCATAATTGCACTATGGTTTTCTCTTTCTTTTTAACGATGTAAAGTTAATTCGTGTTTAAGTTCATTTATTTTGCTTGCTCTCTCTTTATATGGCATTTTTTTAATTTCCTTTTCAGTTGCATCACGATATCGTTCAAGTTCGTTTAGTAGCTCTGCTTTTCGGAAATGGCTATCAACTTTGAGTCGCATTTCATTTACTTTTTGCATTGCAGTCTCGGCGACAATATGCATACTTTGATCATTTTGAACAGATGTGGCAGCTGTCTCTTCCTGTGCTTGAGTCAGCAATTTTTGCAACTCTGCTATCTTCTTTTGCTGTTCAGAAATTTGTTGCTTCAATGCTTCTACTTCAGGACTTTTTAATTCAATACCCTGATTTTGGTTTTCGGATTTTGAATTTAATTCATATAGGTAAGAATTCCGTTCATCTACAAATATATTATCGAGTTCATAAATGTCTTTAAACTCATATGAGTGGTCCGATTTAGTCCTTCCTATTACAGATAATCGGTACCCCTTATTCTTTTCCCATAACTCAAGTGCGTCTTTATTCCATGGGAAATTCAATATTTCGTCTACACAAAAATAAAAACAACCTTTGGGAATTTCGGAGGAATAGTGTTTATCTCCAATTGTTCCTCCTTGTTTATTCACATCATGTCTCATTTGGATTTGACCAGCTCTTTTTTTGTATTCATTTAAAGTTGTATAGTTTAAATGGGTTTTATCAAAAAGATCGTTTAAAGAATGTCGTGATGATTTAAATTGGAAAATTTTCCACATCTCTTCCATCTCTTCGTCGATTTCATTAAGAGTATCTTTAATCTCCGAAATCCAATTTGTTGGATGTTTAAGTATTGCTTCAGGATCACCCATTTTAAAGGAATTTCTAAATAGATATCCGACACCGCGCTCTTTTTGTGTTGTATATAGTACCTTTTCCAGATATTCATTTATTAATTCAACTAAAAGAGGGACGATCAATGTACCATATTCATGAGAAGGAGAATACGCTCCTTTACTTACTAATTCCGGTATAAAAAGCAATCCATAGCCTCTTTCATTGACTGTTTTTAAAAGACCTGTCTTCTCATCTAATAGGAAATGTTCTAAACGAAGCTCTCGAATTTCCTCTGGTCTTATACCAGCAAAACAGCCTACCATCCACATTACAGCATTCCTACGCCACATTTTAACTGGGTAACGCCTTTTACCAGTTGCTTTTATAGCTTCAAAGACGCGAATAATCTCGTATCTCAAAAAGAATGCCTTTTTCCGCATTTTTGACTTAGGAATCTTAGGTTCTTTCTTAGGTAGGTATTCTCGCGCGTGGTAAAGATTGGTTCTCGTCTCCCAGTATTCCATTTTATATGTCTCGTCCGAAACAATTCTATGAAGAGGATATTTTGTTTCCCATTTAGACATTAAAAAATAAAGAAAAGGAGAAAATGTTTTAGATACTGTATATTGAGTGGTTGGTAAATACCCTTGCAGCAATATTCTAATGTCTTCAACGGTTAATTGGAAAAGATCAAATTTTGAAGCCTTTCGTTTTATTACATTTGCATCTTTTTCCGATAATATGCGAAAATTATTACGTTTATTCTTGATTGATTCATCCTGAGACGGCACTACTTCAATAAGTTTTTCACCTGATATCTCTTTTCCAGCAATAATTTTTACCAAATACCTGGATAAATCCTTTTTAAGTCTTTCACGGTCTTTGTCTCTTGTTAAAATTGGATAATCGTAACAAGTCACGTTTTCCCATCTGAAACCATTGCCCTTTTGTCGTTCTCTAAGATAATCATCAAGCATCTCTTGTATTAAAGGACTTAATAAGGAAAACCAGTTTATGGATTTTCTCTCATAACACTCTTCCATATTTTTTTGATGCTTTTTAGTTAGTTGAGCTATATCATATATTACTTGTTCAATATCCCATCTATTCGTCCCTATCAAATGATCAGGCTGAGTTAATTTTCCCTCTCTTATAAACTTTCGAATGGTTGTGTGTTGTACATCAACGAATTCAGCAATTTTATTTGTACAACAGTATTTTATGTGTTTGAAAACAGTTCTGCCGAAAAAATAAATCGTTCGGTTTGCTTTAGGTGAATATGCTATATCAACAACATGTTCTTCCCATAAACCCTTTTCAATTTCCTGTAATAATTCCTTTGAACTGAAACCCATCCCACTTGCTAAACGAGAATCCTCAATTAAATCAGGATTGTTCCTTAAATCTTTAATTTTACGTTTATATTCCTGAAAGAAGTTCTGTAAGTAACCTATGCTCGTTTCAGGAAATAAATATTTTAAATTTCTGTATCGGACGAAATCTTTACCGGCTTCATAGATTCCGGCATTTTTTAATTCCCCTGCTTTTATAAATCGGCTTAATACAGTCTCATCAATACCAACTAATTTAGCTACTTCAATCGTTCGATAAAGTAAGCACTCAGAGTTAGTTTCGAATTCTATAGCGGTTGGTAAGTTTCCTGATAAATTCAATTATCCCACCTCAATAGCCATTGTTTTATCAAACTCTTTACCTCTAAGCTGTGGTTTTACGTTTTGATGTTTCAAAAGTTTTAGCCTATAAAACATGGTGAAAGTCCGGATAGTATTAATTATATGATTTGTTGTATTTATTGTATATACCGAATTCCTATTTTGACCCCTCATAGTACTTAACAAGTTCTTCCACTTTTTTTAATAAAACCAACATTTCTTGCCCATGTCGTTGAGATAATTTATTAAACCTGCGCTTAATTGCATACCACTCTTTCTTTGGATTAAAGATTGCTGTGTTCACGGCAGCATCCATTACCTGAATGGTGATCAATGTAGCAAGATTGCCTTTCTGTTGACAAAAATCACATGACCATCTGGTTGTCGCTATGTCCATATCTGCCTGCTTGCCGCAAGCTAAACATGGAAATACGATTGCTTTTTTTAGGGAATCCAAGTAGTAGTTCAGTTTTCGATCCTTAAAGAAGGCTATTGCAATCAGTTCCTTTCCCATTTATATCTCCTGGCAACGTGAACGTTCCATGAATGCCTTGAATTCTGACCCAACAATAACATACTTTCCTCCAAAGTTGTAACAATCCAATTTCCCCGACCTGCACCAGCGCCGAACAGTTTCACTATGGAAACCCACTATCTCTGAGATCTCCTCAGGGGTCAAAACTGCATCATCTGCAACTTCGAAAATGGAATGAATGTTGTACTTTGTCATATGTCCCTCCTACATTCATTGTATTTTTTAATTATTACCATTATTAGCATATCCTACATTTGTTATACATTTCGTATAACATTTTTATTTACAAATCCATTACTGATGTAAACCAATTAGTAATATATGAATTTTTACGATTTGTTATACAAAATAAAAACAAAAGCACGTACAATTCGTAACAGGCGCTTTTGTTAAAATAATAAAAGACTAACGTGCGTCTTCTTCATTCATTTTCTTTTCGTACATCTTCCTTGCCATATCAGGGCAATTCTCATAAATTAGCTGGGTCGTTGCATGATGGTCTTCTTTTGCGTGTCGGGAAAAGTTTTTCAAATCAAACCATTTTTCACAAATCGGGCAAGGAACTATAGTTATTTTTCCTTCTGTTATTTTATAAGGGTAACGAAAGCGTTTTGATTTAGAAGACTCTTTTTTGGGGTTTTCAGACTGCCCCAATTGTTTAGTGGGGTTCTCGGTTATATTTCGTACCATTATTTTCTCTTCAGCTTTAGACAGCTTCTCTTTCAGTGCGGCAATTTCATATTTCAATGCTTCTATTTCGGCTTGATATGATTCCGAAGAATTTCCTAATAATTCTCTTTCAATCATAATAGTAATTGATTCTGTAACCGATAAACCAAGCTCGTGAATGTATTTCATAAATTGGTTGTAAAGTCTCGGTGTGACTCTAGCATTAAGATTTTTGCTCTTATTTTCTTTTGTTTTTTTTTTCTTCGCGTAATCTTCCAAATAACCCATTTCTTTTTCACTCCGGAATAACATTTGTATAACATACATTATAACTGATAGAAACAATGGCTATACAAGTGTATAATTAATGGAAAACATCTATATAATAAACGGAAAACAAAAATAAGGAGCCTCGGTTGACGTTACTCATTGTTTAGTAAATTTTAAAAGGTTATGATCCGTATTAATTGTCATCTTCATTTAATGATAAGACGCAAAATACTAATAACACAATCCATCCTGGTAACAGTAAAAAGATGAATAATAACCACCATCCACTCATATCAGAATCATAGAGTTTCCGTATGTTGACTGCTAAATTTGGTAAAATCACTACAAGAAGAAAAAAGAAGTAAAAAAGCTCAAAAATAATATATGACAATGAAGTATCTCCGACAAATTTAGGATGGTTTATCCAAGCGATAATGCATTCTAGGGGAAATAGAATAAAGTCATTAATTAATGTAAAAGTCCAGTATTCAGAACGACTCGCCCATACTTTAAATTCAGCGTACTTTTTTAGGGCTTGTAAATACATCCCATCACCTCATCCTTTTTATCGGTAATGAGATGAAAAAATGAAAACTTATTTTTTGTTTTTGCTGTTTGGTCTTATAATTCTTTAGTTCTTTCTGCTTTTCTTGCCCCGATTTGTCATTCTTGCTGATCCCCGTCATCTCAACGACCTGGGAATAGAAATGTGTTTCAAGCAGGGGCATTACATGATTCATTTTTGCCTTCGTAGTCGGCTTGCCACCTTCCCGGAAATTCTGGTTTCTGCCTAGCCTGTTGTTCCCCTTCCTGCTAACGTTCCACTATCAAGTCTCTCTCGAATTCCGCTAAGGCACTCAAAATTGCCAAAAGTAGGCGACCGTCCACGTGTTCTCCACTAACCCCATATTCAGGACATGGACATTTACGCCGCACGTATTTAGCTCTTTGACTAGATGAATCATCCTTTGCGCTTCGGGCAAACCGGTCGGGCTTCGTGACCATGAGTGATCACCTGGCTGCAAAGCCTCGAGCACTTTTTGGAACTCTGGTCTCTCCTTTTTCGTACCGGTAATTTTCTCCTGAGAAATTTGTTCGCAGCATTTCTCTCTTAGTTTATCGATCTGAAACTGTAAAGCCTGCGACAATCCGCTGACACGAGCGTAACCGATTATCATGAAAAATCCCCCGATTTTGGCATTTAGTTTAGGCGCCAATTTTAGGCACCTCTCGATAGATTGATTTTACCAATCACGGCTGTCGGTATCTAATCTGATGAGAAAAAACACTGAACAAACAATATAAATCATCATTATGAGATTTTTCCATTTGCTTAAATTGGAGGGTTAAATTGTTGGAGATATTTTTTGAAATCCTATTCTTTACCATATTACAAATAAAAAAAGCGAGCCAATTGATTAAAGGTTTTCTTTAGTGTTGCAAACCAATAAAATACATTTGAATTTACAAATAAATCCCGTCATTTTCTACCCCAAAAAAGGGAGTACGCTATAATGAAATTAGAAAGCCGGAAAG
Source organism: Neobacillus endophyticus (assembly GCF_013248975.1). Lineage (GTDB taxonomy): Bacteria > Bacillota > Bacilli > Bacillales > Cytobacillaceae > Neobacillus > Neobacillus endophyticus. Next base: position 4,619,400 of record NZ_JABRWH010000001.1, read on the forward strand.
ACTCGTTCGACCAGCTCTATTTTAAAAATGAGGTGAAAAATATGATTCATGTACGGGAAGCGCATCCTTTCGAAATGGAAATCATTCAACAAAAACGAGTGAATGCTTATCAAGAATACGCCAATATACTTCCGTAAGAACATTGGCGGGTGTTAGCGGAATCCATCTCTGTACCTACTTTCGCTCCTAACGTTCACGTCTTTGTCGCGGCAGAAAAGGAGGAAATCGTCGGGAGTGTCGTGTTGTTTCCGCCGCAAATGGATGCGTATCAAGGTCTGACTCATTCGTCTGAATCACCTGAGATTCGCATGCTTGCCATCGACCCCCATGCAAGAAAAAAAGGAATCGCAGAAGCGTTGGTCCTACGATGCATCCAATCTTGCCAAGAGGCAGGGTATGCATCCGTCGGATTACACACCGCTGATTTTATGAAGAGCGCGATGCGTTTATATCACCGTCTCGGGTTTGTCCACGTACCGGAAGGAGATTTTATTCCGCTTGATGACGGTATCATTGTCAAAGCCTTTCACTATTCTATTAAAAAGAAGTCTAATGATTAGGCTTCTTTTTGTTTTCCTAAAGCAATCGAGTAAATCAGTGAATATCCATTTATTTTCTTCAAAAAAAATGCATACAGAAGCCAAAACCCCCATTGGATTACGCTTCACATATTGTAGAATGAATCGAGCAAATTTGAGGATGATTCATATGAATCTACCTTTGAAAAAAATATTGATTTATGGGGGAAGAAAAATGATCCGTAGTCATTCACTAGACTTGCAAGCAAGTAAAGCCGTCTTCAACAAGCTTAAATCCCGAATTGAGCGGCACATGTGTTACAACAACATCTGGAACGTCTTCAGCAGTCATCAATGGAAATTCATCAGAAACGATTGGAGGATTGCCTATGGATTTGTGTCAATTTTGAATGACCCGCGTATGTTGGCAAGGCACTGTTTCATCGTTGACCGAAAAGGTAAAGCCATTGATCCAACAATCTTTTGTTTTGATCATTTTAAAGAAAATGAGGAAATAAGCTATTTTTCCTTCGCTGTTTTAGATAAGAATGAATATCTTACTTGTTTGGAAATGGATGACTACGATCCTTCCCTTCACACTGCTTGTAAGCCTGCTGAACATGAAATGTATCTATGGGCAAAAAAACAAAGATTGTACCTCCTTTAAGAGCTGACTTGTTGATTCCATTACCTGTTATTGTTTTGAATTTTGCTAAAAAATCCAATCTTGAGATTTTTAAATATTGGTAATGCCGCAATGAAAGATGGAATCGCTGCTACACACTCCGTTATAGAACATACACCCATTTATTAATTTTCATTTCAGTGCTTGTAGATTTGTATGGTTGACTTTATCCAGCTAAAAAAATTTCAGCCTGCGTGGACTTAAAATAGGATTGATTGTTACACCGACCGAAATTATTCATGACAAATATAATATTTACTAAGCTGTAAAATACCACTGTTTATCATAAGCAAAACCACCCTAGAACGGATGGTTAAGGAAAATGGACTTTACTTTTATGTTATTCATATTCAAGATGTTCGTAAATGCAGCTAGTTTATTTGATTATTTCCAATTTCCATAAATTCAAAGAAGCAACGTTAAGCAAATGTTGCTTCTTTGATCATGTAACCTTTATTTTGCCCTTTGAATGTATTTTGACCAAAGTCCTTCTTCCATTTCGCAACCAAATGAATGAAGGGCCTTATTGACACGCTTTTCCTCCAAAGGGTGATAACCTAAAAAGTCTGTCAATAATTCAATCATTTTCAACACATTTTCTTCGTCTTCTTCTGTTGGGGTTCCCTCCTCGATCCAAATGACAAATTCATCAATAATATGGTCCGGCAGATTATTGGTGGAAGTAAGGATTCCAGAAGTGAATTCATACCAACCTTCGGATAAAAGGTAAGATTCTACACTGTTGTCACCAAATGCCCATCCGGCTATTCCCTCCTCTTCGCTCAAATATTCAACACAATAACCTACTTCATCGTCACAATCCCAAATTAAATGAAGAGAAGAATCCTCAAATTCTACACTGATACTATCTTTAACTTTTGCCATTACGAAGCCTCCAAAATATATATTTTTTTCAATTTTATATTTGAATAAAAAAAAAATAATCCTTCTTCAAATAAAAAAATTTTTTTTAAAAAAATAGATTAAAAAATCATGGACTTTGGGGCTAACAGCAATAGTTTCTTATTTTTGCACAAATGCTCACTGATTTATTTTTTAAAAATTATTGCAAGAACAATAACACAAAAAAGTATATGAATAATTATGCAGTCAATATTAATTGGAATACTTGGAAATATCCACTATTGAAAATGATATGGTTAAAAGGAAATCTTAAAAAGGAGAAGCGAAGTAGAGCCGCCGCGATGATTAATTAATTTCACAACATGACAAAAAGAGCGAATTCTTTTTGTTCGCTCACCATTTTTCATTTTTTGCTTCTTCTTTTGAAAAGTTGTCGGCACGTTGATCTTGGTAATCCACCTCTGGCTACATTAAAAATTTTCTTTTTCCTGAAGTTCAATTACCATTTTTTAATAATTTAGTTTTATCCATTTCTTTTTAATGGCATATTTCCTACCCGATTCCTCATACTGAGCGTGCCCTTGTTCAAAATACTTGAAAGCTTCTTACACTTCACTCAACTTAAAAGTTTAATCTATTACTGGTTTTACCTTTCCCGCTTCAAGCAGCTTGGTCATAAGGTGGATAAATTTGTGATTTAAACACATAATATGGATGACAAAGATTTTTCTTGGTTGATGTTAAAACCCATCCTACCTCGCCAGGATGGGTTTTTCCAATAGGACGTGCGTGGTTATTCGCATGAGGAAATATTGAACTGCTCTGTTCAACTTTTATTTCCAATTAATTAAAGTAATTACAAAAGATGTTCCCAAAATTGGTTAACGGGTTACCTTCTAGGGGACAAAAGTTTAAAAAGCCATACAAAATAACAATAATTTAACACCTAAAAAACCACCGGTACTAGCTCATTTTTTCTCTCCCTATCTATGTTTGTAATATATTTAAAAACATACCATTTAATTTATTTTAAGTTTAAACAAAAAAATATTATTCCGAGGATGAAGTGAAAATGAACGTTACTATTGAAATGCACTTTATAGCAAGTGGAAATAAATCGATGTCAGCCGGATCCTTTCCTCTTCGTGGCCGTAAACCGGAACAAGTGGCTTATGAGTGGTGGAAGCAAATTAAGAAAGAAACATCTTACCATGCCCAGCTGGAGAGGGTCATAGCGATCGGAGACCAAAATATAACAGATTTGGTCTTGAAGTTAGAGGAGGAAGAATGGAATAAAAGAGATTTTATTGCTGAAGATTATTTGCCTTTTTGAAATAATTTAATAGGTCAATAGAAAAAACGATACAATTTAGTAATATTATACTAATAAAAATTAAAAGGAAGTGGCATATATGATTAAAATGTTATTTAAAACACTGTACATATGGAATCAAAAGATGGTAATGAGTGCTTGGTCAACGAAGCTATTTTTTTAGATATAGCTAAAGAGAAACTTGTCCTTATTTGAGGTGCAAAAGATGTGGAAATTGGTGTGGCATAAAAATTCACCTTGGATATTATCGATCCTACTACAAAATCTACTGAAGTAGAATATACGGTTATTGAAAACGATGAAGAATTTTTTCATGAGCCTATTCCAGTTATGGATTAATGTAAAGGTGTTCTATACCAAGCCCTCCTGCTCATTGAGTAAGGGGGCCTTTTTATCATTTTACTTAGTAAAGCAAAAACTAATAGTTCCTAGTTCCATACCTACCTGTCCAAGGATTGTAATTTCCTTTATGAATGTAATTATCTTTAGTTGTATGCTTCGCAACAGTACGATGATACCCATTTACATGTGTACCATTTGAACGAGTATATCCATGCACATATGTAGATTGGAATTACTCCTTGCAAACACAGATCCTGTAGGCAACAATTGAACAGTTATTAAACTAGCCAAAATCAACAAAACTGAAAATTTCTTATTCACTTCCTCACCTCCTCCCTTCCATAATCCAAATTATAATATTTTAGTAGGGATATGGACTTATAATACAGATTTTGTCTAACAAAATTTTGTTTTCTAAATAACCAACATTAGTCTTAACATCTACAAATCCTCATATAAACTAATGAGGTGATGAAATGAAGAGAAATGATAAAAGAAATTTAGATAGCTTATTAAAACTTTGTGAAGATTTCCAGAAAAAAGTCCATATAAGAGAGGTAGCTAATGATGTAAATAGTTTAAAATTTTCATGTGATTTATTGCTAAGAAATATGATAATGATCATCGAAAAGGAGAAAAATGGAGAAAGTTTTACTGAAGAAATAAATTATATTACTAATAATCTATTAGGGGCTCATGCTCATTTAACTAAAGAAAAAGCTGATACAACTGCAGATAAATATAATATATTGTATTATTAAGCCCCTCTCCAAAGAGAGGGCTTTTTGTTTTAAACTTTTTGTAACTTCACATAATCTTTATGGATATAGCCTGAACCTACATTGTACCAATCACCTTGAATCCCGTTGCACTTAAAGGAATCTCCTACTTTAACAGAATTGATAATATCATAAGCTGGATTAGGTCCCTTCCGATCACTGTGTTTGTCTTGACAGCAACAACACCCATTTGACCTGATACAGCTTTTATTTCTGCTGCGGGCTTATTTTTTTCTGCAATTTCTACAGCAAAGTCACGATAAGACCCGTTCATATCAATATTTCCAACGATTCCATTGACTTTTCCTGATTCAGAATATTGCTAAATGTCCGCATGTTTTTTAATTGTCCTCGATAACGGGCGATCCACTGAGTCTGTGAAGTTTTTTGAGAAACGCTATACCACCTATAATGCATTTTTGTTTATTATTTCCTACTAATAATTGAGTATGCTTTAATTTCACTTATTTGCTGTCATTTAGGAGTTATTTCCACCCGTTTTAAGGACTATTTAGCACTAAAATTAAAGATAAAAAGCCCAATTTCTCAACATTAAAAGAAATTGGACTTTTGTTATTACTCCAGATTAGCGCCCGTTTAATGGAATAACTAAAATATGGGCTTTGTCCTAAAGTCACTCATAGCTTGTTTAACTAACGCTACCCGTTACTTTAAGTGCATTCTTTCATATTCTTTATCCTAGTTATACTTTGAATCAGCAATTTCAACAGTATATCAGATTAATCAACCATAGGTTTTATATAATGAATCAGCATTTTATATTACCTCAAACTGAAATAGGCACTTAAATCAGTGACAACGACCTAACAGAAATCATAATTTGTTGAAGAGAGTACAGGTATATATGATGGTTTCATTTAAACGAAACTGACGAATTACCCTCGTTCATCTCTCTATATAGGTGTATGACTAACCTAATTAATAAATACAAAGGGGAGGAAAAAATGCAGAATCTTCAAAACGAACTTCAAATGTTAGGAATGGATAATTTCCAAGTTGGTAATTTAATTACCATTGATCCAAACCTCAATGATCCGCGTCATTTTGGCGGAATGCGTTGCGGCGGCGGTATGCGTTGTGGTGGTGGCATGATGTGTGGTGGCATGCGTTGCGGTGGCTTTCGTTGTGGAGGATTCCGATGTTTCGGTTGCTTCAGCTGCTTCGGCTGTGGCGGTTGTGGTGGCTGTGGTGGTTGTTATAGCGGCTACAACGATTACAACGGTTACAACGGTTGGTACAATTACTAATTCACAAAAGAAAAAATGGATATCTATTGAAATAAAGTGCCCATGCATAATTTGCCGCAAGGGCACTTCTTTACTGATTATCATTTTGGACAAAAAATCGTACACTAACTGATAGTGCACAATCGTAACGATTAGGAATTCGTTATTTCACTAACCTCCCAGTTACTTCAATAAGAAAAGCCGTCGAATTGGGCATTACGCCCAACCTTAATTAAGTCCAGTCATTTCTTTCAGTAAACTATATGTTTCCTTTACATGATACTTTGTTTGATTATCTAATAAAGTTATTACCGAATTAGAATCGCCACTTTCGTGGGTGTATATTTCTTTAATTGAAGAAAGATTTATTATCTTTTTAGTGTTGTTACTCGTAGTGACCTCGATAAATTTTTGCATTGTTTTTTTACCCCCCATTTTATTTTGGTACAAGAAGTCTCACTAACCAATTAAATCAATATATGCGAACTACTTTGGTCCAACAAGGTAAGTGTGAATATTCAAAATGAGATTCAACACATTAAAAATTGCTGTATAATTTAATTGGGCAAACTAAGATCTTTCCATTTAATTCTTCTTCTTAAAAAATTTCAAAATTAGTTTATGTGTCCATATTCAAAGAGGAATGGATATTTACCTAATTGCACTAGTTTCCACAAAACAATTAGCATCAGTCAACGATTTATTGTCTTCTTGTTAAACTAACGCTCCCATTAGCTCAATAAAGAACAGGATCGCCGCAGCCATCCCATCTTTAACATACGCCCCCTTTACTTTAAGTGTAATGTTTCACAAACTTTACTGTAACTAAAAAAATAGGCTATGTTAAATTCTAATGTTGATATTTGACCATATGAAAACCGCCTTGGTTGAAAGGCGGTTAATTGAGCTATCGTTATCCGTTAGCGCAACTCAAATTGATTACCCCAATGTCTACATAACCATATTACTTTACCTTTGCACACTTTCTGTTCGTTTAAAAAATGGGGAATCTGGCTATCTCAGTACCTCGAATAATTACACAATCTTCTCTACCTTTACTTCCTGGAACACAAACGCCCAAACCACTCACGACAAGTGTGACAAAATTGGGGCGTGCCTCCTCTAGGTAGAAAATTAAATAATCTTTTATATGCAGTTTGTCAATACGAACGTCTCCATATATTGCCCACCTTGGGTTTCGTGGGTTAATGGTGGTTGCTGCAATTGTATTATCTAAATATTTTAAACTGAGCCTAGCCTCAAATGTAATCGGATCAAAATCATAATGTACGGACAAAAAAGCCGTTGAAGTAACACCTCTAATCAGAGTATATAGACCACAATAGTGTCCTGGTGGGCAGGTTAATTGGGTTCTGCTATTATCTCCTAATCCATTGCCGTCACAATCACAATCCCATTGATTACGGTTTTTACCATTTCGCTTGTAATTTTCGTATGTCAAATTATCACACTGCTTTCTATTATGATATTTCATCTTACAAATAATTTGAGAGAAATGCTTATATGATTGGCCAATCTTTTAGAATAAATCTACAAATTATTTATTTGATACAAAAAGAGGGACACTTTTTCAAACACTAAATAAAAGCATCTGTACAATTTCGTCTTCAACTAATCTGCTTCTTTATCTTAATAACAACTGCTGTTTCAATTTCGTCATTTGAGCCAATAATTCCTGTAAAAAGAAATCGGGAGAGATGATTTTGTTATTATCTAAAGCATGGGAAATGTACGAAGCTGACAAACGAATTGAAGGCTTTTCGCCTCAAACATTAAAAGCATACAAACTCCAATCCATTTTACTAATACGATTTTTTAAAGATGTTGAACTCGAAGCGGTCACGACAGACCAATTAAAAGCTTACTTAACCAAATCAAGTGAAAGCCTCAATCCCGCGAGTTTAGCTCAACGCATTCGTTTTATCAAATCATTGTTTCGATGGTCACATGAAGAAGGACATATTCCTAAGAACCCAGCAACCAAAATAAAAAAGCCTAAAACTGGGAAACGAATCCCTAAATTTTTGAACGAAATGAAAATAGAACATTTACGGGAAGCATGCAGTAACCCTATAGAAAAGGCACTGTTTGAATTTATGTTCTCCACCGGTTGTTGTATCGGGGAGATTGTCACCTTAGATAGAAACAGAATTAACTGGTCGAACAGATCTGCCATAATAAGAGGTAAAGGTGATAAGGAACGGGAAGTGTATTTTAATACCTGTAGCGAAATTTGGTTAAAACGATACCTGGATAATCGTGTAGACCGGGATCCTCATCGAATGAGCATTGACCAGATGCGGTACATTATTAAGCGGATTTCCAACCGCGCTGGCATTAACAAGGAGATTCATCCGCTTCAACTAAGGAACAGCTATGCGACCCATCTATTGAATAATGGAGTTCAATCGATGTTATTCAGAGCTTATTAGGTCATGAAAAAAGTGAAACGACCCGGATTTATGCCCAGCTCAGTGGTGGCATCAGGCAGGATTTATATAGGAAGTATTTTTAGCATAAAAAATAAGCAACGCGACAGCGTTGCTTTATTACACTCTTGCTACCCGTTACTTTAAGTGCATTTCTTCACAATCTCATATGCTATGGACATTTTTCAACGTATCCTACCACGTTACAATAAAAAAGCTGCCTCGATGACAGCATCGCATTTCTATTAAGAGTCCTCTACGAAAAGAACTCGGGCCAGCATACATTTTATACATTAATGTTCGTCATATGCAAGTCCGCAAGAACAACGATTTTCCCCTAATAAAAGATGATAAGATGCGGGGAATTCCTGATTGACTCGTTGAACTGCACGAGCCAATTCCTTTTTATCCGTTGGTACAGGTCCAAGTGCATCTGCTTTTTCTTGAGAATCAATATTTGCTCCAGGCGGGACGAATCTATTCGGTGGAATTTTAACGCCATTTGTTACTACTGCATTATAAGAAATAAATACGCCTTTCCCTACAATTGCATTATAAACAATGGAGTTAAAAAACACAATTACCTTGTCACCAATGAAACAAGGACCATGGACAAGGGCACCATGAGCAATGCTCACTTTATTTCCAATAAATATGGAATATCCTTTTCCATCCACAGAAATCTTCTTATTCACTAAACCATGTAAAATGACTCCGTCCTGGAGATTTGTATTAGAACCAATATAAAAAGGGGTTCCTTCATCTGCACGTATACTTACATTAGGAGCTACATAAACGTTATTCCTAATGGTAACATCACCTATGACGCTGGAAAACGGACTAATAAATGCTGTTTTATCGATTTTAGGATAGCGTGGAACGGGATTAAATGTAGTAAGAGGATTGGGACTAATAAATGGTTTAAAACAGCAGTGTGAATGGTCAGATTCAGATGACTTTGAACTATTTTTTTCTCCCAAGTAAACACCTCCTCTCCAATCTATTGTCCTTGAATTATAGTATGCAAACGACTGCGTTTGGAATGGACAATCCTTAAAAAGATAATGATATTTTGCAGCGTCCCTATACATGCATCAAAACTGCACCACAAAGGATAGAATTTATATTTTTGTTATTCCACTATCCTGCCATGTTAAGTGAAAAACTTCACAATTTCTTTGTCCCTAACGATTTTCTTCAAAATATGTTGTTCAATAATATGGCCCATATGCTGAATAAGAAGGTATGAAATTTCTGAATCAAAAACGAATGTTATTGTTACGGGTAGTGATGAGAAACTTTTGATCTACCTAACTCGTATAAACGGTTTTACCTTTTGTTTTTTCTATATAAATCAATTAAAATTGGAGTACCACTTAAACTTTTTTGATTTTTCTGTTCGAGTCTGACAGATATTGAACATGTATATTCACTTTCCGTAAAGGGATTACAAACCTTTAACATTATGGGAAGTGGCTTTTTCTTTGCCTGTATTTAGTGCCTAATCACAGGGATCCCTCTATAGACCTCAAGGTGAAATGCTTTAATAAAAATGCAGGAAAAGTCAAAAAAACCGCCGATTGGGGACCTGGCGGTAATTAGGAATTATAGGGGAGTATGGACTAATGGACTAATATCCTCTCCAAATACTTTATATCATGTAGAGGCTTAAATTGCTATTGGTATAATTTTCAACATTTATAAATTTACTCTGTAATATAATTACACTAGACCTTTGGAACCAAAGCACTTTGTTAAATTATCCTAAAGTAAAAATTAATTATTTTTTTAAAAGATTTTCTAATTCTTGAGTTGGCAAAGGTTTACTAAAGTAATACCCCTGTCCTATTTGACAGTTATTTTCCTTTAAAAAGCTTAATTGTTGTTCATTTTCTACACCTTCAGCAACCACTTTAAAGCCTAAACTATTTCCTAGTTCAATAATGGTTTTTACGATTACTTCACCATTCAAATTATTATTAATTTCATCCACAAAAGACTTATCAATTTTTAAAGTATCAATAGGAAATTGTCTTAAATAATTTAATGAAGAATAACCTGTACCAAAATCATCAATGGAAAGTTGAACACCACTTTCCTTTAATACCTTCATAAGGTTAGTTGCCTCTTCTACTTGCTGTGTGGCACTTTCAGTAATTTCTAATTCCAAGTAACAGGCTTCAAGCTTTGTATCATGTAAAACTTGATTTACAGTATTTACGAAATTTTTGTCGCGAAACTGTATAGCTGAAACATTCACCGCAATCCTTTTTAAAGCAAATCCTGAATCCAACCAACGTTTAAACTGCTCACATGCCGTTTTTAGCACCCAATTTCCAATTAATTCGATTAGCCCGCTTTCCTCTGCTACAGGTATAAATTCCGCTGGGGAAATAAATCCATATTTAGGATGGTTCCAACGAATTAGAGCTTCTAATCCAATGATTTTCTTTGTATCAAGATCAACTAGTGGTTGATAGTATAATGTAAATTCATTATGTTCTAGTGCTTTTCTAATGCCTAATACTATTTCCATTTTTCGTTTATTATTTATATTTAAATAGCTAGAATAAAATCGAAAGTTATTTTTACCATTTTCTTTTGCAGAGTACATCGCTACATCTGATTTTTGTATGAGAGCTTCTACTGTTTCTCCATCTTTTGGAAACAAACTTATCCCAATGCTAGTTGAAATAAACATTTGACGTTCCTGAATTGAAAATGGTGATGAGAATGTATCTATGAGTTTTTCAGCAAGTTGTGAAATCTCACTCGGTTCTGCTTCTTCCACAACAATAACATACTCATCTCCACCATAACGGAAAAGTATACCACCTTTCCCTAAAAATATCCTAAGCCTTTTACTTACTTCTTGCAATAAATGATCTCCAAAGCTATGCCCAAACGTATCGTTTATCATTTTAAATCGATCTAAATCTAAAAACAATACGGCAACAATTTCTTTATTAACTTTGTTACGCTCTAAAACATCACCAAGATATCTATACAAATGATTACGGTTAGGAGTACCGGTTAATGAATCATAATAAGCCAAGTATTGGACTTGTTCCTGTGCTTTTTTACGTTCTGTAATGTCTCTAATAACAACCTGCATTGCACTTCGATCCTTATAGGTGGTTTGAAATGTCAATAGTTCTACAGAAACAAGAGCTCCATCTAAGCGAATAATTTGATATTCACTAATTTCAGATTTTCCAAACTCTTTAACTTTTTTCAATTGTTTTCTCGTATGATCATGGTATTCAGGAGAAATAAAATCAAATACATTCCTTCCTATTATTTGATTTTCATCATTTGCACAAACTAACAATAGACCTGCTTTATTGACATAAACAATTTTCCCGTCTATGTGAATGAGGATGACTTCAGGTGAATACTCTACAAGTTTCCGATAACGTTCTTCACTTTCCATAAGCTGTATTTCAGCTTTTTTCTTTTCAGTTATATCACGTGAAAATAGGATAATTTTTTTAGTTTTACCATTTTCTTCAAAAATCGGTACCCCTTTACCTTCAACTAAAACAAAATATCCATCTTTATGTTTTATGTTATATTCAACTGAGTTCCTGTTTTTTTGATTCTTTATGTTCTGTAACCTGCTTCTTATTTTAGAGGTTTCTTCTACTTTTAAAAAATCAAAAACAGATTTCCCCACTAATTCTTCTTCAGAATATCCAAAAATCTTCTGATGAGAAGGGGATAAATACTCGAAGTTCCCATTAAGATCAATAATAGCAATTAAATCCGACACATTTTCAACTATTGTTCGATATTTGCTTTCAGATTCTATCGTCACTATTATCCCTTTTTTTATTAATTTGTAAAAAATTAGGCCAGTAATCAAAATAAACATAATTCCTTTGGAGATTTCGACCCAATCTGATTTAATGAAAAGGTAATCACTAATTAAGTAATTAGAAAAAATGACCCATGTAATACCACAGAAAATATAAATAAGAATGATGCGTAAAGCAACTTTCTTTGCTATTTCCCAATTCCTCCACATTCCAACTAACCATACCCTTCCAGGTGGAATATTTCATGATAATTCGAACCATATTTAAACAAGATCAAGAGAGCTGAACCCAATCTAAAAAGAAAAGAAGCCGTAAAAAGCGTGTCTTCTAATAGTTGCCCAACCATACCAAAATGAAATTGATAGGGGCATTGACCGTTTTGTAAATATATCAGTACAATTCTTTACAAGCTTACTTTCACAAAATAACTGCCATCGCATCCAAGACACTTATAGCAATCCAAAATAATGTTGTGATCTTAATTCCTTTGTTAAAAAAATTTATCCCTCCGTGACAATTTTACTAAGTCTATTCCTGTTTCAAAAACCAATACCAAAAACAACGAACCGTTACAAACTGTACTATACATTTATGGGACTACTTAAATACGATATTTAGAAATAAATGTTAATCATTGACTTTAAATTACACGTATCTCGGCTGTACCCCCTTTAAGAATGAAGGACTCTATGAAGAAAATACGTCCCTGCCGATGATGTCCGGGATTTGCAAAAGGTCGAACACTTCATATATGTCCTCGCTCAAATGCGTTATCTTTACTAAGATTTCTCGTTCCTTCAGATGCTGCACAAGATTCATCAATAAGCCGATTCCGGTTGAATCCACGAATGATACAGCGGCAAAGTTAAGCTCGACTTCCTGAGCTTTTTGTAACGCAGGAATAAGCTCTTCCTCCATGACCTCTGTGATTTCAATATCCATGTCTCCCTTTAAGTGAACAGTCATCTTTATTCCGTCATTGACCATTTGATATTCAAACATTTTTGTTCCCTCCTCTGCTAAAAAAATTCCGCTAGGACAGCAGTAATTTTCCTTCCTTCGACACTCTGGCAAATACATTTTGTTCGGATTGCTCAAATTGGTACAGAACATTGCCAATTTGAATTCTTGTTCCCTCGATGACTTTATTTATTTTGATGGAGTGATCTTGTGGAACCCGGATAAAAGTAATCTCTCCCCCGCGTGTCCCTGCTTCATGGATCTCTGCCCCCTTGTCAGCATAGACTTCTCCACCTCTTAGGAGCCCTTGGACTATTACTTTTCCTTTTGCATGGATTTGGGATTGGATACATCCCGTACCAGCAATGGTAACATCGCCATTGCAATGAAGCTTGCTATTCAGCGCATAGGGGATTATAATTTGTGCATTTTCTTCCGAGATTTCTACAGTAGGACCACTTGCCTCTTCCATTCTTTTCACCAATTTAGAAATATCTTCAGGCGTTTGAAATTGCATCGGTTCCAAATCGATAAATCCATTTTGCAAAGAAGCATGAATTTCTTTCAATTCAGGGTCCAATATTTGCATCCCATCAGCAATGACTACCAGCCCAGTGATCTTTTTAATTATCGGCGGTAAATGCTTAAATTTCTTCTCAAGCAATATGCAGATCATAGAACTGAGTCCCATTTTGTTTATATCAGAAGTTTTAAATACTGGTGACTGATAAATTTGCTCGACAGCTGCAATGAAGGCTTTTAATTCATTTGAAAGCTTTCTTAAATGATTGATGATTTCAATGATTTTTTGGTTCCGTTCCCCTGCGGATAATTGACTATTTACCACGTTTTGACAAGCAATCAGTCTGCCACCTGCTTTAAGGATGGCTTGCTCAACTGTTCCGTAAACAAGCAAATCCGCGCGAGCTTCTACTGCGATTCCTTCTTTTATATTCCCTTGGATGATCATGTCTCCATGAAAAGACAGTTTCCCCACACCTGAGAGAATATGTCCAGAGTGGATAGATCTAGGAATAACAGACACTTTGGTGATTCCATCCTTTGACATGAGTGAAGGCCGGCCGTACTCAATGGAAACAACCTTTTTCCCTTCGTCAATCAGATCGACCCCTTTGCCCGCATGGATTTCTAATGGTTCTGCTTCCTCTGGTTCAATCACTTCCCCAATTACCGACACACCATCTGTTCCTGGCTTTGATGGATGAATAACCCCAAGCAGCTGCCCTTTGTAAACACTCGGGATTTTTATATGCTTGCGGTTATTTAGATCTTCATCCTCCATTAATTTCGTTGTGTAATCCAATTCCTCATCTACTAACCACTCGATCCAACCATCATCCCCTTTTTTCGGGCTCGTCCCTTCTGCTATCGTGAAGGTACCAGGTTCTGTAGCTCGCATGGCACGTTGAATTTCTAAAATACGAACACCCTTTTTAATGCCTAAATCCTTCATTTTCTGCTGAATTTGATCCAGTTGAAGGGGATTGATGATTTCCTCCTCTACTTGAATTTCAAGCTGAAGATGTGGACTTGGTTCTTGATCCACCAAACTGTAGGATCTTCGGAAACCAGGTTCAAGGTGCAGCATGGCTGTCACTTTTAGAGGGTCCATTTCAATGGACCAGACAGGTTCTTTCAATTCGTTCGGGAGTTTAACCTCTATCAAATCCTTTTCCATAAGAGCCGTTGTTTTCGTTACCAATTCACCGTTCTTATATAGGGAAACCTCTTTAGCTGGCGTAATGGTTGGGTAATGAGCAGGAGTATCTTTTATATAAATTTGTCCATCTTTGACCCAGATCTTCCCGACTTCAGGATTCTGATCATTTAAGTCCTGTGCTCCTCTTTGGAGAGGTTCTTCAAAAGTTAGATTCAAACTCTCCTCCGGTAAAGGCAGTTCCTCAATAGAACGTTCCTGCTCGTCTATTTTTTCCGTTAATCGGACAACAACCGGTTTTGCTCCGAAGCCAAATATCCCCTTCTTTGGGTTTTGAATGACTTCAATCTCTACTTGTGACTCGGTTAAGCCCATTTCAGCCAACCCTTTGGCAATGGCTTCTTCTATATTTTTACCTTCTGCCGTAATTACTGCACTCATTCGCCTTACCCCTTTATGAGCAAATCACTGTTGCTTAAAATGTCCCGCTCTCTCAAATCCGGAGCAGAACCATCGTTATATCATCTTTTTGGTTCATTCCATTTGAAAATTGGTAAACCGACTGAACCACCGCCTGCTCCAATTGCTGGACGCTTTTCCCTTCATTTTCGAGCAAAATCTTCTTTAGGCGTTCACGGGTAAACTGTTCTCCCGCTTGATTCTGTGCCTCTATAATCCCATCTGTATAAAATAAAACATACTGATTTGGCGCTATACGGACCTGCTTCTCTTCGTAAATTTGATTAGGCAGGCCGCCAAGCATCACCCCGCTGACTTTCGGAAGCTCTGATACTTGATTTCCTCCTAAGAGAATCGGAAGAGGATGACCGGCATTAGCAAACGTCAACGTCCCTTGTTTTGGGTCCCAATCCGCACAAAGTAATGTGACAAATGAACGTAAAGCACGGAAATCTTTGTATAATGCCTTGTTCATGGCTGTTAACGTATCCCCTGGTCCGCCAGTACTTTGAGCGGCACTCCGGAAGGCTCCCCTTGTTAAAATCATTAACATCGCAGCAGGGATTCCCTTCCCCATCACATCTCCAATCACCATTCGAATTCTCCCATCGACCAATGGATAGAAGTCGAAATAGTCCCCACCAATCAATCTCGCCGGGATGGAGGTACCGGTCAGCTCACATGCGACCAACTTAGGAATTTCAGCATTTAGAAGCTTAGTTTGGATATTTCTTGCTAAATTAATTTCTCTTTTCAACATTTTTAATTCTTCAAAAATCTCGGTATCATCATATTGAGAAGAGACATGGTCTTGAAGAGTCAACTAAGCTCCCTCCTTTTTTAAAGCCTCTAAGATCCGGAACACCCCAAGCATCTCAAATATTTCCTTTATATCCTCATTCATTCCCTCGAACCTAATCGTGAAGTTTTTTTCCTGGGAAAGATAAATTAATTCCACGATGGCTCCAATACCCGTAGAGTCAACAAATTCGAGATGTGAAAAATCCAGCAGTAAGGAGGAAAAGGTTGAAGGTAATTGTTCCATTTGAGCATGAAAAGCATCCATTGTCGCAATATCCATAACCCCATTAATTCGAATGACAACCTGTTTTTGATTCGACTGAATGTCTAAGCGTAACTCCAATTTAATCCCCCCTTGACTATCATTACACAAAATGAAAGCCCTTTTAAAATTACCTTCATTTTAAAAAAATTGTCTTGTACTATCCTCTTGCTACCATTAAAATAAGAGTAATCCACGGGGCTTTCCTACCAGATTATCGTTTCACTACATCTTTTGAGAGGAGTTTGCGTATGAGTATTGAACGACGCCAATATGGGAGAGTAGACTTCGAAAATTCCATCCAATTGATGATTTTAGAGCCCGTCCTCAAAAAGCAGAGCTGGAAGACGCCAGCTTCAACGGATTAAAAATTGTGACAGAATTAAATGTGGATCTCGAAACCATCCTAATCTGCCAAAACATTGAATTAGAAAATAATATTCCATTTAAAGCAAGAATCATCTGGAAAAAAAGTTTAGAAAACGGACATTTTCAATATGGTATGCAAATACAAGAATAAGATATCAGGTATTCTGTTAAGAGGGGAATAATCGGAGGCTATTGAAGCCCTACGGTATAGATTCCCCTCTTTTATTATGTGCGTTATTTTTCCAATAGTCTGAACTCAATTAATATAGAAGTTCCCTCTGGCGATGTAAAAATTTGTACGCCATCGGAAAAGCTGGCAATCATTTTAAACCCTTTCCCCAACGAACGCTTACTGGAGTAACCGGATATTAAGATTGTTTTTGGAATTTCATGAAGCGGGATTCCCGATCCTTTATCCGAAATCAGAAATTGCAGCTCTTGATCACGTTGGTAAACGGAGAATTTCCCCTTTGTTGCATGTTTGAGAACATTTGTCACGGCTTCTGACACCGCGACTTGAACTTTCATCGACTGTAATTCAGTTGGATATTGCTCTAGTGCTTTTGTGGTTAATTCCCTGCACTTCGAGACATCCGATGTATTATGAATAGGAATGTCCGCAATCCAAGTACCGAATTGCTCTTCCAGCTTTGCTTGGGAAGATAGAAGTTTAA
This sequence comes from Neobacillus endophyticus, assembly GCF_013248975.1. GTDB lineage: Bacteria > Bacillota > Bacilli > Bacillales > Cytobacillaceae > Neobacillus > Neobacillus endophyticus. The sequence goes on from NZ_JABRWH010000001.1 coordinate 4,636,639, forward strand.
TTTTCCCTTCAGATAGCGTTTCGATGACGTCTACATAGGACTCCAAAATATTGCGCTCCAAATTCTTTCTAAAAGCAAGGTATGGAGACAGATCATGCACAAATATTGTAACCTCTCCGTTTTTCAGGGATTGGGCGTGAACATCCAGCGTGAGGTTATCACGACGGATGGTTTCATGAACTGGTTTGTTCTGCTCTAAAGCAGTCTCCGCTAGTTTGCGCAGTATATGGTCTGAAATTTCATCCTTCGGCGATCGAATCTGGCCATTCTGGACTTGAATAAAGTAAGATTCCCCAATACTTGAGTAGGAATCATCGGAAAATTGCGTTTCTGTGAAATCATTTAGCGGTAATTCTTCACGACGGAAAAGGTCCCGAAGCTCCTCAACCAGCATTTCAATATGACTCAATTCCACTTTTTCCACTAATTTAGGGTCCAACACCGTCCCTGATTTTTCTTGAAGTAATTTAAAAATCGTTTCCGCATCATCATGACGCGTTAGAATGAAATCTAGTTCATCGGCTATAGCAATAATGCGGGCCCCTAATGGAATTTGTTCTCCTGATAACCCTTTTGGGAAACCCTTTCCATCCCAACGCTCGTGGTGATAAAGAATCCAATCGGAAAATTCACTTTTCGAAAACATCGTTTTGACGATTTCAACAGCCTTTTCAGGATGTCTTTGGTACTCTCGTTCCTCTGATAAAGTTAAGTCCCCGCGTTTTCGAAAAATATAGGTGGGAAGTAACGCTTTTCCAATATCATGTATAATCGCAGCCTGAATTAAATCTTTTCTATTACTTTTTGGAAAATCCAGATCTACCAAAAGAAACTCGCAAATGGCCCCTACCCGATTACCATGCCCGGCCAAACTGGGGGTAATACGGCCTTCAAGAACTTGAATAAAAGCTTTGGAAGATGAATTCCTCAGTGAAAGCTGTTTTGTGTATTCTTTGGAAAAAAAGATGACAATAAGTAAGAAAAATAGGGTGTATAACACGGTAATGATGATTTCTTTGTTCGTTTTCTGGATCAGCAAGGTCGGAATAACAATAGAATACACACCGATGGGAATCAACAGCTCTCTTAATTGCTGTTTGAAGGAGGCAAATAATTTCCGATTGGCTGTCAATTTTTGTATGATTTCTAACAGGGCTATATTCACCACTTCATAGAGGAAAGCCAAAATAGCAACCGCTATAATCATCTTCATTCCTTGGGTCATTTTCCAAACAGACAATGCAGCCAGCATGGAAATCGTGTACATTCCCACATTTACAATCAAACGAAATAGAGGAATCTTTACTTTTTTCAAAATCTTTATAAAAAGGGAAGCCAAACCGATGGTGATGGCCAATACTGCATATGGAATACCAAAGTGCAATAGCACAAACAAAACGCCAATACTTCCGGCTTCAAATTGATCTCCGCTAGGCAATTGAATCGGAAAGATCTCCAGAATAACCGTGATCGCCACAACGAAAAGATAGATTGATAGTTGATGGACCGATATGGCTGTCAATGAATACAATAACGCTCCGATCCCTATGGAAAACAGAATAATGGTAAACCAGTTGACCAATCTCATTTGCCCTCATCCTGATCGATTCGTTTTTCAGAGTGTTTGATTATAAGTATAGCAATCCCTATTCCCGCCAAAATATCCCCAGGACTTAGTGCATACCTGATCACCGGAATCCAATCTCCAAGAATCCAATACACGGAATCACCCATTAGGTGATGACGGGCATCGGTGGCAAACGAAACACCTGCCTGTCCTGTCAGCTGGAGAGCTTTTTTGGAAACTGGCATTGTTCCTCCATTTAAAAGCAGCGCAATTAAATTCAAGGATGCTCCTATACAAATCCACTTCACACCGGGAATCCTTCTATTGATATACAGCCCGAAAATAACGCCGATAAACGTTAAAACGAAGACCCATACTATTTTTTCCCTTGTTTCCAACGTGACATACGATAAAACAATCTGTGCCCCAAAGCTTAACAGAATGATAAGAGGCCATTTAAATGAAATATTTCGAACAAATAGAAACGGATTTCGTTTTAGGAAAAACGCGATGAGAAAAGCGATAATAACGAAAAATACCATTTGAATGGCCCCTTTCTTTGATAAAAATAAAGAAAACCAGGTGATCTCTCACCCAGTTTTCTTGTAACGATAACTAAATCCATGGGCGACCGATAATTGGAGCTAAAGCAGCAGCAACAACTGCGCTGATAGCTAAGATACTTTTTATGCGAGCTTTCATCTGTTTCACCCCCTTTTCAGTTAAAACTAAATTTTCATAGGTCTAAATACCTATTAAATAGAGTAAAAAAATCCACCTCTGAAAAAGAGGTGGATTTTTGGTTTAGCTCCCTCTTTTTCGGCAACCGGCTGCCTTGACTAATGCGTTTTAGGCCCTTGGCTTTGCGTCCCTACTTTTCAATAGGTTTGCCTTTATCGTAAGATTTGTGATCTGTTATTACTATAATAATATAATACTATTGACACAGTCGCAACGTTATTTTCTAAAATTACCGCATGTTTTTTTTGCTAAAAACGTTAATATTTCCCTATTTCTTATTATCTTAGTAGAAACTAGAATAAGGGATTTTTCTATCATTAGAAATAATTTGATGTTACGGAAAGTATCATTACATCCAATTTGTATCAGCACATGAGAGCATTTGATTTTTTGAAATATAGGTGAAATTTGAAAGGCAATACTTGAATAACTGAAGAATAGATAAGACTTGTTCAATTAAATTGCCCTAAAACCAAAGACCAAGTAAATCGATTAATTAGGGCAGTTGTATTCAGGCTTGACAATAACATTTATAAAGCTTTTTCTTCATATTTTCCAAATGGACAAATTGTTGGGTCTGCTTAATTGAAAATGAAACGCAAGCTATACACTTATCTAAAAAAGATTTTGAGAAATGGCTAAAATTACAGCATAAACTAACGACTGCAGCAGTTTCAAAAATGTCCTTTTTTATTAGCATGAGAGAATAATTGACCGCCTCAAGGATGGATTTGTTTTTTTGAAAATTCTTCATTTACTAAACAACCTTTCGAAGAAACCAGCTTTTTTATAAAAAAGGTGGCTTTGCAAGCTAAATCTGTACTCAAACAGTATAATTTTTAAACTTTAGTACATAATGGGAACTGCCAAGAAGAATCTTGGCCGTTGTTACAGTCCATCCTTGGTGTTAGATTTAAAAAAAGGTAATATTTTATACTCCTGTTGAACACATTAAGAATAAATTCCTTTTTAGAATTTGTTTATTTTAATTTTTTGCCATTCTGAAATATTTCAGGATGGCTCTTTTTACAAATGGATTGTTAGTTTTATTTAAAATAGTTCCATTTGAAATCTACGGATAGGATTCCGACGGGATCCTCATTCATAACAGGTAAACTTTTAGTGGCTAACTCAGGCTTGCGAAAACAAATTAAATCCTTGTAGTAGCCAAACATCTTACAAATCTCAGGTCTTACAGAATGAATACCACATAAGACCCCCTCTCTTATACCAATAAGTACAGGGTTCCTATGTGGTATCTTTTTTATGTTTTAATCACAGGATTGCTGATGTAGTTCGCCAGATCATTTGACCAAAGATCACTGGGGTTCATTGGAGACGAGCTTTATTTATATGCTTAGCGTTGTAAATTCGCGAAATGAGGGGGTGCTACCCCTATAACTATAGAAACCTTATTCATTTAGCAAATTAATTACGTTTGCCCTAAGATCTTCCGAGACGTCTAATTGATATTCTTCAAGCTTATTCGTTCTTTGATAAATATCTAAGCGCCCAAGCAAGCCATCAACTGTTTTAAAATGATTTTTGAAGCCTGTTCCAAACTCATTTACTCGCTCGATAATAAACTCTCCATCTTCTTTATAAATTAGTAATTTCTTCATTTACTAAACAACCTCCCAAAGAAAACAGCTTTATTCTAAAAAAAGTGGCTTTGCAAGCTAAATCTATACCCAAACAGTATAATTTTTAAACTTTAGTACATAATACGAACTGCCAAGAAGCATCTTGGTCGATGTTACAGTCTATCCTTAACGGTTCCCAAGGATGGATTTTTTTATGTTTCTATTTTGTATAATTCACCGGTTTTCCTTCTTAAAATCACACAAAAAATCCAGGAAATTCAACGTTTTTCATTGATATTCCTGGCTTTATGTAAATTTGCTTAAATACTACTTTTGTAAAACTCGTTAAAATAGAAATTCTTCTCTATTCTCTTACTAAGATATTTACAATTTGGCGATAAAAAGGGAAAAACAGACGATTCGGTTCATCATCCTCTAGAATGTGAATTAAAATAGAACGAACTTTTTCAGTATTTTTTTCTTCGATTGCTTCCCACACTTCTGTCAAACTGTAAAAATGGCAACGATTAAATACTCTCACTTTTTCAACACATTCTTCTTGAAAAAAAATATTGGCCATTTTAAACGACCGGAAGAGAAAATCTGCAACTTCATGTACCTTATGGATTAATCCTTCTAAAGACTGCTGCTTAATAACAGAAATAGCTTCATCCACTATTGGTTTGTATACATCTAGATGACGATCAACATCTTCATTCAATTCCTCATCTATTAGTCTTGTCAAACAATCAGCGATTAGAAAATCATAATCTTGTTTTAGGTTAAATTCGCTCATTTTCTCATCTCCTTTGTTTATAATAGCGCTTGTTGCTATTGGAAAAAATTCCAATTTATATATATTCCTGATTTTCAGAACAATTCCTGCCTATCTTTTCAGCATTTTGTTGGCAGGCAGCGCTAAATGTGCTCCGTTTTCCGTTCCATCTTAATTTACACCTATTTTGCAAGTATTATTTTTTTCGTAATATTGCTGCCGATTTATTGAAAATATGGTTATTTCGAAAGCACTCATTTAAGCAGGTTTTTGATCTATTGTTAGCTTCTAATGGTCCTGCCCGTTTGTGTAGTAAGTATCGTTTCACAAATATGAATAAATATTAGTGTTTATACAGGTTTACCCTTTAGTAATGATTCATAAATATTTATAATCATACTGCCAAAATATACATCCGTTAATTACCAGAAACATAAAAAAGCGCCTGTTGAACTAACACACTCCGTTAATTGTTAGCAGGAATTACAAAGAAAACCGTATGCTTTACATTACATACAGCATTCTTTATTTAATTTAACATAGTCAAAAAATCCGAGTGAAGTAGAGTAAAAATCCCCTTGCTCAGATTGAGAGGGCTTTTTGTCTTTATTGGTTTTCGTTTATCGGTGGTTGAAGTATAAAAGGAATCACCTGATGAATCTGATTAATAAATGCAATTACAATAATTCCTGTAGTCATCAAGAATATCGCCGATTGGAATAGCTTCGTTAAGCCAAATAGGCTTCTTGTACTTGTTGGTTTGTCAGCAAATCTTTGCCATTTCCTTCGAGAACGATTTCCCCTGTTTGGATGACATAGCCCCGATGAGCGATTTGCAGCGCTTGAAAGGCATTTTGTTCCACTAATAAAATCGTCATGCCTTCTTTATTGAGCTCAAGAATAATTTCAAATATTTGCTCAACAATGATGGGAGCGAGCCCCATAGAGGGCTCATCTAGCATGAGAACTTCCGGGTTCATCATTAACGCCCTTCCAATGGCCAGCATCTGTTGTTCACCACCGCTCATCGTTCCCCCTTTTTGATCGAGACGATCTCGTAATTTGGGAAAATACTGAAAGACTCGATCCAATCTTGTCACCATTTCCCTCTTAACTTTACGAGCAAAGGCTCCAATTAAAAGATTTTCTTTTACTGTCAGCATGGGAAACACCCTCCTTCCCTCAGGCACCTGAGCAATTCCCATTAGGGAGGTTTTATGTGGAGGGGTATTGGTTATATCTGTTCCCTTATAATAGATAGAACCGTTTTTTATTTGTACTTGCCCGCTTATCGCTTTTAATGCGGTTGACTTGCCGGCCCCATTACTTCCGATTAAAGTGACGATTTCACCACGACTAACTTTCAAATCGATTCCTTTTAGTGCCTGTATTCCTCCATAGTTTGCTTGAACACCCTTTAATTCAAGAATCGTCATGATCTTCCCCCCCTTTATGCGTGTGATATGGCACCTTTTCCTAAATAGGCTTCAATCACTCTTGGATTTTTGCGAATTTCTTCTGGTTTCCCCTCAGCTATTTTTTCACCATGATCCAATACGAAAACATAATCCGAGATTTCCATCACTAATTTCATATCATGTTCGATCAATATAATTGTTAAATCGAGTTCTTCCCTCAGTCGATAAATAAGTGAGGTTAATTCTTTCGTTTCTTTTGGATTCATCCCTGCAGCTGGCTCATCCAAAAGCAAGATTTTGGGTTTAACAGCAAGGGCTCTGGCAATTTCTAAACGCCGCTGTGCACCGTAGGAAAGATTTCCGGCATTTTCATTTAAAAATGGCGCCAATCCGACATATTGAAGTAACCGATAGGCTTCCCTTTGCGCAGCCTCCTCCACTTTTCTGGCATTAGGCAGCTTAAAAAGTGTAGAGAACCAATTCACGGTTAAATGATAATGCATCCCAACCATGACGTTTTCCAATACTGGCAACTGATTAAACAGGCGAATGTTTTGGAAAGTCCGGGCTATTCCCTGCCGCGCTACTACATCAGGCTTGTTGCCTGACAATGATTTTCCATTCAGTAAAATATCCCCCGAAGTCGGTTTATAAACGCCCGTAATCATATTAAAAAAAGTGGTTTTACCAGCACCATTTGGTCCAATGACAGCTGTAATTGATTTTTTTTGAATATTCATGTCGATGTTGGTATTCGCCTTCAAGCCCCCAAAACTTTTTGTCAATGCTTTTACTTCCAACACATTCACGCTTCTTGCCCCCCATTCAAGCTTTCCATCTTCTCATTTGCCACTACTACAATCCGGTTATTGGATACTTCTCCTGCGGTTAATTTTTCAGCATCATATTTCCTGTTTTTTGCTGGGAGTAATCCTTTTGAACGGAATAAGGCAAACAAAATTAATAAAGCGCCAAAGATAAATCGCTGCATTTTGACGGGAGAAAGTGCATCCGGAATGGAAAAAATACCGCTTGTGCTTAAACCGTTTAACCAATTCGTTAGTTCGGTTAGTACCTGTAAATTGAGGATTGTTACAATAGCAGCTCCTAAGATCACTCCGGGAATACTTCCTATTCCCCCCAGTAAAACCATCACAAGAATGTTGGTAGATTCTAACAGGGTGAAGCTTGTTGGGTCTACAAATGTTTGTTTGGCGGCAAATACCACTCCCATCATCCCGGAAAAGGATGCACCGATGGCAAAGGCAGTCAATTTTGTTTTCACCAGCGGGATTCCCATTGCCTGTGCGGCAATTTCATTTTCTCTCACCGCTTTCCAGGCGCGCCCTATTTTGGACTGCTCCAGATTCCGAACAATAAAAATAACGGAAAGGACAATGACTAGAACGATATAATAAAATTGATTCGGATATATAAGAGAGATGCCGAATATTTTTGGCGGGGTAATCGATGAAATCCCCATGGCTCCGTTTGTGATGTTAACCGGCTTATCCAAGTTATTAAAAACAATTCGAATGATTTCACCAAAGCCTAAGGTGACAATGGCCAAGTAATCTCCTTTGACCCTTAGGACAGGAATCCCAAGAAGCACCCCAAACAAAGCAGCTACAAAACAACCGATGAAAAGAAAAACCCAGAAACTTTCCCCTGATAGAGGAAATTTACCAAAAGGGATAAAGTGGGACGCCTGCGCCGTTGCAAAAATGCCATATGTATAAGCCCCCACCGCAAAAAAAGCAACAAACCCCAAGTCCAATAACCCGGCAAAACCAACCACAATGTTTAAACCAAGAGCCATAGCCACATAAATTCCGACAAAAACAGCTACTTCCATGTAAGATTGGTAAGCAGCTCCATGACTGGCAGCTAACGGGAGAAGTCCTCCTAAAATACCAATGCCTATGATCCATTTGACTTTATCCTTTAGTTTTAAGAAATACAAAATAAAAATGGAAAATAGCATTAATAGAAAAGACAGGACTGAAGTTTCAGCAAAATACAATCCTGCTGATGTAACAAGCACATATGTGAGGAAAAATAAAATGTGCGCCTTTTTATGATACAATAAGCTGTTTAATAGAATTTTCATCCCATCCACCTACACTTTCTCTACGATAGCTTTTCCAAACAATCCTTCAGGTTTGAAAATAAGGACGACAATTAAAATGATAAACGCGAACACATCCTTGTATTCTGCTCCAAATATACCACCAGTTAAACCGGAAAGATTGGCAGCAGCGAACATTTCTAGCATCCCGATGATCATGCCGCCCGCCATTGCCCCCCGGATATTACCGATACCGCCAAGAACAGCTGCGGTAAATGCTTTAATGCCGAGAATGAAACCAATATAAGGGTCAATGGTCCCATATTGCATCGTAAATAAAACACCGGTTGCTCCTCCCAATGCCGACCCAACAAAAAATGTAATAGAAATGACTTTGTTCACATTAATCGACATTAAGGCAGCCGTTTCTCGATCCTGGGCAACAGCTCTAATAGCCATTCCATATTTCGTTCGATTCACAAACAGATTGAGCCCAAACATCATGAAAAAAGCAACGGCAATGACAATAAGAAAGGTTATTTTAAAAGAAGCATCATGGATCCCTGGCAAAATGGAAGATACTTTTACTTTCATTTGCCCGCTAAAAATTTCCGGTGCCGTCACGATATAGTTTCCTTGTTTTAATTCGGTGATAAACCGAACTATATCCTGCAGGAGAAAGGAAACCCCAATTGCTGTTATTAATGTGATTAATTTTGGCGCATTGCGAAGAGGCCGATATGCGATCCTTTCAATCCCCATTCCCAATAAGCCGGTTAGGATACTTGTTACAAGTAAAACAATAACTAGAACAAGAATTGCTGGCATAAACGAAAGCAAACCAAAACCAGTGAAGGTGAGTAAGATGGCTGTTCCAATAAACGCCCCGGTCATAAAAATTTCTCCATGTGCAAAGTTAATGAGTTCTAGTATTCCGTAAACCATGGTGTATCCGATTGCGATGACCGCATAAACAGCCCCTAATGAAAGCCCGTCAATCAATACTTGTGGCAGTGTCTGGAGTACTTGTGCCAGCATATCGATACCACTCCTTTATTTTTTAAATAAAAAAGGGTACGGCTTAATAATCACATACCCTTTCAACGTTTTGGGCTATTTGCTGATTTCTCCTACAACGGTTGCAGGGTAAACGGCTTTAGTAAACTTATAAATGTAGATATTTGCATACTTATTGTCACCCTTGCTATCAAACCCTACTTTAGTGGCAATCCCTTGATAATCACTTATTTCCCGGATCGCATCTCTTACCTGATCACGTGTTGGCAGCTTTCCGTTATTTTTGTCAATGACAGTTTCTATTGCTTTTAATATAACGCCTGTACTGTCATAGGCATAAGCAGAATATCCTTCTATATTTTTATTAAACTTGCTCTTATATTCCTCTGAAAACTTCTTTCCCTCTGCCGTTTTGGTCACATCGCCGGCTACAGAGGTTAAGTAAGCATTCTTGACTGCATCACCGGCAATCTCTACAAATGATGATGAATCCAGCCCATCACCACCCATAAACGGAATATCAATGCCTTTATCATGTGCTTGTTTGAGCAACAATCCGCCTTCAGCATATAGACCGCCAAAGTAAATCATATCCGGCTTTTTATCCGCTACTTCGTTAAGAACACCATTAAAATCCTTTTCCCCGACGGTAATGCCTTCATAGCCGACAATTTGCGCCCCCATGCTTTCCGCAGCTTCCCTAAAGGCATCTGCCAGCCCTGTACCATAAGCCGTTTTATCTTGAATAATAAAGATTTTTTTCGCTTTTAATGTTTTCACAGCAAATTGTGCACCAGCAGGCCCTTGGAAATCGTCTCTCGCTACCAACCGGTCAGTCACCTTTAACCCTCTGTCCGTCACTGCGGTTGCCGTATTTGCAGGAGAAACCATTGCTATTCCATACTTTTCATAGATTTCGGAGGATGGGATGGCCACACCTGAATTCAGATGACCTACGATCGCCAAAATTTTGTTATCTGACGCGATTAGTTGAGCATTCGCAACCCCTTTTTTTGGATCAGCCTGATCATCATATGGAACAAACTCCAAATCAAAACCTTTCTTTGCAAATTGGCCTTTTTTCTCCTCAATCGCCAATTGGGCCCCAAGTTTAATGGCTTCTCCTTGTGTGGCACTGCCGCCGGACAATGGTGATTGGGAAGCAATTTTAATCACTGTTTTTCCACCGCTTGCACTAGAAGTAGCGGCTGATGAACATCCACTGATGATACCAAGCGTGAATGCTGAACAGATTACCAGTGTAGATAGTTTTTTATGGAACATAATTAGACCCCCTGTTTTTTTAAAATATTGCAATCCTATGTACTGTTTCCTCCCTCCCATTCGAATTAAAAGAAGCCCTCTTTTGTTACAGTATAGTAACTGTAAGAATACCTGTCCTAAAACTCGTAAGGTTTTCTAACGTACTTTTCCAATAGATTAATAGACATAAAAACGCTTTTGGAAAAGTTTGTGTGTGAGAAATATTATTTAGATTAATAACGATTAAGGAGTACATACATTAAGGAGTACATACATTAAGGAGTACATACAGAGTTTTCACAAGACGACAATGCGGCTTTAGCCCTCTACAATACGAGGCTAAAGCCGCTTAGTACGCTTTCTTCTAAGGAAGCCTTAAGGAAATTGGCACAGCAAGAATTTACGGAAGAACCGCATTAACAATACAGTTATTTTTCTGATGAACTGCGAAGACTTGTGGCACACAACTCAGATCCAGCCAGCCTGGAGGCATAGAGTCTTGCTCATTATTTGACGGACTTAAACAGGCGCTGTACTCAAGGATGGAGGAGATACTTACTGGAATGAGGAAGAACTGGGACAATTTCAATTCATTACCCGAAGACAAGAAACCGCAAGCATATAACAACCGCGGTAATGGCACCAAAGATGGCAATGCCGGTTACCGGAACTTTTAAATACCCGGCCACAATAAATCCAAGGAAGAAAAAAGGAACAACTTTTTTATTTACGAGTAACCGCGCCAACATGGCAAAACCTAGGGCCGGAAGGATACCGGTTGCCACTTGCAAGCCGTTTTGAACGAATTGGGGTACTGCATCTAAAATATGTTTAATTGCGGCACTTCCAACATAATAAGAGATTGTGACAATCAAACCCAGCATTAGCGACTGACCAAAGCACCCCGCCAAATGGAGCATTTCTATTCCTCTTGTGTTTCCTTCTTCAGCATACTTATCGGCTTCATATGCTAACAAGGGTAAAAAAAGCGCCATGTAAAAGAATCGCGCCCTATTGCTGAAGATCTATATATATAAATTAATACTTTACCACTATGTCATATTGAGCTAACGCAACCCGTTGAATAAGGAATCCAAAGTTTTTGCCACTCCATCGTTATCATTGGTCTCAGTTGCTTCTTTAGCTAATTCTTTTAGTTCTGTTATGGCATTTCCCATTGCAACAGGGTAACACATATCCAAGCCTAAAGCTTGTCCACCATGCCTTTAAGGTGGATGGCTGCGCCCTTTGCAGCTATACCACCGGACCTCCTGAAAATAAAAAGACAGGCGAAAGCTTGGCATCCATGCCTTTAAATAAAATAAAGGTGTTTTCGCAACATGGTTTGTAATTTATTTGGGAATGAATAAAAGAAGAAAAGTGTGTGATAAAGGAATCTTAGCTTCTTTGGTTGTTTTAGGTGTTGCGACTCTGCGCTACCTAGAGCAAAGAGAAAAGCGCCTCTACCTCCAGTTAAAGAGAGAGTAGTTATTACATTAAATAGCCCGTTTGCTGAACCAAGTAAAAAAAGCAAACCTATTATATGTTCAAAAACTCGTCATCTTCTGAACACTCTTTTTTGATTTGAAATGAAATTATATGTCAAATCAAAAAGAAGAGTGTTTAAGCAGGATGTCACTTTAGGATATAATTTGGGCTTATTTTATATGCTATTTTGCTCATCCAAATTAAGAAACCCAGCTATTTAGAAGATTAGCTGGGTTTCTTAATTATTTACATCCAATCATTTATAAAACTAATCTAATCGGTTTCCACATGTCCATCAAGGTATGTGGTGGAATCCCTTATAGCATATTGTTTTTCTCATACGCATTTAAGGCATTTACACCATGACTCAAGGCTGCTCCAGCTTTTACTGCAGATGCAACGATAATTGCCTCCATAACCTCAACCATAGTTCCCCCATATTTCTTATATTTGTTCACATGAACATCAATACAATAGGGGCAACCAGTCGTATGAGCCACCGCAATCGCAATAAGTTCCTTTGTTTTTGTTGATATTAATCCAGATACAAACGCTTCCTTCTCAAATGCTAAGAAGGCTTTTGAGGGTGCTGGTGCCATTTTTATCAGCTCATTAATTCGTTTTAAATAAGAATTTCGATAAAGAACATCATCACCTTTGTAAAGGTCGTTTGGATTTTCCATGGAGATCCTCCTTCATTAATGAATGTTGTCTCCATAATCATATAATCTAAAAGAGGAAAATTTCTGTAACTATATCACAGAAAACGGCTGAATTTTTGTTGTAAATCCTTTCGTTGGATGTTTATGATTTTCCCACGATGTAAAGTAAGAAATCCCTCCTTCTCAAACTGCTTTAGTGTTCGGCTAACAACTTCCCTTGCTGTCCCTAACTCGATAGACAACCTCTCGTGGGTTATGATTATTTCGTCGGAATACTGAGAGGTATGTTTAATGAGATAATCTGCAATCCGATCGTCTATCCCTTTAAAAGCAATCTCTTCTACAAGCTGAGTCACAGTTGACATTTTACGAATAAATAATCCGTATATAAATCTGCTTAACGAATCATATGTATGTATCCAGTTCCGAAAAGTTTCGGCTGGAATGATTAAGGCTTCAACATCACTTTCGATTGCGGCATAAGCCTCATATTCTAAATCACCTAATACGCTAGCTACCATCATTAGACAAACGCCGCCGCTATGCACCCGATAAAGGGTAATCTCCCTACCATTTTCTCCAACCCTATAAATACGTACACAGCCATCCAAAATAAAAATAGCATGGTGTAAGCGATGCCCCTTTGCAAAAGCTACAGGAGTGGTTGGAACTTGCACTATAGAAATATCTGTTCTATTCCATTCCTTAGCTTCAATAGAGGACAGGCAAGGGAAACATTTTATAACTTGATTTAGTTTACTGATCATTTGTTCCTCCTAATCATTATTAAATCTATGTTTAAACAATTTTATTGTAAACTAAATTTTTCCTTTAGACGTGATTGTTCAACAATCTGGCCTTACACATAAAGAAAGAGCACAATTCTGTTGAAGAATCGCGCCCGATTGTTGAAGAACGTTATTGAAATAAAACCCCGTTTGTTCAAGTTCAATTCTTCAAAATCTTTAGTTTTAGATACATGTTTAACAAATAATAAATCATTTTACTTTTGCTACACCTAATGCAAAATGGCTCCAAAGTATATCTTCTACTAATTCAGCTTGTGATTCTTCACAATCAACAATTAAGATTACTTCAGAATGTTTTCCTTTTAAAACCCTTTTCCTTTTCTTTATTCGCAATTCCATAAAAAGCCGAATAGCAAATCCAAGAACAAATCCAACAAATCCACTTATCAGTCCACAATAAATGGGGCCCCAAGCCAATTTAAATCCAATACTGGCGCCAATAACTGAAAATGCAGTGCCAATCCCCATTCCTATATCAATCAGGCTTGTTCCGTCTGAGCGATGAAGGGTATCAAACATTTTAGGTTCTTCTGCTCTATTATCCAGAGGAACAGCAAATATACTATCTTTTTTAATCCCTTTTTTTTCTAACGTTGAAATTGCCATTTCTAAAAATCCAGTGGTTTCAAATGTTGAAAATAACTGCACATCTATCACTTCACTTTTTGCCCTTTTAGTATTTTGAAACTCTTCGATTGATAATTCTCGATTAAATGATTCCTTAAATCTTTTTCAAATAGTTTGTTATTCTCAACTGTATTCATATAAGAATCATAAGCTGCAAACCCATAGTGTGAAGGGATAAAAAGGAGCCATTCTGGATTTAAAACCGAAGTTGCTTCTTTTACTTTTCCTAAAAACAAAAGTACAACAGCTTCTTGAACATGAGAATAATAAAAAAATACCACTAACCATATAATGACAAAGAAAGCAGTTAAAATCCTATGTATATAAAGTTGCCCTAGCCCGGGGATAAACAAAGACCACATAAGGGAAAGAATGGGATTTCGCTTATCTAAGTAGTTAATCTCTAACGAACCTAATGAAAATGAATTAAAACGGTGTTCCTCTCGCTCGGTTAAAAGATAGATCTTATTCATATCTACTGTTGTCCTGTAACTATCCCAAATACCGAAAAGGTAAACAGGGATATACATAAGAAGCCATCTTGCATCTAATACCTCTTTCGCCATGTCAATATTCCCCTGAAAGGAATAAACCATGGAAGAATTAACATGTGATTTAACATTAATAACAACTTCCCAAATAAATAAGGCATATCCTCTAAGATATTTAGATAATAGCATATGCCCGAATCCTGGAAACGCAGCGGACCACCATGCTATGATATAAGGATTTCTTAAATGCAATTGGGTTGTTCCTAAAATACTAACATGGGCTTTATACCGTCTGGCAGTATTATCATTTGTATAGTTGTTCATCTAATCCACCTTAAGAAACGATTTATAATATATTTCCAATTGTGGGATAAATTTATGCCTGTCCTTATTATGCTAACTTTCCTCGTTTACTTTAAGTGCGATTCAATAAATAGTTATTTCCACAATAATAACCCCATACATAAAGAAAGAGCACAATTCTGTTGAAGAATCGCGCCCGATTGTTGAAGATTGTTATTGAAGTAAAGCAACCCGTTAATTTAAGTATATTCCTTCACAAACTCATAGTTTATATATTCTAAATCCTCTGGGATGCGTACGTGGGAAGAAAGTCTTCTAGTCACTTCCGAATTGGTTAGTACACTTCATTTTGTGGTTACTTCATTTAAATTTAGTAAATACTACCTTTAATATTAATAAATAGGAGTATTTACTTTGAGATTAGATTACAACAAATCCATACAAAAAATAAACGAAAATAATAATAAGATAACTGCACTTATACAACAAAGACAAGATATATGGGTTTCCGATGTGGTTTTTACTTGGAGATGGTGGCTTGGTCTTGCATTTACAATTATCCCTTGGATATTATGGTGTATTTTCAGAAAGAAAGAAAGCACCGATAGACTTCTCTATGTTGCTTTTTTAGTTATTATCATCTCGGTAGTTCTTGATGTTTTTGGGGATCAATATGGAATTTGGCATTATAGATACAATGTAGTTCCAATACTTCCAACTTATTTTCCTTGGGATTTTACTTTAATGCCAATATCCATCATCTTCCTACTTCAATTCAAACCAAATTGGAGTCCTTGGATTAAGGCATTCATATTCGCATTAGGTTCATCCTATATTGGTGAACCAATATTTCATTGGATTGGTGTTTACCAAACTATACACTGGAGATTTACTTATTCAGTACCGATTCAGTTTTGTATTTACCTTTTAATGCATTATATTTATCAAAAAAATTTTCATTTTCAGAAATAGAGGTAGGAAACGACCCATTGCTTAGTTGTTATAGGCGATTTCGGGTCGTTTTTTTTAATTGTTTTTTTGAGCCATTAAATCATTATTCTTGTTGCAGAATTGCGCCCGATCGTAATATAAGTTTAACCAGTTTTTACTGGTTGAACTTTTTTTAATTGGTTTTATTATAGCGGTAGTCGGAGTAGAACGTAGCGCCCGTGGGACTCGATCCCGTCCGCAAAACTGTTCACTCCCTACTTGTATAAGCATGTTTCAGGCTGGTTGGGACACAGATCCCGTTTAACAAGCGAACCTATGATAGTACAAGCAGCTCTAGGGACAACCGACTAATCTTATTTTCTAAGGAGGAGATGATCATGAATCCAGTAGTAGGTCTGGATGTTTCTAAAGGAGAAAGTCAGGTACAAGCATTCTTGGATAAGAGTCAACCTTTTCGTAAAAGTTTTAGTGTAAAGCATACTGTTGAGGGTTTTGAGTATCTATTAGGATTCTTAAAAGAGATTGAAAGAGTAGCTGATGGTAAGAAACCTTCGGTTATCTTAGAATCAACAGGGCATTACCACTCTCCTGTTATTCAATTTTTGGAGGAACAACAATATGTTTATATTATTGTGAACCCCCTTATCTCTCATCGAGCACGGAGTACAAGTTTAAGAAAAGTAAAAACAGACGCTGTCGATGCCTATCATCTATGCGAACTATTCTATAAAGAAGAAGTTGAGCCGTATAAGAAAAGAGGGCTTCAACTTTTAAACCTTCGTAATCTTACCTTATTAGCCCCAAAATGAACTTGGACAGTAAGAGTAAATTTTATTATACTGCTTAATGTACCAAGGAGGCTGACATCATGAAGCGAATAAAACATTCAAAAGAGTTTAAATTACAAGTCATTAAGGAAGCCCGAGAAACAGGAAATATTACCCTTGTAGCTCGTCGGTATGAATTGAATCCAAACATGGTTAGTCGATGGATCCGTGAATATAAAGATGGAAAATTTGGAGACATGGATGTAGCTGTTTTGCCAGACCTAGATTCCAAAGAATTATCTAAGGAAAATGAAAAACTCAAAATGATTTTGGGAGAAAAAGACCTTGAAATAGCGATTTTACGGGATTTAATAAAAAAGAAAAACCCTCACTTACTGAAAAACTTGAAGTAGCTGATCAATGGATTAACAAAGGCTATTCTATTTCAAAGGTGCTCAAAATTATCGGTATTCCTCGTTCCACCTATTATTATCAAAAGAACTACCGGGTGGAAGAGAAAAAAGTGAGTGAGGGTCGTCCAGCACCTGGTTATTCCTTTAATGAGGAAGGAAAAAAAGTATCGGATGAACAAATCAAAGAATTTCTGTTAGAAGAAATTGCAGGCGATGCTTATAACTATGGTTATCGCAAATTAACCAAAGTACTTCAAAGAAAATATAGCCTGACTATTAATAAGAAAAAGGTATATCGCCTATGTAAGGAACTTGGGATCTTACGACCACAACGACAAAAGAAAGTCTCTTTTCCACGTAAATTAGCACGAAATCGGATCATTAAAGCTTCTAATCAACTTTGGGAAGCAGATATTAAATACGGATATATCGAAGGAGAAGATCGCTTTTTCTTTGTCATGTCCATTATAGATGTCTATGACAGAGGAATCGTTGCCTATCATATGGGATTAAGCTGCACCGGAGATGATGTAAAACAGACTCTGCAAAGAGCGTTATTGAAACGCCAACAATATGCTAAAAAGGAAAAACCTGTGATTCGAACAGACAATGGGCCACAGTTTATTTCGCATACCTTTGAAGAGTTTTGTGAAAATTCGAAAATGGAACATGAAAGAATTCCACCAAGAACCCCAAATATGAATGCCCATATAGAATCTTTCCATCGCATTTTTGAGGACGATTGCTTGTCCAGATGGCAGTTTGAAACCTATGCAGAAGCATATCAGGAAGTCATGAGATTTATGGTGTACTATAACGAAAGACGGATTCATTCCAGCCTTTTAGACTTGTCGCCAAAGGAATTCTATCAAAAACAAAACTCGTTGGTAATCAAGGAGGTCCGGGTATAATGGGCTGTACTTATTCAAAGCAACAGCTTGATTTGGAGTGGTGGGCATGATAGCCTTGGTCGGCGATGCCAATGTTTGAAACAGCTGGCTTCTTGGCAGAAGAATCATGCCCACAGAGGCTCCATGTCAAGCAACATGGCCTTTTTGAAGAATAACGAAAGAAATCTAGTAAATAAAAAACTAAGAAAATAAAAGAATAAGAGAGATATTGTCCAAAATTCGGGGGTTAACCCGTTACAAGACAACAAGAGATAATTACGGGTATCTCTACACAAACCAAGGTACAACTTCTAACAGTGCTAGATCAGGTATTTCCTGAATTTAGAGGTGTCTTTGGTGATTTATATTCAAAAGTATCTTTACAGACTCTTTCCTTATTTCCTACTTCTGAACATGTACTAAATACTACCGAATCTGTATTAACCAACAAGATTGCATCGTTATGTACTAGACGTTCTGAAAAGTGGGCAAAAGAAAAAGCACAAAAGCTTATTGAAGCAGCATTACGAAATCCATTTCAAAATAACTTGTATGAAAGTCATATTTTTAACCTAAAGATGTTAATTACCATCGTTCTTCAATATCAAGAGCATCTATCACAACTAGAAGCAGAAATAGATACCCTTGCTAAAGAAATTGAAGAATATAAGATTATCCAATCTATTCCTGGTATCGGAGAAAAGATTGCGGCAACAATCATTTCCGAAATAGGAGAAATAGATCGGTTTAATCACCCTAAAAAGTTAGTTGCCTTTGCAGGAATAGATCCTAGCGTTTACTCTTCTGGAAGATTTACAGCAACCAAAAATCATATAACAAAGAGAGGATCTAGAAGGTTAAGGCAGGCATTATATATGGCTGTATACTGTGGAATTCGAGATGCCCGAAAACAGAAGACGAGTGATACAATTATTCCTCGAAATAAAAAATTAAGAGAGTTTTACGATAAAAAACGCGACGAGGGTAAACCCTATAGAGTAGCACTTATCGCTTGTGTTAATAAGCTTTTACACTTGATTTATGCGCTTTTAAAGAACAAAACCACTTTCCAAGAATTAGCTTAAAAACTATATTTAACATTACAAAGCAAAACCTTCCAATTTTGAAGATGAGGAAGGTTATTTGGCATACCCATTTTTAGTATATCATCTATATTTTAATTTTTTCATTGAAAAATGTTGACAACTATTAGCTGGTTTTGCTGAATATCGTTTTATTGTATTTTTGCTACACTCTTATTGTTGAAAAGCCCTCGTTCAACAAAAACCTACTCTTAAATCCACTCTTTTCCATGTTCACGAATGAATTTAATATCTTTTTGATAATGTTCAAGATGCCCTTCATCTATCATCTTTTGAAAAGCAATTTCACCTTCACTGGCTTTTCTTTTAATTGTTTTACATAACCCTTCTAATCGTAGCAATACCATTTCCAAATAATCGTCTTCAATTCCTTCACCGTAAGATTCAAAAAACAATTTAACTCTTTGTTTTATATGGTTAGCATGCTGTAATGAATTATAATAAACTTTCTCACCAGTTTCGGAAAGATAAAATCTACTTAAGGGGACGCAAGTATAAAGAGTATAAGATATGTCCCAAAGTCTTGGACCAGGTCCAGCAACATCAAAATCAATAATGCCTAGTGGTCTTTCATAATTAAAAATAATGTTGTATATTGCAAAATCATTATGGCATAGTACCTC
Organism: Neobacillus endophyticus; assembly: GCF_013248975.1. Taxonomy (GTDB): domain Bacteria; phylum Bacillota; class Bacilli; order Bacillales; family Cytobacillaceae; genus Neobacillus; species Neobacillus endophyticus. The sequence continues at coordinate 4,656,198 of NZ_JABRWH010000001.1, forward strand.
AAATCGTTTGGGGGTGTTATCTATCGATTCCCAGCTATCGTCAAATGAAAAATCACTCACAGAATCATGATAAAGACGGAGTATTTTCCCTATTTCTATTAAGACATCATCAGACCACATGTATTCTTTTAAAGGATAATTTCCAGCTTCTCCTTCAATAAATGATAATATCTCTCGTCCTTTTTCATCAATACCTAAAAACTTTGGTGCATAATTGAAACCTTTGTTCTCCAAATGCTTTAATAGCTTATGAATTTTAGGACTATCTGGATTTAATTCTCGTCGTACAGTATCTCCCGAACGATACACGTTAGAGACATTTCCTCCTGTTAGCATTTCTTCGTTTTCATGGTTTGACATCAAAATATTCCTCCCGAATATGACTTTCGATAAACCATAATACAATAAATCCTGTTTTCAACTTACCCCTTTAATGGCATGACTTTAAATTCAAGATATACTGTCTAATTTCCTTTCTTACCCCAGAATATGGCCCTTATCCAGTGTTCTCGATCAAAAGATTTATAGGATGCAACTTTTATCTTTGTGCACAATGTTTACACAACAAAAAAGGGCTCTAAAACTAGAACCCATTTTGTTTTATCTTCTAAATCCACCTTCTGAATGAATAATCTGTCCTGTAATCCAATCTGCTTCATCACTCACTAGAAATTTTATGGCCTTTGCAACATCTTTCGGTAAACCTATTCTACCGAAAGGAAACATTGGTTTTAATTCCTTTTTGATGCTCTCTGTCATCCACCCTGTATCAGTTGGTCCTGGATTTATTGCATTTACCGTTATTCCCAAAGGGGCAAGCTCAGCTGATAGCGTAATAGTCAAAGCATCAACTGCCCCCTTTGTTGTTGCATATGCTAATTCGGCAGGCATCGGTCCTTGAAATTGCCCAGAAGTAATATTGACTATTCTTCCACCAGATTTCTTATCAAACCTTTGAGCGAATTTACTACTTAATAGTGTAGTTGCACGAACATTTACCATGTAATGTTTATCTAATTCTTCGGCTGTTAAATTAGAAAAATCGTTGTTAGTTGAGTATGCTGCGTTATTAATTAAGATATCAGGATAACCAAGTTGTTCAATTACTCTATTTAAAAGCTGATCTGGTGCTTCAAAATGGGTTAAATCCAACTCCATACATGATACCTTAACACCTTTTCTTTTTAATTCTTCCTTTAATTTCATTGGCTCATTTAAATCAATGCTCCAAGGCATTTTTTTATCATATTCAGTCCAATATGTAAAAAATATATGATATCCTGTTTCAGCTAACTCATTACAAATAGCTGCACCTATACCTTTAAGACGGCTTACACCCGTAATAATTGCAATTTTTTCTTTTAATTGGTTCATAAATATCCCTCCAAATGAAGGACGCATAAATCAGGTCAACAGGAGATATGATTATTCCCATCAAAAAAAGACAGACTCATAAATAGGCATCCATCCTCTAACAAGGGTTTTTGAGCCCAAATGCAATCCTTGAATGATTATAGATAGTCAAATAAACCCTCTTAAATGAGAGTAAAAACTAGTCTATCCACTTTCTAATCATTACAAGCTCTTCCACATCTCGAATCTTTATCCCCTTTCAATATCTCCACTCTTATTATTTTAACAAAATAGGTAGAATTTTACAAAAAATACTCTAACTAAATCTCCTTGTTCGACTAAATGGCCCAATTCATTAAGAAGAGCGCATTTCTTACTCTAGAAATGCGCCCGATTATGGAAGAACGAAGGTATTAAATTCCAAAACCTTCTTTGGAATTTAATTTGTCAAAATACGCATTAACACATCCACATCTGGTAACCCATACTCTTCATCAATCTCTTCTTGAGTAAGAAGACTGTTGATGATGGTAAAATACCATGACAACATTCTTCGGGGTTCGCCTGGCGAAAATTCACCCAATTCCTGCCCTTTTGCGAAGATAGGAATGATTGGAACGATCAGAACATTTGTTGAAACTTCTTCAAAAATCTGTGTGACCTTTTCGGGAACATCATCTGCTTTGCGGGCACGTTCCATTAACATAAAGGCATACATATTTTTCTCATCAAGCATGTTTTTCGTTAAGGCTCTAATTTGTTCAAAAGGAGTTCCCGGTAAATATTCAACATACTCTAGTTCCCTTCTTGCTTCTTCCATCAATTCTTGGACGAGAGTTATGAAAAGTTCCTCTTTAGAATTGAAATAACGGTATATTAATCCTTCACTAATCCTTGCTTCCTTAGCAATCATGCTTGTTTTTGTTCCTGTATATCCTCTGCGGGCAAACATTTTAAGAGCCGCTTGTTTAATTTGCTCCCTGCGTTCGTCACGGATTTGATCAAGCTGCTGCTGTCTGTTTAATGAAGACACCCTTTTAACCTCCGGATCTAAAAAATGTCAGATTCATTATATCATTAATCTAGAGAACTTTCGCTTTTACAATTCGTTGATAGACATGGATACCAGTGGACGTACCCTCTTGTTCAACTCCTCAAGAAACTGATTAGGACGGGCAAAACACGCAAGATGGCCAGCGTTTTTGATGAGAGCAAACTCCTTATGAGGGGCTTCAATCTCATCGTAATAAGCCCTAGCCAGTTCAGTTGGCGTGATAATATCGTTATCTCCGTGAAAAATAAAAACTGGCAGCTCAAATTTACTGTATTTATTAAAATCAAAGTTTATTAATTCATCAAATAGATGCTCAAGGGAATATCTCATACCTTTAAAAATATCCATCATATCACGTATTTTATGTTCCGGAGAAGAGAGCATAGAGGGCAAAATTAAGTCGGTAATCATATTGGGGACATCCTTAATAGTTTTAACTAGAAGTCGATTTCTCTTGTCGAAATCTTCACGAATCCATTGGGATCGATTAGAACCCATTTTCTCAACCAGCTGAACACCCCTGGTAATGCCTGCCTCACGGAGGGCGTTGACTGATAATGTATACAAAAGATTTTGTGAATCTGGGGCATTCTGATCTGTACCGACATAGGCATAAAAAAGATCTGGCCGAAGCTTTGCCATCATGATACCAATTAGACTACCTGCAGAGCTTCCAATAAGAATTACTTTTTGACCAAGTTTATCACGCAAGTATTCTGCAACCTCTATCCCATCCTGCGCTAGACGGTCGAAAGTGATGGCTCCGCTGCCGTCTTTACCGTTCTTTCCAAAAGTCTTTCCTGCTCCACGCTGATCCCACTGAACGACAATGAAGTGCTTCTCCCATGAACGCAACAACGGACTAAAGATGGAATAGGTAGAAGCCGGACCGCCATGAATCAGTAACAAAACGGGGTTGTTTCGATTCTCGCCACGAATCGTGATCCACTGATCAATACCGCCAATTTTAACGTAACAGCCTTGAACGATGCTGTTATCTGTGCTGATTTGAAGTTCTTTGGTATTCTTTCTCTGATTTCTCTTTCGCAGAACGATTCCTTGCAGGATATTAATTTGGCTCATTCGAACATCCCTCTTCCCTTAATGTTTGAGTGAGTAACTTACTCATCCTTATAGTGAGGTATTTTATGGAAATTGTCAATAAGAAATTTCCATAAATATACAAAAGAAAATTACTTTATAGATTTCTCACCCTAGAAAATGAAATAAAATATGTCCTTGCATGGTAGATATCAATAATCCTTATTCCATTAAACGGCCCTATACATAAAGAAAGAGCACAATTCTCTTTAAGAATCGCGCCCGATTGTTGAAGATCATTTATTTTTCTTTATTGAAAATAAGCACCCGATAATTTAAGCAGTTCACCGCACGTGCTTATCGAGAAATACGGTTGTATTGACGGTGAATTAACTTTCGAACCAACTTCAAAACCACCAACAGTAACAGGAATAAAAACGGATAGACAATTGCAGAGTACCAAAGTTTCCATTGGTTATGATAGAAATATCCAGATTTAACCGCTAACCACTCGTAAAATACAGCGAACGCAGAGCAACTAATTATGTACCAAAATTTCTGAGCAACATTCCTCGTGCATTGATAGTAATTCAGAAAAATAGCGTTTACCGCAGGGTAAATACCAAATATGGCAATCAACGTCTGCCACTGTGTACCTTTCGTAAAATACCCGTACCAATCCAGTTTCAAGTCTAAATAGATGTCCACATTGTCCTGCAAAACAATTGCAAACATACAAGTAGAGAAAATCTCAATAGCGGTCAGCTTTTTTGGCATGAACAAGAACACGGTATTAAATACAATAGCCGTCAGTATTAAAAACCACATCTTCACCTCACATCCTACACATTATTTTCCTACAAACCCCAATATTTCATTCGCACCATTTCCCTTACAAAAACAATTCTTTTTTTGTTGCTTAATCAAGTAAACTCCAGTTTGTTGTAGAAGATATGGGATTTCCACAGCAACTCCATTGTTTAAATCTAGCACCAGTTACTTCGACAAGGAGGTCTATTATTTCTAATTTTTGAACAACACCTAGAACAAAATGAAATGCCGTACTTGAAGTACTATCATCATGATTTATTAAACCATAGTCATTATACTTTTCATCAAAAATGATTATCTTGTCGGGCCATTTAAAGGGGTTCTTATATATATCACACTCGAAATTGGCATGATCAGCCATATCCTCACAACAATGCTTTTCCATAATTTCATTTCTTCCTATTTCGTTCAAGCACCCAATAGCCTAAACAAGAAAAGGGCATCTCCATAGCAAAATCATAAATCAACTCTTCATCACATAAGTAAGAAAGGTTTAATTGTTTCTTGTTATTCTTACGTGCTATTTAATAGTTTCTTTTCCAGCTTACATATCCACTTATAATATCCTAATAAGATAAGTAATAATATGGGGACAATAAACGCATCGTACCACAGTTTCCACTTTCCCAAATGAAAAAACCCAAAAGGTTCAGGAAGTAAGGTAACCGCTTCATAAGTTAAAATACCTACTGTCCAAATAGTAATATAAATGGCTTGTTTAAAAAGAAAGGTTTTAAAAGGAAACAAACTTAAAAAGATTATATTTACAGGAGGAATTAATATAGTATGACCAAGAATTCCTATCCAATCCACTCCCTTATTAAAATACCAGTATGCATTCAACTTATATTCAGCAATCAAATCAAAGCATAGTTGAAATGCAATAGTAAAAGACCAGATATTAGCAATTTGATTCTGTGTTAGTCTTTTATCTATCTTCAAAGCAATTAAATTGAATAAGGTAATCGAAGTCACAAGTAATATCATACATTTTTTCCCTTTTTATTTTTAACATCCCCTGTGAAAATGAAGATGATTCTTGTGATTTCCTTCTTCCACCATACTGGAATTTAATTTAATAAACAAAAAGCCGGCAATAGCAGCAAGCTCTTCAAGTATTGCGCCCGATGAATAAAAAAGAACATTTTTTTATCTGTATTAAAACCTGAAAGATTCCTCAGCTTCTTTGGATCCATTCCCAACCCTTTTCAGCAATTTATAGCCTACTTGCCAAACTGTCACACCGGTTCCCCACAATATCAAGGCTGAGCCAAAGCCGACAGTTATCCACCATACCATAATTTGATTATTCTCCCAGGTAACTCTTACAGGTAAAGTGAGCAGTGTGATTGTCGAAAGCAAACAAAGGAGTGAACCAGTAAAATAATAAATCTTGACGTGAAAAAGGTGCGCTAAGGGATAGAAATGAACACCGACAATTAGAGCCATGACAGGGACAAACAAATCCAAGTGATTAGTAGACCTACAAATCACAGAGGCGACACCAATCAACAAGCCTTCTAAGCCAAAATTAATACCGAACCACATATTCTTTCGTTTCCAACGATTGGAATCCCCTTCCCCCATCTCGTTTGATAATCTTTTTGACTTAATTATCAATACGATTCCTCCAATAAGCATTACAACACCAATCAAAAGGGATATGATCAAAAGCCAAAGAAATCCCCAACCATGTAGTCCTCTAATTCCAATTCCGGCCCACAGAGTACCGAAAAATGCCAAGAAGATAACTCCAGAAGCTGCCCCACTCACAGCAGATCTAGGAATGATGGATTGCGACATATCGTGCCAACCTCCTCTTTCTATTGCATTCTAAAAAGTTTAAGAACCTATTTTTCTAATTAAAGAAAATTTTACCATAATAAAGATAATCATTAAATGGCCTTATACATAAAGTAAGAGCACAATTCTGTTGAAGAATCGTGCCCGATTATTGAAGATCGTTATTGAAGTAAAGCAACCCGTTTGTTTAAGTAGATTTCTATCCTTACCCGAAAAATAGCTGTCACAATGACAACCTGTTGTTAATCTCTTGCCCCCCACTAGTTAATAAAGGAGACGTTAAAAGCGTTGAGTACAATTCTGCTTAACTTACAACATTGTTATTGATTTCTTGAAACAAGGCATTCAACAGATTCTCAATATTTAACCTCAATTCCGAGTCAATTATCTCTTCGTTGCTACCTAATTTTTGGTTTATAAAAGGAACTGTCAAGGTCCCTCCTTCAACCACAGATGCACTCATCATCGCGAGTGTCCCCAGCAGAGAATTATTAGCAGTTGACCCTCCATCTGGGTGTGGGGAGGCACTAATAACTGCTACTGGTTTGCTTACGAATTCCCCCGATGATACCACCCAATCAAGTGCATTCTTTAATGAACCTGGAACTCCTTTAGCGTATTCTGGTGTGCATATTAGTACACCATTCGCTTCTTTTAGGAGTCTACGCCAATTGGCAACAGCAGTATCGGCGTCATCTATATCTAAATCTGGATTAAAATGCGGAAGTTGTGCCATTTCACTGTAATTAACGACGGTTTCCTGTGATGGAATCATTGAAATAACAGCACGCAATAATGTTGAATTCAATGATTGTCCCCTTAAACTGCCTGATATAGCCAAAATATTAACAGTATTCATTTCAACACCTCTTTTATAAAGTTTAACAGTTATGGGTTTAAATGTATGTGATAAATATTCTACGTTGAGCTTCCAAAATCCTTCTTAAGCTAACCTGGCCCTTTTCTTTGAGATCTAGATAACTTGTTAAATCTGGCTTTTAAGGCTTAGACTTACCGTGAATGCTACATGTCAAATCATTTATGTAGTTTACACTTTTCTTTGCAATAGTCTGTATTAAAGCTTTGCAAAATTGTATATTTTATTTTTGAAATACACACCTTTCTTCTTTTTATGAGGCAGAATTCTATAATTATGAAATTCCCTTAAAAATAGTTTGCCATTTTTGTATAAAATTGGTATCGTTTTTTATAGAATGAGATACCTGTTACTAAAGGAGGAACATACGTATATGTGGACTATTTCTGCAACTGCACGCACCAGTGCCACAGCCTCAAGTGTTTGGGCAATTTATTGCGATTTCGCCAATTGGCATCGATGGGATTATGGCCTCGCTCAGTATCAGCCAGATGGCCCTTTTATTACAGGCACTACTGGAAAATTGCAACCTGTAGAAGGACCAGAACTCCCCTTTAAGATCCTCCATGTCAAGGAGGGACATAGCTTTGTTGATCGTACACCCATAGGACCGGAACATGCCATTATCGCTCGCCATGAGTTGCACCCTCTTCCAGATGGCACTCAGATTACACACACAATCGATATCGATGGTCCAGATGCTGAGCGTCTCGCTCAAGAGATGGCATTTACTCAAGAAGAGTTATACGAAACAGTCTCTAACCTAGCCCGATATGCTGAGGAGAATCACCACAACTGAACCCACTTTAGGGCAAATGTTGTTTCGTGCGAAAGGACTTTGGTAGAGTAAAATGGGGCTCCATCGCGGATATCCTCACAATCTTATTAAAATGGTTATATAATTCAGTTGTCAGCTCTGGGGTAATCTGTATTGCAGGTGTTTGACAACTTCCGTCTAAATAGGAGTAGGTTACTCCTGTGGTATCACCAGCAAATTGCATTTGCAAAGTTACGGAAATACCAATATTAAAAAGCTCAATTTCATTAATTGGGCTTTTTTCATTACTTCAGATAAGCGCCCGATTGTTGAAGATTGTTATTGAAGTAAAGCTACCCGTTTGTTTAAGTATTTCTTCACAAATTAGCCCTTTTTATAGTTCTTTTATTACAAGAGTGCTAACATTAACCCTTACCAATTAAGAAAGATAATATAAAAAAGAGCGAACACCTTTTAAGTGTTCACCCTAAGCGCAGTTGTGAATTTATACCATTGGATGTGGTACATAAAGTTTTTCTAAACTCTTAATCTCTTCAGATGTCAATTTGATTGATAACGTCGACACTGCATCTTCGAGATGGCTTATCTTGGTCACCCCAATAATCGGTGCTGTTACCTCTTCCTTTTGTAATAACCATGCAAGTGCGACTTGTGCGCGTGGAATACCTCGATTCGCAGCAACCTCTGCCACTCTTTCCGCCACTTTGCGATCGGCTTCTTCTGTCTTGGTAAACAGGTCCTTTGCTACTTGGTCATTCTCTGATCGAGAGGTCTGTTCATCCCAATCTCGGGTTAATCTACCTGCAGCAAAAGGTAAATATGGCGTAACGCCAACTCCATCATCTTTACAAAAAGGTAGCATTTCTCTTTCTTCCTCTCGATAAAGTAAGTTAAGTCTATTTTCCATGGAAATGAAACGCGTCCAACCGTTGCGTTCTGCCACATGTTGAGCTTTTGCGAACTGCCAAGCTGACATGGTGGATGCTCCGATATACCTTACCTTGCCTGCCTTAACTAGATCATGAAGTGCCTCCATTGTCTCTTCAATCGGTGTGTTAGGATCCCATCGATGGATTTGATACAAGTCGATGTAGTCTGTACCCAAGCGTCTTAGACTATTATCAACTTCCGTCATTATCGTTTTTCGGGAAAGCCCCATTGCATTTGGACCTTTACGCATCGGAACGAATACTTTTGTAGCAATGACAACTTCGTCACGTCGAGAGAAGTCCTTTAATGCTCGCCCAAGAATTTCTTCACTTGTGCCGTCAGAGTACATATTAGCGGTACTGAAAAAATTCATGCCCAATTCAAGGGCTTTTTTAATGAGCGGTCTGCTATTTTCTTCATTTAGTGACCATGGTGTATTTCCTCGTTCAGGTATGCCAAAGCTCATGCTTCCAAGACATAGTTCTGAAACATCCAAACCTGACTTTCCGAGTTTTTTATATTCCATTTGTATAACTCACTCCTTCAGTATTATGTCAAAAATTAATGATGATTTATTTAAAATCATCGAGAGACTCCCATCAGCACCACGGAAGTTGACGTCTCTCATTCGAAAACATGCCTATATGACCGCTCCCGTCAAGAAGAGCAAGGCTCACCGGATGACGAGCTGCCTGTTGAACGGTTCCTGTTCCTTCCAAATTGTTGAGGTCAGTTGCGGTAAAGCCCGGACATACGGCATTGACAATACCTGTTGATGCAAGTGCAAGCGTAATGGCGTTAAGGGCAGGTCTTTGAAGGGCTATAAACTGCACCGAACATTTCTCGATGCGAATAGTTGGGGTCCGCGTTGAGTGTTAGCGATCCTGATCCACTCGAAACGTTGACGATTCGTGCAGCAGGAGCTTTACGAAGAAGCGGTAGCATCGCTTGTGTGACAGCAATTACACCAAATACGTTTGTCTCAAACACCGTGCGTACCTCATCGTTAGATGCAACACTTGTTTTTCCTGACTTACCTACATCTTCAAGTTTCATTCCAGGTTCACCCCCATGCGATATGCCCGCGTTGTTGATAAGTACGTCGATTCGACCTAGCTTATTACGGATACATTCTGCTGAGGTCTCGATAGAATACTGATCGGTAACATCAAGTTGGATGGCCCGTACATCTTCCCCAACGCTAATTGCTGCCTTTTTCCTTTTTCAAAATTGCGTAACCCAACAAGGACAGTGAATCCGTGTGCCTCAAGATCCTTTGAGATTTGAAGACCAATTCCCTTATTAGCTCCAGTAACCAAGGCGACAGGTTTAGAATGCATTGTAAAACTCTCCTTCCTGCGAACAACTTTTGTCGATGCAGTTAAATTCTTTTTATCAAACCATGCATTTAACTAAGGTTGATGTATCAACCTAAACTCACTTTACCACCTTGTAGTTGACGCGTCAACAATGTTATACTCCATTTATGAATAAAAAAATGATAAGTGAAGAAGAAATGCAAATTTGGCATATGTGGAAAAACTCTTATAAGAACATTTTTGGACGCGTAGTAAAAGACATGTTCGAGCAAACTGGACTATCGGAGGGTGACTTTGGTATATTAGACCGATTGGATCTTTATGGAAAAGGTAAACTACGTCAACAAGAATTAGCAAACTCAATCGATTGGACCAAGAGTCGGTTGTCCCATCATTTAACGCGGATGGAAAAACGTGGACTTGTTATAAGGGAACCATTAGATACTGAACGAGGAGTCCAGGTAATGATTACTTCGTTCGGAAAATCAACTTTGGATGATGCCCGCCCTGTCGTTTCCATGGCAATACGTGAGCATTTTTTAGATTTATTAACCGAACAAGATATTGAGTTCATTACTAATCTGGCGGAAAGAACAAAAGCAAAGCCTTCATCGTCTTGTAATACTCCACCATCTTAATTGCGTTTTTTGATCTTATTCAAACGATAGGTAATAAAAAAGCTGATTTTCCTAATTTGGAAGATCAGCTTTTTCTACTTTGTGAAGAAATGCACCTATGCTAGTTGAGTAGAAGAGAATCTCTCTACCGTAAGGCAGATTTTGTTCTCCCCCCTCACAGAATCGTGCTTGCACTATTAATGCACTCGGCTCCTAATTTTCTTGGAGATCCTATATTTGATGAAATATTTACTGAATTGAATAAGCGTAAAACGCTGGTTCACATACATTCAAGTTCACCACCAGCTTCATTTATACGTCCTAAATATATTGTTTCTGATTTTATGATTGAATTTACGTTTAACACTACTCGTGCGATGACAAATTCTTGATGGATCCCATCGAACGTTGCCCAAAACCAATGCTTTTAAACAAACCTTTTTACTTACAACAATCATTCTGTTGGTATCTTCAATATGTGGATTTTTTACAGACAAAAAAGTTATAAATGATGAAAAAAATCAGATTGAAATAGTATAAATTCAGACCTTATTTAGAGGTTGGGAACTATTAACTCCAGCCTCTTCCCTCTAAAGATAATATCTTCTCATCCTACCAATAGGTTGTTTTTTTTGAAAATGGGTCCTTATTTAATCCATCTATAGCAACAAGGATTCTTTCTTCATTAAACACGCCAAATATTCAATTTTATAGAGAGTCTTATTCCGTTAAATGGCCCTAAACATAAAGAAAGAGCATAATTCTGTTAAGGAATCGCGCCCGATTACGGAAAATCATTGCTTAAATCTTATATATGAAAAGCTCAGGTTAGTTAAATTTTTTCGATTTTGCAAATCCACCTATAAAAATTCAATATTATAATTAACAGAATTGGGTCAATAAGAATAGAGTATTCCAATTTCCACCACCCGTAATTGAAGTACCCCCAAGGTTCTGGAAGTAACGCTATTTCTTCATAAATCACCATAAATACTAACCATAAAATATAATAAAGAATTCTTTTTAATAATTGAGAGTTAAATGGATACCAATTCAAAAACAATATATTTACTGGTGGTAAAAGCATTGTAGTCGTTGGTAAACCTCTCCAATCAACTTCTTTTGTGAAATACCAGTAACCGTGATATTTTTGGTCAATAAACAAATCAGCAAGTAATTGTAAAGTAACAGTGAATAGCCATATATGAACAATTTGATTTTTTGTAAGCCTCTTGTTTGATATAAATGCAATTAAATTAAAAAGAATAACAGCAATAATTAGTCCAATCATAAAAATATCCTTTTTTATTTAATTTCCTCTGATCATTGTTCAATTATTCTGCCATTTAACTGATTAACGACAAAAAATGGACTGTATCAGTCCATTTTTGCTCAATTCTTGCGCCCGATTGCTTTAATAAATGCAAGTAATTTTATTCTTATTTCTTAAATGCTTCTAATCTTTGAACTTGGACTCCTTTGTCATCAAAGTTCTCTTCGGCCAACCATTGAGTTAATGCTTGTTTATGTAAAGGCCATTCTTCTATTAGCATTGAAAACCAGCTGGTGTTTCGTGAGCGTTTTTTATAGATAACGGCATTTCTGAAGGTGCCTTCATACTGAAATCCTAAACGTTTTGCTGTTTGAACGGAAGGAGCATTAAAGGAATCACATTTCCATTCATAGCGCCGGTATTGGAGTTCTTCAAATACATACATGGCTAATAAATAGTGTGCTTCGGTAGACATTCTTGTTCTTCTTAATTCATCCGAAAAATTAACACTTCCCACTTCGATTACCCCATTTTCCTGATCTATCCTCATTAAACTAAAGATTCCAATCGGTTTGTTTGTCTCTTTATTTAACACGGAATAATAGACGTGTGTGCTGCTTTCTATTTTTTCTAGTATTGTCTGTTCAAACGATTCATAGTCGTGAGGTGGTTCGTAGCTTAAGTATGTCCAATTACTAGGGTGAGAGTTTTTATAGGCGTTATAAAGTTCTTTGGTATGTGTACGAGATAATCTAGTGACAATGGTATACTTTCCGACATAATACATATCAGAAGGGAATTTTCTTTTCTGCCAATTGGACAACTCCTCACCAATTTGCTGGTTGTATTTGTTTATTCTCTGATTCATTTAATCGCCACATTTCATTACATTATTTTATTACAGTATAACTTGTTAAGAATAATAAATCACCCAGTGTTTAATTATTTTTTCCACAATATGACCCTAAACCTAAATAAAAAGCACAATTCTTGCTACAGAATAGCGCCCGATTGTTGAAGATCGTTATTGAAGTAAAGCACCTATAGTCTAAGAGAGGCTCTTTTTTCTTATCCTTTCCTTTATTTTTGAAGTTGGTGGAAGAGATGGGTTATTTAAACAAACGCCTTACATTATTTGAATTTTCTTGTTGAGCCTGTTTTTTATTCTGCTTGTAAATATAACTAATCATTGCCATAGATTTAATGCCTAAGATAGCAAGTAGTATTGAATAAATCGACGTTAAAAACAAACCACCTATAGCAATCCAAAATAATGTTGTGATCTTGGTTCCTCTGCTGAACATACTAAGCCCTCCAGGACAATTTTTATAAATATTATCCTGCACTAAACGAGAAATATTATCATTATTTTGTAATATATACCAAAATTTTTCCTGAATAAAAAAGGCTATCCATAACGGGAGGGCACTGAAAAACCTTCGGTTTTTCGAAAATTTCTAAAGCACAACAAAAAAAGGCGACTTTAAATTTTTCAAATGAGAATTTTAAGTCGTCTTTTAAATTCATCGGGACTATTTTTTTCCTATTTTTGATCTATTAGATTCAATATTCTTTTTAAATTCACAGTAAATATCGCCATGGCACCTTGCAATTCCATGCCGACTAGACCCGAGGATTCTGCAACATTGTACCCGTGTCTGTGTTTTAATTCACTATTTTTAGCTTCTATTTTATATCTTTCTTTCGACTTTTCCTTAAAATAGTCAGTCTCCTGGAATTTCTCCTGCTCTGTATGTATATTAGATTTTATAGACACAGAATACGTTTTACTTTTAGCTCCTTCTTTATAACATCCATCCTTAAATGGGCAGTTTTTACACTTATCAACATCAAAATAATACGTGTCAACTTGATTAACAGCTACACCCTTTTTACCTTGGCGTGCCTTCCTTATAGCCATATGTCCAGCTTTACAAACGTACATTCCAGCATCTTTATTGAACTCAAATTGGTCTTCTTTTTTGCGAAAACCTTGAGTGACTGACGGGTTTAACTTCGCCACTAATTTTATTTCTTTTTCTTTCGTGTATTCGATATTACCTTTTTCGGAATAGGCTGCATCACCAATAACGGTTTCCACTTTCACCCCCGCTTTAATACTCTTTTCAATTAGTGTTTCTAATTGCTTTCCGTCATTTTTTTCTCCTGTTGTAACAGTTGCGGCTGTAATAATTCTTTCTTCACTCATTGCAATGTGAGTTTTATATCCAAAAAACGATGAAGCAGCAGTTTTATGACCTACTTTTGCATCCGTATCATTAGAACTCTGCAAATGCTCAATATCGTCAGTAACTGTTTCTTTTAAAAGGTTTAACTGTTCCTTTACTTTCGGGTACTGGATAAGATTCTCTTCTTTTTCAATCACGTCAATGAGTTTTTGGCAATAATCGATTTCATCTTCCAAGACATCAGTTGTATTTTTTTCAGGGAACTTATTTTTCATAGATTCATCTATCTGATAAATTGCTTTTCTCAGCTTTTTAGAACGGTCGATAAGTATTTCCTTGGGTGCCATTTGGTTGTATCGTGCCTTCGTATGGGTGGCATCCACGATAATGGATTTGCTTTTTATGATTTCCTTCTCGATGGCAATTTCAACGGTTTTATTGATCAGCATGTCCAAAAGGTTTACATCTTTTAAACGAAGTTTTCGAAACTTGGTTAGAGAACTTGGCTCGATAACAGGCTCCTCCGGAGCCATATGAAGAAAATACTTAAAAGACATGTCGTATATAGAACGATCAACAATGTCAATATCAGACAAATCATAGATTGTCTTTAACAGTAAGTATTTGAACATGCGAATAGGGTCGATAGCATTTCGACCATTATTAATGCAATAATTATCCTTAAGTTCATCATAAATAAAAGAAAAATCAATCAGATCGTTAAGTTTACGCAAAAGATTATCTTTCGGAACAACTAAATCATAAATACCCATATATGGACTGAAAATCATTGATTGTTGATTTTGTATCATAGTACCCACCCATTTGAAATTGATACTATAATTATACAGCAAAAAAGGTATAATCCCCGCTTAAAACGAGGTATTATACCTTTTTACATACATAGGAGGACTTTTTCAGTGCCCTCCCATAACGGATAGTCTTTTTTCATTTCTGTAAGACCTCAAAAGGATGCTAAGTATTTATTAAATCCTTTCAACAATATAAATCAAGCTCTTCACATTTGGCTTTATGTAACCAACAATGTTATTAGAATGAATGAATGTTTCAAGTTTTTCCCTTATCTTAAATTTCACGTTAGCATCATCAGAATTAAAAAAGTCTGTATCCGAACATAAGATAGTAATATTTTGTTTAAAATTAAGGAATCCTGCTATATCCCTTGCTGAATATACATTTCCTTTTTCTAAATCAGTAAATATTTCATTATCGTATACCATGGATTGCCCCCTCCTTTTTAACCCCTATGCTCAACACTTGAGCACATAGGTTTTAAATAAATGCAAAACCACCTATATCTGGACAGGTGGTTTTGCACTTTATTCAACTTGTGAGATGGAAAAGTACTTCCTGCTATTAGTATGACACCTACGGCATGTTTTACTATTGGGTATAATTACATGCTGGAGTCTCACCAACATTTCGTTTTCAGTATTAACTGTTCGCTCTTTTTAGGTTCTGGCTATATCCAAAACTGCCACCAAAGAAAAAGCCACTTTCCATATGTTAAAGGTTTGGCTGCCCTTAACTGAAAGTGACTAAACATGTTCAATATTTGTCAGTATTGAACAGAAAAATCAAAAAAATTTAAGTGGATACACCAATTTTAATTGGTTTATATGCAAAAGCTAAAAGGTAAATTATTGAAATTTTGTATTAAACCCTAGGTTTACACAAGTCATATTTATACCGTTCTTCAGATGCCTGCAGCTTGGTGCATAAGATGGATAATTTTGTAGTTTAAACACATAATATGGATGACCAAGATTATTCTTGGTTGATGTTAAAACCCATCCTACCTCGCCCGGATGGGTTTTCTATTTCTCCTTCCTGGCTTAATCACAGGGTTATTGTTTAATCCGTCAAATTAAAGATGATTAATACCTGATAATCTTTTTAGTATAAGAATGGCAGATAAAGCGAAAAATAATATAGAAAGAATAAGAAATGGCATAGTTGTAGTCCCAAACTCAACTCTACTATAAATGTCTTTTTCTTATCCTTTCCTCCAGGACATTGCTCCAAATGTCATTATCCTAGCATACGCTAAGAGCAAAAGCATACTTTAGCAGCGTGTTCATAGCGAACAGCCCTCTTTATTAGTATTAGTAAGGAGGGCTTATGTCATTTTGGACTCACTATTTAATAAAAAACAAAAAAAGCTCACCATTTTAGTTGAACTTTTTTGACAAGATATCGAGTGAATTTATTAGACAGTACTAAAGCCAAATATAAACCAGGATAAAGTACTAATGAATACCCCATATTCCAACTATTATAATAAAAGGTTTTACTCCATAAAAAGGCCTTTTCAAATATTAATGCAATCAAAACCCATGCTGCTATATAAAGAACTATTTTCATGAATCTCTTTCCGTAGGGAAAGAAATTCAAAAATAAAACGCTGATTGCTGGGTAGATTCCGTAAACGTAAATAAAGCTCCACCATTCTGGGCCTTTATCAAAATATCCATACATATTGTACATTACGTCAAAAATATAATCAGCTAGTACTTCTAGAGCATGAGAGAATAAAATAATACTCAACATCTCAATGCCGGATAATCTTTTTGGAATAAAAATAACCGTTAAGTTTAACAATAATACAAAGAGGATAAGAAATAGCATTGTTGTAGCCCCAATCTACAATTAATGTTTTATTTCTTATCCTTTCCTTTTTTTTGAAAGTTAGTCATACCAATATGGGGTAAGTCCAAGATAAGTCCAAAAAGCGCCATACAGATGCAAAAAAATGTAAAGAGGTTGAAAAAGCCCTGATTAAGCTGATATAATCGCTAACCCCAGCTTTCCGTATAAGCCCTCCTTTAAAATGACAATAAAGTCTTTTTAAAAATTTAAGTTTTATTCAAAAATAGCGCCCTATTGTTGAATATCGTTATTGAAGTAATGCTACCCGTTTCGCTACAAATTTATCACGATCATAAACTGAATTTACTCAACCGGATTCAAACCAAGTAGTTTTTTAGAAAAAAATAAAAATCAAAAATATTCTTTTTTATATCTATGCATTATCACTTATTAGTAAAATCTTGTGATTGTTGGAGTTTCTAACTTTTTACATATTTTTCATTCTTTGAGAAAACAATAAAAAACACTAACTATTATCGTAAATCGGAGGATGAACCTTGGAGACAAATACCCCAATTCGATTAACTGCTCCGGAAATGGCAAGCCTTTGGACTCAATACATTTTTGATACAATGTCGATTTGTTTCTTTCGTTATGCACTCGAACATATCGATGATCAAGAAATCAAATCGATCTACCATACTTCCCTTGAAGTATCCAAAAAGCATATCGAACAAATTACCGTATTCATGTTAAATGAAAATTTTCCTATTCCACGTGGGCTTACAGAAAAAGACGACGTAAACATTCACGCACCGCGTCTTTTTCAAGACCCCTTCTACCTAAATTATATTTATATTATGACTTTGCAAGGAATGACTGGATATGCTTTGTCTGTTAGTACTTCCGTTCGTTCTGACTTACGGAAGTACTACATAACCTGTATGTCCGAAACGATGGAGCTTTTTGATCAATCCATTGATTTAATGCTTTCAAAAGGACTTTTTACTCGAGCTCCTATTATTACACCACCCGAATCAATCGATTTTGTAAAACAGCAAAGTTTTTTAACTGGATGGTTAGGAGATCGTCGTCCGCTGAATGCGATCGAAATTGGCGATATTACTTTCAACGTGCTAAAAATGCATTTACATGCTGCTTTAACAGTGGGATTTATCCAAGTAGCACAATCAAACGAGGTTCGACAACATTTCAGGAGGGGACTTGAAATTGCCAATAAACACATAAAAATATTTGAATCGGTATTTGATGAAGATCAATTAAATTCACCTATGTCCTGGCAATCGATGATTACAGACTCTACTTCTATGACGTTTTCGGATAAATATATGATGTACCAAATTCAATTGTCTACACAATTAACCCTTTCATTTTATGGTTCTTCTATAAGTACCAATTCAAGAAGAGATATTGGTGCTCATTACTTACGACTAATTTTAGAACTTTTACAATTTGCAGAAGACGGAGCAAACATAATGATAAAAAATGGATGGTTGGAGCAGCCACCAACAGCAAGTGACCGAGAATCACTTGCAAAGGAAAGGAGTAAAAAATAATTTCTGAGAAGCTGGACGCTAGGAACGATTCCTAGCTTTTTTATATGATGAACTTCATGGGTCAATGGCAAGATAATATCATTGCTGTACATTGGGGAATTGGGGATCTAACAGGGGTACGGCAATAATTCGTTCTTTTTTGGGCCACTCATAAAGAAAACCATTTATAAATGGAGATAAAACCAATTCTTTAACGGCGTTTTGTCCATTTTTTTAAATTCGCCTTATTAAACAATCTGGCCCAATTCATTAATAAGAGCGCATTTCTTATTCTAGAAATGCGCCCGATTGCAGAAGATTAAAGAGAATACAGTTCTATTATTTTTTCTAAGCGTAATTTACCCTTTGTTGAAATAGACCTAAGAATGTTCTGTTTTAACTTCTACATTTTCTTTATCTTCCTTTTTCCCAATCAAAACTTCTTTTTTTAATCCCCAACAAATGAAAAAGGAAACAATTGCGAGAACAAATGATACCCAGTACAAATGCTGAAATGCATGAGAGAAAATCGTTTTTATTTTGTCCAAAAGGACTGGATCTAGATTTCTTGGAATGGTTGTTCCGTCTTTTATGTTTTTTAATGAAAGTGCTTGTTCCATCGATATATTACTCGCCAGTGATTTCATTCCTGAACTAATTTTGGAAGCGAGTAAGGAACCGAATAGACTAAAACCAATTGTCATACCGATCGATTGAAATAAATTAACGGACGACTGAGCAATTCCAACATGTTCTTCTTCAACTGACTCTTGCACAATGAGAGAGTTATTTAACAAAGCTCCAAACCCAAATCCTAAAATAATAAAATACAGGATGAATGTAGGAATCGAAGTATGTGCGTCTATGCCAGAAAGTAAATAAAATCCGATGATTGGAATGATGAAAAAAATCCCGTATATGTTTCGGTAAGCGAATTTTGGCATCAAATGTCCAGCTATCACACTAGCACCAACGGCTCCGACCATTATTGGTATGGTTAGATAACCAGCTTCTGTTGGTGTAAGGCCAAGTACATTTTGAGCAAAAAATGGAAACGACGATAGAGACCCCATTATGGCAAGTATAAATACGAATACTAGTGCAGAAATGACGACAAAATTTCGATTCTTAAATAAATGTAATGGTAGAATCGGTTCCTTTGATTTTGATTCAACCCATACAAATATTGAAAGAAGAGCTGTTCCAAGTATATAAAGGATGATCATTTTTGTACTGCTCAAAGCATAGCCTTCCGTCTGGTGTAGAACCGGTGTTAGTAGTAAACAGATTAACGACGATACAAGTAGAAATGCACCTGCCCAGTCAATGCTAACTTCCTTTTTAGCTTTCGATTCATTCAAACCGATCGATAGTATAACAGCCGCGAGCACACCTACTGGAATATTAACGAGGAAAATCCAATGCCAAGAAATATGTTGGACGAAATATCCTCCAATTAGTGGTCCAACAAGCTGAGGAATAAACATAACCGCACCGAAAACGCCTTGTATTTTCGCCCTCTGTTCAACTGGGAACGATTCACCAAAGATGACCATTGCCAGTGGCATAAGACCACCTGCGCCAATCCCTTGAATTCCACGGCCGACAAGTAGCATTTCCATCGAATGAGCTGACCCACTGACAATTGAACCAGCGATAAACAAGCCCATACTAACTAAGTAAATTCGCTTGCGCCCGTACAAATCCGCAAGCTTACCAAGAATCGCCATGAACGATGTCATGGCCAACATATAGACACCGCCAACCCATCCATACAGCACCAATCCACCCAAATCACGAATAATGGTAGGCATCGCAGTGGAAACTGCTGTTTCATCAAGTTCCGAGAAAATAACTCCAATCATGAGTCCAATTAGAATAAGTGCTTTGTTATTTTGTTTCACTTTAAACCTCCTATAACCCCACATTATATAAAAAGCTCGGTTCACATTGCCTCATATTTTTTTCGGGGCAATGAAATAGAACATAAAGAATCGAGTACTTTATCCTTTTATTAATCTTTTTTATCATTTCCATTCAGCAATATCGCAATAGGAATGGATTGCATCCCGCAGGCTTTGCCTGCCTGTTCAAAAGACCAGAATTTGTCCTTTAACAGCTTGCCTGTCTGCCTGCTAATAATGGATGTAATTTGTGATACAAGCAAACTGCCGTATACGCTAATTCCGGTTGTCATCCCGATCGATTGGAACAGGCTGATGGAAGATAAAGCAATTCCACTCTGCTGTAGATACAGTTTCTTGTATGATCAGGTTGTTATTCAACATGACGCCGAAGCCAAATCAGTGTATTTTTGTTTCCTTCTATCTCGCCTTTATAACTTTCAAACTCACTTAGCAATGATTTTTCACGTAATTTTTCTAAGTCCGTTTATTTATTTGGATCAGGAACGTACCCGTTAAAAGGCCCAATTTCGCTTTTAGTCGGTGAAGTATTGCTTAACTAATGAACTAATGATGCTCTTAAAGTATTCACCCCATTTTCTAAGTAACCCTTTAAACAAGTTAACGTATATACCCAACCTTCTTTTTGTCCCATCATTTTGTTTACAATTTCAGGGTCTTCTTCTTTCAAACCTGATTCGTTAACTTCAATAATTGTAGTCGAACTATCCAACTCTTTTAGCGTAATTTTAACAACAGTTTCTTGACTATATCCCCCCCACGAGAACACGATTTGCCAATTTTCTTCTACTTCCAATACCTTTATGTCCCCTTGAGCATTGTATTCGTTGTATCTCAGTGTAACCGTCTTGCCCTGTTCCCATCTTTCAGAGCTTCTCGAGAACCAAAAATTCCCGATTTTTTCAGGATCCACTATAGCTTCAAAAACTTCATTAGCTGGCTTTAGTATTTTCATTTTCGTAGATACTTTAGTATCCATACAAAACAACCCCCTCTTGGTATGTATAATTGACAACGCTTCTATTTTACCAATTTTAAAAATTATACTCAAAACCCCTTTATTTATATGGTTTCTTGTTTAACAATCTGGCCCAATTCATTAAGAAGAACGCATTTCTTACTCTAGAAATGCGCCTGATTGTGGAAGATTAATGCTTAAATCTTATTCAAGTCAAGCCCCTTTTACTTAAGTCCAATACTTCACATATTCTAATCTCTGATAAAAAATAAATAAAAAGATGATACCTTTTAAGGCATCATCCCTTAGAATATTAAGCTTGATTCGTCATTAAACCTTAAAGTTTATTCCTGATTAATTGCACTTTCATCCATATAAGCAACTTCCCATAAATGACCATCTAAATCCTGAAACCCCCAAATATACATAAATCCATGATCTTGAGGCTCACTAATAGGTTTACCACCAGAAGACAATGCCTTATTTACTATCTCATTTACTTGATCCCGACTTTCAGCTGAAAAGGTGAGAATTGCTTCGGCAGAAGTAGTAGTATCCACAATTTCCTTCTTACTAAATCCTTTGAAACGTTCTTCAATCATTATCATAGCAAAGATGTTGCCACTGATGATCATACAAGATGTATTCTCATCGGAGAATTGAGGGTTGAACTCAAAACCTAACTCCTTGAAAAAATTTGTGGACTTGTTCACGTCTTTTACTGATAAATTAATAAAGATATTTTTGGATGTGAATGCCATTTTTTAATACCTCCTGGAGAAATTTTTGCACAATAAACCGGCTCACCGGCCTTTTTTATATCACCGATATCAGCTCTTCTGAGCATTAATTGCTTCCCATTCTTCTTTGATAGGACCATATACGCGAGGAACATTCAAGTCGTCTTGTCTCATCATCCAGCACTTTTTGGGTAACAGCTGCTTCATATTTCCATTCATTTAAGAACTCATTTACTGATGTAAACACCCCCTTAAATTAGCAATTCATCAATTTTTTGGAAAAAGTTTTCAATTCATTGTATCATGTTCAACTAATCATTGCCTCTCTCAAATGCTTGTTGTTCGAAGGATATTTTGCTATTCTTGTAAACCCCTATTAAACAATATGGTCCTATACATAAGAAAGAGCACAATTCTGTTGAAGAAGTCGAGTAGAAGGGAGCCTTTCTACCTTGCGATAAATTGGACTCCACCACCCTCACAGAACCGTGCTTGCGCTATTAACGCACACGGCTCCTCCTAGTTACCATTCACATTTCTGTTATCCTCAATAGTTTTGTTTCCATCATTATACCTACCTCTGTGTGTAGTAAATGTGTCCCTAGTAAGGTTGATAACTGGTAGCTAGCCTTTCCTCCATCGGCATTACCCAACTTCATTGGTGTAGAGTCGAAGGAGGTCGGCATAAGCCTTCCTCCGTCCGCTCAATCAAACGGATCGTACAGTTTTCCCGTAATCCGCTTTCCTTTATGTCATCTTTTAGATGCAACTTTAGATTCTAAATCTGGAATTAATGAAGTAAGGTTTACAAGTTTGTAAGCCGAATAGAGTTTGGATTCGTGAAGTTTCTTCCAACCCATGTTTCGCCATCTTTTAAATCGATGGCTCCATATTCTTCTTACAATCCAGCGTTGGAGTTTATTGAAGAGTTTTCTAACGTGAGCTTTTCGATAGTAGTTACCCCATCCTCTGATAACAGGATTGATACTTTCTATTAATTCAAATAAGCTTAATGGGATTCTTCGTTTTGTACGGCTACGTATAGTGTCCATGAATCGCTTTACTGACTTCTCAGTAGGAATTGCATAGATGTTTATGATGTTAGGTTGCTTTTTGATTTTATGGAGAGGAAGTTTAAGTCCTTTTCCCTGTTTAATCTTATATCCTAAAAATTCAAATCCCCATTTAATATGTGTAATTCTGGTTTTCTCAGGGTGGAGAGTTAAGCCAATTTTAGATAGTATTTGCCTTGCATCATTTAATGCCTTCACTGCTTCATTTCTTGTTTTACAGAATACTACCCGGCAAGTAGACCACTGGAACCTCCCCAGTAGTCCCTCACAGAACCGGACGTGAACCTCTCAGCTCATCCGGCTCCCATTATTCAGCCGTAGGCTTGATACCTATTTCCCAATGTTTAAAAAGATTAGGAATTTGCTGTGCAATTCTTCCTAAGAAATACTCTGCCCTTTTCTTGTGACGAGCTAACCTTTTGTATTTCCTCCTTGCCCATATTATTAAGGCTTTGTTGATGTGCCTTAATGTTGAGTACATTTCAGATTTGTAGAACTTGCCATAGTAATTTATCCACCCTATAATCTGTGAATTAAACATATTTGAGAGGTCTGCAAGGTCCTTTTCAGCTTTTAACTGTAGTCTCCAGTCCCTTACTTTTTGCCGAATTGATTTCTTTGATTTGTTACTAATCGCAGGTGTAAAGTTAATAAAATGCTTTCCCCATCTGTTCTTCGAACGTCTTGGTCTAAATGTATATCCTAGAAAATCAAACGAGATATTTTCGTGATTTTCTTTTCTGCCTGCATCTTTACAATATACAATTCTTGTTTTGGTCGGATGCAAGTCCAGTTTACATTCATTCATCCTATTGTTTAGCGATTCAAGCACACTCTTTGCCTCAGCTTCTGAGTTACAATGGATGACTGCATCATCTGCATATCTTGCAAATGGATTATTTGGATAAGTAATAGTCATCCATTTATCAAATGTGTAATGAAGAAATAGATTGGCTAGAACTGGGCTTATAACTCCACCTTGCGGTGTACCAGAAGTCCGTTCTACCACACCTTCTTTTGTTTGAAAAGGTGCCTTTAACCATCTATTAATATATAGTTTTACCCATTTATTATTTGTGTGCTTTTCTACTGCTTTCATTAGTAATCCATGGTCAATGTTATCGAATAGTCCTTTAATATCGAATTCAAGAACCCAGTTGTATTTCCAACACCTTTTGCGGGTTATCTCTAATGCTTGAATTGCACTTTTATTAGGTCTATATCCATACGAATCTTTATGGAAGAATGGTTCTACTTTGGGTTCAAAATATATCTTCACGACCTTTGTGCAATTCTATCTTCAACAGTTGGAATTCCTAATGTCCTAGTTCCGCCACCTTTCTTTGGTATTTCTACAGCTTTTACCGCTGGAGGAAAGTAGCTTCCCGAGGACATTCTATTCCATAGTTTGTAGAGATTATCCTTTAAATTTGCTTCGAATTCTTCAATTGACTCTTTGTCAATTCCGGCTGACCCTTTATTTGCTTTTACTCTTAGAAAGGCTTCATAAACTACCTTTTTAGATATCTCATACGACTTTGTTCTATTCATAAGTTCCTCCCATTTAAATGGTTGACTTGCTCATAAAACTGAATAACATAACCCCTTTGCTCCACCTCCGTTAGGAGGTTTCATTACTACTACGGGTTATTCCGCCCCTATACATGGCATTGGTACTCTGATTCTTGTGGTGCTTCCACTTGAATTTCTCCCTTGGCATCCATGTCGTAGGTTCCCACGTTCCACACTCAAGCCTGTATTAAGTTCACGCCGCCTTTATACCGGTCACCGAACGGACAGTAAACAGGTTCCCTCCGAACTGATCCTGAGTTAACGACTCCCCCTCAGTTTTGATGACATTCTTACGCTTTCGATACTTCTTCAGCGGTTCAATGGTTTTCGTCTCCTTAATACGCACCTGACAGAGTCTTGCTCTGCCTTTTCCTTAACGCTCAATACCATGGCTTTTGACCATGGCACCTTAAGGTGGTTTGCAACCTCTACCTGTATAGCGATTGCGAGAGACCTACTCTCATCTTAAGTGCAGCACAACTAGCTGCTTGTGCCTTTCAGGCACAGATCGCCAGTTTTCGTGGCACACAATCATCGGCAAATCTTGTAAGTCGATACCCTTTATCAACCATTTCATGGTCAAATGAATCAAGATAGATGTTACTGAATAGCGGACTGATTACCCCACCTTGCGGCGTGCCTTGAGTGGTCGCATGTTTCTTTCCCTTTTCCATATAGCCCGCTTCAAGCATTTGCCTAATGAGTCGTAAGACTCGTCCATCACTTACCTTTTCCGCAATTTTATTTATTAACAATTCATGTTGAACATTCCCAAAGAAATCTCTCAAGTCTGCATCTAGGACCCATTCGCAACCATTGATAATCTCACGATATATCTTCCTCATAGCTTGATGGGTAGACTTTCCTGACCTATATCCAAAACTACAGTCATTAAAAGTTGGTTCAAATATTGGCTCAAGACGATTCCTTAAAGCCTGTTGACAAACTCTGTCCCGAATTGCGGGAATTCCAAGAGGTCTCTTCTCGTTTGGTTTATTCCTTTTAGGAATGTTAACTCTTCTGACTGGTAATGGTTTATATGAATCATTTTTCAGTCTTTGGTGCAGTAAGT
Organism: Neobacillus endophyticus; assembly: GCF_013248975.1. GTDB lineage: Bacteria > Bacillota > Bacilli > Bacillales > Cytobacillaceae > Neobacillus > Neobacillus endophyticus. The sequence continues at coordinate 4,681,769 of NZ_JABRWH010000001.1, forward strand.
CTAATTCTTTATACTGTACCTTTTCAAAATCACTAATACTGATATTGTCGATTCCTCCGCTACCTTTGTTTTCCTTAACTTTTTCCCAAGCCATCAATAGATTTGTTGGGTGGTAAACCTTATCTATTAAGGAATGAATCTTAGTTGTTGTACCATTATCCGCCATTGGTTTCGTATCCTCCACATACAAGTTTAGGGTCTTTCGCAAAGGGAACTTTCCGTTCTTGTTCGTTTTACTCGCAAAACTAATTTCGGATTTTGGTTCCATAAAGCAGGCTGCCTTCCCCATTTATTTACCTTTTGAATAAATAAATGACATCTATATAGATGTTCCAGACGTTTTTGTTGTTCGTCTGTTAAAGTACTATTCAGCTCTCCGACTTCTCGCAGTGCATTTGTGTCCATTTCGGGGATACCTTATAGTTCACATTACTGGAGTTCTGTGAATTTCCTTACCGGATAACTGTCACAGAAACAATTACCCCGACTTTATTTAACCACTTGTCCCTAAAAGTGTTTTTGTTCCAGACACTACGAGATCTCCATGGGTCGCTGCATTCATCTTCCATACCATGCCGCCCGCACACACCTTGGTACGATGGGTGGACTAGTAGCGCCTTCGCCTCCATAGTGCAGGCTCGACCTTTCCCCATCTTTGGCCGACCGGTTCGCATTTCGGGTAGCCCCGTTTCACTACGGCCTGGTATTTCTCCTCAAGCCCTTCAGACTCCACCTCGCGGTGGACGCTCTGCCCTCTGATGATAAATCATCAGCCCTTGAGACATTACTCCCAAGTTTGGATATGAATCTCCTAGTCAGAGATTCAGTGGGACTTTAACCCACCTGATGAACGTGCTGCCACGCACGCACTACGCTGCTATCCGACTCCCTACATCGGCATTTGGTTTCCTTGCTTGTTATCGCTTGTACACCATACTCTTCTAAAAAAAAAAGAAAAGACCGGTAGGGTCTCCTGAGTTGCCGTATCATATCAATGTATAACGTGCCAAGGTCTATGACTCCAGAGAGGTCTTACCCTTCTTGCCTTTAACGAGGGGTAAAATGTAGCTTTCTGCAGCGCATAAAGCATCAGCCCTCTCGACTTACAATCATTATGGAGCTCAATCCCTTCAGCCATTTGGCTTTCGGCCCGCCACCTAACTGTCTACGCTTAAAGACTAAAGTTACCTTTAGTCCTCCAAGACTCGCTACGAGTGAATGGCTAGTTCTTACTCGACGGGAATCCCACCCGTTATATGATACGACCTAAGCTCAGCCGCACACGCGCCCGATTGTTGAAGATCGTTATTGAACAAAAGCACTAAGTTACTTTAAGGGGTCTCGCCACATGCCCATCAAGCCAAGAAAACAGAATACCCCCAAAACGATAAAATGAGCTTCTTTGTTACAAGATAGGCTAAAATTTCGTTTTGGGGGTGCTTTAAAATTAACTTGGAGGATATGTGGCTGTACCCCTTTTAGTGAAAATGTCCTTTAAATACGTTTCCAAACATGATCAGGATCATGTCGTTGTTGATGATCAACTTTTGTACCATCATCCAATCGAATCCATGATTGGTAAGATCGATCTTCTTCAAATAAACGAATAATTCTTGCCCCTCGGGAAAACCCTTCTTTTCCGTAGGTGTTGTAACCCGTAGCCCTGCCATAAAAGAGTCGAATTCCGTGTAACTCGCCCCAAAAATCGTTAATATGGTCATGCCCAACGAAAACACCTTTTACGTCATTCATTTCAAGAAATGCAGTAAACAGACCAGAGTTAACTTTTGGACAACCCATTCCTTCGTAATTATGACCGTAGCATATATGATAGTTCCATACTTCGTTGTATTCAGGTAAAGGTATATGAAAAAACGCCAAGGACAGTAGTGGCATTCCCTTGTTTGACATGGTTAATTGTCTTGAAATTTCTTTATACCAGTTAATTTGGCTATGTGTTATCCATTCATATCCACCGATCGGATGATTTAAGTTACTCCCTGAATCAAACATATATAATGCCATAATTGATTCATCTGATTTTTTGGATTTAACTCGTAAAAGATAATTACCAAATCTATTCTCTAATTCAGGACCAGTTTCTGTTAAACAATGTCGATGCTCATGTTGCAAACTGATCAACTCAGTCTTTGAGCAGTTCATTTCCGCATCATGATTTCCAAAAACAGATGCCCAAGGAATACCAAATTCCTCTACTACCCTAACAGCGTTTCTGTAAGAGTCGAATGGATCTTCACATTCCTCACTATGTATGACATCGCCTGTAAAAACTACAAGGTCCGGCGATTCAACTTCCAAAATCCGCTTCATCAACGAGTATGTCTGAATATCTTTTGGATTACCATTTTTCCAATGTAAATCTGTAAACTGAACAATGGTAAAAGAACCGTTATCTCGAAAATACAAATCTTTCATCTCTCCACCTCCACTTGTCTATTTCCATAATTCGACACATAGTCATGAATTCCTTCGCATTAGTTAACAATCAAATCATTTCCAACTAAAGTTAGCTTTAGCTTAATCCTGTGTAAGCGTCAAGTAAAATTGAACACTTTTTGCTCATTATTTTTGAACAGTTTTTTCTCCAAAAATGGAAGTTCTATGTTTCATTCTGTAACTATCGCCGTTTAGATGAACAATCTCAGAACGGTGTGCAATTCTGTCTAAAATTGCCGTGGTGATGGCTGGATCACCTATCAAGTCTCCCCAATCACTTGGCCCTTTATTGGATGTAAGAATGATAGATGCACTGTTGTAAAGCTCGTTAATCAAGTGAAAAAAAAGATTAGCCTCTTTTGAATCCATTGCCATAAACATTAAATCGTCGATGACAACCAAATTTGCTTCTCTAATCCTCTTGAGTCGTGCCTGAGATCTTCTTGTTATTTCCTCAGTCTTTAATGTGTGAATCAGTTCTCCCATTGAGATAAATGCAACTTTATAGCCCTTGTATATTGCTTCCAATCCTAAACCTATAGCTAGATGTGTTTTGCCAACTCCTGGGGGACCAAGGAGGATGAGATTGAACATCTGATCAAGCCAGTTCAGCTCGCTCAATTGTGTAAATTGCTTTCTGCTAAGCGATTGTTGTTCATTAAGATCAAACTCCTGAAGAGTTTTTTGGAAGGGAAAAGCAGCCCATTTCAGACGCTTTTCCATTTGTTTTTCTTCCCGTCTTTCTTGCTCATGCCCAAGCAATTTCTGAAGAAACTGGATATAAGACCAATCTTCCGATTCTGCTTGCTGAATGATAGTCGGAACAACTTTAGCTGCCTCCGTCAACGTCAGTGATTTTAACTGATTCTGCATAGTTTCCAAAATCACGTTCATATGACTACTCCTTTAAATAATTCTTCATATTCCTTTGGATCTCTTACTGACGGCTTGGCCAATAAAATTGACTCATCGGCATCATTTAACGACTTTATTGGGTGAACTGCAGGGGACGGAGGCTTTGGATTAGTGTTCAATAAGCGTTGGCGTTTTAGGTATTCAACGACATCGCTGAAGTCATTTGCGCTGTAAAGCTTCTTTTTTATACACTCTTCCATTGCTTGATTCATCAGATCCTCGTCAAGTTCCTCTATCGTTCTTCGAATTAATTGAAGTTGATCCCGGATGTACCTTGGGTACCCATGATAGATATTTTCCAGATAGTCATTTGCCTGATCTGGGTTGTTGAATTTGGCTGCTAAATGAGAAATGTATTCTGGTATGCCTCGGGACCGGTCACGAGTATGGTTTCGATCCTGAACTAGCTTTCCCTTGCCTGTTTCTAGTCTATGGTCCGCAATTACATTTCTTTCTGCTTTATCGTGTATAACCAGACGCCCATCATCAGTAATTATCAAGTAAACCATCTTGTCTTTTTTATAAGTTCCGAGAGGAACAGAATATCGGTTTGACTGATACAAGATGGTATTGTCCTTTCGGACTGTCCTTGTTATACTCATCTTATTATGAAATGTTTTTTTGTTTGTGATCGGTCTTAAGTGTTGCTTTTCTTCGATGAACACTTCTGCCGGTCTTTTTTTTGTAGTGTTATGGATTTTACCGTTCCTGGTACGATCCAACCATTCCAAACACTGTTCGTTCCATTGGTCAAGGTTATGAAAAACCCGGTGTTTGGCAAAGTTTTTCTTAATGAATTTGACCGTATTTTCAATTTTCCCTTTGCTTTCTGGGTCAGCTTTACGACAAACGCGAAGATTAAGATCTCGTTCTTGCCGATAACCCTGAAACTCAGAAGTCAGGATGAGATCGCCAGAGTTCTCACTTACTACGATGAGAGAATCTTGATCATAAACAAGTTCATTAGGAATTCCTCCAAAGTATTCAAACGCGTTCTCATGGGTTCTGATTACATCCCTAGTGGTAAAGGGGCGATCAAGCCACTCCATATATTTATAACGGGAATTAGAAAGAACGAATGAGATAAAGTACAGTTTGACTTCCTTACCATTGGAGGCTTTCTGTTTGGTTTGACCAAAGTCAATCTGAGCCTGTTCCCCCATCGGGGGATCCTGAACAGCCTGATAACTTCTTGTGGGATGGGTCCTCTCAATATGATAAATCTCACGAAGCTCCTTTACATAACCTCTTACTGTACTTTCACCAACCATCAAGCGATTGTCTTTCTCCTTAAGCCAATCGAAAACCTGTGCAGCTGACATGTCTTGGTGGTCCTTAAGCCAAGTTAGAATCAACTCTTTATGTGGGTCAAGCTTCCTACTTCTGGTTCGGATAGAAGCCAACCATTCAGTCATGTCTTCAGGATCTCTTTGCAGATAGGTATAAACTGTATTCCTTGCGATATCTAGTTTCCTCGCAATCTTGCTTATTGAAAATCCTTTTTTCCTAAGCTGATGTATTTCCATATACATGAGCCACTTATCCACCTTTCCTAACCCCCATCATTGTAAAATTCTAGACTATTAAAATAGTTATTTTACAATGATAGGGCATGTATTAAAATAGGGGAACTATTGAAGTTTTCAGTTGGTAACCGGCCCTCGGGCCGGTTACCAACTGAATCCTCCCCCTTATCAAATTGGCAAATAAGTGTTCAATTTTATCTAGCGTTTTCTGACTACTTTAGTCTAGCAGTTACATCCTGTCACTTTAGGAGTTATTTTGCACCAATTTTAGGCGCTATTTTGCATCATAAATAAATATAAAAAGTCCAATTTCTCATTAAAATTAAGAAATTGGACTTTTATCATTACTCCTGAATAGCGCCCGATTGTTGAATATCACTAAGTTTCTATTAGCTGGTTTAGTTCAATAAAAAGGGGATCACCGCAGCAATCTATCCCATCTGCAGAAGGCTCATATTTTTTCATTTAACTTATCTTCTAATTGCTCACCAAGTAAGGATATCCATAATCTATTGATCCACTTATACAAGTGATTTATATACTTTTCTATGTCTATAGTAACTTCTTAATGGTTGTACATTTGAAAATAAAGTCATAATTCCACCATACAAGATAGAAATATTTCCATAAATCTTGTAAAGAACAACTGCAATAATGAAGAGCATTACTAAAATTAGTGTGTATATAAAACAGATAAACATTTTTTGTTTTTCTCGTGCCTTATAAGATTCAACGTCAGAAAAAATATCTTTGTTTGTTTTTGGGGAATCAGTATAAAAAATATGTTTAAAGTACCCTTTATGCTTCGCAAGACCAATCCATCCTACATCATTAAAAAGACTGTTATATTCATTAAAATCCTCTTTTTTATTGAACATACGAAAATCAATTTTGTAAATCCGATTTTTTTGTTCTGCATACTGCAGAGGTTCGAAAACATATTGACAGTCATCAATATCCTCCGAATCATAACTTTTAAGTACCCAACCATCTTGTAACATGCTTTGTAACCATTGTTCCTCTTCTGTAAAATTAGAAAATTTCTTACTCACCTTTTTGAAGTTATTACTTTTTACCATTTCTTATATCCTTTCTTCCATTATTTTTTCAGTGAAAGTTATCATTTTTTGAAATCTGTTAAACTCTAAATGCAATATTTCTTTGCCCTTCTCTGTAATAGCATAGGTTTTCTTTTTACGACTGTCCTCTTCTTGTTTTACAGTTTCAATTAACCTTTGCTTCTGCAAATTATTTAAAACTCCATAAAGCGTTCCTGGTGCAATAATAAAGCTGCCATTACTAACCTCTTCGATACTCTTAATAATTCCATAACCGTGTAAAGGTTCGTGATAGAGAGCTAATAAAATCAAATATGTAGATTCTGACAAGGGATTCATAATTATTACCTCACATATACATTGATACTCGATATATTGTTTCTCATACTATACAACACAATATATTGAGTGTCAATATATTGGGATGCAACTCAAAATGGTTAAAAATTTAAGTAAAGTAGAAATACAATACGGCTTATTGATTTCGTTAAAACAAACAAATTACTTATAAGTATTGACATCATTTATTAAGCCTGTCACTTTAGCAGTTATATTTTGCACCCGTTTAAAGCGCTATTTTGCTGTACAAATAAATATAAAAGCCCAATCTCTCATTAAAATTGAGAAATTTGGACTTTTATCATTACTCCTGAATCGCGCCCGATTGCTAAATATCGATGAATGCTTCACTGGACCATAAAAAGGATTTTTATCAATCGAATCATGTGGTATAAATTCAATTGATTTCGCTTGATACATTTTATTACGGTATTCATAAACAATAATAATATCTCCAACAGACATCGCAGGTGTTATTTGCCCACTAACTCTGGCCATAAGTTTATTGTTAATTACTTCATAATCAATAATGCCGCCAAAAGCTATATCCTCAAATAAATGCGCAGGTTCTATTTGTTTAGTATCAAAAATGGATACTTTGTTCCCCACAATGATTTCGGCTTTTTTAGTAGTTAATTTTGTTTTTACGTTTTTATAAATAATTGCTAAAGGATTGTCAACAAGGACTTCAACTAATCCGTTTGTATATCTGTAGACATAAACTTCTTCATCATGTACTCCAGAACCAGTTCCTTTTGTTAAAGTTATGATTAATTCCTTTTTTCCATCTTTATTAATGTCTTTGTAAAATAGTTCTGGGGCATAGGTAGGATTTGTAACACACATCCAAAAAGGTCTGAAGTAAGTCTCTCCTTTAAAATCAATTTTGAAGTCTCGATATAACCCGTTCATTTTCTTAGCGTACAAGACTATATCTTCTTTATTTAGCTTCGATACCACTTCATATTCTTCGTTTGTTGCACTTACACTTTTTGGCACAACTAATAGAACAAATACTAACACTAAGATGACGTATGATTTCATAGAATACACCTCATTTTATTGTTCCCTGAGATGATCTCTTATTCAACTATCCAGTTATTCAGTAAGAAAAAGTCATCACAACGGCAGCTTAATCTATAACTAGTAGTTATTACATTAAATGGCCCGTTTGCTGAACCAAGTAAAAAAAGCAAACCTATTATATGTTCAAAAACTCGTCATCTTCTGAACACTCTTTTTTGATTTGAAATGAAATTATATGTCAAATCAAAAAGAAGAGTGTTTAAGCAGGATGTCACTTTAGGATATAATTTGGGTTTGTTGGCAGGAGCCCTAATAAAAAGGTACACGATTACTCGGATGTATACTTAATTATTCCATGTAAATAAACTGAGTATTCTCGTTTTACACATTCTCTTAACTTGATTTTTCCTTCACTTTCTAATTCGCCAACCAATTCTTCAATCTTTTTCTCATCTTCTTTTGAAGCTTTTGGAATCTCTGTTGAAAAAAAATTACCTCGACTGGAATTACTTAGACGTGTTATTAATCCAATTTTATCCATTTTACCAGCGCCTTTTTCTATTAATTTATCATACCTCTTACCTCTATAATATTCTTAAATGTTGTCGAACAGGATCATAGGGATTCTACTCGGTAAGATATTCAATTTCGATCGAGTTTTTCTTACCCCTTTTTAGTGTGTTTGCTGCTACTTTAAAAAAATTTTACCAAAGAAAAAAGTACGACGGTTAGAACCCACCTTCCTGGCTAAAAAGTCAGTGTTTTATTTTAGTGGTTTTCACGATTCAATGGCAATTTCCAATATGTTTCTAACACTTCTGGATAGCACTACGGACAATACTAGTTCCCATACTTGCCTCCGGGCAGCTACTGAATTCCTTCAATAGGATAATCTTTGGTACAGTTCGCACACATCTTCTTCATATCTATTCTTCTACCATTCCCTTTACTTTAGCATATATGGTAGTTCGTGGCACTCCTGTTTGTTTAGTAATATCATTAACGCTTAAAGGGATTTTACAAATTTACCTAAAAACAAAGCTTTTTATATCTGGATGAGGCGGGTCTTATCGAATTCATGATTAAAGTCTTGCCGAAGGATTATTGCAAAAATGTATCACTAACTAAATTGCGTTATCTAGGGAACTAGCATTTTACTCCAACACTTAGAAACCTTTAATAGAACGTCTTTGGCTGGCGTATTAGGTGAAGCAGGAGATTTAAGTGGTTTCCCCCACGGTAATTCTCTACTAAGGCATGCAGGATTGCATCTAGATAAAGCAAGCACAGGAAAGTGGAAGGGTCAAATTGTCATTTATAAACGCGGAAGATCAAGACTGCGACGATTCCTTTACTTAGCAGCGATGAGCCTTGTGATGAATAACCCAGAATTTCAAGCATTACATTCTCATAAAGTTAAAGTAAAAAAGATGAAGAAAATGAAATTCGATAATTAAAAATTGTTTAGCACTTGTAAAAGAAGAGAGAAACTTATCAGGAGCTGGGTGCTGATTATTTTGACAAACGAAGAGAAGAAACACATGTAAAAAGGACTGTAAAAAAATAAAAGACACTAGGTTATGAAGTTGATCTTCAAAAAACTAGTGCCTAAATCATGACAAAGGTGGTATGGGCAATTTTTTAAAAATTACACCTTTTATTATCTTTTTTATTTGTTACGCTGCTCTTTAAGTCTTAATGATACTTCTAGAGGTAGCTCCTTGCACAAAATCGCTGATTCTAAATCAGGATATTCGTACCAATCTCCAGTATATACATTCCCATCTTTATCTTCATCGAACAAATAGATACCTATTCCGTTTTCGAATAAAGCTACTGATAAAAATAACCGTATTTTAGCATACCCATCTATCTCAATATATGTCTCTTCTCGATAAAATAACCAAGAACCCGGAAAAGAGTAAGAATACATACGAAAATCTCTTAATTGATTTTCTATAATGTAATCATTTTCAATTTGAATCGTTATGTAATGTTTCATTCATTTTCCCCATAGATGTCTTTAGCCCTTTCTCCTTTTCTGATTTTTAACAGTTTAAACTCCAGCTAATAACTGTCCATAACTATCTAGTATTTTCAGCAATAAAATTCTTCTTCTTTTTCAAAAAAACAAAACCTTCTGATCAGCCTTCATTCGTTAAATTGTCTATAACGTATTCTATAAAATATACACTTGAAATAGCAAGAACCAAAAATCTTATAGTATTATTAGGAACACGCACTCCCAACTACGATGGACTATCAACAATTCAATAATAGTGCTGCATCCAAATAATAATTCCTACAGAACCTTATGAGGTTACTTAAATTTCAGATATTAGTGAAACCAAAAATGTTATATTTCATATTTGAACAAGGATATACCATTTCAAAACTTTGAGCGGGTATATGAGAAACAAATGGTTCTAAGCATGAAACATAGCATTAGTTTTTAGGTTTGAAGAACATGTATTTATGAAATATCTATATAATTTATTTAAAGAAATAAAGAGTTTACATAGTCATCTTCAATATTTTTGTTCACGTATCTTAATTTGACGATAGATATGGCTAATCATTTTAATTGTTTTTATTCCTAAAATACCAATTAATATTGAATAGATAGTTGTTAGAAATACACCAGTTATTGCTATCTAAAATAATGTTGTAATCTTAGTTTCTTTTCTAAGCATTCAATAGTCCTCCGCTAATATTTTATTTATTATTTTGGGCAGAACTATTTAAATTAACCGTATTATTAATTAAATTACAGTCAACAATACTGTCTAAGTCGATGATATTATTTAACGCATTCGATTCTTTTTATTGAGCAAGAAAAATAATTCTTTTTTCTATTTGTATTAAAAGAAAGAGTCATTATTAGTGTTATTAACCATCCACGTTTCCGTTATATCGGACGTTTGCGATAAATAATAATTTGATACAAGTTCTAGACGATATTAAAAAGCAATAAAAGTATTGTGAGATTAGCAGTCCTCGAAAAAAAGTATCTAGAATATCGATGAATTAACATTTTTGCCAATCTAGGAGAAAAGAAAACCTTTAGAATATCCTCATTCAAGCGAAAAACAGGAGAGAAAAACATGTGGAATGATGTATTAGAAGTGATTAAACTAAAATATCAAAACCTGCTTTTTATTGGTTTGATGATAGTGAAATTCAAATAGATGATGATGTACTAACAGTTGTTACTAAAGATGAATTTAAAAGAGATTGGCTTGAGGAACGATACAAAACACTGATTTTTGAGTCTGTTAGAGAAGCTTCTGGTCAAACTTACGAAATTGAATTTGCTACCGCAGATGATTTACGATTGAATCAAGAACCATTGATTCCTTCATCCTTAAACGAAGATGTTGCACTGGGACAAAGCCCAGATATAGCTGCACTCATACAAGACTTAAGTTTTGTTTCAGAAAATCTCCAAGATGAAACCAACAAGGCTCTCATAGTAAAAACAATTAATTTCCTAAAAAAATCCCAAACCGTCCAGGTGGGAGACAAGAAAATTACATTTATAGCTAACGATGCCGTCAAATTTACAACATACGATGATTAATTTATCATAGGAGGAACTGGGACATATTTTACTCATAAAATATGTCCCAGTTCCCCCTTTCCCTCTTTGCACCTTGGTTGAACAATTAGTCACATCTCGGGTTTATTCGTGTACCGGAACTTGATTTTATTCCCCTTAATGATGGTAAGATTGTCAAAGACTTTCACTATCCCATTGAAATAGAAGCCTTATTAGATTTACCAAAACAATAATTTCGACAATGTTGTCGAATCTATCCTTTTTTTCAGAAGCCACCGTAAATCAGGCATTTATAATCTTTATCCGGAAACAGTGGCTCTAATTAAACAATCTCGTCGTGTCTATAATTTTCTACGATATCTTTAATCTTATTTTCAACTAACATTAATAACTCGTTCAAGTGGTCGATCTCATCATGAAAAAATTTCACATTTGCGATTTCCTGGGATGTTTTTTGGATAATTTCTTTTAATTTAATGATATGACCAAAGGTTCGCGAATCTATTCCCCCATCTTTTTCTGCATTTACCATAAAATGCTCGGATGGCATTTTTACCGCTTGTAGTACAACAATATCAGCAGCCTCTTTGATCTTCATATTTCTATTTTCAGCAAGAAGGGACTTCATGTTAGTAAAGATATTTAAATCCTCCATTTTATATAGCCTCTTATCTTTACCCTTATAATGAATCGTTTTAAATTCCCATCCGCTTTTTTCCAATGCAATAGACCATTCCCCAACGGTCGTTTGACCTACATTTAGCACTTCTGCAACTTGTACCCTATTATAATAATATGAGTTCAGTTCACCACTGCAATCGGGTATAACACATTCCAACAATTTAAAAACCTTTACGGACTCTTTTGACTCTAAACCTTTTGTCATATGCCCGTACGTTTTCATCGTAATCGTGATATCACCATGACCTAATCGTTCCTGAATATACTTGTAATCCGCACCTGCTTCGATGCATAAGGAGGCATGCGTGTGCCTTAGGCAATGTGGTGTAATAGGCTTATCAATTCCAGCCACTTTAATTAATTTGTTTAAATGACCCCAGACTGTTTTATATGAAACTGGGTAGCCGTTATCATCACAAAATATAAATTCTTCATCCTTGAAAACCCGGTGATTTTGAGCCTTTATTTTATCTTGTTCATTTTTATGTTTTTGCAAAATCCCCACTAATTCTTCGCTAATATCTATTGTCCGTGCTTTCCCGTTTTTCGGCGTATTTATTATATAATTTCCTGTCTTTCCCTTATCGTACATTGATTTAGTAATCCTTAACTTAAGTGTCATAAAATCGACATCAGACCATCTTAAGGCTCTTAATTCTCCTATTCGTACTCCTGTTAAAGCCTTTGTTGAAAATAATGGATAATCAATGTAATCTCCATAATAATAAGCAGATTCAAGGAATTTATATAATTCTTCCTTTTCCAAAAAGATGACAGGTCCCTCATCATTTTCTAAATCTTCAACAGTAGTTTGCTCTTTAGGATACTCATATCCAACCGTTGGGTCCGTTTTAATGATTTTGTATTTAAGAGCATATTTAAAAATCAAATTTGCCACAATTTTTATACCTCTTAAAGTACTTAGTTCATGCCTCTTTGCCAAATCATTCATTCGCTGATCAAACATTTTATTAGATATTTTCTGAATTGGGTATGTACCCCAAACAGGAAGAAAATGTGAATTTACTATGTTTATTTTATTTTGAATAGTACCTAGCTTTACTCCTGAATCGCGGTATGCATCCAGCCATTCCTCAACAACTTCTGCAAAAGTAACATTCGATTCTGATAAGTAAGTCCCGTTCTCTAACTCCCACTCAATCTGAAGCGCTTCTGCTTTTGCTTCAGATTTGGATTTAAAGCCACCTTTGGTAATTTCCCTACGCTTTCCATTAAGTGGGTCCTTAGGCAAATAGATACGATATTCATAGGTGTTATTCCTTTTTCTTATGTGTGCCATCCGATATCTCCTTTTATCAGAATTCTATCCGGTATTTCAAGTATAGACAGCAATTCTTGTTTAAAAGCCTTCCTTAATACTTAACCGCTAATTTTCAGTCTACTAGAGGATGAATCAAATTAAAATTTGTAACTTTCACCAATTGGTTAACATATTTTTCTGTGTTTTCAATAAAGTATAGGGAACACATTTTTAAGGAAGAGAAAAAGGGAAGGTGAATAAAACCAAAGTACCGCTAGAAGTGGAACGAGTTGATTATAGGGACTTTATCAGTCCAGTACTCAAGAAAAATGCATGGGTTTGGACTGATAAGAGTTTCCCTTATATAGATGGGAATTTTTTTAGTCTTATTCTTCCATGCTATCTCTTTTGATTTGAAAGGGTTGGTACATTGTTTAATTTTACATTTGATTATGACGAAAAATTAATGGAAGAATTGTTTTTGCAAGAAATCCAAAAACAATTGGACAAATTTGAACAGCGAAGCTTGCTTATGGATAGCCATCAGCTTTGTGATTACTTAAAACTAAGTTGGGTAACAATTGAAAAGGAATTTTTATACGACCCAGATTTTCCGAGCCTACGGTATGGTAGGAAGTGGTTGTTCCCACGTGATGAGGTGGAATCCTACGTAAAAAACCAATGGATGGACCGTTACAGGTTTGGAGGAAAAAAGAAGAAAACATCAAAAATCAACTAAAAGAGCTGGACATCTGGTCCAGCTTTTTAGTATCTGCTTTAACACTTTGTGAACAACTATTTTTTATTTGTCGCTCGCCATTCTCTTTTTGTACATTTTGTTGATTTTATCACGATTCTCCCTAAAGATTTCTGCAGATGAAGTACCATGATCTTTTGTGGCATGGTCCCGAAAATGACCATAGCTTTTCCACTTACCACACAATGGGCAAGGTATTTTATTTTTAATCTGATATTTTCCATAAGAAGAAAAAGGAGGTTCTGGTTTCTTTTTATTTTCCACTAGATCCGGAATTAACTGTCGGACAACTTTTAAGGCAGCCTCTTCAAGTGACATAGTATTTTTGGAATATATATTTTTGATTTTCTCGGGATTACCAGCATCATAATAAGATTTCAATTTAATCATTACGTCCAAATCTTTATCTCGATATTGTTTGTAAGGACCCATTTTTAAAAAATTCCATCCGCTTGCTTCGAGAACAGATACATATTTGTGGAAAGTATATCTTGATACCCCTAATAGTTCTATGATTTTCATTCTTTCTACAAATTTATTGGTTTCAGCAGTGCTTATTATTTTGCTAAATTTATAAGACGCATCTTTTTGATTAATTTGTACTAATTTTCCATGTGAAATATTTATGAATCCTACTTTTATCGCAAAATTATATTCGGAAATAACCTGTTTATGATTTTCCTGATAAATTTGTTCGGGCTGCATTTTATGAATTTCTCTGGAGTGATATTGTCGGAAAACTCTGGCTTGTAACCATGTCTTACAGAGCGGGCAACAAAGATAACGTTTTTCATTTACAGCATCTATTTCATATTTTTTCAAATCGCTCCGGCTTAATGATTGAGATACATGTCCATCATCACTAAGCACCAAGCTTGACAGACTTTCTATGACCGACTTCTCATCGACACTTTGTGCCCGTAAACGAATCATTTCATCTTTAAATGCTGTAAGTTGGTTTTCTAATTCTTTTAATATTAACTCATGTTGTACGTCATTCTTTTGACTTCTCTTATCCTCCTGCTTTTCAACAGTGTCACGAAGGTCTTCTATTAAAGACGTGATTTTTTTTGTTTTATTTGTGCCGTTTTGTTTGCAATATGCTGTAAACCAAGTAGAAAGATCAGAACAAAGTCTAATTTCCATGCGGTCTTCCTTGTTCATTTTCTTATTTATTGCACTTTTTTCTAAGATTTTCATTTTATTATTTTCCTCCTGCTAAACTTTTAAGATGATCGGCTAGTTCGGCAGAAGCAATTTTTCCAGCTGGTATTTGCGGACGAGCGGGAACTCCGTACTTTATTTAAAATGTAAAAAAATCAATTTTCACTTTCATTTTTTTGAAGGTACAATACCTATATTTTTCACATGAAACCATAATTTACATTTTTTGTACGGAATTTATTTGTACGGTTTTTCAGTAATCCTTGTCCGTGATTTTGTCCGCACTTTTTTAAATTATATTTGATTCCATAAAAATAAAAATAAAAAAACCTTAAAAATCCAAGGTTTTTTTCACTCTATTTTCTCTACTATGACAGCCGTACCGTATGCAACAATTTCACTCATGTTTTGGCCAATTTCCCCTGAGTCATAACGAAACATAACAACAGCATTAGCCCCCATCGCGTGAGCATTATTCGTTAACCGGTCAATCGCCTGCTTCCTGGCATCCTCAAGCATTGCCGTATATTCCTTGATCTCTCCGCCTGCCAATGATCGAAATGATGCCATCACTTGTCCGGCAAATCCCCTGCTTCTAACAACAAGACCATAACAAGCACCTTTCACTTCTTTGATTCTGTATCCTTCAATATTTTCTGTGGTGACAATTAACATAATCAATTCCTCCTTTATTATTTCATGCTATATAGTCCTATTTGTAAGTGAAGCTTAGTCACATTTAGTATAAATACACAATTTGGCATTGTCATTAATAATTTACATACGACAAATCACCGTTCAGTTACTGTTCATATTTAGATAAAAGACAATAGCTAGGTTTGGTTGAAAATTGTTTTTTATTTCGAGGATGAAAGATAATGTATGGGTAATGCTAGCATACTTTAACAAATAACAAACAAGAGACAATCTGTACGAGACTGTCTCTTGTTTGCCAGCGGCGCCTAACCATGTTATTTATATGACACTTTTTTTTCTTTGTTCGATATCATCTTTTTGATTTTCTTGCAACAATAGTTTAATCGCTTTTAATTCGTCTTCAATTTTGTAAAGATGGCTTTGCATATCATCAATTTCTTGCTCTGCTTTATAATTGATAGCAAAGTCGATAATAGATTCATGCTTATCACGGGCTGCCTGACGGTTTTGGCTCATCATGATCACAGGTGCTTGAAAAGCCGCAATAAAGGATAAAATAAGATTGAGCAAAATGAATGGCGGCTTATCAAAATGCTTTGTCATTGACAGGGAATTCCAGATCATCCAAACTGAAAGAAATAAGCCAAAATAGATAATAAACCTCCAGCTTCCACCAAAAGAAGAAATGCGGTCAGCGATTCTGTCGGACCAAGTAGTTTTACGAAAATATTCATCATCTAAATGGGTTAAAATACTTTTTTCATAGTTATCTACTAATCGGTCAATTCTTCTTGTATCTTCTTTATTTAATTCAATATCAAATCCGTGAATGTTTACGGCTTCATCTGTTGTATTTTGAATTTGTACTTGTTTTTTTGGATTTGTAAATTTCATTTTTACTGCACCTCCCAATTTTGGTTGGGAGTCATTAATTCAGGAATCTCGCTGCCAGAAGCTGAGATTTTCCCAGACACTTCCAGCCGTGAGTTGAGCAAAATTAATGCTCCCGTTTACCATTAAGATTTTTCCTAGCCTACTGCCGGAACTGTCCACGAAAATCTCACACTCCTTTGCTATATGAATATATTATTCAGACAAAAAACATTTGGTGACTCTTTTAAACATAAAAAAAACCACCTTTCGACACAAAGGGGGTTTTAAACATTACAAAAAGTAATTGTTTTGATCCCCCTAGTTTAGCTTTAGCACTATACAACGTAGAGAAACATCTCAGCCACGTTAAGTAGAGCCTTAATCCGGCAATACCTGTTCAACCCATTGGCGTCTTTCGACGTTTCCGGGCAGTGGCCTATGTTTGTATAGAAGCCTCGCCTAACGAGAATTGCAATAACAATCTAAATAATTAATTACATATTTCATTTTTACTTTACTCCCTGTTTTCGTGATTGTCAATAGGTGCGGGTCCTTACATTAAGTAAAAGAACCCAAAATAATGTTGACTTTGGGTTCTTAATGGCATCTTTTTATTATTTAGTGTTTAATTTGGCAGTTGATTTCAGCTCCAGGCATGAGGTGCTCGCTGGCTGTTCATGGAGCTCCAAGGTGTTTGGCTTCCGCTAGGCATCCTCCAATCATCACCTAATTTCCTTCCAAAATTGCGGCAATATGAATTTTTTTTACAAGTAAAAATTATCCCTCATTATTACCTACTCTATTTTTCAATACCATTTTAACTTCCTTTATATCGGATACATTCCTTTTGGCCATATACAAATAACATAAGGCGGACGGAACAAGGAATAATTGCAGTACGGATAATGTTATGATATAGCTTGTTGGTTCCTTTGTATAATTGGAGACAATGCCAAGGATCAGCCCTACTCCTAAATTTCCAATTGTTCTTCCCAAACTATTCGATAAATTCGCAATACTGAAAGCTGTCCCGCGATGCTCAGGCAAATTGACATCTGTAATAAGTGCCAACCAGTTTGGCGTATTGGCCGACTGTGCTGCCGATGCAAAAAATGACAAAACAAATATTAATAATATCCATGGATTCAAAATAACTTCTTCCACTAATTTTGTTAAAATTAAAATAGCATTTTGATTCTTTGGAAGTGCTAAACCTGTCATCGGAACAATAAACATGCAAATATAAAGCGGCATTGTTAACAAGACAAATACCGATGTTAAGAAAGCCCTGCCTTTATATGTTTTTTTCTGCATCCGATCTCCTAGATGGCCGAAATAAACCGATGTCATTCCGCCAATTTGAAAAATCGCATTAAGGTAGCCAGAAGCAATAATCGCCGTATTCATGTCATACCCTTGCTGCTCAACTTTGTATATGTAGAAGGTTGGAAGCCATACTAAACTTCCGATCGAAATATTCAAAAATAAAGCTTGTAAAAACAGAAGCAAATTACTGCGCTTTAACAGAATGTTTTTGATTTGCCCTGCATCGATGACATAGTTGTAAGATTCACCGCTTTCCATGATTTCCTTCAATTCAGGTTCGGCTTCACCGCGCTTCGGTTCTTTTACAAACAAATATAGGATGATTAAAAAGAAACCGATGAATCCAACAATTATAAACGGAGTTCTCCAACTGGCTCTTGTTGCAATCAAAGAGGCCATCAATGAACCGGCAATACCGCCAAATCCTTGTGTCATGCCCCAAAGACTTAACACCATTCCCCGCATCCTATAAGGAATGGAATCAGTTAAAACACTAAACCCGATTGAGGCAATACACCCAAGTCCTACTCCTGTTAATACTTGATAAAATAAAAGCTGATTATAACTTTTGCTAATTGATGTTAAAAAGACAGATACTACCCATATCAATGTTCCGATTATAATCAGGCGTTTGCGTTTAAACTTGCCCGAAAGGTATCCCCAATAAACGGAAGATAGGGCAGTTACCAGAATATTTGCCGCCGAAACAATTCCCATTTTGGCAATATTTACATCCAAATCCTTGGCAATTTCAGAAAACAGTGGCGGAAAAAGCCCAAGTATTATATTATCAAAGGCAGCGAGTGCAATAAAAACAAAGATAGTATATATGGCTCTTAAAGTATTTTTTTCCAAAATATGATAAAATCCCCTTTATTGAAAGCACTTTTTAAGATATGGTTACATAAGACAATCGAATATAAATTATACCCAAATCTTAAAAAAGTATTAACAAAATATTAACTTTGTCAATCCTTTGCATTCATTAAGTTTTTTTTTTGCTATAATTATATAACAGGTGTTTAAGAAAGGCTTGGTAATATGGGTAAAAATATACTTATTATTTCATCGGATAATACTGGACATGGACATAAGAGTATAACGGAATCTCTATTTGAAAAGATTAATGCCGATTCTGATGTCAACATCCGTGTTATTGATGGATTTTCATTAGGAGGAGCAATTCTCTCTAATATTGGAAAATCCTACGGACCAATAACCAGAAATGCAGAAAATGTTTGGAAACTGGTTTGGAATCTTTCAGCACTAAAGCCGACTGTTGTCGATCATTTCATTGAGATCCTGATTAGAAATAATTTTCTAAAGGTATTGGACGAATTTAAGCCTGATTTAATTTTATCTGTTCATCCTAATTTTAATGGCTCGGTCTTAAATATTCTAGAAAAACATCAAATAAAAATTCCATTTGTTATTCTTATTGCAGATTTGGTGAATATTTACCCGCTTTGGGCCGATAAAAGGGCAGATTATATTATCAGCCCCACCACTGAAGCAAGGGATAAGTGTTTGGAATATGGGATTCCTGCGGAAAATATTAAGTTATTGGGATTCCCAGTTAGGTCGCGTTTTTTCCGGAAAAGTCCAAGAGATAAAGTTACATATCAACAAGGAACACCTTTAAAATGTTTAATCATGAGCGGCGGTGAAGGCGTAGGAAATATGAAAACGATCGCCGAAAATCTCCTGGAACATTTTGATTGTACCGTAAAAATCGTTGCAGGTAGAAATGCAAAATTAAAAGCAAAACTGGAGCAATCCTTAAAAGGCAAATATGGAGACAAAGTGGAGATTTATGGATTCACCAAGAACATCCAAGATCTAATGTTGAGCTCAGATATTGCCTTTACACGTGGCAGCCCAAATGTCATGTTTGAAGCAATTGCCGCTAATGTTCCAATTATCATCACCGGGGCATTACCTGGACAAGAAGAGGAAAACCCCGCATTCGCATCAAAAAGAAATCTTGGTGTCGTATGTAAGGACACTAAAGATATCATTCGTACCATTAATCACCTGCTTGAGAACGATTGCGAGAAATTAAATGAAATGATCGAATGTCAGCAAAATTTTATTAATTCACACGCAGCAGAGGACATACTGCAATTTATTTTAGATGTAGAAGAAGGAACAGAAAAAGTATCAGTTGCAACACGTGTTTTATCAACGGCTCGTTCCTAAAAAAATAAAAAAGCGAAGGAATCCCGAAAAGTAAAGTGGTGGATTCTTTCGCTTTTTTTATCTCTTTCAATATTTTGTCAATAATTTCATAATTTCTTTTTTTCGATCCCGGTCTTTAATTCTGGTCAAATCTAGTGCCACTTCATGTCCTTTATGCTTAGCCCGCAAAATATCCCGAATCGCATTTTTGATGCTCTCTTCATCATCCGTAACAGCTATAACTATTCTCAGCATCTCATCCCCCCTATGAATTCAGCACTCCATGCAGCTTAAAAATACATAACCATCATATTCATATTTATTTCATTAAAGTCTTTTCCGCTTAAAAATTCGCCATCCAAATAGGAATATCCTACTTTTCTGATTAACAATCAAAAGACACCGTCGAATATTCGATGGTGCCTGACACTCTAATCTAATTTGTATAACTTCCTTTGTAGATAGGCTCTTCTTTCTTCGATGTAGTCTTTGATGATATTGATTTCCTGGTCGAATTCACTTAAGTGATTCTTTTTGTATGGGTCCTGTTCTAAGGATGGCCGGATGTGTCGCATGAGCTTTTCTACTCTGGGTACGATAAATTCAGTTGTAAATTTTTCTTGCATGATTTCTTCTAGCAGTGTTTTATACTGTTTTCGAAAGGTGTCTACAGCTAAAATTCTGGCGGTTAATGTATTGAATCCTCTTATCGGAACGTAGTTCGCCTCCATGATTTTCCCGTTAACGTCCCGGCCCCATGTGGCATCATAATCCCATGGAATCACTTCAAATAAACCCGTTTCTCCATTTCGATACAGGGCGTAGTTATGAACAAATCCATCGTAGTTTGACGTGAAGATCACTCCAGCCACCCAGCGCAAATACCTGTCAACATTTACATACTTCACAATTTCCCGCTCAAAATCATCCCTAGGAATGGTATTGATTTTAAATATAAATTCCTGTAATTTATATTCTTCGTTTGCTTCTCCAATCTTTTTTTCATAACCTAAACTTAACGATTTTTTCGTTTCTTTATCCAAATCGCTCATTAAAGAAAAATTGGCATCCCCATCCACTGCATAAAAAATGCTTCCATTTGGCAGGTTTCTTCTTTTTAAAAAATGCTCATCTACTGATTCAATTTCTAAGTATACACCTTCTGGCCTACCATTTAATGTTAAAAAAACATGCTGCGCTTTTGGGGCCAACACACCAATCTCTGTAAAGAAATCAAATGAAAATTTATTGCGAATCATGGATGGATCCTTAAATTCCGAATTAAGATGAACTAATTTCGATCCTTTGTATATCTTCGGTTTGTAAAAGGTGATTTGATAGGATTTTTTTGCATAATCACGAATATGGGAGCCCCGATAGGCAATATCGATTTCTAGTCTCTTCCCTTCCAACGTTAATTGTGCTGGTAAAGGATCATCAATCCAAATGTCCCGCTTCAGCTCCTTTAGGTCAGCTGGATTTATAAAAAGTTTATATTGTTGTAATTTTTCAGTCTCGTCCATTTTTACCCCTCCTTCTTTAATCGTATGAAGGAGCATGGTGTGATGACACGTCTATTGTGCATTTTTTCTTTGCTTAGGCTTTTGTCCCAAACAAAAACGGGCAGTAAAACGTAGATTGTAAAAGAAGAGTGAGTTTTATCGATATATCGTCACATAGTTTACGTACTCCCTTTTCAATATCAAAGGAGGTGCAAAAAAATGGCAGAAAGAGACTTTTCACCTGAAGAGATCCAAATAGCAGCTGATGATGCATTTCGGGGTGGGTTTGGTGATTTCATGTTCATGGATCCTGGCCGCGGCATGGGTACTTCAAGGAGAAGAACTTCTAGAAGAGGCATGACATCAAGAAGACGTACATCCAGCAGAAGCCAATCAACACGCAGAAACACTTCAAGAAGAAATACTTCTAGAAGAAGAACATCCAGACGCTGTACTACCCGCCGCCGTCATACCTCAAGAGAGCGATTGTGCTGTACTGGATGGCGCAATTCACCACGAGGCAACACTCAAACGATGAGCTGCTGGAGAGACGGCAATATGTGGGTATTCAAAAGCAGAAAAAGATAAATGTACAGTAAGAAAACACGACGACTGGCGAGCCCGTAAGGGTGAAGACAGAGGCGTAGTTTCCCTTATACCTGCCTGTTAGGAAGGCTTTCCTATCGGACAAAAAACGGGAAAGGAACATTGGCTCCTTTCCCATTTTTATTTTTCACTCTATTTAACCTGCTTGTTGCTTTCCTCTCCAAAAAAAGAGTGTTAAAAAAAATGGCATATTTTAAAAAACTAATTCTTATCAGGAATCGCACAGCTGCCATCTGTACAGCTGACATCTTCTTCTGATGAAAGATCTTGAAATACTGGTGCAGTGGATTCTTCCTGCCATACTTTTTCTAGTGCATTAGTGAAGGCTTCCAACGGCTGGGCACCTGAAATGGCGTATTTTTGATTGATGACAAAAAACGGGACCCCACGTACACCGTATTGCTGAGCAAGGTCTTCATCGAGTCTAACGTCATTTGCAAAAGCATTCGGATCCTCTAGAACCTCTAAAGCTTTACGGCGGTCAAGGCCGGCTGCTGCCGCGATGTCTGCCAATATCTCGTGTTCACCGAGATGCTTTGATTCCGTAAAATAAGCATATAGAAGCTTCTCCGCCACTTCTTTTTCTTTCCCTTGTGATTTCGCATATTTTTCCAGTCGATGAGCATCAAACGTATTGGTCGGCTTCATCTCATCAAAATGAAACGCTAAACCAACACTTGCAGCCTGTTGACCTACTCCTTGATTTGCCTGTTTTGCCTGCTCCACACTCATGCCATATTTTTTTGCCAGTGCTTCATGAATCGTACCACTCGTATATTTTGGCGCATTTGGATCAAGCTCAAAGCTTTTGAATTCCACCACGACCTGATCCTTGTGTGGAAACTGTTCAAGCGCCATGTCCAAGCGGCGCTTGCCAATATAACAAAATGGACATACATAATCAGACCATACTTCTATTTTCATTTATACACCTCGTTTTCGTTTTAACAAATCCATATTAACACAAGGTGAGAAAAAACCAATTAATGTGCTTAACGGAACAAATCGTCCTTCCATAAGCCGCCAACTAAATCGATTTTCCTACGGTCGGAATTATCTGTTGATTTCAGCTAAATTGTAAACCTTTGAACCGTGAAAAAGTATGCATCATTCTCGAAAAGTAAGTAATGGAAGAAAGTCTACAGAAGAACATGACGAATGATACGGGCCACAAGACTATTTCCCAAAAGCACACCCAAAATGCCGATAAATTCTCCTGACAATCCCAGAATACCTATGACCAATTTCTGAAAATATGTTTTTTGTCATTTAAAGGAATTTCCTTTTTAAAATAGAATTTTAACAAACGAGGTGATTTATTTTGCAGGATGAATATCGCTTTTCACACCGGCTTAAGGTTCGTTACTCTGAAATTGATGGGCAAAAGATTGTTTTTAATGCTCACTACTTAACTTACATAGATGTGGCTGTTTCGGAGTACTTTGATGAGGGCTTGAAATTAACTGTCGGCACTACGGAGTTTGATTTTGTTCTGGCTAAGTCCACTTTGGAGTATAAAAAACCAGCTGTTCTTCATGACTGGTTAACCATTTGGTGCCGGATGAAAAAAGTCGGGGGTGCCAGCATGACGATGAACTGCAAGATTACTAGAGATGACGAGGAGTCCCCTATTCTATTAGCAGAAATCATTTATGTCAGCTAAAACTCAGAAACAAAATCTGCCCGTCCTGTACCTATTTTTGTCAAAGAACGTATAGAAGAATATGAAAAGGGTATTCTATAAATCTTTTTTTGGAGGTATTTTAATGATAGAAAAAGCACTTGAATTTGCGGCCAAGGCCCATGAAGGACAAGTCCGCAAAACAAATAACACCCCCATGATTACGCACCCTATTCAGGTTGCGGAAATATTAAAGGCTAACGGGTTTGCAGATGAGGTGGTGGCTGCCGGTTATCTTCATGACACCGTTGAAGATACCGATGTCACCTTGGAGGACATTAGACACGAATTTGGTTCAGAAGTTGCTAGGATTGTTGCAGGAAACACCGAGGACAAAACAAAATCATGGGAAGAACGAAAACAGCATACGATCGATTGGATTAGAATCGCTCCATTCGAAATCAAGGCTTTAATTGTTGCTGATAAATGGGACAACCTGAAATCTATGGCAGCAGATTATGAAGTGATGGGCGATTCTCTTTGGAATTGTTTTCATCGCGGGAAAGAGAATCAAAAATGGTATTATTCACAGATTGCTGAGAATGCCTTTGTTGGGTTGAAAGAAAGCGAAATTCCCTCCTATTTCTATGACTATCGAAAACTGGTACAGAGTTTTTTACATTTCATCTGAAACATTTATCAAAATCATTTTTTCTAGAAAAAAGTGAAATAAGGTCAATTAAAAACGATGGGATAGGACGCTGGAACCGTATAATCATTTGAAGGCTTTTCTGGATCATTTGCTACTGGGACCCTTCGATTAGGAAACCGGCAGCCGTTCGGGTAATTGGCTGCCGGCATCAAATGTATTCTGAAATAGCCTGCCTTTTGTGATTTGTCTACCGAAATCTAGGATACTTCAGAACTCTTTCCCATTTCCATTAATCAAGAAGAACAACCTCATCCCCTACAAAAATCTCACCTATTTTAATCACAGAAGCATACACACCGAAATAATTATTTCTTTCATTAACGATTGTCTTAAGTAAGGAAGGATCCTTCTTAGCATTTTCAGGGTCTACGGTAATCATCATGCATCTTTCGCAATGGCGTTTCAACTCAATTACTACATTTTCTCCAATTTTCAATCTTCTTCCAAACCACTGTTCTTCAATGAAGGGGATTTTTGCGATCAAAGAAATAAATAAATTAGGCCGAAAACGTCTATAATCAATCGTGTCTTTTTCCCACAGCTTTTTCAATTGGTCAATTGATGCATCTGTTACTAATTGAATATGTTCTTCTTCAATCGCACCTAAAGGCACATGATTAGGTGGATATGTAACAAAAGAAATTTTTCGTCCTGACTGTTCTTCTATTTCCCTCTTTAAACCTATATCTCCCCATCCCACTATTTTGCCTTTAGGAGTTGTAATTTCAACACAAGGGTATTTATGAATTGAATCTTCACCGGCAAATCTTGCTTTATATTGAACCATTTCCGCGAATTGAGTAATAGTTAAAAATTTTCCAGGTCTCGTTTCGTCTAAAAAAGCATGGCTGCGATCCCCATACAAACCATAATCCATGATCTTAGTCTGTTTTACACTCTCTCCAGAAAAAGACTTCACAGGATGGCGGACTATTTCCTTGATGTGGCCAATTAGCATTCCATACACTCCCGTCAATTCCTATTTCATTCAATTCCTTTATTGATGATATCCATTTTACCACTTTTATAGTAATATTAATGAAAAATTTCAGAAAATTCATGAGTCACAGCATGAGAACTATCACATTATCAAATGGTTTTACAATCGATGTAGAGTGCTTAAGCTGCTCATTAACAAGTGGAATGCATCAGCCAGATGGCGGGGTAATCATTGAAACTGAACATTTTCATGCTCACCAGGATGTAGCTTATCCCATAGAGGGGTTGGTGATTTTAGCCTCAAAACGGCATATCATAGGATTTGATGAACTAACAGAAGCACCGAAAGTCGACTATATCCATCTCCTAACAAAAATCAGGAAAGCGCAAAGAACCGCCCTTGGAATCGAATATGTTTTTTATTTCTATAATGAGGATACTACTCATCATTTTCATACCTGGATGGTTCCGCGCTACGAATGGATGAATGAATTTGGCCGTTCCGTGGAATCTGTCCGGCCGGTACTGCTTCACGCAAGAAAGCATATGAACAACGAGATTAACAAGCAAAATGTCTAAAAGCAATTGAAGTATTAAGGCAAGCATTATACCAAAACAACAATGCTAAATTGGTCACATAAAAAACAGATCAGCCATGCTTGGCTGAATCTGTTTTTATTTTCATTGATTGGCAATAATGGAAACAAGCCGCTCCTCTATCGTTTTCCCCCTGTCTTCATCCAAAAGATTATTGAGCAAAATTGAAAAAACCAGTTGCTCCCCGCTTTTTGTGGTCACATAACCTGATAACGAAGTAACAGTTGAAATGGTTCCCGTCTTTGCACGTATTTTTCCCTTTATTTCCGGGCTTTTCATTCGATTTCTTAATGTCCCGCCAATCATCTTGTTTGCCTCACCAGCTAACGGCAAGGAATGAAAATATATTGGAAACCAGTTTTCTTTCCGAACCGTTGCGAGTAGCTGTGTCAATTGATTCGCAGGAATCAAGTCAACATGCGAGACACCTGAACCATCCCTTATCACTAATGTTTGTGTGTCTAAGCCGAATTTTGCCATCTCCGTCTCCAGCACTTCTAACCCCTTATCCCAACTGCCTTCACCTTTTAACACCTTCCCCATTTCCTTGATCAGAATCTCAGCATGAATATTATTGCTCAATTTCATAAACGGGATAACCAGCTCCGACAATGGCATCGACTTATGTGAATAAAGCATGTTTGCGGTGTCAGGCACCACACCGGTTTTAATTTCTCCTGATATCCGAATACCTTGCTCTATCAATGATTGTTTTAGTAATGACATGGCATAACGGGTTGGATTCCAGACTCCCACCCACTCGCGGATGGTTTTACCTTTCAATGGAATGGTTCCTTTAATTTCGATGGTATTGGCTGCATGTTCTCGCTCAATGGAGATGTTCTTTTTTCCTTTATCCTCTATTGTTATTGCATGATTTATAAGTTTTACAAAATTAGTTTTAGGCGTGATATATACTGAAGGTTTATCTCCATTTTTTGATCCGGGTTTAACCTCGATCATAATGGAACCTGCATCATAATCCTCCGTTGGCGAGACTGTGAGAGCGGAGATCTGTGCACCATAATATGTTGTTTCATCGCTCCATGGCAGGTCTTTTGGGTAACGGATCTTGTCATACCATGTATCATCTCCGATTAAATCGCCCTTGATCGACCTAATGCCCATATCCTTTAATTCCGAGGCCATCCTGTCAAAATCAGATTTCAAAAGTGTCGGATCTCCTTTTCCTTTTACATACAGATTTCCCTGTAATGTTTTCTTTTTAATAGGACCGTCTGCGAAGATTTCCGTAGGAAAGGTATACGTTTTACCCAAAACATCAAGAGCTGCCGCAGCTGTTAATAGCTTCATATTTGAAGCAGGACGCAGCCGAGTATCTCCCTGGTGCTCGTAAATAATTTTACCGTCTGTTGAACGAATGCTGATGCCAGCAATCGCTCCTTTTAACTCCTGGGAGTTAGTTATTATCTGATGAATTTTCTGCGCTAGAACATCATATCTCTTATAAGCATACACCGTGCTTCGTTCAGTGAATGTCAATGGAGTTACACCTATTAAAAATAAAAGCAGGATCAAAAATTTCAGCTTACTAAGCAAACCCAATTCAAACCTCCTAAATATTTTTTAATAAGCATAGTTTATACTAATCCCATATAAAAAAACGAACTTGTTAATCAAGTTCGTCTTAGCCGCTACCTTTACTCTTGAATTCATTGGAATCTTTTACACTTATCAAGTACTATTATTAATACCAAACTTTAATGGCTTTATCTTTATAAATAGAAATAAGCTCGTGAATTCAAATATCTAAATCATCATCATACCAATATTTCTTAAACCTGGTACGATAACAGGCATCGCATGTTGGAAACTGATGGTCCCAAGGCAGTTTTTTGCCGCAGTTTTTGCACTTTTTCACAAATTTTTTGATATCTGTTTTCAGCCGTTCCTGTACTTTATCACTGATTTCCTCCCGAAGCCGCTCCCAATATATGGCTTCTGTCCGCTCTCCTAATCGATATAAAAATAATAAATGAAGCCCAATGGCTTTATAGCTCAGTTCCAACTCTTCCAAACTCCGTTCTTTAACTGGCGGTTCAGGAAGCTCCCGCCCTTGGATAATCGCATACATTGTATCCTCCCACTGCTGGATCAACGCTTGCTCGTTTTTTGAAAAAGGAAGATGTAAAAAACCATATAAATCCATTAACGGGAGTCTTGCTTCAATTTCTGTTCCCGCAATTTTACGGTATAGCGAACGCTCCTCTGACAAAGAAGCTTTCTTTGTGCCCTTTGGACTTTCAAATTTCTCCCATAATTCAAAAAAGTTTCCTAGATCGTGATAATAACGTTGAAATCTCTCGAAAACTGTATTGGTCGGCGCTATTGCAAAGGTTTGGACAGGGCGGTCTTCCTGGAGCAATAAATTCCGCATTTTTTTAATATCACTTGCAAATGCAACCTTGCCTATATCATATATTCCTTTACGTCCTGCCCTACCTGCAATTTGTTTCACTTCTTGAGAATTTAGAAGCCGTCTTCTCGTGCCATCGAATTTTTCATTTTCCAAAAACACAATTCGACGAATCGGCAAGTTCAGCCCCATCCCAATAGCATCTGTTGCAACAATGACTTTTGTTTTTCCTTTATTAAATTGCTCTATTTGTTTTTTCCTGGTTTCCGGTGGCATACTGCCGTATATTATGCTGACAGAATGGCCATCATTTTGCAATCTAGAGGCAATTTCAAGTACTCGTCTTCTGGAGAAACAAATAAGAGCGTCACCTTTTTTCACATGTTTAATATGAAATTCCTTGTTTTCAACCTCAAGCGGGGTATCACGGCTATATTCATGTACGACAATTTCTTCATTTCCTAAGAGCTCTAGTAGCATTTCCTTCGAATTACGGCTGCCTATTATATGTACCTCATCTGCATTCGCATTCGTAATCGCCTTATACCAGGAAAATCCCCTATCTTTATCGGCGATCATTTGCGCTTCATCAATGACAATCACTTCAAAAAACTCTTTTTCGTGAAACATTTCGACTGTGCAAGAAATATGCCTTGCATTAGGAGTCATTTTCTCTTCTTCACCAGTTTTTAGAGAACAAGACGTACCTTCCGCATTTAATTTATCATATACTTCAAGGGCTAACAGTCTGAGTGGCGCCAAATACATACCGCTTTCCGCTTGTTTCATTTTTTCAAGTGCATGATGGGTTTTCCCTGTATTTGTTTCACCTATGTGAAGTACATAGCGGATCTGCCGTCTTAAGGAAGGATCATATGCTGCACCGAAGATATCCTTCATCATCCGCTCTTCTTCTTCTTTTTTTCGCTGTATTTCAGCTAATTCCTCTGCTCGTCTGCGTTCCCTTTCCTTTAAGTTAGCTTCAAAAATCGTTTGGTGAACTTCGATATCAAAAGGAATCTCGGCTAACTTTAATAAGTCAGACAAATACTCTTCCTGCAGGTCATCTAGCATATATCCAGCAGCATCATATAATAGATCGCCGATACACCCCTTCACATATGATGGAGAAATAGGTTCATTAAAAGTGGTAATAAATTCTTCTTTTACATCTTCCGGAAGACTTTCAAGTACTTTTTCAGGTACAAGTTCAGAAAGATCGTCAAAAATTAAACTTTCATATACGTATAAATACGTCTCATATTCGAAATAACTGCGTCTAAAGCTAGGTATTTTTTGAATATCGCCTGTCAATTCTTGAAAAAACTGGGCCATTGTTTGATAGTCTGAAGGTTGAAAAGAGCCTTGTTCAACTAATTGTTCTTCCAGTGCAATAGGGTCGACTGTTTGAAATTTCGTTTTATTTTTCAGATCTGCTGCCAACTGCTTGGCAGTGAAATGACGTATGTATAAATAAAGCATCTCGTACTTCTCTTCTAAAAGCCCTACTGCTGAATCCTCTACTTCTCTGCTAAATTCCATCCGGATCTCATCTAACTGCCTTTTTTCTTCTCTTTTTTGAAATTGCATCTTCGCTTCCTGATAGCGTTCCGCCCACTCCTTTTCATGTCCATGAAAGGTTTCAAGAATCCAGCTCCTAGCTTCAAAAGGCTGATACTCCCTCATTTCGTCACGAAACAGCTTATTGATCAATTTTCGGTCCACACCATGAACCTCATACCCTTTTTCACTTAAAAATTGCTTTTTTTCATTCTTTGAAACATCGTTCGTGGATTTATTCAGCCAAACATTGATCCAGATTTGCTCAATATAATGGCCGCGGTCTGATAAATATTCTGAAAAACTTGGCAAAGTTTCTTTTGTTTCAAGATAATGGTCAATATCCTGAAATATTTTTAATTTTGTATGTTCAACAGCTTGAGGGTATATAGCAGTCAGTTTGTTCATAAATTTCCCTCCAAAATGGACATTTTCATTCCCTTTTCTCGCTAAGTTATGTATAATGTTCGTAAGATTGTGCATATAGTAAAAAAGACCGAGCATGACTAAGCAATGCTCGGTCATGCAATAGTCGGTTCACTCAACAGGCGACCGGCGTTAAGGGCAATAATCCACCACTTCTGCTTGCCGGCTCAAGGGTGGATTATTTTTTTTGGTGAAATGACAGTAGGACAATAATCAGACTCGTAAATGAAACAGCAAACATCAATGCCTGGTACACTGTCAACAGCATCACCTCCATTCGAAAGGAGATGTGCCGCCACCCTTGAGAATTCCTATTCTATTGCATTATACATTATAACATCGAAATTAAAATCGAACAAGTGTTCCTTATAGATTATGCTGTTCACAATATTCGTCTACCAATTCTTCAATTTGATCCATTTCAGGGTACTTTCCAGTAAAATCAAAGTGTATTTCTTCAATAAATTTGTTCTTATTATAGACATGAATAGCCCCATTTTGCTGGATCACACTGAATTCTGGGACAAAACGATAACCGCTTCGCTCTATTGCTCCCATACACCTGCTCCTTTTTGTTTTTTATAGTATAAACGGAAAAAGGATGATTGATGAATAAAAAAACGGTACCATCCTAGTACCGTCTATATTTACATTATGCAGTTGTAAAAACCTCATTCTTTTCATGCCTGATGGTTGCCTGGGCTGCAGCCAAACGGGCAAGAGGTACACGATATGGGGAGCAGCTGACATAATCAAGTCCCGTTCTGTAACAGAAATCAATAGAACTTTTTTCACCACCGTGCTCACCACATATGCCAGTTTTCAATGACGGGTTTGTAATTCGGCCAAGCTTGATTCCCGTCTCTACCAATTTTCCAACCCCCTCTTGATCAAGGACTGCAAATGGATTGTCTGGGAGCACCTTTGTTTCTATATAGGCTTGCAAGAATTTTCCCTCGGCATCATCACGACTGTAACCAAATGTAGTTTGTGTCAAATCGTTTGTTCCAAATGAAAAGAAATCAGCTTCTTCAGCGATTTGATCAGCAGTTAAGGCAGCTCGTGGGATTTCAATCATTGTGCCAACTGTGTAATGGATGGTTTTTCCAGTACTTATTTGAACTTGATTGGCAACCTCCATTACTAATTGCCGCATTTGTTTCAACTCATTCACATGTCCAACAAGCGGAATCATAATTTCAGGTTTGACCTCTATTCCCTTTTCTGCCAGCCTTACTGCTGCATTAAAGATAGCTTTCGCCTGCATTTCATAGATTTCAGGGTGAACCATACCTAATCGGCAGCCGCGAAGTCCAAGCATTGGGTTAAATTCATCTAATTGGCGTACTTTCTTTAACAGCTTTTCTTTCTTCTTTAATTCCTCCGATTGCGGATCTAGAATTTGCAGTTTTGTAACCTCTACTAATAGATTCTCTTTATCAGGCAGGAATTCATGGAGCGGCGGATCTAGCAACCGAATGGTTACCGGGTTGCCTTGCATTGCTTCAAAAATACCTTCAAAATCCCCCTGCTGCATTGGCAAAAGCTGTTCGAGTGCTTCCATTCGTTCATCATGATTTTCAGCGATAATCATTTTTTGGACAATTGGCAGACGGGTAAGATCCATAAACATATGCTCTGTCCGGCATAAACCTATTCCGCCGGCACCAAATTCAAATGCCTTTTTTGCATCTACTGGGTTATCTGCATTGGCTCTAACCTCGATTTTCCGTTCTTGGTCAGCCCATGCTAGTAAAAGTTGAAACTCAGGCGATAGTTCTGGATCTATCATTGTAATTTCACCGAGCAGAATTTCACCGCTAGAACCGTCAATCGTAATAACATCACCATAATTTACTACCATTTCCCCAACCTTAAATTGCTTTGCTCTCACATCAATTTTCAATGCTTCACAGCCGCAAATACACGCTTTTCCCATTCCCCTGGCAACCACCGCTGCATGACTTGTCATTCCGCCTCGGCTTGTTAAAATCCCCTGTGAGGCTACAATTCCATGAATATCATCTGGAGTCGTTTCGGGTCGGGCTAGGATCACTCTTTTTCCTTCGTTTCCTAATTGTTCAGCTTCATCCGCATCAAAAACAACCATGCCCGTTGCTGCTCCAGGAGAGGCCGGAAGTCCTTTTGCCAAAACTTTTCTTTCTGCCCGATCATCAATTCTTCGATGCAAAAGCTGATTTAATTGATCTGGGTCGACTCGTAGAATCGCCGTTTTCCTGTCCAAAATCCCTTCTTTCACCATATCGACGGCAATTCTTATGGCTGCTTGAGCTGTACGTTTCCCATTGCGAGTTTGCAGAATAAACAACTTTCCGCGTTCAACTGTAAATTCTATATCCTGCATTTCTTCGTAATGTTGTTCCAAACAATGGCAAGTTTCAGCAAATTGCTGATATACACCTGGCATTTCATCCTTTAAAGTGGCAATTGGCTGGGGTGTTCGAATACCAGCTACCACATCCTCCCCTTGTGCATTGATTAAATATTCACCATATAGAATAGGTTCACCCGTTGAGGGATTTCTCGTAAAAGCAACTCCAGTACCGGAATCGTTTCCCATATTTCCGAATACCATACTTTGGATATTGACTGCTGTCCCTAAATGGTCCGGAATTTTATTAAGCCGGCGGTATACAATAGCCCGCTGATTATTCCAAGAATTAAAAACAGCTTTAATGGCAAGGAATAGCTGCTCCTTTGGGTCTTGAGGGAAATCTTTTCTAGTATGCTTTTTGACAATTTCTTTATAGCCTTTAATGACCTCCTGCCAATCTTCCGACGTTAATTCAGGATCAGAAGAATAGCCTTTTTGCTCACGAGTTTCCTCTAACAATTGCTCAAAATAGTAAGAATCAATTTCTAGAACAACATCACTGAACATTTGAATAAACCGGCGGTAGGAATCATAGGCAAAACGCGCATTATTGGTGAGTATCGCCATTCCGGCAACGGTTTCATCGTTCATTCCTAAGTTTAAAATAGTATCCATCATTCCCGGCATGGAGAAAACAGAACCGGAGCGGACCGATACAAGTAACGGATTCTTAGGATCTCCCAGTTTTTTATTCATTTTTTCTTCCAAACGGCTAAGTGCTTCAAGTGTCTGTTTTTCTACTAAAGTAGGTATGTTTTTATTAGATTCATAGTAGGCATTGCAAGCTTGTGTCGTGATGGTAAAACCATTTGGGACTGGCAATCCGATTCTGGTCATTTCCGCCAGGTTGGCACCCTTTCCTCCGAGCAACTCCTTCATATCGCCATTTCCTTCATGAAATAAGTAAACATATTTCTCCATGACTACAAGCTCCTCTCTTTTTTTAAAATTTCCAGGATTAACCCTGCTGTTTCTTCAATTGCTTTATTCGAAACATCAATAACAGGGCAGCCTATACGTTTCATTAATTTCTCTGCATACTCAAGCTCATCGAGAATCCGTTGATAACTGGCATAGTTTGCTCTTGACGCTAACCCCAGGGACCTTAACCTTTCCTTGCGAATTTCATTTAGTTTATCTGGCGAGATAATGAGGCCGATACAATTCTTTCTAGGAACTAGGAATAATTCATCCGGAGGCGGTACTTCGGGAACAAGCGGCACATTGGCCACCTTAAATCGTTTATGTGCCAAGTACATCGATAGCGGTGTTTTAGAAGTTCTCGATACCCCAATCAACACAATATCTGCTTTCAAAATTCCTCTTGGATCACGACCATCATCATATTTCACCGCAAATTCGATCGCCTCGATTTTACGAAAATATTCCTCATCCAGCTTTCTCATTAAACCAGGCTGGTGATGGGGCTGTTTGTTTAATTTTGTTTCAAATGCGTTCATTAATGGATTTAATAAATCTATCGCGATAATCCCTTCTTCTACTGACCTTCGATCCAGATATTCTTTTAGAGCTGGAATGACGATTGTATAAGCGATGATCGCATTGCCAGCTTTGGCCAACATAATGACATCTTCAATATCATCTATTTCATCTACGTAGGAATTGCGGCGAACTTCAACCTGCCCGCCATTAAACTGGGTAGCGACTGCTTTGACCACTAATTCAGCCGTTTCTCCTACAGAATCTGATACGACATAAACCACTTCTTTTTGAACCAATATGGCACCCCCTTATTCCGATTTAGCTTCCATAAATTCAACATAGGCCCGCGTTATAGTTGTTTTCGTAATACGGCCAAGCAATAAATATGTATTCTTTTCATTTTCCATTTCCTTCACCACAGGAAGGGAATCAATATGATAGTTAATCATTCGTTTCGCCGCCTCCAACAAAGATTCATCCGGATCAATGGTGATTATATTTGGCATTCTCGTCATAATTACACTTACCGGCAATTCATGAAGTTTTTTGTTTCCCAATGCGGCCCGAAGTAAATCCTTACGTGAAATCACGCCAGCCAGATGCCCACTGGTATCAACAGCATAAAGGGTTCCAACATCCTCTAAAAATAACTGGACAATCGCATCATAAACTGTTGTTGACTTCTCAACGACAATTGGATGTGCCTTAAATTCGGATACTTTTTGGTGAATAAATTCTTCTGCTTTTTGCTTTAATGAAAAATTATTATTAAAAAAATAGCCAACTCTTGGCCGTGCATCCAAGTTTCCCGACATTGTAAGGATGGCAAGATCCGGCCTTAAAGCAGCCCTTGATAGTGACAACTTCTCTGCGATTTCTTTTCCTGTAATGGGGCCGTTTTGTTTCACAATTTGAAGGATTTCATCCTGACGTTTTGTAAGTTTAATCATTCACACCCCCCTTAAACAAATAAACATAGTATATTGTATGCACTACAAATAAATGTGTTATACTTATTTGTATATAATGTAACACATTTATTATACGAGGGAAATATTTAATTAAAAAAGTTTTTTTATTTTCCATATATTCAGAAACCCAAAAAATAAATCTCGTCACTTTTTGACGAGATTCGCTTAACTCATGACAATGCGTCAAGAATTATTTTCATTGATTTAAATAATGGTTAATTTATTTTTGCCATAGTTTTCTTTAAAATAATAAGCTTGCTCCTCTTTAAACAGATGATTATTATAAATTACTGAACTGTAAGCATCATAAATGCCAAAAAAGTAGATAGATGGTATAAACGGGAGCCAAGAATAATTTAAAATACTGTGGATTTTATCAAATTGACCTGTAAACGTATAGATGACAAGTAAAGGAAAATGGGCATTAAATGTAATAGCGTACATCCATCCGATAAGAATAAATCCCAAAAGAATTTTATGAACATAGATGTGTCCAAATCCAGTAAAAATACATGACCAGAAAAGACCTACCCAAGGATTTCGTTTTTCTAGAAAATTTAAATCTTGGGCAATTAAACTGTCATGTTCAAAATGGCGAACTTTTTGTTTTGATTCTAACCAGGATATTTTATTGATCTCAACTGCTAATCTATAGCTGTCCCATATCGAAAAGATCCAAATACCAGCATAAAGAAAAGCAAATTCATAATTTATGACGCTTTGGGCCTTCTCCCATTGAAAATTCAGAGTATAATAAAGAGCTAAATTGATTTTAGCTAAGAAATTTAGAATAATTTCTCCGGTTAAGAACATGGCTCCTTTTAAAAATAATCCCATTTTCATGTGTCCAAATCCTGGCAATGCTGCTGACCACCATGCAGCAACCCATGGATTTGCATTATGCAAAAATGAGGAACCCCAGCTCCCCAAATACATTTTCGTTATTCTTGGTTTCATTATTTGAACTTGAATAGGTTTTTTCATGCGATATTCCTCCTTTTATCATTATAATTTCCAAATACATGGAAAAAATATATTGTATACCTTTATTATTTTTTTGGAGAGGAAGAATAAGAAATGCATATTGTAGCAGGTTATGAAAGCAATAAATTTCTGGAAATGGCCATAAAAGAAATAGAAGAATCAGGGGTTTCTGAAGAACAAATTGTCATAATTGAAATGAAAAATAATCATGAAACCACACAGATGTTTGATACGAAGTCCTATTCAGATGGAAGCAGTATATTGGATGGAATGGCAGCATGGTCAGTTATAGGGGCATTATTTGGGATTATTTATGGATCCCGTTTTATAATTGGTCCTCTCGCCACTGGATTCATTGGCTTTGTTATTGGAGCGATCATTGGATTTGCATTTGAAAAAGTAATGGGGCGTAAAAAAAAGCGTAAAAAAACCTTAAACACGATTGAATTTATCGTTATTATCAATTGTCGAAATGAGGAAGAATTAAAAACATCCAACGTCATTTTCCGAAACTATCATGCTATATCAATTGGTTACCATTAATGGGTCATTTACAAGTCTTTTAAAACCCGATATCAATGATAATAAATTGCTGGAATCCAATTAAAATAACTTAAAAATAAAAAGCGGCTTTGTAAAAGCCACTTCAAATGTTGAAACTTATGAATTGTTATGCTCAAAAAAATTGAAAATGCTAAGCACAATCCATTCAAAATGAATGGTGCATATGGCGAAAAAATTAGCAAAGAAATTTATGAAGCCCTACAAAAATGAATCATTAAATTTTTAATAGATACGCTGGTTATTGGGCTTTAACTTACGTATTTGAACTCAAGAGGAAAAAGTTCAATGGTAGATTAATCAAGACGTGTCGGTAACTTACCTGCTGGTGGAATGCTTTGCGGGTAATGAAAAACATCCTTAGGATCATACTTAGCTTTCACTTTGGTCAATCGCTCAAAGTTGCCAGCATAGTATTCTTCTGGCCAGTTCCTGATCGAAAGGTCAGGTGTGTTGACGTACACACCTCTTGTATAGGGAAGGATCGCTCTACGGAAAAGCTCCACCCAACGAATCCCTGCTGCAGCCCCTTCTGGTCTGCTCCACGTAGCAAACAAGGACATGTTTGAAAGTGCTTTGCGAAAGTAATAGGCCGTAGCCTGATTTGGTACGTCGGCAACTGCCCCGTTTAGCCCATGAAAAAAAACAGAAGTGTCGGTATTTGGCGGCTGCTCGTTAATGAAACGTTCGATAATCGTTAAGGCCTTATCAGGTAACAGATCATAAACATATGGTCCCACACTTTTGAATGAGATTGGAGTTGATGGTGAATGAGCATATAACAGATTGGCAGCCTCAATCCAAGGGATTTCTTCTATGGTCACATTTAATGGAGAACCAGCTCGAAGTATAGGCTCTAATAACATTCGCAACTCTCTTGATGGACCAAGAAAGATCGCTTGCATAAATAAATTTGGCTGCACTCCTTTAGACATGAAGAGGAAAGGTGTAAGACGATTGTCTGCTTCAGGGAGTGTATATTCCTGCCATACGCTGAGAACAGTTTTTAGATCATTTAAATTCCAAGCTATTTCAGCATAGCCAACTGTGTCAATGCGGTGAGCTTGAAAGCGAAATGAAGTACAGATACCGAAATTTCCACCACCTCCTCCACATGATGCCCAAAACAGATCGGAATGGTCATTAGCATTGGCACAAATCACACGGCCATTAGCATCCACCATCTCGAGTTCAAACAAATGATCTTGTGTCAGTCCCCACGTCCTTGCTTGAGCACTATGTCCGCCGCCCAAAGTAAGACCTGCGATACCTGGTGTTGGACAAACGCCAGTCGGTACCACTAATCTCTCTGGCCATAGTGTCTGGGTCAAGTCTAAATTCCTCCAGCCGGTACCTATTGTAACATTGCCGCTTTTACGATCTACTTCTAGCTGGGTCATTTCGCTGACATCAATTACTATACCAGCGTTTTCCACTGATAACCCTTCGTAGTTATGGCGGCCCGAACGCATGCGAATTGGCACTTTATTTTTTCTTGCCCAGAGTACAGCATTTACAACATCCTTCGTTTTTTGAGCAAAGACGATAACAAAAGGAAACTTGTTGAAAAATGTATTGAATTCCTGACGTGCTGAATTATATTGCGGGTCCCCAGGTACCACGATACGTCCTGTTAATTCAATATTTTTGTTCTTTGCCATAACATTCCTCCTTTTCTATAACTTTTCGTTCATCTTATTGAATCAACCTGAATCAGTGAATCTATCATGTACCCAGTCGAAAAGTGATTTTTAGGAATGTGATCTTTGTCTTGCTACATATAATGCTTCGCATATGATATTATGAAAAAAATTCATCAATTATTAGTACTTTCATAAGAATATAATAAACACGAACATATCTATTATGTTCATCAACTACCATAGTAAATAGACTCAAATTGTCTCCATACATATTTCCTCCCTCATATTCTTGCACCAGTAAGTTAATGCCAAAATATAGGTAGGATTATATTTTGAAAATGGTACGCTAGAATATAAAATACGTTTCTAGCACCTGCTTAAAAAGTACCATGCAGATAAAAGAGGAAACTGACAAAAACGAGGGGCTAAATGATTTTTTTAGAATTGGATAATAATGTATTTTAGCTATAAGTATGTACCCATTTTTTTCTTGAAGTACTCTGAGTTTTTGTCCTCTCTAAAATGCTT
Source organism: Neobacillus endophyticus (assembly GCF_013248975.1). Taxonomy (GTDB): domain Bacteria; phylum Bacillota; class Bacilli; order Bacillales; family Cytobacillaceae; genus Neobacillus; species Neobacillus endophyticus. The sequence continues at coordinate 4,720,411 of NZ_JABRWH010000001.1, forward strand.
AATAAGCATCGCTTACTGAGCAAGTATTTTAGTTAAACTTACACGATATGAAGCTAAACAAAATAAAAAGCGTCTCTACCATAGTAGAAAACGCTGGATATCTTACTCATTATTCTTGTATATTGAACGAAAGAAAATGTATGATTTCGATACCGGTGGTCGGGGTCGAACCGACACTCCAGAGGAACACGATTTTGAGTCGTGCGCGTCTGCCAATTCCGCCACACCGGCAAATGTATAGAATTTATAAAGTAAAAAACTAGAATTGGCAGGGGCAGTAGGAATCGAACCCACACTGAAGGTTTTGGAGACCTTAGTTCTACCTTTAAACTATGCCCCTATCATATGGTGGAGGGGGACGGATTCGAACCGCCGAACCCTGAGGGAGCGGATTTACAGTCCGCCGCGTTTAGCCACTTCGCTACCCCTCCATATTAAATGGCGGAGGAAGAGGGATTCGAACCCCCGCGCGGTTTAACCCGCCTGTCGGTTTTCAAGACCGATCCCTTCAGCCAGACTTGGGTATTCCTCCAAAAATATAAATAAATAGTAGCGGCGGAGGGGACGAACCCCCGACCTTACGGGTATGAACCGTACGCTCTAGCCAGCTGAGCTACACCGCCTTAGCAATATACAATTCTTTACATAGACAGAAAATCCCCAATTGAATCTTATACGCCTCAGTCTCAGATGGTGATTTTCATCAATCAAACTGTGCTATTTTCCTAAGATGCCGAGGACCGGAATACCACGGTACGGTAGTCACCTAAATCAGGATTTTAAATCTAATGCATCTGCCAGTTCTGCCACATTCGGAGATTTAAATAACATATTCTTTAAAAAAGCATGATTTATGAAGATATAATAATCTAATGGTGAAGTATATAAATTTAAAAGTGATGCCGGCTAGAGGACTTGAACCCCCAACCTACTGATTACAAGTCAGTTGCTCTACCAATTGAGCTAAACCGGCATAATGCTTGTTCAATAACTTTGAAATATATGGTGGAGGATGACGGGATCGAACCGCCGACCCTCTGCTTGTAAGGCAGATGCTCTCCCAGCTGAGCTAATCCTCCATATTTTATAGCCTGGCAGCGTCCTACTCTCACAGGGGCTTTCGCCCCAACTACCATCGGCGCTGAGAAGCTTAACTTCCGTGTTCGGTATGGGAACGGGTGTGACCTTCTCGCCATCACCGCCAGACTATATTGTTGAGGTTTCATTCCCTCAAAACTAGATAATACAGAAGAAACGTTTAAGAACGAGTTCGCTTTATTCATATTGCTATGACTTGGTTAAGTCCTCGATCGATTAGTATCAGTCAGCTCCACATGTTACCACGCTTCCACCTCTGACCTATCAACCTGATCATCTTTCAGGGATCTTACTAGCTTGACGCTATGGGAAATCTCATCTTGAGGGGGGCTTCATGCTTAGATGCTTTCAGCACTTATCCCGTCCGCACATAGCTACCCAGCGATGCCTTTGGCAAGACAACTGGTACACCAGCGGTGCGTCCATCCCGGTCCTCTCGTACTAAGGACAGCTCCTCTCAAATTTCCTGCGCCCGCGACGGATAGGGACCGAACTGTCTCACGACGTTCTGAACCCAGCTCGCGTACCGCTTTAATGGGCGAACAGCCCAACCCTTGGGACCGACTACAGCCCCAGGATGCGATGAGCCGACATCGAGGTGCCAAACCTCCCCGTCGATGTGGACTCTTGGGGGAGATAAGCCTGTTATCCCCAGGGTAGCTTTTATCCGTTGAGCGATGGCCCTTCCATGCGGAACCACCGGATCACTAAGCCCGACTTTCGTCCCTGCTCGACTTGTAGGTCTCGCAGTCAAGCTCCCTTGTGCCTTTACACTCTGCGAATGATTTCCAACCATTCTGAGGGAACCTTTGGGCGCCTCCGTTACTCTTTAGGAGGCGACCGCCCCAGTCAAACTGCCCACCTGACACTGTCTCCCACCCCGATCAGGGGTGCGGGTTAGAATTTCAATACAGCCAGGGTAGTATCCCACCGACGCCTCCACCGAAGCTGGCGCTCCGGCTTCTCAGGCTCCTACCTATCCTGTACAAGCTGTACCAAAATTCAATATCAGGCTACAGTAAAGCTCCATGGGGTCTTTCCGTCCTGTCGCGGGTAACCTGCATCTTCACAGGTACTATAATTTCACCGAGTCTCTCGTTGAGACAGTGCCCAGATCGTTACGCCTTTCGTGCGGGTCGGAACTTACCCGACAAGGAATTTCGCTACCTTAGGACCGTTATAGTTACGGCCGCCGTTTACTGGGGCTTCGATTCAGAGCTTCGCTTGCGCTAACCCCTCCTCTTAACCTTCCAGCACCGGGCAGGCGTCAGCCCCTATACTTCGCCTTGCGGCTTCGCAGAGACCTGTGTTTTTGCTAAACAGTCGCCTGGGCCTATTCACTGCGGCTCTTCGAGGCTATTCACCTCAAAAAGCACCCCTTCTCCCGAAGTTACGGGGTCATTTTGCCGAGTTCCTTAACGAGAGTTCTCTCGCTCACCTTAGGATTCTCTCCTCGCCTACCTGTGTCGGTTTGCGGTACGGGCACCTTTTATCTCGCTAGAGGCTTTTCTTGGCAGTGTGGAATCAGGAACTTCGGTACTCTATTTCCCTCGCTGTCACAGCTCAGCCTGTTCGAAAAGCGGATTTTCCTACTTCTCAGCCTAACTGCTTAGACGCGCATATCCAACAGCGCGCTTACCCTATCCTCCTGCGTCCCCCCATCACTCAAACGATAAAGAGGTGGTACAGGAATATCAACCTGTTATCCATCGCCTACGCCTTTCGGCCTCGGCTTAGGTCCCGACTAACCCTGAGCGGACGAGCCTTTCTCAGGAAACCTTAGGCATTCGGTGGATGAGATTCTCACTCATCTTTCGCTACTCATACCGGCATTCTCACTTCTAAGCGCTCCACGGGTCCTTCCGATCCCGCTTCACAGCCCTTAGAACGCTCTCCTACCACTGACATCGTAGATGTCAATCCACAGCTTCGGTGATACGTTTAGCCCCGGTACATTTTCGGCGCAGAGTCACTCGACCAGTGAGCTATTACGCACTCTTTAAATGGTGGCTGCTTCTAAGCCAACATCCTGGTTGTCTAAGCAACTCCACATCCTTTTCCACTTAACGTATACTTTGGGACCTTAGCTGGTGGTCTGGGCTGTTTCCCTTTTGACTACGGATCTTATCACTCGCAGTCTGACTCCCACGGATAAGTCTTTGGCATTCGGAGTTTGTCTGAATTCGGTAACCCGATGAGGGCCCCTAGTCCAAACAGTGCTCTACCTCCAAGACTCTTACTACGTGAGGCTAGCCCTAAAGCTATTTCGGAGAGAACCAGCTATCTCCAAGTTCGATTGGAATTTCTCCGCTACCCACACCTCATCCGCGCACTTTTCAACGTGCGTCGGTTCGGGCCTCCATCCAGTGTTACCTGGACTTCACCCTGGACATGGGTAGATCACCTGGTTTCGGGTCTACGACTACATACTAATACGCCCTATTCAGACTCGCTTTCGCTGCGGCTCCGTCTCTTCAACTTAACCTTGCATGTAATCGTAACTCGCCGGTTCATTCTACAAAAGGCACGCCATCACCCATAAACGGGCTCTGACTAATTGTAGGCACACGGTTTCAGGATCTCTTTCACTCCCCTTCCGGGGTGCTTTTCACCTTTCCCTCACGGTACTGGTTCACTATCGGTCACTAGGGAGTATTTAGCCTTGGGAGATGGTCCTCCCTGCTTCCGACCGGATTTCACGTGTCCGGCCGTACTCAGGATCCACTCAGGAGGGAACGAAGTTTCAACTACAGGGCTGTTACCTTCTATGACGGGCCTTTCCAGACCGCTTCATCTACCCCGTTCCTTTGTAACTCCATGTTGAGTGTCCTACAACCCCGAAAGGCAAGCCTTTCGGTTTGGGCTGTTCCCGTTTCGCTCGCCGCTACTCAGGGAATCGCGTTTGCTTTCTCTTCCTCCGGGTACTTAGATGTTTCAGTTCCCCGGGTCTGCCTTCAGTACCCTATGTATTCAGGTAAAGATACTGCTCCATTACGAGCAGTGGGTTCCCCCATTCGGAAATCTCCGGATCAAAGCTTACTTACAGCTCCCCGAAGCATATCGGTGTTAGTCCCGTCCTTCATCGGCTCCTAGTGCCAAGGCATCCACCGTGCGCCCTTTCTAACTTAACCTACGACAAATGATCAACGTCGTGTCTCTAGTCAGCTTCGCTCGTTCAGAACCTCACGTGCCCTAGCACGCTCCGGTCTTCACTCCCTCGCTTCCTCGACCTTCTCGCTGCTGATTTGTCTTTATTTACTCTTAAAATAAGAGAGAAAAACTAAAATGGCGATTACTCGGTTCTTGCTTGGTTTCTTCTATACGATTATCTAGTTTTCAAAGAACGAATAAAAAAAGCTTTGAGAGAGATTGTTCTCTCAAAACTAAACAAACAAAGAACGTGTCACAAACCGTTTTGTCTGGCTCATAAGTCCAGCTTTATCCTTAGAAAGGAGGTGATCCAGCCGCACCTTCCGATACGGCTACCTTGTTACGACTTCACCCCAATCATCTGTCCCACCTTAGGCGGCTGGCTCCTTGCGGTTACCCCACCGACTTCGGGTGTTACAAACTCTCGTGGTGTGACGGGCGGTGTGTACAAGGCCCGGGAACGTATTCACCGCGGCATGCTGATCCGCGATTACTAGCGATTCCGGCTTCATGCAGGCGAGTTGCAGCCTGCAATCCGAACTGAGAATGGTTTTGTGGGATTGGCTCCACCTCGCGGCTTCGCTGCCCTTTGTACCATCCATTGTAGCACGTGTGTAGCCCAGGTCATAAGGGGCATGATGATTTGACGTCATCCCCACCTTCCTCCGGTTTGTCACCGGCAGTCACCTTAGAGTGCCCAACTAAATGCTGGCAACTAAGATCAAGGGTTGCGCTCGTTGCGGGACTTAACCCAACATCTCACGACACGAGCTGACGACAACCATGCACCACCTGTCACTCTGTCCCCCGAAGGGGAACGTCCTATCTCTAGGAGTGTCAGAGGATGTCAAGACCTGGTAAGGTTCTTCGCGTTGCTTCGAATTAAACCACATGCTCCACCGCTTGTGCGGGCCCCCGTCAATTCCTTTGAGTTTCAGCCTTGCGGCCGTACTCCCCAGGCGGAGTGCTTAATGCGTTAGCTGCAGCACTAAAGGGCGGAAACCCTCTAACACTTAGCACTCATCGTTTACGGCGTGGACTACCAGGGTATCTAATCCTGTTTGCTCCCCACGCTTTCGCGCCTCAGCGTCAGTTACAGACCAGAAAGCCGCCTTCGCCACTGGTGTTCCTCCACATCTCTACGCATTTCACCGCTACACGTGGAATTCCGCTTTCCTCTTCTGCACTCAAGTCCCCCAGTTTCCAATGACCCTCCACGGTTGAGCCGTGGGCTTTCACATCAGACTTAAAGGACCGCCTGCGCGCGCTTTACGCCCAATAATTCCGGACAACGCTTGCCACCTACGTATTACCGCGGCTGCTGGCACGTAGTTAGCCGTGGCTTTCTGGTTAGGTACCGTCAAGGTACCGGCAGTTACTCCGGTACTTGTTCTTCCCTAACAACAGAGCTTTACGACCCGAAGGCCTTCATCGCTCACGCGGCGTTGCTCCATCAGACTTTCGTCCATTGTGGAAGATTCCCTACTGCTGCCTCCCGTAGGAGTCTGGGCCGTGTCTCAGTCCCAGTGTGGCCGATCACCCTCTCAGGTCGGCTACGCATCGTCGCCTTGGTGAGCCGTTACCTCACCAACTAGCTAATGCGCCGCGGGCCCATCTGTAAGTGACAGCCGAAACCGTCTTTCAGTTCTTCCTCATGCAAGGAAGAAGATTATCCGGTATTAGCTCCGGTTTCCCGAAGTTATCCCGATCTTACAGGCAGGTTGCCCACGTGTTACTCACCCGTTCGCCGCTAACCTCAAGGAGCAAGCTCCTCGAGATTCGCTCGACTTGCATGTATTAGGCACGCCGCCAGCGTTCGTCCTGAGCCAGGATCAAACTCTCCAAGAAAGTTGATATAGCTCATAAAAATAACGTTGGCTTCATTTCGTTAGAAATGAATAATTATTGTTTGTTGACGTTTTTGTTTGTTTAGTTTTCAAAGAGCAAACCTATTAATCTAGCGATTAACGACAATCATTATATTAGCATAGTAACAAGCCGTTGTCAACCTAACTGAAATTCAAGTAAGTTGAATTCAAAATTAATTCATTCTGGATCAGCGGCAAAGTGAATGATACCACCATACAGCTAATTCGTCAACACCTATTTTGTGTGATGACTCTGCTTACTAAATGGCTCAATTTCTTCATTAAAAATAAGATGATCTCTCTCCGTAAAGTTTAAAATTGTGTATTTCACTTAAAAAATTTTTTATTGACAAGATTTTTCTTTAAAAAGGTTGCACTATAATAGTTTAGATAACTTTTTAACGGCAAAGAATAAATAAGAAATTCATAACTAAAGGAGTGTTCAAATATGAGTATAAATCATCAGAAAAAAGAAACGGAAAAAGGTTTTGTCAATTCCGAAGAACAGGAACAATTGGAGCATTCAACTGAAAATGATAAAGCCCCTGAATTTGATGTTTTGGGTACTGCTCTAAATGGCCTTTAAATGAGTATAAGCCCTTTGCCGCAGCATCGGGCTTATTCATTATTGTTTTACTGCTTTTAACATCAATGCTTCACCTTTAAAAGAAATAACCTGTTCATCTTTAAAAACAATTTTAAATTTATTTTTTATTTTTAAAGAGCTATTAAACAGAAATTGGCTGAGATTATTTTTTTCTGACGTTGGCAGATTCATCCTTGCGCACCATGATTCAAAATGAAATGTCTTTTCGAAACGGTGAAATTCCTCGATACTAAAACCATGGAACTCAAGCATGCGAATCCATTCTGTTTTTTTCCATGCTCGAAAGTGACTAAAATCGCGCCATTTTTCTACCTTATTATAAAATTGATCCAACTCATCATCCTCTGGTGCAATATTATCATCAATTAGGAATTGTCCATTCGGTTTTAGGACTCGATGCACTTCGGAGATAAATTTATTTACAGAAGGAAAATGATGCGGAGCAATTCGGCAAGTTGCAATATCGAATATTTCCTTATCAAATGGCAGGTTTTCTGCATCACCTTTAATAAACTCTATGTTTGCATGACCGTTTCCTTTTACAAACTTTTCAGCTTCAACTAGCATTTCATCTGTTAAATCAATCGCCATTACTTTTTTAACAAATGGTGCAAATGTGTTTGCTGTATGGCCACCTCCTGTTGCCACATCTAGCAGGACGTCTTCACTTTTTAATTCTGCCATCTCAAGTAATTTTTTTAAATCCTTACCTTCTTTATGATGAGTACTATTAATATAGGAGCTGGCGCTTTTTCCAAACTGCTTCTGAACATCGCTTTTGTGATCCATCTTTCATTCCCCCATATTTATCTTATATTTACACAATATGTCAGCTTCACAAAAAAGAAAATGACGGGTATTTTATACACCGTCATAAGAAAAAGTTATTCTTCTACATTTAAATCAATTTCAAGTAAGATTGGACAATGATCGCTGCCTAAGACATGTGAATGAATTTCCGCTTCCTTTAACCTTTCGGATAAGGACTGAGAAGTAATAAAATAATCAATACGCCATCCTATATTTCGTTCTCGGACTTTATTCATATAGGACCACCATGTATAGGCTCCCTCTTGATCCGGATTAAAATGGCGATAACTATCAATAAAGCCTGCGTTTAGTAATGTAGTCATTTTTTCACGTTCTTCATAAGTAAACCCCGAATTGCCTATATTTGATTTCGGGTTTCGCAAGTCGATTTCTTTATGTGCAACATTTAGATCTCCACAAAGAATCACAGCTTTTTTCAAATCAAGCTCCTGTAAATATGGAAGGATCCGTTCTTCCCATTCAAGTCTATAGCCCAATCTAGCCAAATCGCGTTGCGAGTTAGGTGTATAAACATTTACTAGAAAGAAATCAGAAAACTCTAACGTCAAAATTCTTCCTTCTTCTTCTGATTCATCCTCGCCTAAACCATAACGGACAGAAAGTGGTTTTAATTTTGTAAAAACCGCTGTTCCTGAGTATCCTTTTTTTTCAGCATAATTCCAATATTGCTGGTACCCTGGTAAAGCCAATTCGATTTGCCCAGCTTGTAATTTTGTTTCTTGTACACAAAATATATCTGCATCTACCTCATGAAAATATTCCAAAAACCCTTTTTTGACACAAGCTCTAAGGCCATTTACATTCCAAGATACCAATTTCATCATAATCCATTCCTTTACCGTCGCTAACTTTCATTCTATAAAAATTTAAATTGTCAGATGAAATTGTATCAGCTTACTAATAGCGTGAAAAGTGTTTTGCCTTATTTACATAGTTTACCTTTTTTAGGGTAATATAAATGGTAAGGATGTGGTGAATGGAAATGATCAAATTTCTAATGAAATATGATAAGCTACTATTAGGGAGTATAATGCTGATCCCATGGCTTACACTTCCGTTTATGGATAAGCGGTCGTTTAAACGCTATTTTCCTAGTGCCTTGTTCATTTGTGTAGTTGTTTTTATTGAATCGATTGTAGCTCATAAGCAAAAGTGGTGGCTTTTTTATAAAAAATTGATTCCGAAAACATTGGGAGAGCTCCCGCTCATAGCAGGACCTTTTTTTGTTGGTACTTTATGGATCATGAAATTTACATTTGGTCACTTCGTCAGATATTTTTCATTAAATTTATTTATTGATATTATTTTTTCTATGATAATGACTGATTGGTTACGCAGTTTAGGTCTAGCATCATTAATCAGAATAAAAAAATATCAATTCTTATTCATCTTTTTAATTAAAGCAACCATACTTTATTTATTTCAGTTTTTCTGGTCTAATAAGACAGACAAGAAACTGTTTAGAAAATGAAAAAAGGCAGCACCGCTGCCTTTTTTTCATTCCAGCATATTCTTTTGAATCAATTTATCTGAAAACAACTCCGAGACTGGTACGATTTGGATGTGCCGCTTTTTAAATTCTTCCATCGATTGAAAAATTCCTATGGAACAAACTTTTCCAGTAATGCCCACATGGCCGATTGCAATCGCTTTTCCCTTTATTTCCGTTACTTTAGCAAGCCTTAACATCTGTTTATGTACATAGGAAGAAGATGAAATATCATCAAGAAACACGTCCCTTTTTAACAATGGTACTCCTAATTCCTTTGCAATTACAGGAAATTTTGATCTTGGACTTGTTCCACTGTCCACAATATACAGCTTGTTTTCCTTGGCAACTTCTACAATCGCCCTGACAATAACCTCATTTTCTACTGCTAAAGACCCCATATGATTATTAAGTCCAACGGCATGTGGAACACTTTTGATCGCCGCTTTAACCCGCTCTTTCACTTCTTCAGGTGATAAATCAACAGTGATTGGGTTAGGTCCAAGCCAAGAACGTTTTCCTTGTTTCGGCTCCATCGGTAGATGAATCATTACTTCAAAACCATTTTTAAATGCCCATTCTGCATGTTTTTTTGAGCTTTCAGTAAAAGGCATTACTGCAGCCGTAATAGGTATATCCCCCTCTAAGAAATCTCTAACTCCTCCAGTGCCCCCACCAAAATCGTCAATAATGATCGCAGCCTTTCGAGAAGGATTCTCTGGGTATTCAGCTTTTGCAGGTGTTTGTTGAAAAAGAAACAGGAATCCAAAGAGTAAAAGGCAAGTATTCTTCATCTTATCCCCCCGAAATATATATTTCCTGAGGTTAATTTGCCCTTTGAAGACATTATTAAACAAAAAAAGAGCTGAAAAAATTCTCAGCTCTCTTCATCATATTACTCTTCATCAAAAACTTGTACTTCAACCATTTTATCGCCATTTCTCATGGCTTTTGCTGTTTCTAGACCGGATGTTACTTGACCAAAAACGGTATGAACACCGTTTAGGTGAGGTTGAGACTCATGCACAATAAAGAACTGGCTGCCGCCGGTGTCGCGTCCCGCATGCGCCATGGAAAGTGCGCCTGGTAGGTGTTTATGCGGATTTCCTTCAGTCTCACATTTTATGGTATATCCAGGACCGCCCATTCCAGTACCAGTAGGGTCTCCCCCTTGGCTCACAAACCCTGGAATAACCCTGTGGAAAATAACACCATTGTAAAAGCCTTCATTCGCTAATTTTTCAAAATTAGCAACAGTTCCTGGTGCTTCATTTGAAAAAAGATCAAATTCAATTTTTTCGCCGTTTTCCATTAATATGTATCCTTTTTTAGCCATCATTAACACTCCTTTATGTAAAAAATCATTTTTATCATACACTTTCTTTTTAAGAAAAGAAAGTATTGGATATTCGATTGAAATCCGTTTTATCTTAAATTTTTCTTTATATGTCATTTATGCTTTCTGAAGAAATGGTTTTTATTAAGTATAAATAGTTATATACTAAAAAAACAGGGTATAATTTACTCCCCCCTGTTCCATTTCCTTCTAATAGCCCTCTTTTTCAGTCGGCACATCTAAACGATACCCATAACCTTTTATGGTTTTAATATATTGAGGTTTTTTAGGATTTTTTTCGATTTTTTTTCGCAGCTTACTGATATTGACATCTACGATTCTAAGCCCTCCATGATATCCAATACCCCATAATTTCCATAAGATTTCTTCTCTGGAAATTTTTTTTCTTTCAATTAGCAGTAATAGTAATTCCAGTTCTTTTTTCGATAATGTGATACTGTGTGTGTTTAGATCCATCTCGTATTGTTCCGGAATTAAAGTGTAATGACCCATTTTTATCTTCTTTACCTGTGCATTTGTAGTCATTCCCATTCTTCTAAATATAGCTTTAACTCTTGCCTCCACTTCTCTTGAGTGAAACGGTTTTGCAATGAAGTCAGCTGCTCCTTTGGCAAAGGCCATAAGCAAATCTTCTTCTATTTTCGAGAATCCTGTCATTATGATGGGAATATCCTGTTGGAAGTCAGTCATTTTCCCGATAAAATCACTTTCAAAAAGAAGATATAAGTGAAAATCGCAGATGAGTAGATTAGGCTGAAGTGTAAAAAAATTTATACTTTCATTACAGTCCGTAAAAGTATGAACGATATATCCTAACTGTTCTAACCTCTTTTTGAGACTATTATAATCATTTAATTGTTTATCGACGATTAGAATAGTTTTATTCATCTGAATTGTTCTCCAATTCACGAAAATAAAAGATAACAAAGGGTAAATGCTCTGATGCATTTACCCTTTATAGATTTTTTTCTTTTCATTACTTGCTCGACACATTACCTTGAGCATCACGTTGTACTTTCATGTTTGTAACAGCGATATAGCCTTGTTTAGGAACTAAAGTGGTTTGAACTTCATCGCCCATTAGATAATCTAAGAATGCTTTCTCTAGGTCCGTCGGCTCTCCTTTTGTATACATATGCTCATATGCCCAAACTGGGAATTTGCCGGATTGAACATTTTCAGCAGTAGGTGCAACACCATCGATCGATAAGGCTGTGACAGAATTATCAGATAGATAGGAGAAAGCAAGGTAACCAATCGCTCCAGGTGTTTCACTGATGATTTTTTTAACGGTGTTAGAGGCATCTTGAGTGATTCCTTCAGCAGGTTTCGCACCGCCAAGAGCTAACTTATTGAATATTGCACGCGTACCAGAAGACTCAGGACGGTTAACGAGTGTAATTTTTTGATCTGGACCGCCAAGTTCTTTCCAGTTTTTGATTTTACCAGTGAAAACTTTAATCAGATCGTCTTTTTTAATATCTTTAATTCCCACTTTTGGATTAACTGCAGCAGTCATTCCAACCACAGCTACTTTATGATCAGTTAGACCGGAAATATTTTTTTCTTCTGCAAATACATCAGAATTTCCGATTTGAACTGCGCCTTGCATTGCTTGGGAAAGACCGGTACCGGAACCACCGCCATTTACTTGGATCGAAACTTTTGGATTTTTATTCATGAATTCTTCTGCCGCCGCGGAAACTAATGGCTGCAAAGCTGTTGAACCTGAAATAACTAGTTGGCCTGAAAGTTCTTTTGTTTCAGTAGTTTTTGTAGCATCTTGATTCGCTTGTTTGGTAGATGTGGTTGTACTTCCACAAGCAGCCATTACGATCATTAGTGATGCCATAATGGCAGGAAGGCCGAATTTTTTTAAACTTTTCATTTTCTTATTTCCCCCTAAGCTTTTTGTCTTCCTATTTCCTAACGATTTCTATCATACTTTTAAAGTATTAAGTGATCTTGAATTCAATATGAAGTTCTTGTAAATTAATGTTAGATTTTAGTAAAAAACAGAGAAAATACCAATAACTTTTTCACTTTAATCCATAATCATACTTTCAAAAAATGAAAGAAAAGTTTCCATTCATTCTATGAAATTGCTGATGATGATTTTTCAAGTAAGTAGGATGATATTGTAGTTATTTCTATAAAAAAATTGTGGCCTTTCATTTATAAGAAAGGCCACAATTATATATTTCAATTCACTATAAATCATAAAAACTATTAATACATCGAATCCTTAAAGTATTGAAGAGGGGTCAAAATCTTTCGTATACTTAGAAAAGAAACATGATCTCTTTTTGTCCATTTATTTTTAATAGGAACATGTTCGGTTTCCTGCTTCTCTTTTTCATTTACTGAAGGCAGGCAACAAAGAAGTTGTTGACTATTTATTTCCTCTTCCTCACCAGACATCTCAACATAATGATAATCTCCATGCGAATTTTGTTCTCGGGCTTTGCAATTATCGTTCAGCATTAGATCCAGCCAATTCTTAATCCGATCCTTTAAATGATTTTTTATAACAGGAAATAAAATTTCCACCCGATTTTCCATGTTTCGAGTCATTAAATCTGCTGATGATAAGAAAAGTTTCTCATTCCCATTATGGTTAAAATAATAGATTCTTGAGTGCTCCAAGAACATTCCAACTATGCTTCTGACTGTAATATTTTCGCTGACCCCTTGGATCCCGGGGCGCAAACAGCAAATTCCTCTAACAATTAAGTCTATTTTTACCCCAGCATTAGAGGCCTCATAAAGTTTGAGAATAATTTGTTTGTCGGTTAAGGAATTCATTTTCGCGATAATATATCCATTTCCATTTTCTTTATGATGCATGATTTCTTGTTGAATAAGTTCGATAAATTCATTTCTAATTTCAAACGGTGCCACGCATAAATGATGATATTTAGGTATTTCCATATGTCCACTTAAGTAATTAAAAAAGTTGGTAGCGTCAATACCAATTTCTCGATTTGTTGTAATCAGCCCTATATCAGTATACAGCTTTGCGGTAGCATCATTATAATTTCCTGTACTCAAATGGACAAATCGTTCAATTTTCCCGTATTTTCTGCGGACAACCAGTGTAATTTTACTATGAGTTTTTAAGTGAGTCATTCCATAAATGACATGACATCCTGCTTTTTCTAATTCTCTGGCCCACTGCACATTGTTTTCTTCATCAAAACGAGCTTTTAATTCAACTAAAACTGTTACTTGTTTCCCTTTCTCTGCGGCCCTTTGCAAACTTTTAATAATAGGTGAATCACCACTTACCCGATAAAGCGTTTGTTTAATAGCCAGGACATCTGGATCATCTGCTGCTTGAGAGATAAATTGAATAACAGGTTCAAATGATTCAAACGGATGATGAAGCAATATATCTTCATTAAGAGCTTTGGTAAAAATATCTTCCCCTCTCTCCAAATCTTGTGGAGGACGAGGAATAAAGGATTCCGACACTAACTGTTCATGAGTAGATTCAATTGCTTTACAAAATGAGAAAAGAAACGTCAAATCCAGAGGCGACTTAACAAAATAGACATCCTTACTATGAATTTCAAGTTCTTCTTTTAAGTATTCAACTACTTGCTTATCATAATATGGATGCTGTACTTCTAAACGGACACTCGACCCCCATTTGCGTTTCTTGAGCTCCTCCTCAATTTCATGCAATAAATCATCGGCACCGTCCTCATGGATGGTTAAATCAGCATTTCGTGTAATTCTAAATGGTGTGACAGACTTTATCCATTGTCCTTTAAATAGCTTATGTATAAAATGTGTAATTACTTGTTCTATTAAAACAAATACTCTCTCCCCGCAATCAGAAGGAAGCTCAATGTAGCGGTTAACAACTGCGGGTACTTGTACGATTGCTAATTTCCCATTAAAAGGGAACGGAGTTACTTTTTCTTTTCCCTTCTCTTGCATGACGATTGCCAAGTTCAACGATTTATTTAATAACATTGGGAAGGGACGATAAGCATCAATCGCCATTGGAGTTAAAACTGGGAAAAGTTGTTCATCAAAATAGGCTTCTAAAAAAGATAAATAAACAGGGCGCACTTCACTGAAGGGAATGATTTTCACCCCTTCTTTTGCCAATAATGGAGCTAGTTCATTCATATACGTTTGATCTTGCATTTCCACTAACTTACAAGTAATATGGGAAATCGCTGCAATTTGCTCTTTAGGTGTTAATCCGGCTTTATTTTCTGGCCTATTAAATCCGGCCTTTACCTGGTCTAATAAACCAGCTACACGCACCATAAAAAATTCATCTAAATTTGAACTGAATATCCCCAGGAATTTATATCGCTCTAATAAAGAATTACGATGATCCATCGCTTCCTCTAAGACTCGCTTATTAAAGGATAGCCAGCTCAATTCACGATTATTATAATAGGCTGGTGACTCTAGATTGATTGTTGTGACCATGAATTTTACCTCTCCTTTATGACCATTACCCGCATTAAAAAAATCCATTATTTACGAAGATATCACAAAAATGTAAATTTAATGTAAAGCCAATGTTAAGTTGAGGTAAAACATCCAATTATTTACACCGTATTTTTAGCATAGAAAGAAACAGGCTGAAATTTACGAGATATAGCCCTCATTTGTTTTCAAGCTATCTATTGATCAAATGAAATTGAGATACTAATTTGATTTTGAATAGTTTTTCAATTAGTTTTTTTTGCTTTTCCAATTCATATTGTTCAGGCGCATAATAATGGTGACATTCCACATTCATCATCAAACGTTCTTCAACAGATGTAATCTTTATATCATGAACAATATTACGTTCTGTCTTGTTTAAACATTGGGATAACCTTAATAAGACACCAAGTAAGCAAAGCTTCTTTCGCTCCTCTTTCGTAAACCAATTTTTAAAAGGCTGTATATACTGTCGAAATGTATCTCTTCCTTTAAAGGAGGAAATAAGGGCCAATTTCACACGATCCTGATGTGAAAGGCCGCTCATTGGTAAATTAATCAGAATATAAAAAGTATAAGGACTCGATTCATCATTTAGGTATTTTCCTAGCCGGAAAATGCCGGCTCCCTTATTCAGTAACTCTAAATCTGAAGTTGATAATATCTCCCCGATCCCTTTTATCTCTTTCATTTGATGAAAGATTAAGTTCGCTATTCTCTTTATTTGTTCCCCCTTTTTTGGGTCTATATGATATTCCTGCATCAGTTCAAAGATTTCGGGATTTAACCATGGAGCAAAGTCGTTTTCTTTCTTATTTGCCCATTTACTTAAAAGCACCCCTTCACGCAAACCTTGTCTGCTTACTATAAATTTTGTTGTTTTGGAGATATCACCCAAAATTTCAAAAAACTCGAAAGCTGGCAAAATCGTATCCGCACGATCCTTTGAAAGCCCATCAACATTTTGTAAATTAGTTAATGTGAAAGGTTTAATCTTATCTTTTATAGCCAGTATATCCGATACTTCCATTTCATATTGATGAATATCTGCCAGTGGATAATGGATGATATTTTGATGGAGCTGAGCTACGTTTCGGACACTTCCCCCCATGGCGATGATCGGAATATGTTTATTTGCAATCCATGGAAGATTTTCTAATTCAGACCGGATATAATGACGAATTTGTAACAATTCTTGTTCAGTAGGAACATCCCCTTTAACAAACTGAAGTTTTAATGATAAAGCACCAAATGGAAGACTTGTATAATGAACCAAATCATGATGTTTGAAATAAGTGAGTTCAGTACTTCCGCCCCCCATATCGAATGTAATTCCTTCACTTATGTCCAGTGCATGTGTAGCAGCTAAATAGCCGTAATAGGCTTCCTCATACTCATCCAAAATACAGATAGAATATCCAGTCTCTTGCTGAACGATCTGCATAATTTCTTCTTTATTTTCAGCCTGCCTAATGGTGGCGGTTGCTACACAGATAGTTTGTGTTACCTCATAGACATTAAGGACCAATTTAAAACTCTGGAGGGATTTTATCAACAAGTTAATTCCCTCTTTTTTTAACAATTGCTGCTTACTTAAGTACTTCCGAAGTCGATATGTATTTTTGATGTTTTCTATTTCTTTAAAAGAACTTCCAACTTTTGATTTTTCGTAAATTACAAGGCGAATGGTATTGGATCCAATATCAATAATCGCTATTTTTTCTTTCAATTCACTTTTCATCCTTTACGAAATTTATTTTGTTTGCCCTAATACTATAATGCTAATAACATATTCTTCAAGTGCATCTATGTAAACTTTTTGTATATTTTAAATTGACACATTTTTTCTTTTAGCCTAATGCCCATATATATTCTCCTATATTTGTGGTAAAATAAAATCAGGGACCACTTCCGAACATTTCGCTTGTTGCGGGACACTTAACCACTGTACGGACGGAAGTGGTCCTTACCAAAAAGCCAGGCAATTATTGCCTGGCTTTTTGAATGGGTTCTAACCAATGGAAATAAATAGTTATAATCGTTAAAAATAGAAGATAACCAAAAAATGTATAAATATGCTGCCACCTATTAGTATGGACAAAAAAGCCTAACATTTCTGACAGCTTTTCCAAAATTGGCATTAGCAGGCTGACAAACAAAACAATCCCCGCCTTTCCCCAATGGTTCACTTTGGAAAGACAATTGATAAAAATCAGAATCAAAAATGGCAATCCTACTAAATTAAATAAAATATTGATCGAAAAAATATCTGGAAATGGCCTCTCGGGAAATTGATTCCATCCTTTTCCTACAAAATAAAGGTCTAAATAAGTTCCAAGCAGCGAAGCAAGGACGGCACATGCAAATGAATGTTTATTCCAGAAAATTAATGGTCTTTTTGGCAACGGCTGCGAGCTCGAGTCGTTCAAGTGTTTTACAGTATTCATGTTCAATCTCCCCATTAATCAATTCTTCATCTTTTTGTAAATAATTCACCACATCGATATTATTGAACCAATCCCCTTTTTCTGCCTCCTTCTGAATGACATTTTTCCATGCGTCTTCAAGTTTCGGGCTAAATATCCTCCCAGCACCTTTTCGAAGTAGACAATTTTTTAATCGAAGCGGAAAAGGAAATCCAGGAATCCCCTCCTTTACCTGGTTAAATAGATGTGGCCAGTAATCCTTTCTTGACCCAGTATGCGGATGGCTTTTTGCCCAATTGACTGTATCTTGTAAAAATTCCCCATCCCTAAACAAAACTGCATACAATCTTTTTCCCAACAAGATCCTTTCATGCAACGATTCAAATTGGTGAAGTGTCTGCCCCTTTAAATGTCCTGCCCCATATGGAAAGAGGATGTGGTTAAATGATAAAAAATCCTGGAGGAAAAATTCAAATTTATTTAGCACTTCTTTTTGGTATATGGGATTCTGTATCACTCGTTTTTCTAAATAGCTTTGTTCATTAATAACTAGGGCGATGCAAAGAATATACGGATCATGGTGCTGCCAAAAATAATTCCAAATCGTTTCCATAAAGATTGAAATATTCAAATCAGAAAATAAATAGAATAATGGCTTGTTTTGTTTCAAACTTTCTTCATAGAGCAAAAATTGCGGATACACGTCCTGAAAAATCAGCCAGTTACCGCGTTCTAAAAAATTAAACAAGGAGTTACGTTCTTTATTGGATAATAAACGGGGCAAAAATTCGCCTTTTAAATCCGTCATATTCCAGCCGCCATTCCTGGAAACCATGTGTCCTAAAAAAGCCCAGTGGATGTCAGGATAACGCAGGTAAAACTCAAGGTAGGCTTTTGTTCTTGTCACGTTATTTACATTATGTTCTGCTGTTATCCTCCTGATTTTATCTAGAAATTTCCGATTCCCAGGATTTAGGTTTTGAGAAGATGACAATGATGGTTTACTTTTCTTTTTTAGGTCCTCCTTAATATAGTCAAGCGATGTTTTTTTGAGGTTTCTTATAAAAAAAATGGTTGATCCCCCCAATTACGAATTCTCTCAAGACACGAAGAATATGTATAACCTGAAGAATATCTTTGGGAGAGGAATGAAACCTAAGATGATGGATATAAATGCAGGGAAGGATTGGCTTATTGAGACACTTAGAAAAGATCAATCTCCCGATGGTTCCTGGAATTATCCATTTGATACCGGCATTTCCACTGATGCATATATGATTATTTTATTAAGGACATTGGAAATACATGATGAGGAATTAATTCATGGACTATGTAAAAGGATTTTAAGCCGGCAGGAGAAAAACGGAGCATGGAAGCTTTTCTATGATGAAGGGCAAGGGAATGTAACTGCTACTTTGGAAGCCTATTACGCATTGCTTTATTCGGGGTACCTGTCAAAAGAAGATAGGCGGCTTCAATCCGCCAAAAAGTTTATTATTGCCGGTGGCGGTCTAAGCGAGGCAGGTACCTATACAAAAATTATGCTTGCTTTAACAGGACAATACCAATGGCCGGCATTTTCACAGCTTCCGATTGAATTCATCCTTTTGCCACTCCAATTTCCAATCAATTTTTATTCTTTCTCTATTTTCGGAAGAGCAAATCTAACGCCCATCATGATACTAGCAACAAAAAAATTCTCCATCCCTACATCTAGAACCCCTGATTTGTCGGAATTAAAAATGCATCGTAATGATGAGGAAACATGGATTCGCTCCAATGAATGGCGCTCTCTATTATCCATTATCGAAAATGGCGCGAAAAGCCTTATTGGCCTTCCCGGAGAACTTCGTGCAAAGGCATTGGAGCGAGCAAAAAAATATATGCTTGACCGAATTGAACCGGACGGCACATTCTATAGCTATTTTAGCTGCACCTTTTTAATGATATTTGCACTTCTTGCCCTTGGTTATGAAAAAACAGACCCCCATATAAAAAACGCCATTTCCGGTTTAAAATCAATGAAATGTGATATTAACGGATACCCACATATGCAATATACAACTGCAAACGTGTGGAATACCGCTTTAATCAGCATCGCACTGCAGAATGCAGGTATTTCACCTGAAGATAAAATGGTTGCAAACGCCAATCAGTATATTCTTAGTCGGCAGCAAGACAAATTTGGAGATTGGGTTATTCATAACCCTACTAGTTTGCCAGGAGGCTGGGGGTTTTCTAATATTAATACAATGCTCCCGGATGTCGATGATACGACCGCCTCACTCCGAGCAATAGCAAGAATAATTCCATCGGAATCTGCATCTTGGTCTAAGGGAATCAGCTGGGCGTTATCCATGCAAAATGATGATGGCGGATGGCCGGCATTCGAAAGAAATACAGAATCGAAAGTGGCTTCATTTCTTCCAATTGAAAAAGGTGAGTTTTTACTGTTAGATCCTGCTTGTGCGGATCTTACCGGAAGGACCTTAGAGTTTTTCGGGAATTACACCAATCTATCCAAAAACCATTCCGTTATTAAAAAAGGGATTGAATGGCTGAAAAAAGATCAAAGAAATGATGGCTCCTGGTATGGCCGCTGGGGTATTTGTTATATTTACGGGACATGGGCAGCCATCACAGGTTTACAAGCAGTTGGTATTTCAAAGGATGAACCTTATATTCAAAAAGCAGTCCATTGGCTGCGGGACATTCAAAATGACGATGGCGGATGGGGAGAGTCATGCCACAGCGATAACCGTAAAACATATATTCCTTTGCATGCAAGCACCCTTACCCACACTTCTTGGGCTCTGGATGGATTAATTTCTATTTCGGAAACACCAACAGCAGATATTCAAAAAGGCATCAAGTTTTTGCTCACTTCACTCAAAAATAATGATTGGACCTTCAAATACCCAACAGGGCAAGGAATGGCGGGCGCTTTCTATATTCACTATCACAGCTATCGCTATATTTTTCCGCTTTTAGCCCTGTCTCACTATCAAAATAAATATGAAACATAAACAAAACTCGCCGACTGGCGAGCGTGTTAGGGCGAAGACAGAGGCGAAGTTCTCCGATCGACTGCGAAGACAATGCTCACGAAGCATTCCTTAGTGCACTTATGCCTGATAGGAAAGTTTCCTATCGGCGAAATAAAAGATCGACGTATCATCTCGTCGATCCTTTATTTTGAAATAAACCTGGAAAGATCCTTATAGATCTCCGTCATCTCCTCCAGCCGCATTCTGACTAAGCCGCTTGATGATGGAGCTACAAAGTCTAAAGTCCCTGGCACAACTGCTTTCTCCTGAAATCCCCATGGTGCAGCTTTCCGACCGCTAAATTCCAAGTATACCCCTTTCCCAACATAGCAAACAATTTCAGGCTTCAGTGCGGCAATTTTCTTTTTTAAAATCTCTCTGCCTTCTTCATATTCTTCTTTCCTAATCTCGTCTGCTGCTTTTGTTGGCCGAGCCACAATGTTGGTGATCCCTAAACCTAATTCCAACATCAAATCATCTTCTGAAGCTGAAAATTTTCTTGGAGTCAATCCAGCTTCGAAGAGAATTTTCCAAAACCGGTTGTTCGGATTGGCGAAATGATGCCCGGTTTCACTTGAACGAATGCCACTATTCAGAGAAACACAGTTATATCAATATCAATCCTATGTATCCAAATGTACAGATGCAAAATTGGTGCAAAATTATCTTTCATGCAAAATTCATGATTAAATTGTTTTTTACTCATTTAAATTTAAAGGTAGAATCGATTTACATTTTTTCTTTCGATCTTCCACTTTACCTGGAAGTTTAGTAATAAATGTTGCATAACCATCTTTTGTTTTGATTCTGTTTAAGGAATGATAAGAAGACATGGTTTTTAGTGAGGTTTCATACGTGAATGGAGCTAAATCGCTGCTTATTTCCTTAAAATTATCTTCATCGCAACCGGCTATGAGCATGTAAGAAGTATTGGCGCTACGCAACTCACTTCTTAGGTATGTTAATTGGTTGATGTAGTGACAAGATACAATGGGTTTACATCTAAATTTAGCTATTTGTGATAATTTGGATTTCAATACTTTCTCGCAATTTTCCACCTGATATAGTTCATCGATCACTAAATTAACTTTCACCCTGTCATCCTCTGGAACCATATCTTCTCTTACTTCCAACGCTAACATTATTTTTGTTAACCAATATGTGGTGAGTACATCTTTTTCCATGTTTGTAGGGAAATGCGATCCCTTCATCCGTATACAAATAACTTGATTCTTCTGGATCTCTTCAGCTAGGTTTATATTATTAGTTGTGTCCTTATTTAGCATCAGTTCTATATAAGGGTTAAGAGTAAGTTCGTTCATCCTATCCAATATTCCGTCCACTTTTCCTATTTTGGTTCCAATGACAGTATCCCCTTCCCTATTGAATTCATCTAATTCTTGCAATACTGCCACGTATTTATCCAGATACTCATTCATATCCTTTGGAACTTTGCGAATCCACCGGTAACGAACAACGTGATCTTGTAAGCATTCAACGACATCCTTAAAAGCTCCATTATTAGAAAAAACAACAAGGGCAGATGCTTCAAGATATCGTTTCATTTTAGATGAGAGCGGAGCTAAACCGTCAGCTTTTACGGCGTTAATCAAGGCAATGAGGTTAGAGTTTTGGAGCTTTGCGCTGGTATAGCGTTTAAAAGGGTCTGTTGATGTAGATTTTGCTTCGTTATATCCCATACCCTGAATGTTATCAACATCCGTTACTTCGATGTTTAATACTTTTTCAGAGGGAAAGCAGTTGGCTACTGTATCACTCAATTCATTTTTCTTAATAAAATCGAAAATAATAACACATTCGCCATTTTCTACAGCATCGATGGAAAGATGACTGATAAAGTTGGATTTCCCTGCCCGTGTGGGGCCGATTAATAAAAGTAATAAATTTTTAAAATCATGATGTTCAGTCAAATATGCCTTTTGCTTATTTCCTCTGAATGTGTTCGTTCCAATACAGAAAACCCCTTTTCGCAATTCGTCAGGGACTTGTGTTTCATGAGTATTTACCTTCTCGATAAAATGATGTCTTTCCAATATATCTCTTCCAGTTAACTGAATAAAATTTTGCGCTTCCTGATCGCCTACTTTATTAATTTCAGCTCCAATGTTATATTTATCAAAGAAAACTTTCTTTTTAAAAGGCTTTGCAATCAACTTATTATCTTCTGTTAAAATTTCATATGATTGATTTAATGAAACCACGTTGTTTTGTTGCCTTGTCAGATCAGGAGATTCGCTGAACAATAAAATTTGTGTGTTTAATACAGTCCCTTTCCCTTTTCTTTCTGTGCTCTCACTAACGGTTTTACCGCCATTCAGTTTTTCGACTATGCCTTGCAATACCGAATCATCCATTTTCTTTTTACCACCTAGCACACTCGCTACATCTTGAATAATGCCATCCAGGACAGATAACCCTACCTTCAATGCATATCCTAATCCATATTTATTTCTATCTACTGGCTTCCCAGATTTTATTTTTTCAATCGTATTTCGATATTGATTTAAGAAAGGAGGCTGAAAAGTGGGGATAAAATTATAAAATACACCCACTCTATCTCCTTCTTCCATCACATCCACAATATTCAAATTAGACTGCAGCAAATAGGAATCTCTTCGATCTGTTTTTAATGCCAATCCATCCTCCTTCTTGTAAACCATTTCGTAACAAGCAGCTTCATTTGTAAATAAAGGAATTGTTTCAACCTTTTCAATAGTGATGGAATGCCATACGTTATTGATTTTTTCCTTAATAATGGTTTCGAAGTGTTTGGGAACGATGAAATAAAACTCGATTTTTTTCTTTTCCATGTAGATATAGTAGGAGACTTTAGAGGGCATTTGGTATGTTAATTTAGAAGGTATAATAAACTGTTTCCCTAATATTTTTTTTATTTTTCTTTCTTCCACTTTTATGTTTTGATAAAGCGACTTCCAAAGATTTGATATCGTTCTGGCTATATAATGAGTTTTAGTGTTAGTTACTGAATTGTTAGGGATTAGCTTCAAATAAATGTATTCAGGCTTACTGACACGTACAAATTCTGATAACTTAATCCCTTTCATTAGATGTTACCCCCTAAAAGAGTTTTAATTAGGATTCGCACCATAAACATAAGAAAAGCATATCTATATCCATTTTTAAAGCCTGATACTCCAAGAATGATAAGAGTACTTCCCCCAAGCAGTACAATGTTATCCATCAAGGCTAGAAAGACATCGTTTATAGCCCCTAGAAAGTCTAAAATCAATTGCCCAAAGTTTTCCCTTGCATGATAGGTAATATTGCCCCACAAGTCCCACCAAGGCGGTTGTTTTATGATTGTATCTCCGATATGATCCTGCAAAGCGGATAAATCTTTGGAAGGGTCTATGAATTGACCGTTTTGCATTTCTCCAAAATGAAGATGAGGCCCCGTTGAATGACCAGAAGATCCACTAAGCCCCAGCAAATCTCCTTCGTGTATCAACTCCCCTTGATGTACATCTACCTTATCCATGTGTCCCCAGATCATTTCAGTACCATCTTGACTTTTAACCATTACACCTTTTCCGATATTCGTAGAACCATCAAATACTTTGGTAACAATTCCAGTAGCAAAGGAATGTAATTCAGTTCCTTTTGGTACAGCTAAATCAATTCCTGTATGTGCTGTATTTCCCCTAACAGCTTCTACCATGCCGTAACCGCTCGTTAACACGAATTTCATAGTTATTCACCCCTGTGCAAGTTTAACGTGTTTAACGACTCTATCTGCATAGTCCATGGCTTCCGGCAGGATTAATAAGAAGACATAAGCTAATAAATAACTGATAAAGTCTTTTTTAGCTTTGACATAATCATTACTTAAAGTTGCTCTAATCACGTCCCACCCACCTTTCACTATAATGACCCATTTGCCGATAGACAAAAGCTGTCGGTAAATTTGATAACCTAGATCGTCAAATCCAGTTCCAAGTCCAGAAGCAGCGAATGCCGGATGAATAACTGATAAACTAATTGATGCAGTCATTAATCCAACGCGGATATAAACTTTTTTGTTCTTTTTAAAATGAACTATAACCTTCTGACTCTTTGACGGACCTGACTTGTAGCTACCATCCATGAAATTATCAAATTTAATAACATTATTTTTTTTCATCTAACAAGCCTCCCAAGTTATATTTTCAAAAAAGCATGCATACATTGGAAAATGAACCGTTTTCCGATGTTCCTAGCCTAAGTCTGCTTTTCAATATATCGGATACCCCCTCTCGCTCCCCTTTGCTGACCCACAATTTCAGATACGATAGTTCGTATCTTATCTTCCAAATTATCCTCACGGTGATTTTCCTCCATAGCAGTAATTAATAAATTAATAAGAAATTGTGACTGATTCGGTTGAGCTTCCAAATACTCAACCGCTTTTTTGTGTTGTTCATTACCTTCTTTATAACTGAAACTTTTTATCGCCATTACCATCCCTCTCCCCTGCATTATCAATTAATAAATTTCTTAATTTTATGATATGGGGCAATTACCTAGAAATTGCCTGTCTATCACAAAAAATTGTGGAAGGATTTAATAATTTTTTGTGGAATATTGTAGTTGGGGTGGTAATAAATGCTAAATAGTCGAATAGGTATATTGCTGAGAACATCAAAATATAGGAGGGAATTTATTCAAAAAGAATTGGGGATCAGTGCAAATACATTAAGCAATTGGTGTACAGGAAAAACCTATCCGACAATTGATAAGGCATTTAGACTAGCCGAATTATTAGAGGTTAAAATTGAGGAGTTATACGAAAGGGATACAGAGGAATAGGAGGAAGATCATGCAGTACTTATGGTGGGGTTTAACAATTATTTTTGCTTTAGCAACAATCGTATCTTTGATAGGTATTTTTAATCCAAGTATTTTCAATCAAAATTTAAAGCAGGGAGAAAAGCCCTGGGGAAGAAAACAGGCTATTTGGACTTTTTCTATTTGTTTAATTTGTACACTAATTTTTATTTCATTAGCAGCATCTATTGGTAAACTAATTGGAGAAATGTTATTAAATATCGGCTCATTTGGTTTTATTGTTTTTATCATTTGGTCTATTGTAAGTAAAATTAAAAAGACAGGAAAAACCAAAAATCGGTTAATTTATGCAGGAACTTTCTTTGTTGTTGGTATTATAGGCTCAATTTTATCACCAGACTCCCAACAAACGGACTCAACAGCAAAAAACGTAAATAAGCAACAAACAATTAAAGTATCCAAAGCAACAATCGGTAAGGTAGCCCAAGAACAAACGAAGAAAAATCCTGAAGATACAACAGGGGTTAAAAATGCTCAAGAGAATAAAAAAGCAGAACAAGAAGCAACCGCTAATAATAAAATTAAGGCTGAATATATAAAAAGTCTAAAACCTACAATTGATAATTTTTATAAAGAATATGATAGTATTTGGAATACCTACTGGATGCCGACATTTAAGTCTATGAAGGATGGGACTTACGATCAATACAAAGCATACAATAACCTTGTTTATGTAAAGCAGCAATATGAAAATATGATGACTTCACTAAACATAACGCCTGTAGACGGTATGTCTAACGAGGATAAAAAAGAAATAAGTGACTTTGAACAAAATGCTCAAGCTGCCGCTATGCTTAGAAGCGAGGCAGCTAAAATGGCAGCAGATGCAGTTGATAAAAATGATTTTCCGCCTTCAGTTGCAAATCAAATTACAGACAAGATTAACGAATCACAATCTCAAATGTATACAGCTATAGCGAATATTGCTGTAATTGAAAATAAATATGATATTAAAAGATAAATGACGAAATAAGCTCTGCATAAATTTTCAGAGCTTATTTTTTTAGTGATATTAAAACATTTTTCATGCCAAACACAACTAGATTTTCGAACATTTGTTTGTATAATGAGAAATGGAGGGATATAAAAATGAACGTAACAATTGAAATGCATTTCATTGCAAGTGGAAATAAATCGATGTCAGCCAGTTCTTTTCCATTACGCGGCCGTAAACCGGAACAAGTAGCTTATGAGTGGTGGAAACATATTAAGAAAGAAATGTCTTATCATGCTCAACTTGAGAAAGTCATTGCCGATGGAGATCAAAATATAACAGAGTTGGTTTTGAAGGAAGAAGAGGAAGAATGGACTAAAAGAGATTTTATTACTGAAGATTATTTGCCTTTTTAAAGAAAAAACATCGGAGCATTCGCATAGAATTGTTTTGGGTGATGTTTATGGATTACAAAACTCAATTAGGAATTAAAATCAACTTTTTGAAAATCGGTGAAATGGGCAATACAGCAATTTTGCAAATTGGTACTGCCGGTACGATTAAGCGATATTCAGAACTACAGGGATATTCCATAGCTTCTTCTATTGCTTTTCCACCTGCTTCGCAATTAGCTCCAGCTGTCCCCTTACAATCACCAGTTCGTGGAATACAATTAAAGCCCTCCTACTAAATGAGTAAGAGGGCTTTCTGCTTAAATCTTTTTGAACGTCACATATTCAGCTTTAATCCATCCAGAACCGACGTTATACCATCCATCTTGGTAGCCATAGCACTTAAAGGTATCTCCAACTTTAACAGAATTGACAATATCATAGGCTGGATTAGGGCCTTTTCGGATTACAGTATTCGTAGTGACAGTGATGACACCTATTTGCCCTGATAAAGATTTTATTTCTGCAGCCGGTTTATTTTTAGCCGCAATTTCTGCAGCAAAGTCACGGTATGACCAGTTCATATCCACTTTGCCAGCTATCCCCTCGACGGTCCCTGTTTCGGTATATTGCCAAATGTCGGCATGGTTTTTTAATTGTCCTTGATAACGGGCAATCCAAGGAGCGTAATTGGTAAGTCGCTCTTTTTCTAATTGTTCATCTAAAAAGCTGTCATATGTGTAAAGCATGACGAAATAACCCTTATTCTCCAGGTATTCAATGAAAGCGATAGCAGCATCCGTTAATTGTTTCTTACTAACCTTAGCTTTGTTTTCCTCAAGATCAAGCGCAACCGGATAAGTCAATTTGAAATCCTTAATCACACTCTCGAAATACTTTGCTTGGGTAAGTGCTTCTGGAACAGTGCTAAAAGTAGCGTAATGATAAGCACCTACATCCAATCCGGCGCCTAAAGCTTTTGGAGCGTTATTTCGAAAATAATCCACATACTTATAAGCGATACCTTGTGTAGCTTTGATAAATGCGAATTTCGCACCGTCTGCTTTTACTTTTGCCCAATCGACAGGACCATCGCCTTGATAAACGTCAATCCCTTTGATTTGTAACATGGTTATTTACCCCCTTTTGCCTTTGATACAGCCTGCTCGATCAAGGTGGATATTAAAGCCTCTGCATCTCCATCAATCAATTTAATAAACTGAGAACCTTGCGACTTAACAGCAGCAATTGCATCATTTTTGGTTTGTGCAGCTAACTCAGGAGTCAATGCTTGTTTTGATTTTGCATCATTGACAATACGCTGATTAAAATCAGATACAACTGATTCCACAATTTTGGACAAACCGTCGATTGCATCGTTGGCCACGGTGGCATTTTTAGCGGTTATGTGTGATTCTAGGAACTTTTTGATTTTAGGAGTAATTACACCAATACCTGCAGTTGTTGTAGCGCATAATAAACCACCTAGTGCTTGTACGAATTGAGTTTCTAATGACATGTTATTTCCCTCCGTTATCTAATTTATCGTGTAAATATTTGACCAACTCGGTTAATTCCTGGCGTTCTTCTTTGGCGATTTGTAATTCTTGCATTACAAAATCGTGAGTCTCTTGTGCCCTTTTTTCCTGTTCATCTGCCGTTAAAATGACTTGTCTTAAAGTGATTTGGGATGTACCAAACGAACCAACGTTCATATACGAGTTTAAAAGCAGTATTAATATCACATCATTCTGCCAGCCTACCATTGGCACCAATAACAAAAGGGTAATTAAAATCACAATAGGGTTAGCAAAGAATGTAACAACATAAGGGAAAATCTTGTTGTCTAAGAACGAATAGAATGTTTTCAATCACTTCACCTCCCCATACTTTTCGTCATGGTGTACCTTTGCAATTTCTTCGTACTCTTTAGGACTATAAGCAATTTGAAAATCCGGTTTTGCAGCAGTTAAACCTGTAAAGGTAGCAAAAGAGGCCCCATGGGCTGAATGTCCTTCGTCCCTGTGGTGCCTCTTGTCTAAAATCATTTGGTTGTAAATAGTATCTAAAGCCTCATCATCACAAGTAACGATGGTATGTGGCGATCCATCCTCATCTAACACTTCGATATATTTTCCATTGAAATGTTCGATAAACCACCTCAATAGGTCTTCATGACTCTTAAAGTCACGCTTGCAATGACCGTGATAGTCATAATGGTTAAAAAGCATGTAAGACACTCGTTGGAAATCAAAAGCGTGATTCCAGCAACGCTCAAAGATATGATGAGATTCCCTTTGTTCCATTGATCCGCAAATAAAACAGCCTAAATGTTCCACACTTTCGAGTTCATGCTTTGAATTTCGGAATTCCGACGTTTCTTTACGTTCTCCATGATCGGGTATATGTTGATATTCCGTCACTGTATGTTTCTGAAAATGTTCCTCTACAACCTTTTTCAATTTGATTCCCCCTTACTTCTTCGCCCATAATGAAATCAGAATAGCTACGCCTGATAAAACGACCGCAGCCCATAAAGGCAAAGTATGTTTATTCGTGGATTTTTCCTCTTCTAACCGTTCGATTTTTTCGTCTCGTGACCGTAATTTTTCATCTAACAATTCTTTCGAGACAAAATTGGCTTGCCAGGTATCCACTTTCGCTTCTAAACGCATTAGAACCATTTCAATTGTTTCTAATTTGGTTTCATGTCTTGTCATCCGTTCTGCTTCTGTCATTTCATTCGCCATGGCTTAATGCCCCTTTCTTTGTGAGCTTACCGCTATTAATTAAGTCAACGGGCGCAGGGGCATAATGCACTTTCGACCAGTTATGGCCAACAGACATTGCGATGTCGTTTACAAAAGATGAACAGATACGCCGTTTTCCTTCATGAAAACTGTTAATCGGGATGTTTAGTTCAAACCGTGCTAATTCAGCTAGGATGGCTAAATAGTCGTAATGGATCCCGAAATGTTCCTTTGCATAGGAAACCATTTTTGATCTATCCTCATCAGTCAAGGTTTCATCCCGCCAAACTTCTAATCTAGCATTAGTATTGAGGTAAAAAGATAGATTCATTGTGCCGGTATCTCTGCCAGCTTGTGCTTCAACTAGCGTTTCATTATCCAAGAACAGGGCACAATGGCTGGGACCGTGTGTCACAAACTCAATTGCATCGTCAATAAATCCTGTCCCCCATACAAATAGCACATCAGCTGGTTTAATCTCATTTATGTTCAAATATTCATCCCTCCTTGGAACCTATTTGGCATAAAGAAAACCATACCCGGTATTAGCACGAGGGCTAACAGGTATGGTGTTTATGTGTAAGAGATTCCGTAATTGTACTGGAGTATCCCTTGGATATTTTTGTTTCAATAAAGCTAAAAATCCCGCCACATATGGTGCTGCCATGGAGGTGCCAATCATATGCTCATATCCTCTGTAATCGTTAAAAACAGGCATTAAATTCATTGGATAGGTACTGTAAACAAAGGCTGACGGTGCGATGACTTCAATTTTGTTCGAATAATTGGAAAAGTCAGTCCACCCAATCGATGTTTTCCCCGTTTGAGCATTATAGGCTTCATATGCACCGCCTACCGCGATCACATTTTTAAAATTTGCTGGATAATCTACTTGATTAATCCCGTCATTACCGGAAGCTGCGACTATTAAAATTCCATGTGCATAAGCTTGATTAATCACCCTTTCGAGTATCTTAAATAACGGCGATTTTGTCTCATCGTTTGATAATCCGAGGCTCATATTAATGATGTTCATTTTATGAATGATGCACCAATTGACCGCCAATATTAGGTGAGAAAGTGTTCCCGATCCGTTACGATCCATCGCTTTAACAGCGTAAATTTTAGCGTTATATGCTACACCTACTGAGCCGATGTGATTGTTTTGCGCTGCTATTTCCCCAATTACTCCTGTCCCATGTCCATTATAGTCAGTCCAATAATTTTCACCTTTAATGAAGGATACTCCACCTGCAATCGCACCTTTAAGGTCTGGATGATAATAATCCACACCTGTATCTATTACCGCAATCTTTACATTCCGCCCTGTGTAACCTTGTCTCCACCATTTTTGTACATTCGTGTCGGTAATACCCCAATCAAGTGATTGATGTTGCGGAACAGGCATACCGTATGAAACTGAACCTAATGCAATTACTTTTGCTTCACAAATACTGGGTAATAAAAACAACATCAATACAACTAAGGAAAATAGCTTTTTCATTGTGCCTCCTCTATTACTTCAGTTTTGTTTATGAGTATTTCGCTTAAATTGATCCCTTTTCCAAATAAAAACTGACGATAATTTTCAATGGAATCATCGTCAGTTATATTGATATTTCTTCTTTTTTCATTTCCTAAAATTCCTGATACATATGAGAAGCTAATGCCAAATAATCGTGCTATTTCCATTTTTAATAATGAAGTTTCTTCGGAAAGCAGTTTGATACATTTCACCTCCTCATCATTAATTTTGGTTTTAATAATGCGATTGCTGATTATTTCTTCTAACTTATTAATATATTCATCAGGTAATTTATCAGTTTGGTTAATGTCAATATGTTTCCAAGAAAGATTTTTCCCAATTAAGAGAACATTTTCTTTTACGATACCAAAAATATTTCCAATTTCTCTTGCGGTTAATCTTCCGTCCTTAAATAATAACTTTATTATTTTTGCATCATGATCATTGATTTTCGCATTTCCGTGTTCTTCACCCATACGCTTCATACCTAGAATACTTTTAACTGCGTTTCTTTCTTTACTCCTCAAACCAATTATTTTCTTAGATTCATCTGAGTGAAACACGCCTAAAGTATTCGAAGCGTTGGAACATATGTTATATCCATTTTGAGGAAGAAAACTTTGATATTTATCAATCCATATTTGTTCAGTTGAAATAAGGTAATTTGGATCATTTACTTGTTCTTCAATAGTAAACTCAAAAGAAGATTCTCCATATTTGTTCCACGCACGTTGAAGGTAATGATTATAATGCTCATTTTTATTTAATAATGATCTATGTTGCCACCATCTATTTTTTATATTTCTCGAACTACCAATGTAGATTTTACCGTTTTTAATGTTTTTAATACTATAAATCCCACAAATTTTCTTTTTCACTTCAACATTCCTCCATATGTCTCGAAATTAGAAAATAAAAAAGACCACCAATAACGGCAGTCTTGATAATTGAATAATTATTTGGTTTTAGAAAGTTCACTCATTACTTTTCTTAACTCATCACTATCATTAAAGTAAAAAATATTCTTACCACTTTTATTTTGGTTTTTATCCATACCCTGAAGAACAAAACCCTTAAGCATAAGTTTAGCGGCCATTTGTTGGCTATAAATTACCATATTAATAACTCGCACTTTGCCACTGAATAGCATTAACAGTATCAATAGTTGTTGCTGATTTTACTTGACCAACTAATTGAATTGCCTGTTGGTGATTAGCGGTCATGAATTTTGTTGCTGTTTCTTCTATCTTATCTAATGTTGCTTGGTCTGGAACAGTTACAGGGCTTCCAGTTACATCTACATAGAGGATAGGAAATATAAGAAAACCTCTTCCTACTGCTGTTTGTGTTGCTGTCATATGAGTTATGTCATCAGTAGTCCATCCGAATGTATTTTGTGTTGAACCAATGGTGACGTTAAATCCAGATGCAAGAGTCTGATTATAGGAATCTCGAATCTGTGCAATCTTAGCATTCTGTACGTCTGCTAAACTAGGAGTTGCATTTGCGACTAAAATATTAACAATCTCTTGCGCACGTTCTTTTGTTGTAATAAATCCACCATTTACAAAATCAATATCTTGATAGATTCCTGTAGCTTTTGCTACGAAATTGCCATTTGCTAATTGTTCAATTGTAAAATCATTTGCAGTTAATGTCATTCCTTTTCCTCCTTTTATTGATAAACAGCGTAACTAGCCATTTGAGTGCTATTAATCCAGCGAAAATCACCACTAACCGCAACTGGAACTGGGAAACCTGTTATCGTTAGACCAGCAATGCTATTGGCACTGTTTTGTATTTGATATAAATGAATGTAACCTGTTCCACCAGTATTCATCATTATTTGCACTGAACCATCTAAATTACCTCCAGTATAGTTGTAACCATAATTAGCAGAATCAATTATAGAGGCAGTGCCATCTTTATTTAGTTTATAAGTATAGTCCGTACCATTACTTCCAGTCCCTGCAACTAATACTCCATACATACTACCATTTGCATCTCTTAGACCAATCCAATTTCTTGTAAATGCTTGAGGCCAATTCACTGTTGCTAAAATAGTACCATCAGATATTCTAATTTTTTTCATTGTTCCATTAGGTGAACCACTTGTAGGAACCCATATACTGTTATCGTTAACCCATGATATACCATTTGGTATTCCAGAATATGCATAGGTCGGGAGTGTACAAATAGTTGTTACAGTATTAGTAGATAACACCCATTTCTTTACTAGCGATTGGTTAGTATTATCAATATAATACAATTCTGACCCATCATATTTACAACTCATCGGGATATAGTTAGCTCCCCCATTTAAATAGATGTTTAAGCCTGATATTAGTGTCCAAGTTCCATTGCTCCAATAATAAACGCTATTATCAGAACCCATTGCATATATCACAGACCCATCATCGGATATACATATTCCTCTTGCTACACCAGCCCACGCTGAAGGGTGTCCTAAATTTGTATAAGTCTTGTTATAAATGTCATATTTATAAATATCATTGTTAGAGCTAGTAGCGTAAATATAATATTTATTATCCAATGTAAAGTAACCATTCATATAGTTAGAAGTTTGAGCGGCCGAGTAACTTAGTGTGTCGTTTTTTGTAACACCAATCCCTTTAAAATCTAAAGGTAAATGCCCTAAAGAATTAACCGCATTGATTATTGTGCTAAATGAGTCAGAAGAGTTAGATGTTACTCCTTTAGCGTTAATCGCACTAGATAATTGAGACTTAAGACCATTAATATAAGTAGACATATCATTTAATGATTTTTGAACACGAACCATATCGTCCGTTGCATCTACCCGTTTATTAAATGTAAAAGTTGAACTAGCAGAGTATCCACCGCTATCCGTAGCAGTTACAATAATTGGAATGCTGTTTCCGTACGGAACGGCATCCCATTGGTCTTTCGTCAATGGAGGAGTTTGAGTAAATTGTGTTGGATTTGTTAGCGTTCTTGTTGTTGTACCATTAAGCGATTCAGTAATTTGTGTAACAGTATAGTCACCTTGAGTAACTGTATATGTTACTATATTGTCTTTTAATGACTTATTTCCGATGTTATTAGATGGTGTTCCCATTGAAACAGGTAGACCTATCCAAGTGATAACTATCAATCCGTTACCTGATTGAACATTTGCAGTAGTTCCAACGTATTGAAGGTTTCCGTAATAAGACGAACCGCCTCCACCTCCATATGAAGCTCCACCACCACCGCCACCATAGTAGCCGCCTCCGCCACCACCACCAGCAGAAGTGACATTGCCACCACCTCCAGTACCTCCTTGACCAAATGATCCAGCAGAACCGTCATAAGTACCTTGATACGAACCTTTAACTCCGCCATTAGTTTGTGTACCTCCACCAGCAGTGCTGGTATATCCTCCCAAAGCATCTTGACCGACTAAACCTCCACCGCCACCGCCATTTTGATTAGTTGATGAAGGTGAACCGGAGTTGAGACATACACCACCTCCACCACCAGCAACGATAATTCGGTTGGATAACGCAGTACCACCAATGCGAACATCAGAAGCACCGCCACCGCCACCACCGCCTGTGTAACTAGAACTATTACTAGATGCAGTCCCTCCATTTCCACCGCCATTCCAACCACCAGAGCCACCGTTATAACTAATAGCATCGGTACCCTTTTGACCTACATAAATATTTAAAACCTGTCCGGGGGTTACATTTAATTCTCCGTATACATAACCACCCTTACCAGCTACAGCGTAGTTATTTGCATAGTTAGAAGTATTCCAGTATCTTCCTCCCTCTGCACCCCATGCTTCAATTTTCACACGATTACATCCTGCTGGAACTGTCCATGTTTGAACTGCACCTGTATAGTTAAATGTGGATTTATCTCCTATCGACATTCATTTCACCTACTTATCATAAATTGCATTAATTGATGAGGATAATGCTACTACATCAACTCCTTCACCCTGTAATATAAAATTTCCAGTTGAGGCGTTATAAGTGAAGGTATAAATTCCATTTGCTTTTAAACTTGTTGCATCGTTTCCGTTTGCAGATTTCAAAGGTATTGCACCAAGTGAATTTACATTTAAAGTCGCACTGCCTGTTGAATCTGCGTTTAATTGCACTCTTACAGTCATTCCGCCCGCATAAGCAGTTGGAGCAGGCGTAAGGGTGACAGAATAAGCATTCCCACTATTTGTAGTTGTTCCAAATCCCGGATGAGCAACATAATCGGATATTTGTACTGAGTTATCTGCTTTCCCTAAAGAAGTTTGAACCGAACTCTCCATATCAGTTTTTGGAATCCCGTTTAAAGGTTTCTGATAAGCCCCTTGAAAACTAATTTGAGATCCAGATACTTTTAATGGCACCAATGCTCTTCGATCAGTAATATTGCTTGCAGAAATAGCTGTTGCAGTGGCAGGTACATTGATAGCGAATAGTTTCACGAAGTTAGGATCCGCATCAGGCTCAATTGGTGAACTTGCAGCTACTCCTTTTTTTATGCTTAAAACCGCCTGTGAATTGATGTCATCGTGACCGACTTGAACAATGTCAATTCGAGGATTTGTGGCATCGGATGCTGGGACGGTTAAGGTAATTCCGGTTGAATCATTCTCAATCCGATACCCATCTACCCATGCAGCTCCTGCGCCAATGGAGATCGTCATATTATTCGGAGCGGGCAATGTATAAGGAAAATGGGTTAAGCTCACCACTCCGTTACCGAAGAAATCTTTATCCCGATTAATAAAGTCCATCCGGTGATATTTAATGTTGTCGTAATAAGTTATGGAAAGCATGGTTTGCCTCCTTTATTGCGTAATAAAAAAAGAGCCCATGATAGGCTCTTCAATTTAGATAATTCCTTTTTCATGCCAATTTTCGAAATGAATTTTGTAACCAAGTTCTTCAGCGTTTTTAGTATAAGACTGCCCGCCAAAAGTAAAAGTGTGAATTCCAACTAGGTTATCGTAAGTTGGATTATCCTTTACATCCCCGAAAAATGTTTCAAATGTTTCTTTATCAACAGCTTGAAAAGAACCATCTTCATATTGATCTAAAATAATATTATCGCCGTCCATTAATTGATTTTCATTTAATTTCGCATATAATTCATTCATGTTTTTCACCTACAATCCAATTAATTGCGCTCTGACGTTTGCAAATGTATTTGCTGAAGCAGATGAATTTTTTATTGCTAATTTAGCACTTACGCCTAATAGAGCACTTGCTCCAACTACTTGAACAGGTCGCCATGATGAAGCAGTAGAACCATTATTGGTAGATACCCATGTTGTCCAATCTTGAATTCCCGATGTATCCACTCTCGACACACCAATATCGTATTGTTGGTCGCTTTGTGTGAGCATTAATAAGTTTCTCACCCATGGAGTACCTGTTATCAAAGAGGAATAAACTGTTGCTCCTGCTGCCATGTTTGTAGCACTAATGACGATTCCTAAATCTTGAATTTTTCCAACGGGAGCTACATTTATATTTCCATCTGGATTGACGCTGTTAATGGTATAATTACTAAAACTCGGCATCTGAAAACCTCCCATTTTTCAAAATAAAAGGGCTATTCTCCAGCCCTAAACATACGTAACACTCATAATCGTCATTTTTACATTTGTTCCTCCACCACCCGCTGATGAATAACGTAAAGAAGAAGGAAAACTTGCTCCATCTAATTGTATTTGATCTCCATTTGGCAAAGTTACATTAGTTGTATTATTAGTGATGCTTCCATAGTAAACAGTTGTCGTGAAGGCACTGCCGTTACTCGTTAGTAAAAATTTGGTATTAAATGTTGGATGTTCGATTTCAAAAAGCACAGTATAATTTAGGGTTTTTCCGCTTTGTATCCTTCTTAGGATATACTCAGTACCAGAAGAAGGGAATGTGCGTTTATAAACTAAATTACCACTATTTTCTCGCGTTAAATTTCCATATAAGGCGTTATTGTATGATAAATCTAAAGAAAAAGTTCCCGTAGGTAAGTAACCGATAACGTTTGGGAAATCTAAAGCATACATGTAATGATTTGTTTTTGCTTTACCTGTTATTTCTACACCATTATAATGTTGAATGTTTGCGTTGTAGGTAAAATCATAAACAGATAAATAGTTGCTATTCGTAGTAATGTTTTTAATTTTGACATTTGTAATTGTTCCAAAAAGACTTGAACCGCTCAATAAATACTTAGTAGTCGTAATTGAAGGGTCTAAAGAGAAGTGACAATCTAATATATTCCAAGAATCAAACGTTACGTACGCTGCTGTTCCACCTGTCGCATCTGAAGTTTGTAAAAAGTAATTTGTACTATTTTGGGTAGCGCTAAAGGCACAATTTTTTAGCGTCAAATTCGTTACTTCTATTCCGTTATCACCTGTATTAAATCCATCAGTTGAATTGTAAGGGGCTTGGGCGAATGTAAGAAAACCAGTAACGGACGCACGAACGTTTTCAAATGATACGTTACGGTTGATATTTACCATTTGCACTAACCCACCCGAACCTCCGACCGCAGTTGTGATATTGCGTACGGTTACTCCGTCGACACCATAAAAATCGAAATACTGTTGATTGGTATTAGCTCCGCAATAACCATTTTCAATAATAGTGTCAACCGATTGAAACTGTTGTGTACTTCCCCATCCACATACTTTTAACCCGCCACCGCCACCTTGCCCACCATTCGTAATATTAAACCCGTTCAAATGGAAACGTTTGGCGTTAACAATGTAAATGGTTCTTTCTACAGGGCGATCTACTTTAATATTTGTCACATAAATATCGTCACTGGAAATGCTACAAATAAAGTCCGCGCCTTTTATTACCGTGTAGTTAGATTGTTGTGTAGCTGTATTACTCAAAGAACAATTTTGCACTCGTACTTGAGAAACGTTCAACAAGTCGATGCACTGCTCCACGTTTTTAAATCGGCAATTTTTGATAAGGATGTTAGACCACTTAGGTGTATTTTGTGTGTTAACACCCATCCGAATAGCATTTCGACAATCATTTGCATTCACTTCGTCTAAAACAATGTTATTTCCTTTTAAATTGATAAAGCCTCTTGTCCGATAAGTGCCATCAAAAACTCTAGAATCGTTCGAATAACTTGACACTCGCCGTAATGTCACATTATCGCTGGAACCATTTAATGATTCGATTACCCACCCTAATGTTACTTGGTCAAAGTTAGCAGGAACACTCGTTGTTTTTGAATAAACATAGTTATCGATAAACGTCATGTCCTGAATGATGGTATTAGCAGCAACATAAAAACGTACATAAGTATTGAGAATGATTGTTCCATTCATAATAGAACAGAGCTGCATCCCATTATAAGATGGATCCGCTGTTAAGGTGGAATTACACATATCAAGAATTTTATTGTTGGTTAAACAGTAACTAACTGCGCTTGTAAAAGAAGAAAATGAAGTGATTTGAACAGTTCCATTTAAACTTGATTTCCCTGCCAATTGTGTGTCATGGCTATTCAATCTTTCTACAAACCCACCGATTACATCGTAATTCAAACTTCCGTCTAGATTGATAATATGACTTCTTGCCATTTATTTGGTCACCTCCAAAATAAGAAGAACCTTCATTAAAAGTTCTTCTTATTGTATGAACTACATATAAAACCCGTATCGGTTAACAGTAACTGTTACAGTTGAATTAGCGATATTTGACTGAGTTTGCCAACTATTTTGAGTGATATAAACTCCATCTTTAACCAAGGAAAGGAAGTCGGTTGTGTTTAGGGTCACAGTACCTGTTGCGGTTGCAGTTTTTGTGAGTGTTGCTGTCGTACCATCTGAATAGGTTACAGTTTTTGTGCATGTAATTGTTTCACTGCCCCCAAATGTTCCACCAAATACTAGATTTACACCTAGAGTCATCAAAGCTGTATAGTTTGTAGGTGGATTGTTGGTAACTGCTGTGCCATTGGAATTAGCGGTTGGACTTGGATTAGCAGTACTGCTTTTATTAAACATTTGTTGTTTAATGGTTCCGGCATTGTTATGCCGTGTGCTGAATTCATCCCATCTTACTGCTTGTCCGGTTGCAGAGGCGGCTGTATCTAATCCCATTTCAGATTGATGAAGTGGCGCTTCTAATTTCCCATTTAATACAGAAGCTAAATTTACTTGTTCACCCGTTGCATGAGTAGTAACTGTCATTTGTTTTCCTCCCTTTTACGCTAAAGTAACGGTTCCTAATTTCACTTGAAATTGAGGTATTGAGAAATTCCCGATCGTTTTTCCGTTTAAATCAATAACCGTGGTTTGCCAAGGTGTTAAAGTCGCTATATCTCCCAAGGAAGTTGCATGTGACGCGAGTTGCTGGGTGTGATTATCTATAGCGTCTTTATGTGCAGCATCATTATTAATCAATTGTTGAAACCTAGGATTAAACGTATCCGCATGTACTTTATCCGTAGTTTGTAATTGTTGCAAAGACTCATTATAGGTTCGATTTAGATCATAATTTGTCATATCCTACCCTCCTAACGTCATCGATCCGTTTAGCTTGTATTGCCCGTTAAATAACGCATTGTGATTATGAATAAAAGTAGCGGTGGATCTGGCAGGCTTCGCAAAGTTTACGGCATTTTCCAAGTCAGTTTCGTCATAATACATTCCATTTGGGTTTTGGACCTGAATTTGAAAAGTAAAGGGGTCCTGGTCTCCAAAAACAAAAGAACCCATGGGAGAAACACCCATGGTGAAACTATCTGGTCCATATTCCAAAATGATCGGATCCACCCCAGTGAAATTTCGGACAATCTGTTTTATGGCAGCAATCGTAGGACCGTTTGTGTAAATCGGCACTTGGGCCAATAGTCTAGTTCGATAATCATCGTCTGACTCGCTGGCTTTTCTCGTTAATCCCCAATCCTTACCATGACTATCTAACGCACTACCTGTTGCAGTAGAAACGGAAAATTGCTGTTCTAAATTGGTTTGAGCCGGGTCTACTTGATCTAATTGGCTACCAATCGAACCAAGCAAATGTCCTAAATTGGAATTAGAATCTTTAGTAAAAAGATTAGATAAACGGCCTAAGAGATTTTGTAATTGATTCATCTGTCAAACCTCCTACACAACCGTCACGGTAATGGTGCCTGCCTGCGGTAGTTGATAAGCCGAAAAGGATACATCTGTATCCGCACTCGTAGCGTTCACTACACCATTGACACTAAGAGCCGCTTTAATCACTTGAGATTCGTACAATTCCCCTAAACTTCCACCGCCAATTCCAAGGCTGTTAATATAATTGGAAACGGCTGTTTGAACCAATCCAGTCACAACCGTTGGGTCATAACCAGATGCTAAATGAATGTTAATTGTTCGATTTACGGTCACTTGAGTTGGAGAAAAAACTTTTGCATCATCGGTAATTATCCTGCCGGCATCAATGGCCGCTTGAACAGAACTAATGAGAGATTGACTTGGCATGGCATTACCAGAAGCAACGACATAAATATCGATTGTGCCACTTCCTCTGCCTTGTGGAACGATTTTAGCTGACTGAACACCAGTAACGGTTAACGCTGTTTGCTGATACCAGGACACCGTTCCTTGAGCTTTTGAAGCAAGGGCAGCTAGAATCCTAGATCGATAGGCATCATCTGTTTCTGTATCAGCTCCATAAGTGCCGTTTGTTAATGATAAAAGCTGTACACCGTCAATTCCAGGTACTCCAGAACCAATGAGTAAAGGAGTATTAATCGCAATATTTCCGACACTTCCCGCTGTTTGACAAGTGGCCGAAACCGTTACTGTTAAGGTTCCTGCACCTAAAAATGAATCCGCGTCAGTCGCAAAGGTAATCGGGTCTTGTCCAAGTGAAGGAATGGTCGTTATGATCGTGCCAGCCGGAATCGGTTGCTGCTGATTTGATACAACATTACGGCTAAACGTAAAATACCATTGTGCTGGTGTCGCTTGTTTTCGGGTTACTCCAAAATCAGCCCCCTTTGCATCCAGTGACGTATCTGTTGCGGTTTGCACATAGGCTTGTTGCTGGGCTGAAGTAATAGCTGTGTAAATTTCATCAATAGCAGATGCAATAGCAGAAAGAATCTGACCTAAAATGGAAGTAGCAGTGAAATCTGAAAGCTTGCTACCGGCAGTTTGTAAATATGTGACCATATTGGCTATGATGGTAGAGAACATTTTACGCACCCCCTATGGTAATGGGGAATTGAATATCGCCCACGCCGCTCACAGTCGCAGAAACAAAAATAACTAGACAATCTTGGCGGCTATCATCCACGATTACCTCCGATACATCTAGTATTCGATCATCTTCTAAAGCTTTTTCAGTTACAATTGAGATAATTTCCTTCTCTATTTCAGGTGTTATTGGTTCGTCTACATAGTTTAATAGATACGATCCAATCTCTTCGTCCCAAAGATACGTATCTGGCACAGTCGTTGTATTTACCCGCAAAGCTTGCTGGACATTATCTTCGTTGCTGACTGTTTGTAAAGACCCCGAAATCGTAATAACTAAATCCCCATTAGCATCTAATTGTATATCTGTGCCAAGCGGATCTGTACTAGGCAATGGGTAATCCATGTTTATCACCAACTTTGCGTTGTATTTCCGTTAATCGTTACGGTTTTATCGGCACCCAAAGTAAGCGATGCGCCACCCTTTGAAGTAAACACAATCGAACCGTCATTTTTCATAATGATTTGGCTTCCAGACTTATGAACAATGGCTGCATCCCCAAAATTCACACTAGGAGGAGGGACAGATACAGCATTATAGGCAGCTCCTACCACTACTCCATTGTTGATGTCTCCCATATCAAACAGGACTCTTACATGTGTTCCTTCCTCGGGAGGAGGCAATACAATACCGAATTCTTCCCCAACATATGGGGAAAGCATTTTAAGC
This sequence comes from Neobacillus endophyticus, assembly GCF_013248975.1. Lineage (GTDB taxonomy): Bacteria > Bacillota > Bacilli > Bacillales > Cytobacillaceae > Neobacillus > Neobacillus endophyticus. Next base: position 4,762,134 of record NZ_JABRWH010000001.1, read on the forward strand.
CATCCAGTTTCGATTTCATAAGGCTCCAGCATCACTTTTACGGTATAGGGAAGCTTCGTATTTACGGATGTTACGGTTCCATCTAATACATAAGCCTTCGTATTCATCATTTCTTGAATCATATTCTTATGCTGTTCTCTTTGATTTAGGGAGGGAATATACACTTTATAAACCTCCAGTAAATTCATCTATTAATAAAAGATTGGAAAAATCTAAATCGACTCGATATCCATCACTTGCGATGTCAAAGTTATGAGTGGCTTTCCGGACATAATAATTTGTAGATAAGCCAGTTCCTAATCCACTGATGACCAGCAATCGGTCAATTGTTAATTTTTCATTGCCGGCCACCGTCATCGTACCAGTGACTTCTAATTTTGATAATTGATTTAATATGGCTGTTGCTTTCTTTTGGGCCTGATCTTGTGTTAGCCCAGGGAAAAAGTAACGCTGGGTAAAAGTAGTTGAAGCTCCAGACGTTCCGGTTGAGCTCTTGGCTGTGGCCGTAACGTTTTTGGTTGAAGTTGTATAAGTAACTGTCTTTTTCTTAGCCGAACCTTTAACATGCTTGGTTTTGAGCGTATCAAAGCTGTGAACCTCAACTACAATGTCTTTCGCCGCATGAGGAGATCGACTAAGCGTTAACTCCCGAATGTTTTGTCCCCAAGCGTAATTCAAACCGCTGGTAGTCACATTGCCTACAATCGTTTCAAACGGACCAAAATAAAGAGTATTGTCAAATACCCTCACATCGAATCCTTCTTGCTCCGCTAAGAAAGAGAGTAAGTCCCATTCAGTTGTATCTTTACTGATTTGTGTAGAATCTCCTGAAAAATATTTACCAGCCAATGTGTAAGTAGGAGTGATTTTATAACTCAGTCCATGATTTTTTGCCAGCATTTGAGCAATAGCAGAAGAGGTCATGTTCTGATATTTGATGGTGCTTTTCGTATCAATAAACGGTGCCATTTGGTTTCGGCCAGTAACGACTACTGTTTCCCCTTGATCGTTGAAATCAAGTTCGGCTGTATCCATATATCCATACATAATCCTTGTTAAATCACTGGTCTGAAACTTATTCGGATTTTTTGGGAATCCCACAAACACTTCAACCAACACATTGCTTTTGGTAAATAAATAAGACGCCTTATCTGGCGTCGCAGTTAAATAGCCTTGCGCTAAGTTGGTCGTCATTCTAAATGGCAAAGTGATGGTGAAATCATCAGCCTCATGAGTAGAATTAAGATTCACAGTCCAGTTAATAAAATTCACGCTGTTTCCATCAAGCCTTACAATCGAACGAGGAGCCGAAACCCCTTTAACATTTCCAACGGATTTTGAAACGATCATGGGATCACCAGCCTTAAAAATAAAAAAAGAGCCTATTTGGCACTTACTTTCGTTTCCTATAATCTTGGTTTAATTGTTTGACAGGCCTAGTAAGAATATCAAAATCTGACCAGCCCATATCTTTACGAGTTTTTAAAGTATAAGCTGAAATGTTTAACATATCTGTTTACCACTTTGTACATGTAAATCTTTATGAAGGCATCCACAACTTTTCGTTCGACCTGTTCTTATAGCGTTGGCACGAATTTCTTTTTCGTTTCCGCAACCACATTTACAAAGACAATACTTTGTTTTATGGTTATTCACGTTAATTTTGTCGAAAACATCAAGTATTTTCAATCTACCAAAATTCATACCTATCATATCGCTTTTTATATCAACTCTCATATTTACCCCTCTAAAATTTAAGGAATTATTAGACGTTGGCCAGGTATAATAACTGTATTCTTTAATTTATTGGCTGACATAATTTTGCTGTATTGAGTACCGCTGCCATAGTATTTTTTTGATATCCCCCATAACGTATCTCCCTTTTTCACTACATAAACTCTTTGGGGTGCAGGCTTATTGCTTTTAGGAGGAGTTGTAACTGTTTTATTTCCTGAAGAAGAACCACCATAACTTGAACCGCTTGTCGATGGAGCAGGAGATGCATTCCCCAACACCTCTAATTCAATCGAATAATCAATTGCATAAGGTGAACGATATATTGGTGTAAACTTGACTATGACGACTGAAAGTGATCTAAACGAACTAACTTTAAGGACATAAGAGCCTCCGTTTCGGTACATCTTGTCGATCTGATTAGCCTTGTTTTCAGCTGTATAGTTAAAGGTTCCAGTAAAGGTAATCGGTCCATCAAATGCGCCAAAGGTTTGGATGTCCTTGATACCGCCAGGATATTTATAGACCGATATCATTTGCTCGCTGTTTAATGGGAGCTGGTCAGGGAGATCATCGATATCAAATTTAAAAGTGCCTAATTGAAGTAATCCCATTAGAACGCCCCCATGTTAACAGTGGTTCCAGCATTCATCATCACTCTGCGTGAGGATTTCCCAAGCTTCTTAATAACCATATCCGCTATATCCTCTGCTCGTTGATGTGGATGCGGATGGATATGGATTTCGACTGCTCCACCACCGCCAACTGCTACTCCACTATTACTGTTAAAGGATTGGCTTACACCTTTAGCTAATTTAAGTGTAGATTTGTTAGCCATGCCTGCGTTATTATCAATACCCATGGATAAACCTTGGACAATAAATTTCCCGTGTTCCATAAACACTTTCGAAGGAGAATGAATGCCTAATGCTGATTTGAATGAGGAAGAAATACTTCCAGCAATACCTTTTATGGTGCTACCTATATTCCCAACCATACTTTTAACACCATTAATAAGCCCACTGATGACATCTTTTCCCCATTGGAATGCAGCAGTTGCAAGACCTTTGAAAATATTTCCGATGTCTTTACTAGCCGTAGTTAATAATGTTTTAAAGTCATTCATCGCCTTTTTCCAGTTACCGGTCAATAAATCCAAAGCGACTTTAATTACATTGGTGATAAGGTCCCAATAATATTTAACCACCGGAACTAATACCGTCCAAATTGCTTTAAAAGTTGCACCTATAATTGTTCCAACTGTTTTAATTTCAACCCAAATATTTTCCATGTATAAGGATATTAACTGACTAACGACAGGCCAAACTGTTCGAGTAATCTGCAATACTTGTGGCCAGATGGATTTTACAAAGGAGACTATACCACCCCATGCCGATTTCATTGTGTTCCATACCGATTTCACGGCAGCATTAATGAGTCCGGCAGCTTGCATCAATGTGCTAATTGACTGTTTGCTAAAACCGAGTTTTTGTAGGAGATCGATTCCCTTTCCTCCACCGGTTCCTGTAAAAATCATGAATAAACCTTGAGCTAAATTTTTCAAGTCACTCCATGTTTTTTTGAGAAACGGACCCACGGTTCCCCAGTTTTTATAGATAAGGTATCCTCCTGCTGCTACAGCTGCAATTCCGGCAAGAAGTGGTCCAGATGTTAAGATGGCGCCAAATTTCGTTAATTCTCCTGCTTCTGATGTGAGCTTTAGCATACCAAAAGCACCTTTTAGCATTTTAAATGAGCCAGCAAAAATTTTGACTATGCCTGTTGTGGTTACCATGCCTACTGAAAGAAGAGCAAAATCCCCGATTACTTTTGCGACTCCTGGATGAGCTTCTGAAAATTTCAACATACTGCCTAATAATTTATTAACTTGTGCAATGGCTGGATTCAAGGAAATGGCTAATTGTTGACCAACCCGAAGCATTAAGGACATGCCGTTGGATTTAAGTAAATTTAACTGACCTTCCGGAGTCTTCTGCAAATCTGCGTTAATCTGCTCCATGCTCTTGGTATGACCCAATTGCTTTCGCATTTGTGTTAATTGTTCTAGAGTTGTCTTATTAGCTAAGATACTTGCAGCATTCCCACCATACGACCCAAAAATGTCGTGATAGGCTTGTGTAAGGTCTTTATTGTTCAGTTTCTTACCATCATTTATCATGGTGGTGAGCATTCCGTTAAGATTAACAATTTTCCCGTTCTTATCAAAGAATGGCGAGTTCCCGTTCTTATCTACAAACCCTAACTTTTCCATTGCCGCCCATGCTTTAGGTGTGCCTTTTTTGGTTGGGCCACCGCCAACTAGTCCTGGAATTAACCTCAGAATCATGTCAGCTGCATTGGTACCGCCATGTGAACCAGTCAATCCAACCCTATTAGCTACTGCAGATAATCCAAGAATATCGCTTTGGCTCATTCCCAATGTCTGGGCTTTAGGAGCTAAATAGGTCAAAGTTTGTACGAGTGAACTACTATCCCCCGGTTGCATCATTGAGTATTTATTAAAATCATTCAAAAAGTTTTCGAAGCTTTTTGGGTCATAGTTCTTAAATACGTGAGCCATTTCAATTGCTTGCTGTGTACTTTGAAGAGCATCACTTGATTTATGTTCATACATCTGAACTTCAGCATATTTTGACACAGGTAACAACAAGCTTTGAGCCTGTTTAATATTACTGAATCCACCAGAGGTTAGTTTTTGAGCTATCTGAGAAACTTGCATGTCATTAAACTTAGAAACAGCTGCCGATGTATTCATGACCGCATCGCCGAATGCTTGCATTTGTTTTGTGCTGGCCCCTGTTGAATCTTGAATAACAGTCATGTTTGCTTGGAATTCCCCAGCCTTTTTGACCATTTCGAAAAGCCCGAATGCCCCAAAAGCTCCTGTTGCAAGATTCCCAACCCCCGACATTGCTAAGTCTCGACCTGCCGTATACTCAGCTTGAGCAGCAGCCATATCACGTTGGTATTGAGCCATTCGCATATAGCTGCCTTCCATTGCAGCTATATCTTGCCTTGCCATCCCCGTTTTTTCTAGATCACTCGCTAGACTAGAAAAGGCTTTTTGGTCAGACATTCTATTCAATGATGCATTTAAAGCATCGATCTCCGCTCGGCTTTTACCCATTAGCTTCATTGTATTGTTAAGGCTATTAAACTTACCTTCCGCTGCTGTAATAGAACTGACCATCGACCTTAACGGTCCGGTGAAAAAGTCAAGAGCCTTTATGGAAACGGCTAATTCCATCATTGATCCTTCTGCCATTTCCTCACCGCCTTTCTATAAGGAAAAGAAAAAAAGGACCTATTTATTAGGCCCTTCTAATCTTTTTCCTGTGCTTCCTTAAACAACTCTAAAGCTGCTTTTCGCATGGCGCTCGTCCATGTTTTGGACTCGTTAAATGAAATGTGATAAGTCGCAAGGGATAAACACTCAATAAAGGCTTCTGAATGTTTAAAGGCGTCTATGCGCCTTCTTAAACGTTTCCCTCAGCAGCACCATTTAATTTATTGTATAATTGTTTAATTTTTACCCAATCTTTGCTTTTAAAGCCTGCTGCAAAATCTCGATAAGCAGCATATCCGCGCATTGGTGGAATAGACTTTCCATCAATGTTTGTTATTGTTTTAGCAATCATACAGGATTGATAAATCATCATACCTCCACCATTCATTTGGAACGTATCACCTAGCTCGGCTGATACAGCCATTTCATCAGCGCCAGTGGATTCACGCATTTCTACAACTCTACCATCAGAAAGCTTTACTTGATTATCCGCAAGTTCATCCGTTTTATCTACTAAAACCGTTTGGTCATCAGCTGTATTAAATTGAGTCATACGAATTTCCTCCTACTATCCTCGAATTCTTTTAGAACATGCACCTTTAAAGTTTTCCTTAATTTCATCTTCAGAGTTGGATAAATCTTGAGCGTAGTTGTAAAGAACTGTGTCTGGATAAATCCATGTTTCTATAGAGCCATCAAAGTGAGTAATAGTTTCGGTTACGCGAACACGTGGAGCTGGTTTTCCAGCCAGTAAAGCCTGGTCGATGGTGTCAAAGAAGTTAGCAATTTGGTCATCAATTTTGCCAGTTTTAAAGTCCAGATCCCAGCCTTTATAGATGACCTGCTGACGCTCACCAATTTCTCCAAGTGGATGCCAGGTCTTGATTTCATGCTTTTGAGTAGCTGTACAGCTATCCACCTCTGTAGCAATCACACCTGTGTCTGTATATAGCTCCAATTTCGCAGAGGAGCCAAGAATACGATCTTTAGCCATCGTTTAATCCTCTCCTTTCTTATTGGCCTTGTGCACTTGTGATGATAACACCTGAACCGATTTGCGTACGGAAAATCATAAAACGGTCCATGTTGAGGAGTTTCACCGCATAATCGCAAATCAAGCGATTTTGCGCAATACTGGTATCCGGATTATTTGTTTTGTCGCAAATGATTTTATAGTCCGCAATCATTTTGTCTTGAGCTGAATTTGGCTCTTTCATTGGACGGATTTTATTATCCACTGCCTGAACGACTTGTCTCATTAAATCATCCGTAATCGGCTCATCCACAAATTGACCGCCTACCATAAAGACTGTTTGGTCAATGTAATCCTTCATACGTCGAACATAAAGCTGGTTGCTGACACCTGATTTATCTAAACTGAAACCGCCTCTTACGCCGATTGGTCCTGCTGGAGTTGGAACACCGATAGCATTCACTTGCAAGCCTGCCATCGTTGCTAAATCTTGAGCTCCAATAATTAAACTTGGATCCGCTCCAAGGATGCCATAAACAGTCTTATTACCTGTAGATTTTTGAGGATCTAACTGAGCAAGCAATCCTGCCATATAACCAAGTGGTGATACGGTTGGCGTCGTGCTAGTGATTGGCTCAGCGATTTGTACCCAAGGGTACACCGCAATAGCCCGATCTGAATTATAGGAACTCAATAATGAACTTAAAGTACCAATCGCTGTTCCTTTCGGAAATGTAATCAATGCAATTCGAGGCAGACCGCCGCTTTGCGTCACCGTATTGGCATTGGTAATCAAAGCTGCGTTGACGGTTGGATCACTTTGCCCAGCTGCAACAACAAGGTTAATAGGAGCTGAATCGAGAGCATACAGACCAGTTTTCACGCCACCGGTATTAGCGCCAATGTAATCCGTTGTCGTAGCTCCTGCACCATCTGCGCCACCTGTTAATGTATAAGTACCTGCTTTTGGTGTATTGGTATTAGGAGTGCCTGGAAATGTGCCATAAACTAATTTGGATTGGCCCATTTGAGTGCTGCTTGTACCAAATACAGTTGAAGCAAGAACAGCGCCGGCAATTGGAGTGCCTGGTTGTTGGATCACAAGGTTATCCCAAGATTCCGACTCATCGCCATATTGAAGGTCAATTCTAAAAGTGCCAGTTAAAGTTCCAGCACTAACAACAGCATTCAAGCTATTGGCCCATGTTCCGTTTGTAGCAGCTGTCAAGGTTAAAACAGTTCCCGGAGTGGATTGAGAATCTTTTAATACCACACTTGCTGCCGCAGAAGCATTCGCAGTCTTTCCGTCAATCCTGACCACATACACATTGGCATTTCCCTGTTTAAAAATGCCGCGTGCTTCCAATGTTCCAGTTAAGGCAAGAGCACTATCCACTTCTCCAAACTGCTTGACTAATTGTTGATAGCTGGTCACTAAAACAGGTGTATTTAATGGTCCTCTTGAGAAAGTACCGACTAAGCCGATGTTTCCAGTAGGAGCATCACTGCCGCCCTGTGTAACTGGAACTTCCATAAAATACTGATCATCTACAGTTAATCCATTGAGATTATTGATAAATTGCAATGCTATTCACCCCTTTAGAAAGGTTGTTCATTCATTTGTACAGATGTAGCAAGATAGGCCAACTCCGAATCTAGTACTCTAGCCGAAACTTCAAACGTTAAAGCCCTCTGATAAAAGTTTGTTTCACCAGGAAGATCGTGTTGGCCTTTGTATTTAAAAACGCCTGTTTCCACGCCTGGAATACCGAATGAAAGCTGAGGGTTGTTAACAAAATATTGTTGAATCTGCCAGCCAATATTACTTCTGTCTTCTGGTGTCTTCGTGAAGATGGATAACTGAAGCAAATAAAAAAGCCTCAGTGTTTCTTTATAAACTGTGGCAGTTGGAGCGTTATTTAATAAATCGGTTCCATCTAATTGATCTTGACCATTTAAGGTCACATAAGGGTTTGGGATAGAAGCGTGAACTGTTTCCCTGCTCGCTAAATGTTTGGTAGTATCACTTACTGGTAAAATGGCCAATAGTGGTAAATTTCCATCTACTTGAAAGTATTTTGGATCAGGCCAACCCAAAAGAGTTGTTTTTACTCCGAATGGAGCGACAATCGGCTTGATAGCTTCCTGTATAGATTGTAAAGGATCTTTTTGTGTATTCATGCCATCACCTACCGTTCAGCGTATCAAGCATTGCCTTTCGGAAAGCCATCATAATTTCTGATTGATTTTGATAAAGAGCCGGGCGCAAAAATGGTCTCGGCGGAATCCTTGAAGTCCCAAACTCTTGGTACGTACCTATTTTGTCATTGGTGCCAACGGTTGCTTCCATGACACCGATTTGAACCAAAATGGATCCACGTAATTTACCGCCAGCTCTTCCGCCTGATTTGCTTAGGTAGTGACCAATCAAAGGATCTTCACCACCACCAGCTCTCTCTTTTTGCTTAATCGTAGCCTCCGCTAATGTGGCCCATGCAGGGAACCCACCCACGCCAGGCTGATAGGTACCAAACTTTGTTTTAGCTGTGGACTGAACTTTAACAGCACTTGTTGCCACAGCAGTTTGGGCATTGTTTTTTAATAAAAAAGTCTTTTCTTCTAACTTTGCGGCCAACTCTGCAAACGAAGTAACTCTTTCAACCATCAGTCCACCTCCCTTGCTGCATGGACAAAATTCACCACATCTGTCCCAACAAAAGGCACTGGCTCAATGAAATTGACTTTGTAGGTATGAGAACCATATTTCAACTCGTCACCCGCCAGAAAAATACCGGCAGATGTGATAAGTTTCAACAATTCCTTCGCTTTACCACCAGCCAGTGTAGGAGTCTCATCGATCTTTTGTGATTCGATAATAACATTAGCTGTAAATGACTGAGGTACTAACGGATTTCCGCTTGCATCTATCGGAGTACCAAAAGCATTTCTTGGAGTGCTGTCTGTTACAACGATTCGGCTATAGATAACCGTCACACCAAAACTTCCAGATAAAGCACTGATTTGATCAATAATCTCTTGTGCTCTTCCATCCATTAGCCCATCACCCCGAACGGACGATATCGAACCAGTTGCTCAAACTCATCATAATAAGCTTTAGCCTGTTCCTGCATCCGTTTAGCAACCTCTGAATCGTCGATCTGCAAGCCTTGACCAATTTTATACTTTTGCATTTTCATTCCGCGGTCAATTGCAAGGGTATTTAGTGCTTGACTAGCAGAGGCTAAAGTAACAGCATGGGAATCAATAACCGGTATAGTACACACGGTACTTGAAATTGTATGCATGGCGAAATAATCAAAATTGATAGTCGCCGATTCCATAGGCGCTGGAGAGATCATTAAAGACTGATCTTGATCATAAAACACAAAATCCAACTCATTAAAAGAAGGAGCTGCGTTTAAAGTCGGAAGAACAAAGCCAGCATATTGCCGTAAATCGACTACTTTTATTCCAACCGCCTTATTAAAGCTCTCTCGATCCACCGTTATCCAATCAGTTGGTAAGGTATATTGGTTAACTCCAGACTGCAACGCCAGAGTATATGGTCGCCTTCGTGCTCTAGATCGGGAATAAACCAAGGCTCCAGCCTGAATAAAAGATTGAATCTCGGAATCCTGAAAAATATACGATGCTGCATTATTGTCTCGGATCATCGTCCGGACGTTGGCAACATAGTCAGTGAGGAGCATGAATTATTCCCCCTCTTTTTGCAATTTCTTTTTTCCTTTCGGCTGTTCTTCCACCACATTCTCATGATCCTGGTGGGCATTGCCTTCATAAAAATCAAATGGGCCAATTCGTTGACCAGTTACCGGATGAACGAATGGAGTTTCTCCGTTTTGAATCATCAATATGATCACCTCAATAAAAAAGGCCCCTCGATGTGAGGAGCCTCGTATTATGAAAATCTATTAAACTAGCTTGATAGAACGAGATTTAGGATTGATAATGTTTCCGTTGCTATCAATCGTTTGTGGAGTTGCCATGACGCTGTTTTCACGACCATAGAATACTTTCGCATCCACGATGTTACCAGATGCATCATATTTTGGATATGGTCCTTCAATTTGGTAAGGTGTTTCAATCGCATAACGAGTGGCACCTTTTTGAGTTAACAGGATACGGTTATCGCCAGCTACCCATGGAGCATTGATTCGGGCAAAATTCACACCAGAACGGCTACCGAACATGTTTGAAGTGCCCCCGCCTGATAAGCTGCCAAGATCAGGGCTGTTCAATTTATACCACATAGAAGCATTTTCGATATATTGAGAAGCGTTCAGACTCATAATACCAAGGTTTGGCTTATTGAATCGTGGTGAGCTACCCATTAATTGAGTTTGCGCTGTGATCAATTGAAGTAGAGTATTGTAATATTTATCAGCATCTACCCCGTTTGGTACAGTGGTTGCCCAACGTACAACGTTTGTTACAGCCGAGAAGCTGAATGTTGGAAGGTGAGTTCCATCTACACCAGATGCAGAAGTAAAGTAAACGACTCCGTTTTCAAAATCAACCGCATAAGTGCCTCCTTGAACGTTTCCATTGGCATCTAGGTAACCCATAGTTAAAGCAGAACCACCTACAGTCACAGTAAACGCATTAGAAGTAACGGTTGATACGCTACCGTTAGGCTGAATTTGTTTCTTCGTCCGTGGACGTACGATTGGATTAGATCCTGCAGTTGCATCTGCCCCAGCTCTTAAATTGTATTTATAAGCAACGTTTGTGCCGTTAGAAACTGCTGTAATATTCCCCACTGCAGAACCTACACCTGATGCGACTTCGCTTGCAACCACATTCGGTTGATATTCATCAGAGGCCATGACCATTTCAAGGTAAGCTAGGTTATCCAACTTACGGCGTTTGTCAAAAGAGATATGGTAAATACCGCGAGTGATTGGATCGTATTTAGCTGGACCTGATTTCAATGTATTCACAACATCAGTTGTTAAGCTGATCGCATTTCGTCTCCAAGATGGATTGAAAGACAACCATGCTAGGTTGATTTGGCTCTCCGGAATGCCGGCGCCTTCGCCTACTAGAAGATCAAATTGTCCGGATGCAGGATTCATTGTGGCTGCAGAAGTGAAAGTTTCCACCGGCCAACGTACTTCCGAACCTTCGAATGTTTCAGCAGCCAAGAATTGAAGGGATTCAACATCTTGGAAAGACTGAATCAATAAAGCTTGTTGGATGGTTGGTTGGTTCAATAATTGAGCAGTCGTAACGGATACACTGTCAGTTGCCACCATAGAATCAACCATAGCAGCTGAGTCTTTCATAGCTTCATATCCAACTTGCTTTTCGAATTTACCGATGATTTCATCAATGAATTTTTTGTTATGTTTACGGATGGAAGCATCATGAGAATGACCGAACTCTTCACCCATTCTATCTAAAGAATCTAGAAGCTCGTGCACTTGACGGTTCCAAGGTTTTTCCTCTTTGCCTACTTCAAATCTCACTTGTCCACCTTCTCCCTCGTTAGTTCCGTCAAAACCCATGTTATCAAGGTTAGCATTGGTTGATTTTTTGCTGTAAACATTCACCATGCTATCGATCATAACCTCAGCTTGATTTTTATCTGTAATTTCTTTAATGGAATCAGCCATAAGCGTAATCACTTCATCTGGAAGTTTGGCTTTTAATGCTTCAAACTTAGCATCAGTAAAGGCTTTTACTTCCGCTTTAGCATTTGCCTCTGCCGCTGCTTTTGCTTCTGCGTCTGCTTGAGCTTGTGCAGCATCAAGAGCAGGTTTTGCAACTGCTTCCGCTTGAGCTTTGATTAATTCTTTAAATTCAGGACTATCTTGCATGGCTTTTAGAATATCTTCAAACTTCATTTCTTCCACTCCTTTTTCTTTTTCATCTGTTACTGCATTGGGATCTACTGTTTTAACCATGTTTTGCTTATACTCACGGGCCAGAGAAAATCCGTCCCAGTCAGGATCATTCGGTAATTTACGAAGGCTTTGGCTTGCTACTACGCTTGTTCGGTAACTTTCTTCCGGAATGTACACTTCTTTACAGGATTCACAGGAATAAAAATCTAAATCATTATCCCCATCAGGGTCCTGCGGTGTTAAGGTGGTCCCACATGTCGGGCAATTCGGAACAGTGATCTGTACATCATCAGCCAGCACCTCCGCGACTTGGGAATCAGTAAGTACCTCAATAACTTCACATCCTGGTGTAGCTGGATTCATCACCACGTCATAAGATTGAATATCCAGCTTTGTAGCGACATCTACCATCACGCCATTAATTTGTTTTCTTACACTGTCACCAAGAGCCCGCATAGAAATACCAACTGGCACACCTGCATCGATGAGAGCTTTCAGGTCTCTTCCTTTTGCTGTGTCTAAGATTTCGGCATCTACAAAGACTGTGCCATCCTGCTTGAATTGCTTGTAAATCTTAATGACCGAATTATCAATTTGGGTATCAAACACCACTTGACCTTGTTTCCCCATAAAATGCCGAGGGTGTGGCGATTCCCCAACCATCCGACCTTGTTCAACTAATGAATTGGAACGTTCAATTGCGTCATCCATTACAGGATCTGGATAAAGACGATTATTTGTGTTTACCACATTGGATTGTGTTGCTTTAAAACGCACCCGCGTTTTTCCATCTTCTTTAGAATCTAGCAGGACGGGACGTTCCAAAAGCATATCCGTAAAAACGTTTGGCATAATTCCTCTCCTTTCTTTGAAACCATATAAAAAAGGCGATGCTATTCCATAAGCACCACCTCCTATAAAAGCCTAATGATTGATTTTGCAGGAATGTATTCTACATTTGCTAATGGGATAATTTCGCCTTCTTCAACTTCAGGGAAGCTATCCCCTTTCAACACTAAACCCACAACATATTCATTTTGATTAACATATACTTTTTTTACATCAACATTTTTATCAATATTAAGTAAAGCAAGTATGGCTTCACCCGTAATTTCGATCCTACAAAGTTTTTCAGGCAAGAGCATCACCCCCTATAATTGAACTTTTCTTTTATATTCGTAGAACTCGTTTGAGATATTATCAAAAATACTTTCGACTTGCTGACGTTCTTCAATTGCCAATGGATACTTCTCGACAATATCAATTAATACCTTGGTATAATCCAAAAGCATTTGAAATACTTCTGTATCTTTCACAGAAATAGTCATATTTAACTTTGATGTTTTATTCGCATCATTTACTTTTTCGTAAGTCTTTTCAAAGATATCAGGCTTACATGGGTAAAATTCACCGTTTACACCTTTGATGATGTAATCTCCCTGTGAAATCTGCATATTCCCTTCAAGTGTTTTTATCCAATGCACCGTTTCAGGCCAATTAGAAACAAGGCTGTCACCAACAAATTCTTTTATTTTTTTAACGTTAAAACCATTGAATTGTATGGCTTCAACGACAACAGGCTTTTTACGATATTTAGCCATTTTTTCACCTACTTTCAATCAGCACTTGAAATTGTGCACCTGCAGTTCGGGTGCGAAGGTACTGCCGGCGCATCTGCAATGTTGAACACTTTATCGTTGTTACTAGCACATTTAGGACAAGTTCTGTTATCCATGACCGCCATATAACGAACCTGCGTCACACCGGCTTGGGTATAGGCATCGAGCGATGATTGGTTGTATGCCATACTTATTTCTGTTCTCGATATCATTTCAGCCCGCCAATCAGGAATATCCATTACAGACTGAATTCGCTCCATCATTTGAGAAGTGCTTTCTCCATTCGTATACGCTTCGGATAACTGCTTACCCAGCATCTGACGAGTGGTTTCCTCAATACCTTTGATTCGTGTACCTGCATTCTGTTCTAAATCCTCTTTTACACCCGAATGCACAAAATCAAAGCTAATGCCCACTCCTGGCTGTTTAGCTGCTTCAGCAAAAGCAAATAATCCTGCCGCGTTATAAGCGTTGATGATGCTGTTTTGGAACGAGTAAGTGTTATCATCCTCAACCGTCCGCCAAGCTTCATCAAAGGCTTTTAGAATCTTTTGATCCACTAAGGTATGGATGTTGACCTTCTTTTTGTCATCAGTCAAACAATGAGAACAAGTACAGCCCTCATCCTTATGTTCCAGCGCAATAGTCAATTCATTAAGATAAATCGGTGTCACGCTGTCATGGATCGGTCTTAGCTTTTCAATCTCTTTAAGTTTCGCCTCCAAACCATCCTTTTTCATTTGCTTAAAAACCGCTTTGAAAAAAGAGCGAATATCATTGGCGAGGGACTTTTCTATTTGCCCGATTTTTTTGGAGTGTAGAGGATTGGCTTTTGTTTTACTGTCTGTTGTTGCTTTACCAGGTCCTGTCATGGTAGAGCGATTGGTGTTAGTGGTCGTTGGCTTAACTGGATTAATAGCAGTCGCTTCGATTGCTTGCTCTTTTTTCGCTTCATCCATTTCCTCTTTGATGGCTTCAATCTCCGCATCGATGGCTTCTTGATTTTCTAAGCCGATATCACGGCCCATATACTCAAGTGCAAATCTTCTCGATACCAATGGATCCGGTTGAGAAGAACGTAATTTAATCATACGGTCCACTTTCTTATCCACTGTATCTTCGCCATTTTCAGACCATAAGAAGTTCAAATCTACTAAACTAGGATCAATGCCATTGAGGTTTAATTCTAGCTCGAATAAGGCACGTAAGCCACTGAATGGGCTATCATCACCGTACTCCAGTAAATCCCTTAACTCTTGCGTATCCTCTTCAAACTGTTTCTTTTGGTCCTCCACAATGTCACGGTTTACGTTTTTACCGAAACCTAACAAATGGAGAGGAACGCCTGTGCCGATCATATATATTTCCTGCAAATGTTCAACGTCCTTGATATGGTCTAAATGGGCATCGCCGTTTAAATCTTTGATGTCCGTTAATCCATTACCAAAGAAATCGGTTGTAGCAGCCGCAACTTTCGGATTGTCCAGCTTATTTTCTTCTTTATAAGTCTTAACATCTGACCATTCACCAGGATTGTCTTTTGTCCCTACGCTATGTAAGCGCCTTGGCACTGCTCTCGTCCGTCTTCTAACAACCAAATCCTCTTCTGTCATGGTTAGTTTTTTCCAAAACGAAAGACATGTCATGTACTTAGAATTTCCGTACAACTGGCCTGCCTCATGATCATGGCGTATATGGTTAATGGAGTACAAAGGGAAATGTGTTAGTATTTCCCTTGATATCGGGTCAATCTGGCGGAATGCATCCTTTATATCTGTGAATCGTCCTGTAATATCTTCGTTCCGTTGCATCGTTATAGCCGGAAGGTTTTTAACATCTTGAATCCTCATTTTGGATAAGTCGATGATCGGGTTTAGATACAACTCACCATCTTTCAGCAAAGAACGGGTCCAAGGAAGTAACTTGGAATTAAGCTGTACCCTTTTCAAGAAATCATCCAATATTTCCTGCGCTATTTGTTCTAATTTCTCGCTCACAACCGATGAAACCTTAACCGATAATCCTCTTCGAACGGTAGTCCTTGCGAAAACATGATTAGCTCGTTTTAAACGAGTGTCAGCCTTCATCATTTGGTCAATATCCTGTAAAAGATAGACTTTTTCCCAGTTTAAGCGGAATACATCATAATCAAAGAGTGTAGGAGATGTTTTGGAAACATTCCCGTGGTCAGTGTGATTATTTGACTTATTGGCCCCTTCTGGAAGCCAGTTAATGAAGGTGGTTAGGATGTTTCGAATCCCGTTTGCGAATTTTCCCATGGCGAACCTCCTTTCGAATGAATATAGACAAATAAATATTCAACATAAGTTCGTAAAATAAAATTTTGGTGTAATTAAACAATAATTAATTTATTGATTTATCAATGTTTGTTCAGTTATTTCCACATTTTAAAATACAAAAAATATACATTGCTATTTTGGCACGCTTTAATCACTTGTAGAAGTGATTATTTCCCAGAATCCATGCATACTTTTGGCATTGGACGCTTAATCGATTGATGAAGGAGATATTTAATACGATCTTCAATAAATTCTTCTGTTGTTTTACCTGATTGGTTATTGATATTCACAGTAATTGTGTCTGGACTGAACATCCCTAACTCTTTTTCGATTTCCTCACAAACCCTCATTTTCCTTTTGGTTAGTGCAGCTTCTGTATCCATTTGTACCATTACACCATTTAATAAATGGAAATACGCAAATAAACCTTCTAACCTCTCCACTATTTCAACCCCGTTCTATAAATTATCAAAATAACTACCACTCATAATGTCATCGTAAGTTGTAATGACTGGCTCAGATGTAACCACATCTTTATTTAGTTCTAATTCGTTATAAATTCCGTACCTAAGTGCATCGAGGCTGTGATCATTCTCTTTCAAAGGCTTGTCCTCGCCTCGTTTAGCTGCTTTTTCATCCCAAACATAAGAGGCGAATTCTTTCCTTGTATTCATGCAACTTTCATGGACAAATAGTTGATTGTTGCTTAAACGTTTCGCGACTGACCGAATGCCGTTTAAAACATCATTGTCTGCCTTTCGCACCTTGATAATGTTTCTTTTTTGTATCTCAGCAATGAACGAGGAAGCTGACGGATCCACATACATATGCTTGGCTTTTGTATCCTTCAAAAACTTTTCGAGATCGTCAGCATATTGACTGTCTGTTTTTTGAATCCCTTTGTTACGACCGTCATAGTAATACTCTTTGACGATGTAAACCGTTTCTCCTTTTCTTCCCAATAAAAGAAACACGCAAGGATTTTGCGTGCCATAGTCACATGTAACATAATAGTAATCGCATTCCGGAATGGTTTGAACTACATGAGGATCATCACGGAACATGTCATAAATGATACCTTCTGCAAGCACCCAAAGCCCTAAAATAAATCGTTGGTAGAAAACTCCGCTGTACATCCGCTTGTATCGGTCTTTTACTCTTTCCGACAATGATAAGTTGTCATCCATTGTAAAATGCAGCTGAGTAAGCTTCTTTTCTTTCAGCTTGTCTAGATATTCAAGTTTAAACCAATGATAAGGACCTTCTGGGTTACAGTTAAACCAAAACTTCGCGCCTTCCACTGAACAACGGGCAGTAGCTTGGTTCACGAATGATTGAGGCATTAAAGCTACCTCATCGAAAAACATTCCCGCCAGTGTAATACCTTGGATAAGGTCCTGTGAGGATTCATCTCTTCCACCAAAGATATAAATATAATTGGTGGTGCCTTTATAGGAAATAGTCAGGAAATTATCTGCACGATGGTCTTTTACTCTATATCCGCGAGACTTTAGCATCCGCTTCAACGGAGTCAAAACATTCCGCCTGAATGAACCAATGGTTTTCCCAGACATGCCGAGATTTTCGTCTTTGAACGTTTCCATGGCCCACATGATATAGGAAAGGGACATCACGACGGTCTTTCCTGCACGAACCGAACCATCGCATATAATGCCATCTTTATCTTTAACTGGTGAACCATCACGCCACCAGGTTAAGACTTGCATTTGTTTTTTAGAAAATGGTTGAAAAGTAAATGGGGCCGGTTTAAGCTTTGTCATCTCCCCACACCTCGCTAACCTTTCCATTTAAAGCATCTAGGAAGCCATCGTCTTCAAATTCTTCCTCTGGATCACCTTTAACGCGAGCAATTTCAGCTTTTGTCTTTTCGATACCCATTTGCATTTGCTCCAGCTTCAATCGACGCTCATCATCTTCATGCGCCAATTCGTTAAACTGTTTTATTAGGCTTCTTAATTCGCTCATGGCTCTTGATTGAGCGTTAAGGAAAGTAGCATGTTTATCCCAAGCAAACTGGATTTCATACTCCGTTTCTTCACCATTCATGCTGGACTTTTCTTTTTTGATTTCTCTAGTCATATCATCCTGATCTCGAACAAACATGATCTGTTGCGCTCGGATGATGGCAGCATATTGAATTTGAATCTGATCCCAGATTAAATCTGCCGTGGAACGCTCATTCATACTCTCCATGATTTCTAATGTTTCAGCAGGAAGGAACTTGGCAAAGAAACCGTGCTTCACAGCGGCTTGGTTTCGTTTTGTAAACTTCTTAACCGGATTAGGGTTCCCGCCTCTATTTATTGGCTTTTTGGAGGTTGCATCCTTTTGTATAGTTGCAACTTTTTTATTTTTGGTTGCATCCTTTTTCGGTGAACCTCTAGACCATCCCTCACGACTTTTCCGGCTTTTTAATGTGCCAATTTTTACATCATACTTTTCAGCAAGTGCATTTAATGTAATGTCAGAGGATTCATATTCTTTTCTTATTTCATCCCAATTCACTACATGCACCTCGCCTCCTAAAAGCACCTTTAAAAACGCTTATTAATACCCAATCTCTAACGCAAATACACCTAGAAATAATTCAATATATCTTTCATCAGTATTCAAATTAATTCCAACCATAAACGCCGAACTTGCTTTCGTCCACATAACATAACCTGCGATGTATTTCATTTTCTTCTCAACGCCCCATTATGACGTGTGTAAACATCGCGGTGAATCCCCATCAAGTCCTCTAAATCTTTTCTACTAAGTTTCGATTCACTCACTTTTACCGCTCTTTTCTTAGGTGACTTACTTTGCTGTTTGTTTTTCTCTTCCATAAGTCATCACCTCTATCATATTCACTCTAAACTACGCCCATACTTTAAGGAAGGTTGCGACCCTTGCGGCGTGACTTAAAGGCTTACTGGACACAGTTTGCAATGAACACAAAAAAAGCACTCTTTAAAGGAGTGCTAGTTGCTGTATCTTATCTTTATAACCAAGATATTTCAAAATCTTTTTTTCTTGTTTTTTGGAATAAAAATATCTCAATGGATACCAAATAAAAAAATCCCTATTGAGTTTACTTATATTGCAACTAATACAAGAAGGTAAAATGTTATACTTTGAAGTTTCTCCACCTTTGGATACTGGGATAAAATGATCTTTCGTCAATTTATCTGCTGCTTTTTGACAATATGCACATTTATGCGAAAAATAATTTAGGCAACTTTCCCAATCTTTGTCCGAAAAAACATCTGGTTTTGAAGCCTTTAATTTTTCGTTTAATTCTTCAATTAATTTCAAATTGGGGTTTTTTCTTTTTTTAGCTTTATATTTTTTGTCACGAATCTTAATTATTTCTTTATGTGTAGCTCTATATTTAGCAGCATAAATATTTTTGCAATTCTTGCACATGCCATAAAAACCATCGGGTGACCTTTTGTTTATACTGAAAAAATCATTAGTTAATGGCAGTTTCTTAAAACAAGTATTGCATATTTTCTTTTTCACTTTAGATGTGCTATTATTCAATAGTAATCAACTCCTATATAGTTGGTTTCCATGCTCTTGGGTGTTCCAGCACCGCAAGAGCTTTTCTTATACACATTATACCAAACATCAGTTCTAAAATCCATTAAAAACGTTGATATATCAATGTTTTTACATAAAAAAGACAGCACTGTTTCCACCAAAACAGTACCGTCTCTTTAATAAGACAACTGAAGATCGAAATATGCTAGATTATCGCAAATTCTTGCCAGGAAATGTTTCCGCATTTCCCAAAGAATAGAACCCGCAAGGGTGAAATCCTTCCACGCCGATTCCTACCTCCCATTTTACACTACAATTTTTTCGCCGTGCAAAATTTTACTAAAAGTCACATTAGTGTTGAGTTGTGCCTTTATCTCCTGTCTTAGGTTATCGACGAAATTACGTGAAATATCTAAATGATCAGCTATTTCTTGTCTTGTCATTCCACTTAACAAACAATCATAAACTATTTTAAGAATCTCCCTGTTTAGAAAATCCCCCGCACTTTCAATTGCAAAAACTTTTCTCTGGTACTCTTCTAATCTCTTAAGATTTTTCTGTTCCCTGATATCCATATCTCTTAATTCTTCTTGGCTTTTTCCGGAGCTTCCTTTAGGCAGTGTAGCTTCTATTCCATATTGAGCAACTCCCCATGAGCGCATTGGAATGGCCTGACCAAAAAGAATCTTTTGCAGCCGTTCAATTTCTCTTTTCATCATACGGTAATCACGAATTAACTCATTTATATCAATTAGCTTCATCCAATCTGCCTCCTGTTTGATAGCTTATTATCTGTTCCAAATCATCAAACAGCCTACTCCATAGTTATACTCTTTCACATCGCTTGCTTTCGCCCATCCACGGGATTCATGATCCAGAATAACTTTCTTTAGATTCCCTTCACTCAGGGCATAAACGATTTTCTTAAGTTGTTTCGGGTGATCTTGCTTCCAACTCCCCATGGTTTCACCTCGATTATTTCGCAAAAAGAATTTTAATTTCATTTTCCGCTTCAGCTGTTCTTCCTCGACGATATCCTTCAATCAGTAAATGCCGTTCATGATCATCTAATTGGCGTTGCCATTCTTGTTCAACATCGTAAACGACTTCATTGTAATAAATCTGTGCATATTCTAGAGGTTTTCTCATGATATACCTCCTTCATCCTTGTTTAATTTTTTTTAAACATTGGATAGCTTTGTCACTTCTTCGGAATAAATCGGCTATATATAGACTTTGCGCTCGCTTAATTCTCATGAATTCCACAACCTTTTATCGTTATAACGAATAATTTCCAAGGATTGGATTATAATAATTGTAGCCCCCTACATTTTGAAATATGTGACAAGGTCCATCCCTGCCCTCCAGGAAGGATGGACTTAAAATCATTTAATTTCCTCCTTTTTCTTAATTTCATCAATGTGGGCATTTATATCTTTTAATTGCACTTTTAAATATTCAACTCTTCCTTTTGCAGTTCTTAAATCCCATTCCAAATCATCAATTAAATCATGCTTTTCCATAATTTCTTTTTGAATTTTTGATACTGCCTCATTTAAAACAGAAAGTACATTATCTTTTTCGTTCATTTCACAAACTCCTTTCCGTACTCTTTTTTTCAAAGACGTTAGTCTTCATAGATCTGTTCAATGCAATCATGATATTTCTTTCGACTATGTTTACGATAAAACTCTCTTCCCGCCCTAAATTCGTTTTTCGCTTCTATTTTCCAAAGCTGATTTTCATTGGCAAATCGATTGTAGTAAAGGACAGTGTATCTTTTTAATCTAGCATTATTAGGTATTTGACCGACATCTTCAATTACTGCAATTCTGTATCCATCAACTTCTAATATTTCATGAACATGTAGGGAAGCCCACCATAAACCTTCTTCCTCTAATTGATCTTCAAACTTTTTAAAAGCCTTTTCTTCTGTTTCAGCTACAACTAAAAGGCATGGTTCACAGTCCATAGAGACTGCAGTACAAAACCATAATTTCATTTCTTCACTCCTTTCCTGCACACTTTCCTCGAAGTGTTCATCAACCATTTATAACCTCTAGGGCTGAAATGTCTTTAACAGCAAAGTCACGGATTGCCATTTTATCTAAATCAAATCCTTTAATGAAACACTGATAATCAGGATGATACTCTGTTTTGCCAAAGAAAAACCCTTTAACGAAAGCTTTTCTTACCGTTACAACATCCTTCCAATTTTTATATCTAAAACGGATTAAATCTCCTTCTTTTACATCTTCATAAAACTGTTCCATAATATCTTCCTTTCGGCATACTTTGTTTAAAGGGTTACGTTAACCATTCATCAAAATATCTTTGATTCTTTTGAAATGACGGTCTATACTACTAGGTTCGCTTGGGTTTACTTTTTCGTGCAATATCGTTAATTCATACAACGCGACGTTAATTTTTTCTTGCTGTTCTTCAATCTTATCGAATACCGGTTTTAAAAACTTTTTATAATGTCTTTCATCTAAGTCCAAGCCAAACTTAACTAGCGTTTCAATATGATTTTTAGACTCTTCAAATGTGGGTATTTTATCGTTCATTTTCAAAAACTCCTTTCAGCATAATAACTTTCTAGGCTTCATTAAATCTCAGCCATTCCTGTACTTCTTTATCCGTCTGCCGAATTTCATCAGCACGATATTTAAACTCCAAATCTTCCTTATCCATAAAATAAAGCGGCCCGAACTTTTTCCGATAAACTTCTTTCCAATGCCTTAACAAGCTGTTATCCGCATGAATTTTCTTATGACAGGAATTACAAACCAACATTGCATTAGTGAAAACGCCTCTCCCTTTTCCAGATCCGCGAGGTTCTACATGATGACAATGAATCCCCTTTCCACCGCACATTTGACAAGTATAGTTATAGTACTCTTTTACTTTATCCCTGACCATCTTAGAGAATTTACTGCGATCTCCACGTTTTTTCGCTTTGCGACTATGCTTCGTTTTTGGAACTGGATGAAATTCGTTTGATAAATCAATCGACATACTTCCATCTCCTCTCACTATTTGCCAAACCGATGATCAAATCCACTGTGATGTCCTCGTAAGGCGACTATTCTTGTGCCACTTCAACAATCACGTACTTTCTTCCGCAAATACAATAAACTTCAGTAACATCACTTAAATCAAGTTCCAAATAGTTACCGCATTTACAACTCAATGTTTTTTTCCTCCTTGATCCCGAACTTATTCATAAAATGCTGCCTGATTTTAGCTGCAGTGGCTTCCCCAATACCTGGCCATTCCTCCAAGCCTTCAAGCAAAGTCACCAGGCATTCAATATCAGATTCTCGTTGTTCTTTTGCTCCAGCATTAAATCCGCGGTCAAATATCAATTTTTCCGTAAGTTTCAAATCCAGTTGAAAATTCACCTTTGGTTTGATATCCCTTTTCATTTTTCTGAGCGATCCCATGATCTTCTACCATCCTTGTAACCTTTTTGGTATTGTCTTGCAGAAAATAAAGCGCATGTACAAAAGCCAATCATGGTCCCAATTACTAAGCTAAAGAACCACATGAACCTCATCCTTTTATCCGTGGAATTTTTTCGCCACCTAATCGTTTGCAGTCAGCTCCATGATGACTTGAACACTTTCTATACAACCTACATTTCGTTAAGCAAACCGCCCGTTTATCTTCCTGTATTATCCAAGGTGCTCGGTCGTCTGCGATGATGACCTGAGCCTGCATGATTTCACCCCTTTAAAATTCCAGATTGGACAAACAACTGCCGCCAGCACTTTTTTAAGTGATCTTTTTGACGTTCCTTAACTGTCCTTTTTAATCTTCTTTTTTGTTTGACCTTGTTCCCCATTCACTTCATCCTCCAGTTCCCAAATTTCAACTCCGATACCAGGATTAAACGAATAAACTTTCTTACTATGAACCTCGCAAACTTGGTTATCATCTTTCCAAACTATCTTATTGAAACTATCAAATAGACCTTTGACCATATTGTCGATATCGGGTTTAGACCTATGAATAGCCCCATTCATGCGTTCTTTCTTCTTTCCGCTCCAACTACTCGGCATAGGCATATAAAACGTAATATCTGCCAAGATTGGGCTGTTTGTCGGTGATTTAATGTGTTGTTTTACTAAAAGGGCTATATGCTGTTTGTATGTACGGTATCTCATAGCCCTTTTATCCATAAATTTTTGTTTTTGAGTTGTTCTTACAGCTCCCATCGGTTCAATGGGAATGAATAGTTTTATCATTTTTTGAATCTCCTAGCTGATAGTCTTCCAGTGACAATTGACCTTCTGGTGGCTCATTTTCTAATTTCTTGATCTTTACTTCGCATACCGGACCAATGCCTTTAGCGATACTTTTTGCGCTTTTTAGAGGCCGATTGCAAACCGGACAAATCATTGGTTTTCCTCCAGTTTCTCATTGTTTTCCCAGTAAGCTTTTC
Organism: Neobacillus endophyticus; assembly: GCF_013248975.1. Lineage (GTDB taxonomy): Bacteria > Bacillota > Bacilli > Bacillales > Cytobacillaceae > Neobacillus > Neobacillus endophyticus. Next base: position 4,785,927 of record NZ_JABRWH010000001.1, read on the forward strand.
GAGTACGTTCCCTATTACACGTCTTACAATTTCTTTTACCTCGGTTAGAAGTATAAGTATTTTCTTCGGTGTATTCATGACCATGAGGACAATGAGTTTTTAACTTATTCTGCATTCCAGCTAATCCTCTACGAACGTTTTCTCTATTTGTTACAGGCTCTAAATGGTCAGGGTTAACACAAAGTGGATTTCTGCAAAGATGATCTAAAACCAATCCAGGTGGAATTTCACCTTTAATGAGTTCATAAGCAAACCTATGTGGTCTAAACCATTTGTTTTCTATAACAAAAGCGCCATATCCATCACTTCGTTTTATACCAGTCCAATTCCAACATGAATCTGTTTTTTTAACCTTTTTCCAAAAACGGTCCACTATTTAACACCCACTTTCTTTTCGACCATTTTAGTCAGATTGTCAATAATGGTAACAAGATCCCGCTTTTGGCGCTTTTCCCGCTTCCTTTTCTGGCGCTTATTCATCAATACACTCCAGAATTCTGTCGAGAATGATTTACTGAATTCTTTTTGCAATATGCTTCCTCTATTTCTTCCCAATCGAAGCCCAACATCTCGCCTAACCCCAAATAAGCCGAAAACGCTGCACTGTAAGCCTGACTTGAAAAAGCAATTCGCAAAATCGAGAATGCGTTGTATAATCCCAGGAACTGCTCGGTTAAGTTTTCTAGTTTAATAGGTTCCAAACCGAATTTTTCCACTTTCATTTCTAAACCTAGTGACAGAAGGAAGTGAATACCATCAACAAACTCCTCTAAAACCACTTTCTTTTCACTTGCCGGCTTATTACTCCAGAATTTGAAGCAGCGTGTTTCATTTGCCAGCTCCCCAAGTTCCACAAGTAATGCCAAGACTTTTTCAGATTTCCGCGACTTTCCTTCTTCCCTTGGATGCTCTTTTTCAATATGCTGATCGAGTTCTTGCTGCATTTGAAATAATTTATTAAGATTCAATTTTTATACCTCCATCGCTCATTTGCTGGAATTTTAGGTGTTGTTATCGCTGATTCAACGTCCCATCCATGATGAATAATCCGAAGCCTTAAAGTGTTTTTATCAATTCCATTTGATACCGCTATTTTCAATTGTTCATCCGTAACGTTTAATGGTTTATAACTTGAAACTCCTAATAAACCGTGTTCTTTTTTTAATTTATACAGTGAGTTATGGCCGACATAGAATAGTCTAGCAACTTGCATATCTGTTTTACCCTCTGCCTTTAATGCCAAATATCGCTCCTTAAAGTTTTCAATTACCATGTGTCACTTCAACCCCCGCTTCCTCGCATAAATTTCGTTTTTTCTGGCAAGATGGATCAAAGCCACAAGGATCTCGTCTGGATCTCTCCGGAAGCGTTCCGCCATATCAGCGACACTCATTCCCTTTTTCCATAGGTTTTTCATCTCGATAAGTTCAGGCTCATCATAAAAGAAATTGAGGTCGTCACAGACAATCACTCTATTTAACCTAGCCGGTCGATACGATTTTTCTTTTGTGTCTAGGCAATCAGCCAAAGTTTCTCACCTCTTAAAACCATTTATTTGATTCGGACTGAACATCCATTTCTTTGAAGCTTGCTAACACTAATTCATATTTAAGCGATTCATAATCTAACTCGGTTATGGGATCTCCCTCTTGTGAGTGTGTCACGCCTAATTTTCTAAGCTTGTCCAGTACAAATTTGTGTTTAAGTTCTTGGTGAAGTTGATTCGTGCTTGCAGCCATTTTCTTCACCTCTAATGGATAAAATGTTCGTAGTGTGCATCAAAAATGGATATCTTCAATTCTGAACATTGTTCGGATTTTCTCCACTTTAGTTTCATTGGCATAATCACTGTTAATAATTTCTTGCACTCTTTCTGTCCAGTAATCTGTACAATCCTTAAAAGCTTTTGTTCTGCTGTCCTGTGCAACTTTACTTTTCAGCAAACCAATAACATCAGGCAATAATTCTTCTGCATTGTGCGTATCTAAGTAAACGTGTTTACCCATTTTCACCTCTCCTTTTGTATCGCCATATGGTTCTTTGCTCCACATCATTTGCCATAAGCTAATTCTCTTAATCTCGCATTCTCTGCGATCAAACTAAGATTTTCCTCATACACTTCAAACTTTGTATTATTTTTCAAATTTCGAATTTCTGAATCTGCTTTTTTCAGCCTTTCTAGGAGAAGGATTTCTTGGAGTTTGAAATGGTTTATTTCTTCTCTTAATTGTTCACTTTCTTTCTGCAATAGTTCGATCAAGGTGTCTGTTTCTGCGATGGACTCATTGAGGAAGGCAAATTCTTGTTGTTGACGCTCAACTCTATCCACCAAATCACCGATAGTTATTAACCAACTTTTATGCGTATAATCTTTCCCCATCACTTGATTAACTCTTATTAACATTTCATCTTGAGTCATTGAGCATCCCTCCTATATCCACAATTTGACTAACTGCCGCAGGGCAATGTTTTCGAGATCAAGGTTGATATTTTCATTCTGCAATTTCAATATTTCATGGTGCAGGCTGCTGGTTTCCGCTCGCAAGCAAGATACCTCTTCTTCAATATCGTCACAGGCAGCACTCACATGTTCATATTTTTCAACCGTTGCTTTCAGCTTTTCGATTAATTCATCCCTTTCAATTATCTGAATGTTAGCGCTGGTTAAGTCCTTTCTCAGCACCTCGATTAAACGCTCATATTCGGCTGATTTGCTTTCTTTTTCTTTTGGAGTATTATCGGACTCGGATGTTTCTTTCTTGGCTTTATTTGGCTGATCTTTGCTAATTCCCCACTTTTTTTTCAATGCCGGCAGATAAGTTGGGGGCATCTTTTTAATGTGAGCAATCTCTTTATCTGATTTCCCTTGAGCTTTTAAATCCTGGTATTCTTCAAGTGTGATCTTTGCCATATCATCTTCTCCTCGCATTCGTTCTTTTTTGGTTAATCCCCAGTGACTAAGGATTTCTTGAAATTCAAGATTACTCATTTTCAAGTGTTTTCTTATTTCATTTGCTGTTAGCCCTCTATGCAGGAGCATAGAAATCTCGCTTTTAGTTAGGTCCTGACCTTTGGCTAATATGTGTGAATACTTATCTGCTGGATCACGTTCTAACTTTTGCCGCAGCTGCATAATTTCTTTACAGAGGGGACAACCATTACACTTTTCAAAGCTATCCCCATGCTGATCGATTAAATCAATGATTCTAAGCCGAATCTGTTTCATGGACATGTATGGATGGTCACGTCCTCCCTTTTACAACGTTTTAAAATCTCCTCCAGCTCTGATCGCCATTGTTCATCAGGAATAGGTGTACAATTTTCACACCCTTTTATCCGAAAGCCGTAACCAATAGCTTCATGAACGACATGGGTTCCGTTGCATAATTGGCACATGCGTTAAACACCCGCCAATCTATGATTAAGTACTTTCCGTTCACCTTTAATCACAACCGTATAATCCTTGCACATTTGAAAAATCCGAGTACCTAACGCCTCATCAATGTCACACAGCTCGTCCACTGTTTTTTCACTCGATACCATAATCGGCTTATGATTCAGATACCTATAATTAATTACTGCAAACATTTGCTCAATCTGAAAATCAGTTGGGCGTGTTCTGCCTTTGAAAAGATCATCTATGAAAAGCACGCCGATCCGTTTCATTTTTGTAAGTTTTTCTTCCAGTAATTCGAAGTCATTTTTCAGATCATTAAACCCTTCCACAAAAGGGAAATATAAAACGCTGATTTGCTTTTTGATAATCAGGTTATTAGCCAATGCCGTCAGTAAATGGGTTTTACCGGCTCCTGGCTGTCCTAAAAGGCTTATACTGTTGCATCGTTGATCTTTTATCTGATCGAAGGCTTTGTAATAATCGACTGCACACTGATGAGCGTTTTTAATCGGTTCTAGCTTGCCGTCCAATATGAAGTTACCGAATGTCATATTCTTAAACTCATCTGTGATTTCACTGAATTTCAGAAGGTGCTCTGATTGTCGTTTTTTTGAGCATACACAGTCTTTTATGAATTCAACGAACTTAGGTGTACCGTCCGCCCAAACCTTCTGCGTGCCGTCAGGATAAAGGTCTGGGACGTTTTCTAAAATGAATCCTTTGTCTTTGCATTTTGTGCAATCGTAGCTGCTAATATCTTCCGACTTTGTTTCCAAAGACGTTGAATGGTTCTTTTGCGTTTTGGCTTGTAGATCTGCCATTACTTCGGCGATGCTGTGGAACCGTTTTTCCATTGGTATCCTCCTTCTCCAAGTCTTTTGGAGTTTTATAACCTTTGCTCTTCCAATCTACTAATTTTTTATAGACATATTTCCATGTCTTGCCGTTTCCGCGTGCGGTATCTTTGATGGCCTCTACAATCATTTCCTCCGGATCTCCAAATCCAAAGTTGTCGATAATGTCAGAAATGTCTTCCCGAAGAAAAGCTGTTATGTTTTTTGAATCGAGGATTTCACTTTTTTCTAAAATGTCTAAAATACGTTCCAATGTGTTACCCTCCTCTGTATCTTTATTTAAGTTTTTATTTAAATAATTTATTTCTTGGTCAGTTATTTGGCTTACTCCAGAGTCAGTTATTTGGCTTACTCTGGAGTAAGCTATTTGGCTTACAGTAAGTTTTTTAGCTGACTCTAATTCCCATGAATCATAGTTCTTATTAAAGGCAATTTTTCGTGATTTAATGTTTGTGGATTTTTCTGTAATTACGATGATTTTCATTTCAATCAGCTTATCTAAATCTTTCTTTACACTTTGCTTGTGAGCTCCGACAGCTTCTGCAAGAAAAGTTAATGACATATCGTGATCTATACGGTTAAAACCATAGGTATATCTCCAAACAGCCATTATTATTTTGAATTGGGTTGGACTCAGCTTTAGTTTCATGGTTACTTCTAAAATTTCATGAGCTATTTTTGTATAACCATGTTCTAATTGAACATCTGCCAAGTCCATCACCCCCTTTATCAATCAACCGGAAAATGATCTGTCATGTATTTTTCTTCTAATCCCGTAACAGTTTCAATAAGTTGATATGTTTGATATACGCAACTTGCTGAGTCTTCCCAAATTTCTGAACCAGTAAATCGAATGGTTCTATATCCGGCGCTTTGAAGATTCCTATCTCTCGACTTATCTCTTTTGGCTTGCGCCTTGGTCTTTTCATGAAAATTATGACCATCGCATTCAACTATAAAATCGAATTCATTTCCTAGTGCATAAACTTCAATAAGAAAGTCTGGTCTATATTTCTTCCCTCGATATTCAATTTCTTTTTGAATGAAGATAGATATAGTTACATCAGAATCGATATATCGAAACTGAGATTCGTAATGAGGTAACCAATCCAATAAATGTAAACAGAAAAGTTTTTCAACCGGTGATTCGCAATTCCTGATTGAATTAAGAAGATAAATTTCCTGCTTACAGAGCATTTCTTTGATTTCTTCTAAAACTCTTGGCTCAACTGATTTTTTAACTTTTTCAGCAGTTGATTGAAGATAATGATTGACTTTTGATTTCGCCATTTTCTCCACTTCCCTAGAGGTACTTATTTTCTTGAAGGTATTTTTTCATCACATCATTTACAAACTTGCTAATCATCCGTGGTCCAATTTCCTTTGCAACTGATTCGATTGCTTCCCTAACCTCTGGCTCAAAGTAAATACCGTACACCTTTTTACCTACACGGTTTTGGTTTTTATAGTTATTTTTCAGTTCTTCAACGACATCTTCTTTTGAATTATCGTTATCTTGAACAAAAACTTCGATTTTCTTTAGTTTGTTCATTTGAATTTCTCCTTTACTTGGAATAAAACTTGTCTGTTGTGATATATTAATAGTGATTAGTTTTTTCAGTGCCTAATAGGTGTTGGTCGCACCTATGCTATGGCTCTCTGTTCACGGCAGAGGGCTTAATTGTTTTCCAAAAACTCAATGACTTCTTCTAAATTTGCAGCTACTTCTTTGGATGCAAATTTCATGGAATTTTTCAGGAGCTTTATAGCATTTTCTCTTTCTTCAGCAGCTCGGTATGGTTTTAAAACCACTCCTTCGTTGCTCACAAATATTTCCATGGCTTGTCCTGTTTTCCAGCCTTGAGCATCACGAATCTCCTTTGGAATAACTAAACGACCTAATTCATCGAATTTACGAATATTGCCAGTTGCTTTCATCAAAATCTCTCCCTTTTAATTTTTAGTTTTTTTAGATGACATTTTTATCTTTCTTAAGGACCATATAGACGCACATTTTTCGCACCAATATTCACCTAATGACTCACCTACAACGTATTGATCTTTATCTGTATTGATTGCAGCATCGCAACAAACACAGTGTCTTTTCCTCCTCCTTTCAGCTTTCATATCTCCTATGATGACTCCGATGATTAACGTGACGAACGGATAAATGAGTAAAGAAACAATCATCCCAGATGGCATTGAGCCTCCTCCTTATTGTTCAGCATTTTATCAGCTACCCTTACCGCATCTTCTAGTCCATTTGTCAAAGAAAAATATTGAGGAGCTGTTAACGACTTTAACCCATGCTTATCTATGTAGTTATTAATCTTTGCTGTAAGATTGGTATTAAATGCCGTGTTATATGCGTTTCGAAACTCTTTCCATGCTTTCGAAAAGTTTACTCCTTCTTGTTGGGCATATCTCCGTATCATGCCGTTCAATCTTTGTTGTAAATCCCCGATAGTATCGATACGATCAAGGTTGTCCACCCTATGTTTAAGCGTATTTTGCTGTTCAATAAGAAGAGTATTTTGTTGCTCGATTTTTGCTTGCTTTTCACGCAACTCTTTCATTGATTGAGCTTGCATGATAATTAAATCTTCAATCGATTGTGGTTGTTTTTGACGAAACCTTTTCTCTACTTCAATGAAGTATTTTCGAATAGCACGACCCATTTCGTTATTTTCTACCATCGCAAGTTCCTTACCGGCATCCAGTGTAAAGAGATAATCTTTGCGTTGTCTTCCAACATTCGCTCCAAATGTTGATTTGGCGCTATTCCCCAAAATCGGGGAAAAATCCTCGTCTTCAGTAAAGTCATATTGTTCAATTCTCAACTTAATCCAAGTAGAAAAATCTTTTCCGACCATTAACTTTTCATGTAATTCCCTGGCGTTTATAAACCTTTCACCATGTTCATTTTCATAAACAGGTAACATCTCATCTGCAATGATTTTTAAATTATTCAAGATAATCCGCCTCCGTTAAAACACCTTGCAACGCTTTAATGATTTCTTTTATTTCTTGAACCGAAGGATAAACTTCCAGCACTTGATTTTCTTTGTATACCGGATCATCTTCCTTAGATTCCTTTTCATCCAATACGAAATCGTTAAAACGTAGGACCACAGCTTCAATATCGGAATGCCTTTCCACTTGTAACTCGAAGTCTTCACCTGTCAAATGAATGATTTTAAACACTTTACATCACCTCACTTTTATCTTTGATTACAGACAACAAATTCAGCTTTCAACAAAAGAGGTTGATTGGTTTTAGGGCAAATACTCCAAATGTTGAAATCATCAAAGGGGTTTAATAATCCTTTGAACTCAACCAAATGGTCTTGTCCACATCGTCGGCAATTTATAACTTTAACTATCTGTTCAGACATTCTTACATCTCCTTAATTCCATTAATATCTTTGTAATAAGGAAACTCCATTCCCCAGCGTTTTAACCACTCGGCTTTTAATTCATAAACCCATTTCCCTTTATTGATTAAAGAGACTATTTGGTGGCAACTTAATGAGCGTATTTGCTGTTCTTTGGTCATTTACTCAGCACCTTTCTCGATAACTAGCAAATCATTAACTTGGCATTCTAGCGCATTGCACAATGAAATTAATGTTGAAACGTTAATTTTATTAATCTCTCCTTTTGAGATCCTATATAATGTGGGTCTACTAATGCCGCTTTTCTCAGCCAACTGCGAAATATTTTTAATTCGCTTTTGCCACATCAATTCATCTAGGCCGATCTTGATGATATGATTCTCCATTTTTTCGCCTCCCTTGGTTCTATTTACCTCTTATAATTCATATTGTAATGGATATAATAATAAATGTAAAGGATATAATAATAAAATTATTAAAGTTGTGTACTATTTTTTTATTTCGTATAATATGACTAATACAAAAGTATTTAGGAGCTGAAATTAAGTGACTGAATTAAGAACAAACCTCCGTATCCTTATGGCGAAAAAAGGAGTTCGAACCATGGTGGAGTTGGAGGAAAAAACAGGTGTTAGCCGCCAGGTATTAGATCGACTAGATAAAGGTAAATCCAAAAGACTGGATTTTGAAACAGTCGTAAAATTATGCAATTTCTTTGAATGTGAAGTGGGAGACCTTTTATATTTGTCTGAAGAAAATGGGGAGTAATTTTTCTCCCCTATGCCCGCGTTTGATTTTTATCCATGTTTTTCATCGTCAAATCTTGCATTTGTTACCGAAAAAATAGAGGTTTAAAACCTCGTTTATGTAGATCTGGATGGTCTTCGCAGGGCGCATCAAATGTGCTGCCTTACTTGTTCCCAAAACTTATCGTTCTTGTTATATTCAGCGTTTGATAATATCTTTAATTCTTCATTGGTGTACTCAATAGCTTCCCATTCAGTATCATCAAAGTCGTAGCAGCTGCAATGATATCCTTCTAACACCACAAAGGTTCCGTGATCATTTTCCAATAATATCTGTCTGTTCATTTCGTAATCTGGTTTTGATGTACAAGCTACAACAATATGATGTGGTTTGATTTCAAACCATTCTTTTTTCCAATCCATCTTCCTCATATTTTCATCTCTCCCTTACTTCGTAATAGAATCGAATTGTGTACTAACGTAAAACTTTTCCAAATATCTTTTGTTCACATTTATCGCAAAAAACAGGATTTATCGGCATACCATAGCACCCACACTCAAAACCATTACAACAATGCTCAGGTTTGTAATTTCTTTTAACCCTTATTGAAGTAAAGCAACTGTCGCAAAACCATAACTTACCTTTAGTCCATCTCCATCTTTGCTTTTTCATTTCTTCGACTCCTTAATACGCAATATGGTTCTATTACGTAATTTAATCTTCAAATTCTGTATAGTTACCGCAATTTTCACACCATAACTGTTTATCGATATACTCATGAACAGTTCCACTATTTCTAATATCCGAATAAAGAGAAATTACATCGTTTTTAGCTTTGTAATCATCACCCGTAATGATTTGAGCCCGCAATTATTACATCTAATAGTAAATCCAGCCATTTAACTCACCTCATTGTTTTAGTCCAAATGGTATTTTAAAATTTGGAGGAAGAACCCATAAATGATACATTCCAGCCTCATCTACTAAATTCGATTCACTCGGAAACACTTCAATTGCCGCGCTTTCCTTGCCGAAAATTTCATTTTTAATTCTTTGTTTTTCGATCCACGGAATATCGGTGTTATCAGCATTTCTCATGCAAGCATGCTGAACTGTTCCCCATTCTGTTTCGACATTCCGCACCATGACCACATAATCATTGCCCTGACGATAAACACGGTCTAGTTCACCGAACCATCCAGTGCCTTTTCCTAATTGCTTAGGAGACGGATGTTCTACCCATCCAAGTATCCGGCTTTCACGATCCAAGCGTCTTCTTTCAGCTCTATTCAAATCAATCTTTCCTTTCGCATAAAACATACGGTCTTTCAATTCGCTTCACGATATAGTTTGGGTAAGACCTCATATAAGCTGATAGCAGTTGTTTGAAGTGATCCTTGTCACGGGCTTCCTTCCACAAACGCTTTGGAAGGAGAACCCGAAATGGAACTGGATCTTTATACATGAATCAATTCACCGATTTCCATCGTGTCTTTGAGCAGTTTGGTTGACCGGCAGTAATCACATTTTTCACAACGACGAGGTTGTTCTTTGCCTGACTTCACAGCTAAAACTCGTTCCATTTTCATTTCTAGATATTCGTATTCAAATGCAAAACGGGATTCATCAAAGTGTAAAACGGCTTTATTTGGATGATTTTCCTTTGAAACGGCCACTATATAAGGTGTATAGGTATAACCCAAATTCTCCTCCAGGATTCGCCTATACACTGCCATCTGGAGCACGTAATCCCATGCTTCTACAAACGAGACCCATTCATCATATTTCGTGCTCCAGTACCGTTTGTGCAGTTCTTGTGTGGTCTTTAAGTCAGTGAAGGTTCGTCTTTGATGATTAATGGAATCCACTTTGATTTTCCAATCTGTACCGAAAAGATGGGCTGTGTAGATCTGCTCTTTCTCACCCTCAAGGGCAAATATGGCAAACTTATCGTTTTTCAAAACTTCAATCATTTTGTCAGCTAGTTCAAAGTCTGAATACTTTCCTCCGCGGGCTTTGAAAATTGCTCCGTTATTCTCCTCCACAAACTGCCGAAAAGCTTCATCACTTTCTAGAGCTGCATGGACATAAGAGCCAACTATCAAAGCGTTTGAGGAGGGCTCAATATAAGCCCCACTCAATTTCGCCATTGCTTTTGCTTCACATTCCATAAAATTCTTGAATTGTGATACTGAAAGATATTGCTGATTAGCTTCATTCGAATGATAGTTCGAACTCGTTAGAATCAATTTTTCCTGTATGTTGTTCATTTACCTCACCATTCCCCTCTGCCTGTTGTTCCGGCTGTGCTTCTTGGTTAAAATCCTCTGAAAGTTTACTGCTGGACTTTTTGGTCACGTTCTTATCAAACCAATCATCCACTTTACTCATTCCATCTTTCAGGGAATTGTAAATTTTGATAAGATCTAAAAAATCTACCTCTGTAAAAGAATCTGCATTGTAACCAAAACGATCTTCAATCATTTCTTGTGTCACACGATACTGATTCTTAAAGGCTTTAAGAGAATTTGCCACGCGGTCTTTTAATGGTCCTTTAGAATTTCCTTTTAACGTTTCATCGCACTGAACAACCGCTTTTTCGACGATATCACCAGGAATGACACTTAAGATGCAGGAACGTACTCGACGAGCTCCTTCATTTGCAACCTTTTCATAAATGTCCCGAGGATCATCCAGTTTCTTTACGGTTCCATTCGCTTTTCGAGCATGTTTAACAGTAAAAACCTTTGTTTGACGTGTATTTGTTTCTAAGTCCCATGCATAAGCCATCACAATAGATTCACCTTCACGCTGCTCTAATTCCTTAATCCCGAAGTCAATGTTTCCCCAATTTTGGGCGATAACCTCAGCCAAGCGAATGGAAGGCCCTGAAACTCTAGTTCCCCCTCTTGGGTACTGGTAAACAGCTGTTCCTGCCAGAGCCGGACGTTTACAGGCATCTAAAATCCGCTGCTCAGCTTGGAAAACATTCCGAGGGAACTGACGGGCCATGAATATGGCCCCTTTCACTTCCTCCATTTCACGATTGCTAGATGCTTGAGCTAATACATTTGGTTGTTGGTATTGTGGTGTATATTGGTTTTCAAATTGGTTGGTTAAATTGTTCATTAGGCTGAAACCTCCTCGTTATTTTTAATAACATCAGCAAACTGTGGATACTCTGCTAAATCCGCTTTTTTTAACACGGAATAAATCTCAATTCCATCCTTAATAAAGAAAATTTTGTAAGGGTAATCATCCGACTCAATATCATTTACCCTGACTTCCAACTGTAATTCGGGAATTTCCTTCATCCCGAATGTTTTATGGTTCACATGAATTGCATCATCATATAAGCTCAAACCAATAACGCCGGCATTTTTTAAGTCCTTACGAATGGCGATAAATTCTTTCATTTTTTCAATGTTCATATTAATTGCCTCCTAATAAAATTTGGTTGCTTAGATCGGAGAGCCTATAGTAGAATTAATTAGGTTAATTTTTTCTAAGGCTTATCCCTTGACTCATGTTCGCAGCATGAGTCATTTTATTTTTAAGTACCTTTCGTTGATCCACTTAGTGAAACCTTTCCACAGGATCAGAACCTGGTTGCCATCTTGCTTGAGAACATACACCTCCAATCCCTTCGGAACATCGCATATTCGAGCTTTACTGGATAAGGAATTCATAAAATTTAGCCGACGTTTTAGAATGGCTCTTGGCATCAGTCCGCCTGCCTAAATTCGAAGTTGTAATGATCTACTAAGTGGCTTTCTATAGAGTTTTCATCAAAGGTGATCTTAAGAGTCCTATCTCTCACCAATCCCCCTCTAAAAATAAATTGAAGCTGCTCTACACAGTAACGTTTTAAATGTTCTCTTAATACGATTTCATCAAAGTTGTCGTGATCTATACAGATGCATTCACCTTCGAAGATCTCGTCTCCAAAGAAATCAATACCTGCACACTCAGGTTGAGCTAACACATTTTCAAGGCCTGATGCAGTTTCTAGGTGGCGCCAGTGAGCATCGATACACATTGGATTTTCTAAATCACGCATCGTCTTTTACCTCCTTAAACTAATACAGCATCTGTTTTCAGCAATTCCATTAATGTTATGAATTTTGATGGATAATAATGAGGTTGAGTATCTTTCGGACTTTTCGGATTGAGTAAGTTCTTTCCGTACTCTAAACCCTTTTCCGTCAAGGATTTAAATTCTTTCATCCCACCCTTTGAACTAGGTCGTTCTTTAATTTCCAAAATGCCTAATTCGATTAACTTGGTATTTACCTTAGCTGAACTTAACTTAATGTCATGATCTTTCAATAATTGAGAAAGTGATTTAGTCACTTCTTCATCAACATAAGCCGGTAAATGATTGGTTGGTACTTGATGTTGTTTATGTGCCGCTTCTAGCATCCTGATTTTTGAGGTTTCATCCACTCTTAAGATTTTGGATGTATATTCTACTCCGATCAGTTGCATTTCGAAGGAGTCTTTTAAGGCTGGTGAAACTTTCGCTTGACTTATTCTGATGTGATTCTCCATCTGTTCAAATTTAGTCACATATGCTGCTGTAAAAAGAACTCCTTTTTCACCAGTCATTTTATTCGCTACCATATCGCAACCTTTACGAGTAAGAAGAAAACAGTCATACGTTTTGTTATTTCCTTCGGTTTTGTAAGTACTAGGTATAAAGAAGTTTTGAGAATTCAATTTTGAATTTTCAAGAATGGAAACGTATCCCCGAATATCTCTCATTAGATTTGAATGATCTTTCCCAACCATTAAGGAAACTTCTCTGCTATCAATTAACAATTGTCCGTTTTGTTCGATAACTATTAGTTCGTTCATTTCTACTCCCCCTAGTTTGGTTAATCCTTTTTACCTTCTTTATCATCTTTTTCAGCCTGCTTTAACTTTTTCAAAGCTAATATTTTAGGTAATGTCGTTTTTTCAATGAGTATTAAAAATTTCTTTTTAGCATCACTTGATGGCTGATCGTTATCCAATATCGTTAAGCTCCTTTCGATCTATATTCAATCATCTTGCGAAAATTTGAACGAAATACTTTTCCAAAAACTCTTGCATCCTCGAAGCGATAAACAACCATTTTTCCCCGCGCCTCTCTGGGTAATAAACAAATCCACCGTTATCTAGATCTAGTATTTTTTTGTAACAAGGACGTAAAAGGATGTTTTCTTTTAACCAGTCATCGCTATAACCAGTTGCGTATTCGAGATCCTTCATTGTCCACCAAATTTTTTTATCAATCACAACTACCTCTCCCTAGTTGATTTTTTTGCTATCTATCCAATTGAGAAATTCTTCTCGATAAACTCGTTTGTTACCGCCAATAATAATTGTTGGGAAACCATCTTCTTTAAAAAGCTCGTAGGCTTTCCCTTTGCTGATGTTAAGAAAATTTTGGATATCTAAAGCCGTTAAGACTGGCGGTAAAATAAAATTTTTTTCCACAAAATCACCTCCTCGATTAACCTATAAGTTAATCGGTGTTAAAAAAAAATTTCCTAGAAAAATTAACCATTACAATTAACTTATGGGTTAATCATAATATATATTTTCCAATGAGTCAATTAATTATAATTAATTTTTTAAAAAAGTTAACTTATAAGTAAATTTAGGGTGATTGAATGTGTTTCTTGACTATAGTAAATTAAATTAGAAGGTGGTGTGTTGTGTGAATTTTGGTAGAAGTTTTTTAAAAGCAAGAAGCAAATTTGGTTTGGAGCAAAAAGAAGCTGCCAAAGAATTAGGTATAAGTGCGGCTTTTTTGTCTAAAATCGAAAATAATAAACAAAAGCCAAGCATCGACCTAATATTGAAGGCAGCAGATTTTTACGGAGTGAAACCGGGATTCTTTTTTGAAGGTCAAGAAGAGATAAATTTAGATTCTTTGTATTCAGTGAAAAACAAAGAATTTATTTACGATCTTGATAAAATGACGGATGAAGAATTGAGTGACAAATACAAAATCCAAATAGATGGCAAAGAACTCACCTTAAGTGAGTTAAAAGGCATTATGGCGTATGTCCGTTCTTTACGATCGATGGAGAAGTAATCGATTCCGTTTTTTTGTTTTCCTCCAGAAGTAATAAAATAATTTCGGAGATGTCAATAACTTCTTTTTGCATACGCATCATCAGCTCCTAAAGGGATGGTAGTGGTGACTTACAAAATCGGTAAGTGCCTACTCTCTGTCCATTTACAAAAGAAACGAATGTCGCAACAAGAACTAGCTGATCGTGTCGGAAAGACAAAGCAAACGATTTCAAGATATGTAAAAAACCAGTCGATTATGTCTTACGAAGCAGCGGTTAATATTGCGGCAGAACTAAATTGTGAAATGGAAGACCTTTATGAAATCATAAAAGTCTAAGGGTAGGTCAATGAGTGGACAATGTCTACTCGCGACCGATAGTCATCATTGATGTTAACTTTTAGAACAATTATTAAGTCCATTTTACAACTTAAAAAAGTTTATTTGTCGAAAAAAATTAATACAAGTTTCGACATATTTTTTAAATTTCCGAACAAATTCAAATGAATTAATAAAATTATATCACATAACGGAACAAATGTTCTATAATTTATATAGAAAAATTTGTGAATTATAGGAGGAAAGCACCATGGCTAGCATCCAGAAATTAAGCAATGGTTGGAGGTATAGAGTTTCTTATAAAGACGGAGAGAAATACAAAACGAAAACTCAAGGAGGCTTTAGAACAAAACGAGAGTGTGAGCTTGCAGCTGCTGAGCTCGAGAAGAAATTGCACGTTGGACATGATATAACTGCTGGAGATCAGCTTTTTTCGGAATACATGCGTAATTGGTTTGAGGTATATAAAAAAGGGAAGCACAGCCCAGCAAATGATTCTGTCATTGAACTTGCTGTTAAATTGGTTGAACAATATTTTGTGGGAGTAAAGCTGAAGGAACTGACTAGAGATATGTATCAACGCTTTTTAAATGATTTTGCGGAAACTCATGCGACAGGAACGGTGAAAAACAGACATATTTATATTAAATCATGCATTAAAAATGCGATTGAAGATGGAGTTATTACAAAAGATCCAACTTACAAAGCAGTTATTAAAGGGAAAAAAGAGGATAAAGTCGAGGAACTAAAATTTTTAAATTTCGAAGAAGTGAAATCCCTTGTAAATGAAACTAAAAAAGAAATACATCCTAAATTTATTGCTGGCTATATTATTCTTTTTGCAATTACGACCGGAGCTAGAATTGGCGAGATAATCGGTTTAACTTGGGATTGTGTGAATTTTGAAAATCAAACAATTACTATAAATAAAACGTGGGATTATAAATATACAAATGATTTTTCAAGCACTAAAAATTATGCATCTATGCGCACTATCACCATCGATAAAGAAACTTGTGATTTATTAAAAACCTTGAAAAATATACAAAATAAAAATGCTATGCTAACAGGTTTTCGAAATACAAAAAATCTGTGTTTTGTTAATTCATTTATGGAAGTAATACATCCAAAATCCGTAAATAAAGCATTAAAAAAATTATGCAAAAAATCCAGCGTTTCAGAAATTACACTTCATGGTTTAAGACATACCCATGCATCTATGCTACTTTATCAAGGAATAAATGTTAAATATGTATCTAGACGATTAGGACACGGAGATATCGTCACCACTTTACAAACTTATTCCCATATCCTCGATGAAATGGAGCAAAAAGAATCGCGGCATGTTGACGAAACAATGCATCAGCTATTTGATGTGAAATAAGGAATATCGATTTTTTTCGAGGTTTCATGATGCAAAATAGATGCAAAAAAAAATAAATTTCTACAGGATTCTTTAGGAATCCTCAAAAACAAAAAATGAGGCAAGCCCAGTAATACCAAGGGTTTGCCTTTTTCATTTGTATTCATTAGGATAATAGGATTGTTTCACTTGAACGAATACTCGGATTAAAACCGACAAATAAAATCTTCAAATTTTCTTTAATCCGGTCACTAACTGGTTTCATGGTAACCCCTTTTACAATTTTAATTCATATAAAATTTCACACTTTTTAGAAAAGTTATGATACTTGCCAACAGCCCAACAATAGAAACAACTAACAATGAGTAAAAAAGCCTTGGTTCCTGCAATGTTAATAGCCCTATTGTAATAATGACAGCATCAATGGCTAACAGGATGACACCTACATTAACATTTGACCATTTAGCCAGCAACAGGGCCAGTAAATCCATTCCGCCGGGACTGACATGTGCCCGCAGCATAACGCCAACCCCGATTCCAATAATAAAAGCGCCAATAATCACACTGCTCATGATCGGTAATTGAATTGTCCCGTTTAGCGGCACCAATATTTCAAGCATCATTCCAGAAATAACAGCGCCCATCAACCCATTATAAAAGTACAACGGATTCGATTTAAAAGCAAAAAGATAAACAGGAATATTCAGAATGATAAAGGTAATTCCTGCCTTCAAACCCCATAAGTAATTTAGCAATAAACTGATGCCAAAAAATCCGCCATTGATTAAATGAAACGGAAGAATGAACCCGTTAATCCCAATCCCAATCATGGTGCTGCCAAATCCAATAACGGCTAATTTTTTTACCATAAAACCCCTTCCTTGTCCCTTTTATACTACTTATATGAAAAACTGGTCAGGTTCATTCGAAAGTTCCAAAAATCGAAAAACGATGCTATATTACAGGCACCGTTTTATGCAGGAGTGAGGCGGCGGGATTTATCTTTACGTATTTGCTTTACTTTAGATACGGCCAAGGTAACAAATGGCAGAACCCATAAAAATAACGCAAAGGGCAAATAGGTAAATAACTGGACCCCCATAATGGTACTGCACATAATCGCGAGAACACTCCATGGAACGATCCCAGGAAACAACATCGTCGAATCTCCCATGACCCGCACCAGCTCTTCCCTTCCGTATTTACTGGACCAATGGGGAAGAAAAGATCTGCCTGTTAAGATAATGGGTAAGGTTTGGTTTGCTGCTATTAAACTAATAATAAGCGTCGCAATAATTGTTTTAAATGTATCATCTGTTAAAGAACGGGATGTTTGCATCCATTTATCCAGATATGGCTGAATAACATGCAACTCTTCCAAGAGGCCATTAAAGGCACCTGCTAATGCTAAAAACAGAAGTAATTCATACATATGAACCAATCCACCACCAAGACTGGGAATTCCGCTCCAAAAGGAAGTGGCAATTCTTAATATAGATATATGGTTTAGAATGGCCAGCATCGCAGCAGATAAAATACTGGAAAGGAATCCATAAATAATACTTATACGGCAAACTACCATTAGGATTAAAATGAGCGGAGGTATAAAGTTGCTCCATGTAAATCCGCTCCATTCAATTGATTTCAAATGCATGGGAGCATGGGATGATATCCATAGATCCAAGCAGCCATAAAAACAAAAACAACATCCAACCGCTATCACGGATGTTAACAGCATGGCTTTCCCCTGGTTATGAATAGGGATTTCAACAGTATGTGCCATCAGTTGGTGAGAACTAGAAAATGGTGAAGTCCTGTCACCTACAAAGGCTCCTGAAACTAAAGCGCCTGCTGCCATTCCCAGAGGAAGATGAAGAACCATGGCAGTCCCCAAAATCGGAACACCAATTGCACTTAACGTTCCGACGGTCGTACCAAGCAGCAAGGATACAATCATAGCAGAAAGGAAGGAAAGAACGAAAAAATGCGTGGGTGTAATGAACATTAAGGCTGTCTTTACCATCTGGTCAATCGTCTCTGAAAGATACCAAGATGGCAGTAAAAAACTAACAAGAAACAAAATAATAATCACAATTCGAGTTTTATAGATTCCCAATAAACTAATCTTCATGATCTGTTTCCATGAAAATTTTGCTAATTTCGCAATTCTTACTAATACCAGGTAACCTGGAAGGAAACCAATAACAAGCGGAAAATGGAAAGTCACTGAGCTGGCAACCCCGATAAAGGTTGTCAAAAACAGAATGAAAACTCGAATAGGAGTAATCTGTAAATTCATGCTGAACCACCTTTAAAAAGAAACATACTTTCATTATACAACATTTTATAAGCATGTTTTCTTCATAAAAAATCAGAGCCGTTTCAATCGGCTCTGAAGATTAGAAAGTATTATATACATTCGAACATTTTTCTGACGTTGGTTATTAAAAACAATGCCACTTATAACGAGAAACACATGACTGATGATACCAAGTTCCAGTTCAATAACCAAAAAGTCTGAAATACCATAAACAGAATCTAGCTTTTACTACTGCCATTCCTACACCACCTCAACAACTGTCCTATATCATAGTCGGCAAGAGGTGAGGTTGGCAGATTATTTCTTCTTGTCATATTCAAGTATTTTTTAATTAGAATTATTTGTATTTCTAGCTAGCTTCACTGTAACAGTTTGAAGCTTACCATTCCGATAAAGGCCAATTTTTACATCATCGCCAATTTTCACTTTTGTGTAAAGGAACTTTCGTAATTCAGCAGAATCGGAAATGGATGTCCCATTCATGGAAACAATAACGTCTTTCGCCTGTATACCTCCACGTCCCGCAGCAGAATTAGCATCAACACTTACTACTACCACACCATTCGATAAGTTACTTGGAAGGTTCTGCAAATAAATTTGTGGAACTTCATTTAAATCTGCAAGGCTGACTCCTAAATATGGACGTTGAATTTTACCATTGGTAATCAATTGGTTCACAATTGGAATCACATCATCACTTGGAATCGCGAACCCTAATCCTTCTACACCGCTTTCGGAAATTTTCATACTATTAATTCCAATTACTTGCCCTTCAGGGTTAATCAGAGCACCTCCACTGTTACCTGGGTTAATGGCTGCATCCGTTTGGATTACCGTTGTATCATAGTTTCCAGCGGAGGTTGAAACAGAAATGCTTCTATTGGTAGCACTTACGATCCCTTGTGTGACCGTTCTGGAAAGCTCTGAACCGAGCGGATTTCCAATCGCATATACTTGATCTCCGGGGCGGAGTGAAGATGAATCACCAAAAGTCGCGATCGTATTTACATACTTTCCAGGAATTTTCAAAACCGCCAAGTCTGTCAAGGCATCTGTTCCCACTAACTCGGCAGTTGTTTTTGAACCATCATATAAGGATACTTCTAGCTTGCTGGCTCCTTCTACAACGTGATTATTCGTAACAATATAGGCATAACCGTCCTTCTTCTGGAAAATTACGCCTGATCCTGAACCTGTTTCCACACTTTGCGAAGATGTGGAATTTCCAAAGAAATCTTGCTGTTGTTGTTGCTGGTAATTATCAATCCCAACGATTGCTTTAGAAACTCGTTGAACAGTATCTGCAATCGAACCTGAAGCAGTTGTTGTCGCCTGTGCCGAAACCGGTTTGGCTTGTGTTACATTTTCAGTGGAAGCTGTTACAGACTGATTATTGTAATTATCGTTTGATAAATTCTTGATATAATCTGTATGAGGCAGGACTGCCAGTGTCAAAACAGAACCAACGACACCAGCTGCTACCAATGAAGTAAAACCTTTAACGTTTTTCTTGAAATTACCTTCTGATTTCTTTTCAAACTTTTGAACATTATACGGTTCATCCTTGTTAGATCCGGTATCTTCCGTTCTATTCATCCTATTACTAGTCTCATAAGATCGATCATTGATAGTTGGATCGAATTCCTCTTTTAAGGTACCTTCTTTTGCTTTATCCCCCATATTTGCTGGGACTGATAAATCAACTGAATTTTCCTGTTCGAATTCTTTTTCAAAATTCATAAATTCCAACTCCTTTAAGGCAAATCTATTAATTTTTATTTTTTACTTTAGCTGATAAATCTTAAGAAATTATTAACAAACATTAACGAGATTTGAAAAAATTTAAGAAAAAAATATTATTTTAGAAAAGGAGCATCCTCAAGACTGATGAAAAAGTTCAAAAAGCTTCAGTCCGTGGAAATTTGATGACAAATTTCGTTCCTTTTCCTTTTTCACTAAAAACATTTATTTCACCGTTATGCAACAGCACTAATTGCTTGACAATAGACAGCCCAAGACCAAACTCTCCATAAGGGTTGCTCGTCCTTGATATATCAGCTTTATAAAAACGGTGCCATATATTTTCTACTTCACTAGGATCTATACCCATTCCTGTATCCTCTACTTCAATGACCGCTGCATTCTCCTCGCATCGACCTCTAAGCCAAATGGTTCCGTCTGCAGTGAATTGAATACTATTTTTTGTGATGTTAAGCAGAATTTGTAATAGCCGGTCATAGTCAGCATTGACATAAACATCGGGTGGTGACTCGACCACAATTTGATTATTTCTTTCTTCTGCTTGAAAGCTTAACTGCTCCTGGATAATTTCCAAAACCTCCATGAGCTGAATATCTTCTCGGAACAATCGGATCTGGTTCGAACGAATTTTATCGTAATCAAGGTTTTCATTTACAAGGCGGATCAGCCTTTTGGCTTCTTGACTTACTAAGCTAATTCCCCTTTCCTTGTCTTCTTCCGGAATCATATTATTTTTCAATCCTTCAATCATGCCGCTGATGGTTGTTAACGGTGTCCGAAGTTCATGAGAAACATCTGACATAAATTGCCGTCGGCGGTTTTCCAAACTTTCAATTTCCTCCATAGAGGCATTAATCTTATGGACCATATGGTTGAAATCCTCGGCCAATTCACCAATTTCATCATAATTAGAAGAATGAACATTTACATTATAATTGCCTGAAGAAACTAGGGAGGTAGCCTCCCGGAGCCGTTTAATCCGCTTCACATGAATACGAGATAAGAACCAGCTCTGTAAAAAGGATACGGCAAACGCGATCAATATGGTATACATTAATATTTTATTGATTTGGTGAATCATATCACTTGAACCGCTGATTGATGAAGCCAATATAATACCACCAATAAATTCTCCGTTTTCCAAATAGGGTAAAACTACAAAGGTGACACCTTCTTGACCAAATCGTTTAAAATCGGCATTAACAATTAACGTATGGCCATTTTCTACTTTTTTCCACTCCGATTCAGATAATACGTTGACGACAAGGCCATGTCTTGCAGTTAAATAATTCCTATTCTGGTCAAACAAGCTGAAGTTTATCTTTCGGGCATCAAGGACAGAGCTGTATTCATTAATAATTTGATTGGCAGAAAAAGGTGAACTCTTGATATCAGCCAAAATGGCTTTACCGTATGAAATAAGCTCCTCTGCTTTATTCTGATAAACTAAATTTTCAAGATAATGGGCAAATAATAGACTTAATAATAAAAATGCTACTAGGATAATACTGATATGGCTAAAGAACTGTTGGTAGAAATATTTAAACTTCATCTGCTTTAGTCGAATCATCAAACTTATAACCAACTCCCCAAACGGTATGGAAAAATGGCTTGGCGCTTGTTTCCACCTTTTTTCTCAGTCGTTTAATATGAACATCTACTGTTCGTTCATCCCCATAGAACTGATAGCCCCAAACCCGTTCAAGCAATTGTTCTCTCGAAAAAACCTGTCGAGGATGCTCCACCATGTAATACAATAAATCAAACTCTTTCGGTGTCAGATTCGTTATAAGTGTTCCGTCAACCATCACTTCCCTCGTTGTCTTGGTTACATGAAAATGTTCTGTTTGTAATACATTGTCCTCATGTCCGTTTGGCATCTGCGCCTGAAATCGTCGGGTTACCGCTTTAATTCTTGCCATTAATGTCAAAGGACTAAATGG
This sequence comes from Neobacillus endophyticus, assembly GCF_013248975.1. Classification (GTDB taxonomy): domain Bacteria; phylum Bacillota; class Bacilli; order Bacillales; family Cytobacillaceae; genus Neobacillus; species Neobacillus endophyticus. The sequence continues at coordinate 4,808,110 of NZ_JABRWH010000001.1, forward strand.
TTTTGTCACATAATCATCTGCCCCCATTTCCAGACCGAGTACCTGGTCTGATTCACTATCTTTTGCCGTTAACATAATGATGGGTACGGTAAACTTCTCTTCTCTGATTTTACGGCAAATTGTGACGCCATCCATGCTTGGCAGCATCCAGTCGACAATTAATGCATCCCATGTACCTGATTTAAAACGCTGATAACCTTCCAAGCCATCATTGACAAACTCACCCTCTATCTTTTCTTTTGCAAAGAACATTTCGATCATGGAACATACACTTTTATTATCTTCTATTACCAATATTTTCAAATTTCATCATCTCCCAAAACAAAAACATTACCTACCAATAGTGTATACGATTTTTAGGGCATATCAAACGTTCTGCCTAATTCTTCCCAATCAATTAACAGTTTGTTCATAGTTTTTTAATAAATTAGCGGTTCTGTATTTTCCGCGCCAATTAGCATTGCTCTTTAACATCATCTCATAAATGAAAAAGCCTTGAACAATGTTCAAGACTTTTTCAGAGATCATATCACTTTTGCAGGTTCTCCGGCAAATAAAGCAGCTGCGTTGATACCTAGCATTTTATCAATTTGCTGTTCGTTTATACCGCCTTCACGCAAAACCGGAAGAATATTCTCAAAAATATGGGCTGGCTGCCAGTTCTCCATAATTTTAGCCACTTGTTCATTCATCACCGGCGGCCTGCCCAGCCAAATATTTACTGTATCGTGTGCCAATAAAATCTGATCTTCGTAACCTTCTTTTAATAATGACAAAAGTGTCGTGACTCGTTCATGATCGAACGGTGTTCCCGCTAAAACTTGACATCCAAAGCGGTCAAATCCTATCCGGACACCCTTCTCCATCACTTCCTTGTGATAATCTGGATTGGTGTTGCCGCACATGTGTCCTATAACGATTTTATTTGGGTCAACCCCCAGCTCAATCAGCATTTTAGCTTGCTCAGGGCCCATTGTTCCTTCCTGCGTATGCGTCAGGATCACGATTCCGGTTTCCTGATGGATTCTAGCGGCTGCACGGAAAAATAATTGTTCATATTCAGTTATTTCATCCTTGCTCGATGCAAGTTTAATTATTCCCGGTTTAATCCCGGTTCCTGCAATCCCTTCAGTAATTTCTGATTTAAACATTTGATAGATTTCTTCTTCAGCTGTCCCAAGTGCCTGCCTAAGCTTAAAATAAGGCGGAGCTCCTTCTCCTTCATAATAATATCCTGTTGCACAGATGATTTGCAGGCCCGTCGCTTCCGAGATTTTCCTCAAAAATAATGGATCCCTGCCGCACTCATTTGGGGTTGGATCGACAACAGTCTGCACACCGTACCTCTGCATGAGTCTGGCAATTCCAATAGCAGTTTCTAAAGCCTCTTCTTCTTTAAACCCACCAAGTGTTACATCACCTTGATACCCCGGGTAGCCAAAAATAAAGTGTTCATGGATGAGAGTTTTCCCTAGCTGGTCAATGAATATTGGTCCTGTAACGGTTTCTACTGTTTTCATAATATGGGTCACCCTTTCATCTTCCTTTATAAACGATGGCTTGTAACGTTTTAATGGAGTATTTACAATATGCAATCAGATTTTTGCTGCTTTAGAATTCATTACTTTCCTTTAAATTCTGGCTTCCGCTTCTCCTTAAATGCTTTAATCCCTTCCTGATGGTCCTCCGTTTGAACCATTAACATCTGAATCAGTCGCTCTTGCTCAAGAATTTCTGCTAAAGATGCGGTAAAGGCCTGATCTACTAATTTCTTTTGTTTCCCATATGATTTTCCCGGGCCATGCGCTAATTTTAATGCCAGTTTGGTTGTTTCTTCCTGAAGTTTTTCTAATGGGTAAAGGAAATTGATCACACCTAATTGATATAGACGCTCAGCTGATATCGGTTCAGCAGTAAAAAGGAATTGTTTTGCCAAATGCGGTCCGATTAGTCTTGGAAGGAAGTAAGAGCCGCCACCATCGGAAATTAGACCTACTTGTGAAAAGCTTAAAGCATATTTACTATCCTCTGCGGCAACAATTAAATCACAGGCTAACGCCAAATTGAAACCTGCACCTGCTGCAAAGCCATGGACTGCAGCAATAATCGGTTTTTCCGTTTCTTTCATTTGTAAAATTAGTTCATTCAGCTTGCCAATATGCTCATAAACTTGAACAGCTCCCGATTGTCCCATCGTTTTGACATCCCCGCCGGCACTGAATGAACGTCCTGCGCCAGATAAGACAATAACTTGAATATCCTCGTCAGTTTGGGCGTTTTTCAAGGCCTCTTTTAATCCTAAAATCATTTGAGGGCTAAAGGCATTTAAACTTTCTGGACGGTTCAATGTTAACGATAAAACTGGTCCCAATTTCTCTACGATTAAATGTTCTTGTGTCAAAATTCATCTTCCCTTTCTTTTTTATTTGGCACTATTAAATTTTCCTGTTGATTTTGCTCAAGGCACGAGCGGTTCGCGGGCGTGCCGGAAGAGCCTCCTTGGTGCTGAAGCACCTTCGGGGTCTCCCCGGCCCCGTACTCCCGCAGGACATTGAATGACTTCCTTGAATTCGCCCACACACGAAGGAAATGCGTTAGCATTTTCGAGAAGTCTTCGTGCCTTCCGCTCCAATCAACAGTGTTTGAATATCAACATTGTTCTTTAACATTGCCTTTTATTTAAACAGCACGGCTAAACTTGCCTGTTGATTTTTTACTGCGATCAACAAAATGGACAAAATGGCAAGGTTTAATCAGCCAGCCGCCATCTACGAGTTATTGTCATATTAAATTTTTTCGTTTGCCACCAAAGTTCCATGCTGAATAAGCCCTGCGGTAAAACGATTTAATCCGGCGAAACGTTGATCATTTGTCTGACCTTTTTTAAACCGATAATAGATTTGCTGAACAATCACAGCAAGCTTGAAGTAGGCAAAGGTTAAATAAAAATGTAAATCTGAGACATCTCTGCCGCTTTTTTTGGCATATAACTCGATAAAATCCCTGCGCGTGAGAAATCCTTTGTAAACCGCCGTAACAGGATCTTTTCCGAGCCCTTTTTTCAAGGTTTCAGGATCATCAGGAAGATTCCAATAGCTCATCGCCACTCCAAGGTCAGCTAGAGGATCGCCTACTGTTGTCATTTCCCAATCAAAAAGGCCTGACATTTTCGTGAAGTCCTCCGTTAACATGACATTATTCAATTTGTAGTCATAATGAATGATGGTTACCTCTTCATTTGCTGGAATATGATCTTTGAGCCACTGCATTAAGGCTTCCACCCCTGCAATTTCATCCGTTTTCGCTCGTTCATATCTGCCGATCCAGCCATGAACCTGACGTTCCATGAATCCCTTAGGCTTGCTTATTTCCGCAAGTCCTGTTTCCTTGTATGAAATGGAATGCAATTCTACAAGTTTATCAACCATTATTTCAGAAATTTGCTTGCATAGTTCCGGTGTCACCTGAACCCCTTCAGGAAATGATGTATCAAGGACAATGCCTCGTTTTCTTTCCATAATGAAGAAAGGACTGCCGACGATTTCAGGCTGCTTCGAAAAGACCAGTGTTTTTGGTGCCACAGGAAAAATGGGATTCAATTCAGAGAGAATTTTGCACTCTCGTTCCATATCATGGGCTTTCGGTGCTACTGGACCAAGAGGTGGACGTCTCAACACAGCCTCCCATTCTCCCATCTTTAGTTGATAGGTTAAATTGGAGTGGCCTGCTGAAAATTGAAGAACTTCAAGAGGTTCATTCGGCAACGAATCTATTTGCTCGCGTAGAAAATTTTCTAAAATCTTTAAGTTCAACTCTTCTCCCTGCCTAACAGGGATAACATCCTTACTTACTTGATGAGGCATGTTCATCCTCCTATTGATTCGAAATATTCAGTTTTATTACTTTGAACTCAAACTCTAAATTGACACATTATTAAATACTAACCAGTCAGTATGTTTTTTGTCTTAAAGAGGGTGTTTTTGTAAATAACCCCCTCTTTTACTTTTCGTTAATCCATTTGTATTCCCTTTAAAATCATTTCCACAAAAATTTCCGTTACTTCATAATCAGTCGCACTGCCGCTTGGATTAAACCACTGATAGCTCCAATTCGTAATTCCCAAAATGCCAAATGTAATAATTTCGGCATTTAAATCAGGGCGGAATTCCCCTTTCTGAATCCCTTTCTTCATTAATTCTTCAATGTTATAACGAAATTGATCTCGTTTTTGAACAATCAGGGCAAGGCGTTCTTCGTTTAAATTTTTCATTTCCCGAAAAAAGATTTTGGCGGCTGAACCTCGCGTTTTGATATCAGATATTAACATGAAAATGATATCAAATAATTTTTGTTTACATGTCTTCGAGTCGTCCATTAGGATTCTTTCCTGCTGGGCAAGCAGTTCATTAATATATCCATGGTGGATATCCATTAACAGTTCTTCTTTACTTGAAAAGTAATAGTAAAAAGTCCCTTTTGTCACCCCGAGAGAATCAACGATATCCTGAATCGAGGTTTCACTAAAACCTTTCTGTTCGAATAAGCGGATGCTTTGCCCTGTTATTTTCTCTTTCACTTTTGTGTCCTCGCAATCTGATAAATATCTACCGGAAATTATACCATACTCTTTTCTCCCCTTTATAGAACAATCCATGATTCCTTAAGGATTTTCCATTTTAAAATATCAACTTTAAGATTACTTTTTAAGAGATTCTTCTCTTAAAGTACGTCTTAGGATTTTTCCAACTCCCGTTTTCGGCAGTTCCTTACGAAACTCCACAATCCGCGGAACCTTATAGGCAGCCAGATGTTGGCGGCAATACGTCATGATTTCTTCTTCAGTCGCTGTTTTTCCCGCCTTCAAGACCATTACTGCCTTCACATCCTCACCCCGATAAGGATCAGGGACACCGATAACAACAGCCTCTTGAATGGATGGATGTTCATATAATACTTCTTCAATATCACGAGGATAAATATTATAACCGCTAGCAATAATCATATCTTTTTTCCGGTCTACGATATATAAATATCCGTCTTCATCTACTTTAGCAATATCTCCAGTATATAACCAACCATCTCGAAGAGTATTGGCTGTTTCTTCCGGCATATTCCAATATCCCTTCATAACCTGTGGACCTTTAATGATAACTTCACCTAGTTCACCTGTTGGCACTTCTTTTGTACCAGTTGCAAGGTCCACAATTTTATATTCTGTTGATGGCACTCCAATTCCTACACTTCCAGGTTTTCTTTCTGCAAATGGAGGATTACAGTGCGTTGTTGGCGAAGCTTCTGATAAACCATATCCTTCGAGAATTTTTGACCCTGTTTTGTTTTCAAAACTGCGCAGTAGTTCAACCGGCATCGGTGCACTTCCGCTGTTACATGTTTCAATACAATTAATCCCATATTCTACAGCCTTTGGATGATTTGTAATGGCTACATACATCGTCGGAACTCCCGGAAAAATCGATGGCTGCTCATTTTTTATCGTGTTTAAAACCTCTTCCAAGTCAAAACGAGGCAGCATGATCGATTCTGAGCCCATAAATATAGACAGATTCATACAAGAACTCATTCCAAAAACATGAAATAATGGAATCACGGTTAAACATTTTTCCTTGCCAAATTCCATTTCATGTTTAAAGAATTCATAGGCTTGAAGAACATTGGCTAATAAATTCTTATGTGTCAGCATTGCGCCTTTTGAGAGGCCGGTTGTTCCTCCTGTATATTGAAGGATTGCGACATCGTGCTCCGGCTCAAACTCTACTGGAGTGACCATTCCATTTCCTTCTTGCAGAAACTCTTCAAAACTGCGGTCTGGAGTGAAATCCTGTACAGAAGGCTGCAGGCTCACAACGATCACTTGTTTTAAATTGGTTTGCTCTTGCACGCTTTTTACCCTTGGATATAATGTATCAAGAATAACTATTGTTTCAGCCCCGGAGTCATTTAAAATATATTCAAGCTCTCTCTCCACAGACATTGGGTTAACCTGTGTAACGATGCCACCTGCATTTAGGATCCCGTAATAGGCAATTACGTATTGCGGACAGTTTGGAAGCATAACGGCAACCCTGTCTCCCTTATGGACCTGGTTATGCTGAAGACTAGAAGTGAATGCTTGGGATAGTTGATAAACTTCTTGATAACTAAACTTTCTTCCGTAAAATGACAGGGCATGGTGATCAGGAAATTTCTCAAATGTATTTTTTAAAATCTGCCCCAAAGGTATATTTGGAATTTCAATGTTTGTTGCAATGGATTCAGGATAATGTTTATGCCACATTTTCGTTTCACTCATCGAAATACCTCCAAACAGTAATTAAAGAACTAAAAGGTATGACCGCCGCCATCAACGGACAGGGTTGTTCCGGTAATAAAAGAAGCTTCATCTGACGCCAAAAATGCAACTGCATTCGCTACCTCATCGGGAGTGCCAATCCTTCCTAGGGCATTCGCCTTTGAAATAATCGGCCACTTCCACTCATTTTGTTTCCAATTTTCTATAATTTTGGTATCGATTACTCCTGGGGCAATAGCATTTACCCGAATATTGTATTTTCCATATTCAAGGGCGGCATTTTTTGTTAGCACGACAACACCTGCTTTTGAAGCGTTATAAGCTGATGTATATTTCTGCCCTTTTAGCCCTAGTAAACTCGTAGTATTAATAATGGATCCTCCACCGGCTTTGATTAATTCTGGGACAGCATATTTGATCCCTAAAAACACTCCTTTGAGGTTGATGTCAACTACACGGTCCCATTCATCTTCAGATAATTCCACACTCCGGACTTCAGAATGACCAATCCCTGCATTATTAAACATAATGTTGAATGAACCGAAGGTGTCGCTTACCTTTCTAATTAATTGTTGAACATCAGTTGAATCTGAAACATCCGTCTTCACAAAAATAGCTTTTCCACCTAAATCATTTATCATTTTAAGAGTTTCTTCTCCCGAATTAGCATCAAGTTCGGCAATTGCTACATTTGCCCCTTCTTTGGCAAAACGCAGAGCTGTAGCGCGTCCTATCCCACTGCCACCTCCAGTAACAATTGCTGTTTTTCCCTGTAGATTCATTTTCGTCATTCCTTTCTCTTATGAACACGCTTACAAAAAATGATATCATTGCGATCTTGCAATCTTAAAAAACCATTCTTCTATTAAGCTAGGGAAAATGGAAAAATGGACTCTTAACTCCAACTTATACCAACCAGTTAGTATGTAGATACTTTCATTATACATTTAAATTAAAAATATTCCAATTCTTTTCAAAATATTCTAATTACTTTTTTCATTTAAGCCCTTTATCTATGGTGATTTTAAGCAAAATTAACTCCGGACGAAATAGATGATTCTAAATCGGACAGAGTTAACTTGGATCCCTTAAAAAAGTATTTAAAAATAAATACATTTAACTGTTTAGCATAATATAATTATTGTTTAATTGATAAAGACTCCTCTGCAGTTTGGCGAACAAGCCAATCTGAAAGACGTTTGGTTAACTCCGGATGGAGCGGCAGATTCGCTTCTGCAAAAATATCTTTTTTTACAGATAACATTGTGGAAGTTTGGGTTACGAATTTACAAGAATGGCCCATATTTTCAACTACATGATACTCGCAATCTCCTTTTACATAATTCGGAAGCTCTTTTAGTATTTCGGGATTTGCTTGAATATCCCTTGCACCTGTTATGGCAAGAACTGGACAAGAAACATTCGCTAAATCTTCTTTCACATTATAAGCAAAATGCTCCCGAAACCATTTTGCGTTTATTTTAACAAATCCTTGTTTTATTACAGCTTCATTCGCGGCTAAAAATTTTTGAATTTGCTTTTGAGCTTGTGATTCAACTTTTTTATGGACACCTAACATTCGCAGTAAAGCCCCTTGGAACCCTTTGGCATTCAAAATATCCTGTGTTGCAATATCCCTTTGTCTTTTCAAGGCTTCACTAAGTCGCTCCACTGCTCCTGAAAGCAGAATTAAGCCCCCAAGCCTTTCTCTTACAGCCACCGCAGTTCCAATAGTGCATCCCTCACTATGACCTAACACTATGACTTTTTCAGGGTCTACTTCAGGTAAAGATTTTAAGAATTGTACAGAAGTACACGCATCTTCTACCAAATCCCACAAACCGGCGGAATAGAACTCACCACCACTACCTCCTGTACCTCGTTTATCATAACGTAAATTAATAATCCCAAACTCTGTTAAATAGGCTGCTATTTGCTGGTATAGTTTTAAATCCTTACTTTCACTTATTTTACCGTTTCGATCAATTTTTCCTGATCCCGTAATTATCAAAATGGCAGGACTTTTCTCTCTACTAGTATCAGGAACAGACAACGAACCTTTGATTGCAACTGAACTTTGAATCGTAACATCTTTTTCAAAACCTGTCATTAGATTCTCTCCCCATCTATTCAAGTGATTTATCTGGTATTAAAATCGTTGCAATGGTCCTTCTTCTTCTTCCTTTCGCCGGCTTATTTTGGCCAACTTTCTGATAAACTTTTACTAAATCTTGAGTGAAATCAGTAAATTCTTCATCACTCAAGTATATAGAAGCCTGGCGAAACGACACTCCATCTGATAATAAATCAATATCCCCGTGAGATAAATAACGTTCATATTCCCCCAGTAAGTTTGCAAAAAATTTAATAAATAACTCCATATGTTCATTTTTTGACATCTTATTTAAGTCATCTGGACTCAAAAAAGGTTGATCTAGGATTGAATATACTTTCTCAACTGTTCCACGAATAGGTTTTTCATCCACCACGTGAATAACTCCCGCTTCCAATAACTTTTTTAAGTTACGGTATAACGATGCTTGGGGGATATCGGGAAGCCTCTCCTTTAAGTCTTGTGCTGTCAGCTTCTGGTTGATTAAATGCTGAATAATTCTCATCCGCACTGGATGTAAAATGATATCAATAGCTGAATCCTTCATCATTTGATCTCCTATATATATTATCATTATCGATAATGATAATAATGTATTTTTTAATGATTGTAAAGAAAATAACCACATAATTTTCTCGAAATTATAAAACGTTTTTCCCCTATAGTTACATGAAATGCCAGTTTATCACCAATATTATAATGAGGAGGGATCGAGGATATGATGTTTTCCTGGTTATTTGGCATTTGGCTATCGGCCCAACAAATACATTCGCCTGCAAACATAACAATTACAAAAGATGGGATACCTATTACTACTTTAAATCGTGCTGAGCTTTTCAATCCATACATTGATTTACCCATTCTCAATCCGAAAAAAATGGAAGGTTTCTTGAATCAATTAAACAAACAAATTTCAACACCTACAGAGGATGCCAAAATCGACAAACATGGAAATATAATCCCTGAAAAGGTAGGTTTTCAACTGAATCAGCAAGATTTAACAGAACAATTTTATCGTTCTTTTTATAATCCCAATCGCGCTAGCTTGGAAATTCAACTAGTTCCCGTCTACCCTAAAGTGGATGGTGAACTGCTAAGCTATATTCGCATTAAAAGGATTGGAAGCTATGTAACATCGTTTAACCCGCAAAATAAAAATCGGACGAACAATATCCAATTGGCCTCTGATGCGATCAATAATTCGGTTGTATTTCCTGGAGAAAAATTTTCTTTTAATAAAACTGTTGGTAAAAGAACAGCAGGAAAGGGATATCTCCGGGCTCCGGTCATACAGAGAGGAGAGTTTTCAGAGGACATTGGAGGCGGAATTTGCCAAGTTTCATCCACATTATTTAATGCTGTCGATAATGCCGGTCTAAAAATAGTACAACGATTTTCCCACAGTAGAAGTGTTTCATATATCCCTCCAGGGCGAGATGCAACGGTAAGTTGGTATGGACCTGATTTTGAATTTAAAAATGAATATAACCAGCCGATATTAATCAGAGCACGTACATTAGGGCATTTATTAATCATTAAACTATACTCATCTGATAGTATTCAGTATATACCCAGAAAAGTGCCAAACCCTCCTATATACTGATAAAGTCCGCGAAATCGCGGACTTTGTTGTTACTGTTTATTGTTCATAGCACTTTCCATCAATTCCTCGGAAAATTCAGCCAGAGCAGCATTATCCATACGGCTTATATCTGTCCGGCCTATATTCATGCTTGGAGTGAAATTGTTCAATGTGTTTTTCAAAGGAAGTGCAAAATTACTGCGCTTTCCCCTTGTTAATCCAAAAACGGCTGCACTAATTCCAACACCAAATAATGATGCCCACATTGCACCGAAACCCTTTTTTCGCTTAGGCATAAACATTCTGAGAAATGGCAGGTTTCTTAAATTCATTTACAGCACCCCTTTTTTCTTAAGTTCGAAAGAGCAAATACCCTTTCATTAGCTTAATTTGTGCAGATTTGAATGGAATATAATTAGATAATTTCAAGCAGAACTGTTATTTTGTTGAAGGATTGCCTCCAAATGCTTCGTACAATTTTTCTTAGAAAACAACAAATGGGTTAATACCATTATTCATATGAATCCTACATGTGTAATTAGATTGGACTTAGTCATATTAAAATGATCCTTTTTTTAAGAACTAATATGGAATCAAGAACCACTCAGGTACTCCCGTCATAAGATGCAAAAAAGGTATGAGGTGGTGCCCAATGGGAGGTTTAACATATATTGACTTCTTAGCAAAGTTTGGTGTTGGAGGTGCCCATCCTGGGGGAATACTGTTAACAAAAAGTATGCTTACACAAGAAAATATTAAACCAGGAGCCACAATTTTGGATGCAGGATGCGGTACAGGTCAAACAGCAGCCTACCTGTCACAACACTTTCAAGCGAATGTAGTGGGAATTGAGCTAAATCCTATCATGGTAGAAAAAGCCAGAAGTCGATTCCAAAGTTTGCAGCTTCCTGTGCAGCTAGTCCAAGGTTCAATAGAAAACATCCCTTTCCCAGACAATACATTCGATTTTATTTTATGTGAATCAGTATTAGCTTTCGTAAATAAACCCATTGCATTAAATGAGTTCTATCGGGTATTAAAAAATAATGGACGATTAATTGCAAATGAAATGACCATAAATTCCAAGCTAAGTCAAAGCGATGAGGAAGAAATCAAAGAATTTTACGCCATTGATTCTTTATTACTTGAAGAAGATTGGAAACGTTTATTGACTGATTCTGGATTTCAAAACATAGAAATCAATGCACCATATATGGATCTTCTCCAAGGAAGTCCTTCACAGGAATTTAATTTCTCGCAAAATTTTGAACCAGAGCTTTTTAGTATTTTGAACCAGCATGGCAATATGCTTGTAAAGTATCATGATACTTTAAGCCACAGAGCCATTACTTGTACAAAACCGTGATTTAAGAAAATAAAACAGTTTTGAAATATAAAAAAAGGGACAAGATTAGGTTACTAACCCTTGCAACACTATTCCGACTTTCATAGTTTATAGCAAGTACACATACAAAGGAGCAGTCGGAATGGAACTGAATTATGAGAGTGCACAGAGACTAAAAGGAGAAATCATTAAATATAAAAATAACGAAGGTATATGGGTAATTGGGAGAGTGGTAAAAGTAAGGAAAGATGGCCTTGAGATAGAGGAATTGAAAGCTTCAATCCCAAGTGATGGCCATGGGTTTGGCTTCTGGGGACCTTGTTGGGGACCACCTGCTTTCATTCCATTTGTGGCATTTGGTGTTGCCTTCCCATTCTTCTGGTAAAGCAAGTATGAATTTCATACTTGCTTTTTTCATGAATTAAAGTCACTTGTCTTTCATGTATATTCTTCACTTTTGGTTAAAAAATAAAAATGTGAAAGGACTGATGAAAACATGGACAAAACTTTAGGCTATCTTCGTGAAACTTTATCAAATTACACGGACGAGCACCATTCAATTGCTAAGCAGCTATACCATAAACTGACAGGTGGTCATTACAAAACCGAGGAAGCCTTTGTCAGGCAATTAAGCCAAAAGGAAATTGGTTTTCTCAATCAGATACTTCAAAATGAAATACAATACGCGAAACAAGAACAAGACGAAAAGAGAGCTTATGAACTAAATGAAGTATACGAATTGTTATTTTAATAATTGGCTTTGTCAAATTGACAGTTTATTTTCCTGCCGATTTTAACAAAGCTAATAAAAAAGATGGCGTTTAAAAATTGCCATCTTCTTATTTTATGTGTCAATATTCCCACCATTATTTCCTAGGTAAGCGCAAAGTCTGACAAAAGACGATCCTAAAAGGAGTATTTTTCCCTAGTTTACGACAAAAAAACATAATATTTGCTTGTTTTTATTTTTAACGGCGAGAAAACCAGGTAATTATTTCTCCTGATTATTTCCGGTATTTCTTAAACGTCCTGCCTCTTTTAAAGCCTTTTTTATAATTAATTCCATTTGCGCATTCACACTGCGAAACTCATCTTCTGCCCATTTTTCCACAGCATCGTATATTTGCGGATCAATACGAAGTAAAAATCGCTTTTTATCTGCCACAAGACCACACCTTAATAAATGGTTCCATTATTGATGACTGGCTGAGTCCCCTTATCTGAAACTAGTGCCACCATTAGATTATTTACCATTTGTGCCTTTTTTTCTTCATCCAATTCAACCACACCCTCACTGCTCAATTGATCAATTGCAGATTTCACCATTGAAACTGCACCATCAACGATCACTTTCCTGGCAGCCAATACTGCCTTTGCTTGTTGCCGTTGCAGCATGGCATGAGCAATTTCACTGGAATAGGCTAAATGCATGATTCTTGCTTCGATAATTTCCACCCCTGCAAAAACCAGTCTCTTCTGCAGATCCTTTGTCAGTTCTTCGGCAACTTCATCAGAATGTTGCCTAAGAGAAATCTCATAATCATTATTGAAATTATCATATGGATATTGACTTGCAATATGGCGAAGGCCAGTTTCACTCTGTGTGTGAACAAATGTTTTATAATCTTCTACACCAAATACAGCTTTTGCACTATCAGAAACTTTGTAAACAACAACTGCGGCAATTTCAATTGGATTACCTTCCAAATCATTGACTTTAAGCTTATCACTATTAAAATTGATGACCCTAAGCGAAACTGTTTTTCTAACCGTCAGCGGTATGGTCAGCCAAAATCCTTCTTGTTTAATTACTCCAAGATAACTTCCAAATAACGTAAACACCTTTGCTTGGGTTGGTTGAACGATCGTAAAACCCGATAAAATTAAAATGGTAATCAATGCACATAAAATAGCGGCTATAAACAATGTAATACTGTCGCTACGTGAAAATTGGCTAAAACAGACTAGGGTAAGAATGGCAAAAAACAAGAAAAGTATTACTCCTAAAAAACCATTTATTTTGCCTATATCTTTCTCCTTCATTCCAACCACTCCCTATTTTTTACTTACCATCTTTCACCATCATGATATCAGTTTAATATCAAAAAAGATAGTAATAAATGGAAAAATAAAAAGGGGCTGAATTCAGCCCACTTCTAGTGTATATCCCTTTTCTTAAATCTTCCGCCTCTGACTTCAGCAATATCTGCAACCGCTAAAAAAGCATTGGAATCTTTTTCTGTGACAATTTCTTTTAATTTCGCTTCTTCCAAGCGATTGACTACACAGAAAATGACTTTTTTATGATCACCGGAAAATGCTCCTTCTCCATTTAAATAGGTCACTCCACGGCCAAGTCGATCCATGATTGCAACGCCAATTTCTTCAGCATAATCGCTGATAATCCATACCGATTTTGATTCATCAAGGCCAGTGATGGTGATGTCAATGGTTTTAAAGGCTACGAAATAGGCTATTAAAGAATACATTGCCCGATCCCAAGTAAAAACGAATCCTGCACTCCCTAAAATAAAGAGATTAAAAAACATAATAATTTCGCCCACTGAAAACGGGAGTTTATTGTTAAAGAGAATGGCCAGTATCTCAGTGCCATCTAACGAGCCGCCATAGCGAATTACTATGCCAACTCCCATCCCGAGGACGACTCCTCCAAATACGGTTGCCAGGAGAATATCTTGGGTAAATGCAGGAACAGGGTGGAGTAATGTTGTGGCAATGGAAAGTACAATAATTCCATAAAGAGTAGAAACAGCGAAGGTTTTTCCGATTTGCTTATAACCAATAAAGAAAAATGGGAGATTAAACAGAAATAGAAAAATACCAAGTTTCCAACCGGTAATATAGGAAAGCATGATGGAAATTCCTGTGATTCCTCCATCAATAACCTTGTTGGGTACAAGAAATATTTCCAGCCCTACTGCCATTAGTGTTGCCCCAAGTGTAATAAGCAAAATTCTTTGTAAAATCTTTTTCTTCGTGAGCCTGCGGTGTTGAATCTTTTCTATTATGATTTCTTGTTGTTCCATTAGCGTTAAATCCTGTGTTTCTGACATTCACTTGCCCCTCTCATGTACAGTTTCTTATTTATAGGATAACGAAAATGTTTATGAAATTGTAATAAAATGCTCTCTTTCTTTTCATTGTCTTTGTAAAGTCCAATACGTTACAAAGATTTTTTATGTATCCATTAAAATAAAGAAACTGCCCAGAAAAGGCAGCGGCATTTTAACTTGGCCCCACTTCATCATATGAAAGTGTGGTAACACTTGTATATTCACCTTTTTCTATTTCCTTTTCGTTTGCACTTTGTTCTAGTTCTACTTGATCATCCATTCCTGGCGCTATGGTCGGTATATTTTTTTGTGTTTCATTTCTTTTCATGATAACTTCCACCCCTTTCGGTGACTATTTTTTCTCATTTACCAATAAAATATTCGTATTTTTGTTAAGTGTCGATATTTTTATCTTGGTTGTCACCCCCCTCTTTTTCCCATTACTTGAGTAACGAAACAGAGTGCAAATAATACCTAACGAATAAACAAAAAAAGGCTGCTTCATTATAGAAGCAACCTCTTTTTGTTTTAACATCTTAGGAGACCCAACCATGACATCAGCTAATTAGATTCGCAATACCTATTCCTCTTTAGTCATTACTGATCTAAAGTGAAACTTGGAAAAATCAACCGATGTGTGTTAGTTCCGTTGAAGGAATTAATTCACATAATTTGATGGAATTCAAATTCCTTTAGACACCTAATTCTCGGTACGATCACCGAGTGAGACTCACATACCTCTATTCGAAAACGGCTCCCATTACAATTTAGGTTTGGGTTCTAATAAGAATAATCTTATTGACAAAACTTTAACTTTTTCTGCATATTAGAAAGCAATCCTTCTTCTAATAAGTTCTTAAATTAATCTTCATGGAATGAAGATTAATTGGCAAGAAGCCATTAAAGATTTGTACCCAACCTTCATGCATTTCATAGGAACTATTTCCAAATAACTGCAAAAGATTTAACCTAACAACCTTACAATTCGTTCACAAACGGAACGAACACGGTATGGTTGAGTCTCCTAAGATGTTAAAATTTGTATTTCCCTTACAATTTCATTATAGCACGAAAAATTTTAAATAAAACTAAATATTTGTGACGTTTATGTGAATTAAAAACCAAAAGGGTTGTTATACTTTTGCTGTAGATTTCTGCCCCACCCAACTAGTGAAATAATCAACAACACGCTCTAACATAGCTAAACAAAACAGGGTTCTATTCATTAGAACCCTGTTTTTAGTTATTTTTCACTTACTTTCGCCCGTTTGATAAAGAACGCCAGAATTAAGGCTACAGCAGCAAAACCTGTTGCAAAAATAAATGCATCATTTATACCGTCAATCGTGGTTTGCTTCATGATTTGACTGTAAATCGTAAGGATTGACAGTTCATTTCCTGCCGCTGAAGGCAGATGAGTATAAGATGCTAAGTATTGACCTATTTGAGATATTTTACTTGCTATAAATGGGTTTGTACTTGTAACAACATTTTGATACTCTCCGTAATGATAAGTTTGCCTTGTAGACATGATGGTAACTAAAAATGCGGTTCCAATACTTCCGGCAACTGTTCTGGCCGTATTAGATGCTGCCGTACCATGTGCCGCAAGATGTCGAGGCAACTGATTCAGCCCTTCTGTCATAACAGTCATCATCAAGAAAGACATACCAAACATACGGAAAACATACAGAATTAAGATATGAGAATAAGATACTGACATATCAAGTTTTGAGAATTGCCATGTAGTAATGACCGTAATTAATAGTCCAATAACAGCAAGCGGTCTGGAGCCGATTTTATCAAATAATTTTCCAGAGATCGGTGACATGATCCCCATCACAATTGCCCCCGGAAGCAATAGAAGACCTGATTGCAGGGCAGTATACCCTCTGATGTTTTGTAAATAAATCGGCACCAAAATCATGGCGCCCATCATGGCCATGTTGATAATCATACTAATAATGGTCGTCAACGCAAAGATGTCATATTTGAAAACTCGAAGGTCAAGCATGGGTTTATCCGTTGTAAGTTCGCGTATAACAAATGCAATTAATGACAAAACCCCAATTACAAGTGATATTACAACAGTGGCACTCGTCCAGCCATCATTTCCCGCTTCACTGAATCCGTACAAAAGAAATCCAAATCCAATCGTGGAAAAAATGAAACCAGGAAAATCAAATTTTCGATTCGATCTTTCGGTAACGTCCTTAAGCCATAAAACGCTAAGGATAATATCTAGTATTCCAATAGGAATTACAACATCGAATAGCAATCTCCATGAATAATGAAGTATAAGCCAACCTGATAATGTCGGCCCAACCGCAGGAGCAAATATCATAACAATCCCCATAACTCCCATTGCCGCGCCGCGTTTTTCAGGAGGATATAAAGCAAAAATAATAGTCATTAACAGCGGCATGATAATTCCTGCGCCAGCTGCCTGAACAACTCGGCCTACCATTAGCATGCTGAAGTTGGCCGAAAACGAACAAATGACAGACCCAATCGTGAACAACAACATAGCAGTAATGAATAATCTTCTGGAACCGAACTTCTCAATGAGGAATGCAGTAATCGGGACGAATATTCCGTTTACAAGCATGTATCCAGTCGATAACCATTGTACGGTATTCGCCGATATACCTAAATCATTCATAATATGAGGAATGGCCACATTAAGCAATGTTTGGTTTAAGATCGCTACAAATGCACCAAGCATAACGGCTATCATAATCCTGCCTTTTGAGGACTCCACATCAGCCGAAGAAAAACGGGAATTTTTAGTCTGTTTCTCTTCTTGTATAGGTTTTACGTCAGCCTCAACGTACTCAAGGGCAGGTGCTGCGATGGCGGATTCTTTAAGAAGCTCTACTAACGGTTCTTCAAGATCCGCACTTTCGTCTTCTTTATCGATCTGAATTTGTTCAATCACTTCCGACTGTTCGATTTTTTCTGTTTTTTCTAATGTCGTGGTTTCAGGATTTAATTTTTCATCTAGGACATTTTCATTTCTCGAGTTTTCACTCTTAATGCTATCAATACTTTCCTGTTGATACGGAAATTCTGTCCGTCTTCCTCTTTTCGAACGATTCTTTCCCCTTTTTGCAAACAGATAATTTATCAAAATCAGCACCAAAGCACTGAAAATGATATAAACCGTGATTAATATTGACATCTTATCACCTACTTATGGATTCTCACGGTCACGTTCATACCTGGAACAAGATTTAATCCCTTAGCATCATCAATACTGATTTTTACAGGAATTACTTGCGTAACTTTTGTATAGTTACCGCTCGTATTGCTAGTTGGCAATAATGAAAAAGTCCCTGCTGTTGCAAGCCCGATCGTTTCAATTTTCCCTTTAAGCGTTGTGTTAGGGAATGCATCCACATAAATATCTACATCTTGGTTTGTCGCAATATCATCAATTTTTGTTTCGTCAATATTTGCTGTTACCCATAAATTACTAAGATCGTACACTGTAGCTAATGGTGTTCCAGCAGCAACAAAAGAATTTTTCACAGCATTTGATTGAACAACAGTACCGTTAGATGGCATTGTGACAGGTATATTAGTTGGTGCAGCTGCTGCTCCAGTTCCAGTACCTGCAGCAAGAACGGTTCCAATTTGTTGATCTTTTGAATAAGAACTTCCCTCTTTCCCATTCCAATCTGTTAATTTACCTGTTGCAGGAGCGACAATCGAAACCTGCTGACCAGAAATTTGAGCATTGTCCGTGCTTAAATAATTGACAGCGTTATTGTAATACGCATAAGCACCGAAACCTCCACCCACTAAAACTAATAAAATGATCACATTTAAAATAATCATTTTTCCTAACTTCATTATTGTTCCTCCTCGGTATTCATGATTGATAGCACATTTTCATGCAGCTTTAATAATTGCTCGATATTTTCCTTCGGCATATTGAGCAGCTCATTCATTTTCTTGATAAAAATTGAATCAGACATAAAATGCTCAAAAATACCCTTCCCTTTGTCCGTCAAATGAATAGACACTGAACGTCGGTTTTCTGGCGGGACGACCCGCACTACGAAATCATGCTGAACTAATCGGTCAATCACTCCACTGACTGTACTATTTGTCGACTTTAGTTTTTCAGCTAAATCTCCCAACCCAATATTTGGATTCAACGAAATGAGATGAAGTGTTCTAAGTTGAACAACTGTTAGCCCTGCCCGATCTGCATCTTTTTTCAATAATTTATAAATAGCACGATTGATTTCTACGAACGATTCGAGCACTTCATTATTCAGGGTGTACATTTTAACCTCCTCTTTTTGCAAATCTAATTATTCCTACTAAAACATTTCGCATGCGAAATATTCGTTCAATGTTAGCATTATAAACAGTTATACATTAGTATGTCAACAAAAAAACATTTCACGCTTTATAGATCTTCGAACAAAAAAAGGCTTTCCCTTGAGGAAAACCAATTTGTAATAAAAACTATTTATTTTGTCCCAGGTGCTGGATGATCGACCCCTTTGACATGATGGCTGTGTCCAGAGTCTTCTGTAGTATAAAAATCATAATAATGAACATGCATACCATTCCCTACTGGTATCGCCGGCCCTGAATACGCTCGATAATGATGGGTATGGCCATCCTCGAATAATACAAACCCTTCTGTGTAATGGATATGTCCTCCATCTTCAGTTGGAATAGGCGGAGAAGTAACATCCAAACATTGATGTACATGCCCTGCACTCATTCCGGTATAATCTACTGAACCATGATTATGATTCGGTACAAATCCAGGTACAAAATCATCCTTACTTGTTGCTCTCATCATATCCCCCTTTCCTATCATGTATTTTGTTACACTATATGCCTAAAATGAACAAAATATTTTCCTTCGCACTCAACAATTGGAAAATAATTCTCCCTTTTCATTAGAAAAACATTACATAAGCAAAAAAATGATTCGCATACTATTTTTGTAACAACGATTTTTATCATGAAAGAAGGTAAATGAAATGACTGTAGGAACTCAAGTAAAACAAACGATTGCTGGATTAAAAAGTGCACAAGCAAGCTTTGAAACCTTTGCATTACAAACAGAAAATAAAAATGCAAAGCAATTATACCAACAGGCTGCCCAACAAACTCAAACTATTATTGACAGCATTGAACCTCGCCTTCAGGAAATTTCTACTGAAGAACCGCAATATAATCAATAATTTAATGGTTGGCAGTTTTGCCAACCCCTTTTTCTATATAAAAATGAACAGAAAGGAAGGTAGAATGTGACAGTTGCCTCAAATGTGAAACAATGCCTTGCCACATTAAAGGGAGTTGAAGCTCAATTATCTTCTCTTGCCTTAAATTCGTTAGAGGAAGAAGCGCGGATCGTTTTTCATGAATCGACAATGCTCATTGGTAACATTAAGAAGGATCTGCAGTACCGTGTTCTAGAATTGGAACGTCAGGAACCGCAATATAGCGGGTCATAATTTTTAGAGGGTGAACACAATGCCAGGATGGATTTTTATTATTTTTCGTTCTATAATCTTTTTGCTGCTTTTATTCTTAACAACCAAAATAGTAGGAAAGAAACAAATCTCTGAACTCTCTTTTTTCGAATATGTAGCAGGTATTACCATTGGAAGTATTGCCGGAGAAGTTGTAACAGGATTGGAAAGCAATGCCTACCACGGAGCATTGGCGATTATTGTATTTGGACTAGTAACATTTTTTGCAGACTATTTTTCATTACATAGTAAAAAATTCCGTGATATCGTTGAAGGTAAAGGAACAGTGATCATAAAGGACGGGAAAATTCTTGAAGATAATATGAAAAAAGAAAAATATTCAACAGATGAAATTTCTGCCCTTCTTCGCCAAAAAAATATATTTAGCATAGCGGATGTTGAATTTGCGGTGATTGAGCCTCGTGGAAATTTAAGTGCTTTATTAAAAAAGGAAAACCAGCCTCTTACTCCTAAAGATTTAGGAATGAAAGTGGCAAACGAAAAAGAACCGCAAACAGTTATTATGGATGGAAATATAATAGATGAAGCATTACGTTGGACGGGTAAAGGCAGAGGATGGCTATATACAGAATTAGAAAAATTAAATATCACTCTGGATAATGTTTTCCTCGGGCAGGTTAATTCGTACGGGGATTTAACAGTTGATCTTTATGACGATAAAATTCAAGTTCCTCAGCCTACTAATAGACCCCTATTATTGGCTACGTTAAAAAAAGCACAAGCAGACCTGGAAATATTTTCGCTTGCTACAACATGTGAAGATTCAAAAGAAATGTATAAAAAAAATGCCAAGTTGTTGCAGGATACCATTGAAAAGCTTCAACCTTATCTAAAAGCATAGCTAACCGAAAAATCCTTATCAAGCATAAATGATAAGGATTTTTGCACTTTTAGGAATGATTCTATTGAGTAATAGCATTTTATGAATGATCCCACAAATATGAATCTATCTGAAAGATAGTGATCATACCTGACAATTAGTTTGATTACTGCTTGGGCCCTCTTGTTTATGTGATACGTAACTGTGCAGGACCATTCCGCCCATTACGAAAATAACGCCACACCAAGCCATAAAAGTGGGCATCGTAGATTTTAACAGCCATAACTCCCCTAGTAAGGCTAATAAAACCTCCATAGACTGTGTAGCTTCTACCGAAGCAAGCTTTTGCATATTCCCTCTGACTAAATCCGTAGCTTGAAAAAATAGTACTGTAGCAATTACTCCAGAGGAAATTGCTACTAATCCGGATTGAATTGTTTGATCTGGACTGGGCAGCCCCACGGTATAGAGCCCAAAGATAGAGAGGACGATCCAAAACGGGAGACTAGCTAGTGTCATCCCTAACACTCTTTGAAAAACATCAAGCCTTCCTCCACAAACCTCCATCATTTTCCTATTTCCTAGCGGGTAAGCAAAGGACGCGATGACTACAGGAAAGACCCCTAAAAACAAAGCCATGAAAGTTAAATTCTCGGCCTGTTGGAGCTGCATTAGGATAATACCTATCAATATCACCAAAGACATGGATAAACCCTTAAATGGAATCTTTCCTTTGATTTGAATGGATCCTTTTTCAGTAGATACTGTTTCGTAAAAAAAAGGAGCCAAAAAAGAACCGGAAATGATCGTCATTTGCCATGTTGCCGCGATAAGCCATCCAGGTGCATAAGATGAAGAAAAACAAAGTGGTGCATAAAACAAACCAAAACCGACAGTGCTCCACAAGATCCAAGTAAACGGCTGTTTCTTCATTTCAAGAAGTAATGGTTTTAAGTTTTTTCTCATTATTACTATAATAATGAGAAATGGAACCATAAAAAAATAACGTAACGATGCACTCCAAATCCAGCTGCCCCCTGCGAGATCCATTGCCCTGTTGAGAATAAACGTAAAGGCAAAAAAGAAGGCTGCCAGGATACCTAATATGATTGGACGCATTTTTCCTCTTCCCCTTATTCTTTTTTAATAATATTTTGATTTCACTATTGTATCAAATTTTCAAAGAATTATGTGAATATATATACAAATTCCCTTCTTATAGAAACTTGAAGCCTTTTGATTTTCATACGGACAAATGGAATGGGAAGGAATAAATTAGAAAGTGGGGACAGTGAAATGTTTGGGAAAGTCTGAACCAGGCTTTTTTTTCAGTGGCTAGAGGATAGCAAAAAACAATATTGTGTGAAAGACTTTGGTTTTGTCTTTGAGCAAATATTAATAATTAAAAATAAAAACATAACTCCATTATGCGGTGTTATGTTTTTATTTTTAAGCTATGTTAAAACATACATATTGAAAATCGCTCAATTAATGTGAGGATTAAACAACAACGTGCTTTACCATAGCGTTTTATTAAATGTATTCAATTACTACATCTTCTAATGGCAATCTTGTTGTTTTATGTGCAGGTGCAGCTGCTTTTCCAATTGGAATTAACACAAGAGGGAAATAACGGTCTGGAACATTAAATCTTTGAACAAACTGCTCTTTATTAAAACCAGCCATTGGTACTGTATCATAGCCTCGATCTTTAGCAATTAACATGATTTGCATGGAAACTAGCCCCGCATCAAATGTTGCAATATTTTTACGAACTTCTTCTGGTGCATTGGGATAGAGGTTATTTGCACTTTGAATAAGGCGATCCATACTTGTTTCATCTAAATAACCTGCTTCAAATGCACTGCGATATACTTTATCAACACTTTCATGCATTTCTTTATCACCTAAAACGGCAATAACTGCCGACGCGGTTTCAACTTGCTCTTGATTATAAGCAATGGTTTTAAGTTCTTTCTTAACTTCCTGATCTTGAATCACCATAAATCTCCATGGTTGGAGATTGCTGGATGAAGGAGCGAGGGTTGCTTCTTTAATGATATCTTGTACTTCTTCTTTTGAAATCGTAAAATTTGGCTCATATTTTCTTACGGAACGGCGTTCTTTAATTACATCAGATAAACCTTTTGTTACAACAGAAGTAGACATACTTTTCCTCCTTTTAAACTTACTTTTAGTAAGTACGAAAACATCTTACTATTAGTAAGTACCTTTCGTCAAGCAAAAGGATTATGGTATGATACAAATAGATCAGCAAAAAAGAGGTATTTAAATGAGTGAATCCATGAAAAATAATTGCCTGCCTCAAAGTGAAAAGGACATTCAGCATATATGCACTAATTACCACAATACCATTGAGTTTATCGGTAAACGATGGATGGGTGCTGTTATCTATGTTTTACTTAAGGGACCAATGCGATACCATGAAATCGTTTCCGCCATCCCTGGTATTTCTGATCGATTGCTTACAGAAAGACTCCGTGATTTGGAAAAAGAAGGCCTCATTAAAAAAAATGTGATTGCCACCACACCAAAAAAAGTAGAATATGAATTAACCACAGCAGGAAAAGAACTTGAAGATGTGATCAATGCCCTCATTAAATGGACGAATAATCAGAAAAATTCTCACAAAAAATAAGGCTGACTCTCTTGTTCACATAAGAGTCAGCCTTTACGATTATGGTGTTCGCCTATGAAACAACCCCATTACTTCGATCGTTTCCGTAATATTGACAAAAGCACATGGATCGACTTCAGTTATAAGTGTTTTGACTTCATTTAGCTCATACCTGGATATAACGGTAAATAAAACATTTTTATTGTCTTTTGAATAGCCTCCCATGCCATCCAAAATCGTTAACCCTCTGTACAGGTTAGACAATAAATGCTCTCTCATTTTCTCCCCATTATTTGTTATGATCATTAAAGTTAATTTTGCATGTTCCGTATAAATAGTATCTACCACTTTACCTGTCACAAAAATGGCAACAAGTGTATTAAGTGCAGCATCCCAGCTAAACAAAAAACCGCTAATAACAATCACTACAGCATTCATTCCAGACAAAAGAACACCAATTGGAAAATCCATGTATCTGGAAACAATCATGCCAATAATATCAAAGCCGCCAGTCGACCCCGAACAGCGAAAGACAATTCCAACTCCTAGCCCAGTTAATGCACCACCAAAAATAGATGAAAGAATTTTATCATTAGCAATCGGAAATACTGGGATTACATAGAGCCCTATAGATATGATGAGTACCGAAAAAATGGAATAAATAATAAACTTTTTTCCAAGTTTTATGTAGCCAATAATTAATAAAGGCAAATTTAATAAGAGATTCGCCACCCCTGTATTGATTGGAGTGACCATCCCTAAGATCATGGAAATCCCGCTCAATCCCCCGCTTAATACTTGATGTGGAATGAGAAACAAATTAAAGCTAATGACGATGATTAATGACCCTGCGATGATGCCAAATTGCTGCATGAAAGTACCCCCTAAAACCGGAAATATTTAATTTAAAATCATACAGGTTAAGCGATCTAATGTAAATATGATAGTTTTTTACAATAATACTTAATTATTTGAATAATCTTTCGATTGACAACTCCGCTATAATATATATACTATATTATTATATTAAACTTCATAAATAAATCCTCATCCAAACCGATGAGGTAGAGGTCGCGTTTTTTATGAGTAAGGCGGACGAGATACAGAGATATTGCTGACTCCGCATGAAAGGAAAAATCGCCGAAGTGTACTGTATATCTCTGAAGCAGTATGCTGGGGCTGTTTCCGAACAGGAACAGAACTGTCACGCATGGTCTAACCAGCCATGCGTGTTGAGCTATCTTTCGGAAGGTATGATGCGGGATATTCAAAACGCCAGCGAATCATCTTCGCTGGCGTTTTTTATTCCAAACTCCTTCCATAGCTAAAAATATAGAAAAAGGAGTTTTTATTATTATGCAATCATCACAAATACAGAAGGATCTCGCATATAGAGAAAAGTCTGGATCTCAAAAAGATCCAAGTCAATTAAGAAGGAGTTTAAAATCTCGACATCTAACGATGATTTCACTTGGGGGCACAATTGGTACCGGGTTGTTTCTTGCCAGCGGCGGAGCGATTTCAAGCGCGGGACCGGGAGGCGCCATTCTTTCTTATTTAGTGATCGGCGTTATGGTTTATTTTTTAATGCAAAGTTTAGCTGAAATGGGGGCATACATGCCTGTAGCAGGGAGCTTTAGTACTTATGCTACCAAGTTCGTTGACCCATCCCTAGGATTTGCACTTGGTTGGAATTATTGGTATAACTGGGCCATTACCATAGCAGCAGAGCTTTCAGCTGTTACGATGATTATGAAATTTTGGTTCCCTCATACTCCTTCATTATTATGGAGCAGTATTTTCCTTGTGATTATGTTTTTGTTGAATTACCTTTCGGTAAAAGGCTTTGGAGAAGCAGAATATTGGTTCTCATTAATAAAAGTTGTTACAGTTATTATCTTCATTATTGCCGGTACTTTAATGATTTTTGGAATTATGGGAAATCATCCGGTAGGTTTTAAAAATATGACAATTGGTGATGCACCGTTCCATGGCGGCTTTATGGCGATGTTAGGAATTTTTATGGCAGCAGGATTTTCTTTCCAAGGTACAGAGCTTTTAGGTGTTGCTGCCGGTGAAACAGACGACCCAGGAACAGCCATTCCTAGAGCCGTAAAATCCGTTTTTTGGCGGATACTGTTATTCTATGTTCTAGCTATCCTTGTTATTGGATTATTAATCCCGTATACAAACCATAATCTTTCTAACAGTGATGTCAGCGTCAGTCCATTTACACTTGTTTTCCAAAAAGCCGGTATTGCTTTTGCTGCTTCTGTTATGAATGCGGTCATTTTAACAGCTGTCCTCTCAGCGGGAAATTCAGGCATGTATGCATCTACTAGGATGCTGTGGGATTTGGCCCGGGAAGGAAAAGCACCTAAATCTCTTGGTAAATTAAATAAAAATGGTGTACCTGTTAACGCATTAATTGTTACAACATTAGTTGGGACATTGGCATTTCTGGCCTCATTGTTTGGTGACGGTACCGTTTATAACTGGCTGCTAAACGCATCCGGTATGTCGGGCTTTATTGCCTGGCTTGGAATCGCAGTGTGCCATTACCGTTTCCGGAAGGCATATGTAGCGCAAGGCAAGGATTTAAATCAATTACCATTTAAAGCTAAATTATTTCCATTTGGCCCTATTTTCGCATTCGTCGTCTGCGCCTTTGTTGTCTTAGGCCAAAACTATACAGCCTTTACAGGTGCACATATTGATTGGAATGGTGCATTGGTATCATATATCGGGCTTCCTTTATTCTTTATTACATGGCTTGCCTATAAATTTATAAAGAAAACGAAATTCATTCCATTGGATCAATGTGATTTATCCATAGATTCGTCAGATTAAACAAAAAACTATTCATCACAATTTACTAATGCAGGATAATAAAATAATGATCAAAAACGGCTCCGAACGGAGCCGTTTTCTTTTCCAAAAGCTATGTTAAAGAACAATATTGATATATGCAGACTGTTGATTGGAGCGGAAGGCACGGAGACTCCTCGGAAATGCTAACGCATTTCCTTCTTGAGTGGGTGAATTCAAGGAAGTCATTCAATGTCCTGCGGTAGTACGGGGCTTGGGGATACCCACAGGCACTTTAGCGCCGAAGAGGCTCCCCGGCACTCCCCTGAAAAGCGATGTGCATGGAGCGGAAATCAACAGCCACGTTTAACAGCGCTTTTCCAAAAGCTATGTTAATACAATTTTGTTGATTCTTTGTCCCTCAATCGATTTGATCAACATAATGATGTCATGTAGCAAAGTGAGTGATTTCAAAAAAATAAAGGATCCTAATAGGACCCTTTTATTTTAAAACTCAGCATTTCCAGGTGTTCTTGGGAATGGAATGACATCACGTATATTCGTCATACCTGTTAAATACATGATTAATCGTTCAAAACCAAGACCGTATCCAGAATGCTTTGTTCCACCATATTTTCTTAATTCTAAATACCACCAATAATCTTCTTCCCTCATTCCCAATTCTCTAATCTTGGCTGCGAGAACCTCTTCACGCTCTTCACGCTGGCTTCCGCCAATCAGTTCGCCAATACCTGGAACAAGCAAATCTGTTGCTGCCACTGTTTTTCCATCTTCATTTAATCTCATATAAAATGCTTTTATTTCCTTTGGATAATCAGTTACGAATACAGGTTTTTGGAATATTTTTTCACATAAATAACGTTCATGTTCTGTTTGCAGGTCAGCGCCCCATTCTATAGGGTAAGCAAAAGTTTCACCTGAATTCTTTAACAATTCAACGGCTTCAGTATAAGTAACAATGCCAAAATCTGAAGTATAAGCATTATTTAATCGATCCAATAACCCTTTCTCTACAAAACTGTCAAAGAAATTCATTTCTTCAGGGGCTTGTTCTAATACATAGCCAATTACATATTTCACCATTTCTTCGCCTAGTTCCATGATGTCTGGCAATTCAGCAAATGCTATTTCCGGTTCAATCATCCAAAACTCAGCAGCATGTCTCGCGGTGTTCGAATTTTCTGCTCTAAAAGTCGGCCCGAACGTATAAACATTACGGAATGCGAGTGCATAACATTCAGCAGAAAGCTGACCGCTTACTGTTAAATTTGTTTCACTGCCGAAGAAGTCTTTTGTTGAATCGATTTTGCCTTCCTCGTTCTTCGGAAGATTCTCCATGTCCAAAGTGGTGACTCTGAACATTTCACCAGCTCCCTCTGTATCACTTCCAGTAATAATCGGAGAGTGTACGTAGACAAATCCTTTTTCCTGAAAGAACCTATGAATAGCATACGCCGCTAACGATCTAACGCGGAAGACTGCAGCGAAAGTATTTGTTCTAGGACGCAGATGGGCAATCGTTCTCAAATATTCAAATGTATGTCTTTTCTTTTGAAGCGGGTAATCAGCATCAGAAGTACCTTCAATCGTAATACTGTTTGCCTTTATCTCAAATGGTTGCTTTGCATTAGGAGTGTGGATAAAATCCCCCTCCACTTTGATCGAAGAACTAATCGGAAGTTTAGCAATATCTTTATAATTCGTTAACTGGTCATCAAAAACAATTTGAACACTTTTAAAAAAGCTGCCATCATTCAATTCAATAAAACCAAATGTTTTGGAATCTCGAATCGTACGAATCCATCCAGAAACTTGAACCTTTTGGTCAATGAAACTTTCTGTATTTCTGTAAAACTCCTTTAACAAGGCTTGTTTCATTTCATTTCCTCCTATATGTATAAAGTTAAGCAGCAGTCATCACAATATTCCTTAACTGCTTGTTGTTTAAGACGAAATAAATGACCTCTCATCCCGTGTGGGACGAAAGGCCATTCGACTTATAGTACTGGTTATCTTTTATCCCTTCAATATTATATTAAAAACATCAGAATTAAGCAATATTCAACAAATTCACTGCCTGTGATTACTTAAAAATGAAGCTAATTATTATTCACTTTAAAATTTTCAGAAAAAATAGAAGGAAATAATACGTTTTAGTCGAAATATATATAAAACTGATTCTTGATTTAACGAGGTGGTAAATATGGATAAAGTTACCTGTATCGCCTATCTTTTGTATAACTCATCTAAGAATCAAGACATCAAAGAAATAGCGATCCAATTATTAAATGGAGAAATTTCCATGCGAGATTTAAAGAAAAATTTACCCATTCAAGCGCAATTCGGAATCGCTGAATCCTTATTTAAAAAGAATCAAATCAATAAGAAAGATGTACAACTTTTTGTTGAAGAATTCATGACTATTGAAGTTTAAGTTATTTTTTATATGTTTATTACATAAACATTATTACCACTTCCAGTTTGCACAGAAAATCCTTTATAATAATGAACCTCATTGGTTCACACTACACAGTTTTTCAACACGATGATTCACAGACGATGATTATGAATAAAAATAATCATAAATCACTCTCTTGTATTTTTTTGCCAACCTGCTTTTTCCCTTTTAAATTGAAAATTAATATAAAGAAAGGTGATTATAATGGTAGAAATTAGTGTAACAGTTATGTATGAAGGTATGTCTTATTTAACAAATGTGATTACTGACCGAAATACTTCAGATGAAGAAATCTTGCGATTAGCCTATGAACAGGTTCGAAAGCAATGGGAAAAATAACAAAATAAAAAAGCTGTATGATTCGAAACCATCGAAACATACAGCTTTTTATTGTTGCACTATTTTTCTAATGTATAGGTTTCATTTGGAACCCCATTCATAAGGGGGCTGATTCCGTCTATAGCAAATAATTGTAATTCATGCATCGCACGAGTACAGGCAGTATAAAAAAGCTTTCTCTCGCTTTCGTGTTGATATTTTGAGCAATCATAAAGAATCACTGCGTCGAATTCAATCCCCTTCGCCAAATAAGAAGGAATTACCAGAATTCCCTTCTCATATGACAGCGTAGCTTTTTCTATTAAAAATACCGGTAAGGTTGACTTAAGTAATTCAAATGCCTCTTTACTCTCTTCTGCTGTTTTGCAAATTACTGCAATTGTTCTGTGACCTTCATTTTGAAACTGTATAATTTTAGCCGCTATTTTTGTTTTTATGTTTGTTCTGTCTAATAAGGTCACATTCGGTTTTCTACCCAGGCGATTGAATGGAATAATTTCTTCACGGGTTTCAATTAGCTCTCTAGAAAATTCCACAATCTCCTTAGTGGATCGATAAGTTTTATTTAAAACAAATGTTTCCGTATCCTCATTAACAGCCAAGTCTGTTAGTATTGTTTCAGCTCCGGTAGCCCCCGAATAAATCGCTTGATTGAAATCACCTAACAAAGTCATTTTACTAAACGGAAACAACTGCTGGATAAATGCAAATTGAAATGGAGTGTAGTCCTGGGCCTCATCAATAAAGATATGGCGAATGGAGGTGTTGGATTTCCTACCTTCAATCTGTTCTTGTAAGTAAACATACGGAGTAGCATCCTCGTAAGGAATCACGTTGTTTTTCAAATGAAGACGCGTTTGGCTCTTCATTTGCTCCCAGTTTACCGGTACATTTACGCCATAATCATTTTCTGTCCTATATAACCCGAGATAAATCTGCTGCATATCAATGAATTTCATGGTCTTAACCAAACGGAACAATGGCCTAAATCGTTCTTTTACAACCATGTCAGCCAAGAGTCTTTGCTCTCTTTCGAAATCATCAAAACTATTTTCTGTAAACTGCTGTTTTCCTTCTAGTTTCTTATAAACCTCTAAATAATCCTCTTTTTCAAGATACTGGATCTCTTCCTCCACCCAGCTCTTCAAGCGTTCTCGTTTCATCCAGCGCTTTAATTCCTTTACAAGCCATTCTTTCACTAATTGTATTCGGTTCGATATCGTGAAATTACGGTCCAAGGAATAAAAGTAATCATGTATTTCCCGATGAGAAATTAGGACATCTCCCCTGAATCGAAAATCTTTAAAAATAAGTCCATCGTCCGATAACCCATCTGCGTATGCATCCACCATTTTTTTGAAATCTGTGGTCGCTTTAAAACGAATCCCATTAACTCTTGTTAAATATCCTTCATCAGATTTGGCTGTTAATAAGTATTCCATTTGAACGAAAGGATCTTCTACCGTGAATTCTTTCCCCAGCCTTTGGAGCAAATATTCTTGAAAAGTTACTTGCTGCATATTTTCTTCGCCTAATTCCGGCAATACAGTTGCCACATAACTGTTGAATAAAGGGTTTGGCGAAAAAAGCATAATATTCTCTGATTTCAATGTGCTGCGATATCGGTATAGTAGATAAGCAATGCGCTGAAGTGCTGCAGATGTTTTACCGCTTCCTGCAACTCCTTGGACGATCAATAATTTGCTCTTCTCATTACGTATTATGGCATTTTGTTCACGTTGAATCGTAGCCACAATGCTTTTCATTTGGCTGCTGGCATTATTGCCCAATACTTCTTGGAGCATTTCATCACCAATCGTTACACCTGTTTCGAACATTCCTTTAATGATAGAAGCTCTAATAATAAATTGCCTTTTTAATTTCATTTCTCCGATAATATCTCCCTCAGGAGTCGAATATTGTGCTGGCCCTGGCGGGTAATCATAGTAGAGGCTTGAAATAGGAGCTCGCCAATCATAAATGAGGAAATTCTCATCATTTTCATCCATCAGTGATGAAATCCCTAGATAAACCTGATCACTTGTCTTTTCCCCGTTTTCTAAAAAATCGATGCGACCAAAGTACGGAGAGTCTTTTAGCCTATAAAGTGTTTTAAGTTGGGTATCCAGCTGCCCGTAAGTTCTTTCCCTTTCAGAAAGCAATTCAGCCTGCTGTTTCAAACTTGCCGCAGTTTCAATCACATCATCTGGTTCATCCAAATTAACTGTGACATCCTCCCAAAATGTTTTTCGGAGTTCTAGGACATCAGAACTGACAGTTCCAGCATTTTTTGATAATTTATTTATTTTTTTATAAATTTCTGTAACAACTAAATCAACTCGTTCCTGCTCCGACTGCCAGCCTTTTTTCTGCAAGTTACCCATCAAACCACTCCCCTAAAAAAATTAGCTCTGTCCTATTGACAGCAACGATTAAAAATGTTAATGTTATAGTAGGTAATTATAAAAAAATGAAGAAAAACATTTTATACCATTTGTCATTCTATCATGCTACGTGTGTTTTTTCAAGATAAATTTCATTCATGTTCAAAAACGCCCTTAAGGCGTTTTTTTGTTTCCTTTTTTCATCCTCCCTCAGCTTTTAATTTTATCCAATCAATAAGAAAATCCCAATCATTCCTTTCATCATTATTATCCGAAAAATCTTCTAAAAAATGATAAAAATAAATTGACAATATAAATGTCTAAATCATATAATTTATCTTGAAATCAGTTATTTTTAATTCGAGATATTTACTTTCAAAACAAATTGGAGGAGAAAAATGATGACTAAATCAAAATGGGCTTTAGATGTAGCACATAGCAGTGTAGATTTTTCAGTTCGACATATGATGATTGCTAATGTAAAAGGGTCTTTCAACAGCTTTAATGCTGTTATTGAAGCTGACCCGACGGATTTAACTTCTGCTTCCATTGAATTTACAATTGAAACAGCAAGTGTTGACACTCGTAACCAAGATCGTGACGGTCACCTTGTTTCTGCCGATTTCTTTGATGTGGCAAATTTTCCATTAATGACATTTACATCAACTGATATTGCCAAAATTAATGATGATGAATATAACGTAACGGGAGATTTTTCACTTCACGGTGTAACAAAGAAAGAAACTTTTAAGGTAACCTATGAAGGTTCAGGAAAAGATCCATGGGGAAATGAAAAAGTTGGATTCAGTGTAGAGGGGACTGTAAATCGTACAGATTATGGCCTAGTTTGGAATGCTGCACTGGAAACTGGCGGTGTTCTTGTTGGTGACAAAGTAAAAATCAATCTTCAAATTCAAGCTGCGAAAGCAGAGTAAATTTTCAAATATATTATTGAAAGCTCCCCTTTCTTCGAGGAGCTTCCTTCTTTAAATTATAGGTTAATTCTAACCCTTGCTCCATTTGGTACCAAATTTGATAGCTGTAACACATCCCGATTAAACATCCTTACACACCCGTGCGAAACAGCCTTGCCAATCGAACTCGGATCATTGGTCCCGTGTATGCCATAACCTTGTTTTGAAAGAGAAAGCCATAAAACACCATACGCCCCCCCTGGATTATATTGCCTATTGACAATGACATAATCTCCCGCCGGCGTTTGAGTCAGCATTTTCCCAACAGCTATGGGGTAGATTTTCATCAATTTGTTATTTTGATATAATGTAAGTCTTTTTTTACTTACGGAAATTTCAATGGTATATGGAATTGTGCTCGGGTCTGGGATCCCGGGAATTTGAATCTTTTGCCCAACAAACAATTGACTGATTCCTGGATTTGCGTGATAAAGGCTATGGAGGCTGACCCGGTAATCAGCTGATATGGATGCCAGCGTTTCACCGGGCCTCACAGTGTGAATCATGGAGATCCCCCTTTTTCATTAGCATATGCCCCCGTTTTCCTATTGACTTAAAATTGAGCTAATAAAGCAGAAAAAGCCGCAATCATCAATCTATGATCACGACTCATCATCTATCTTTAATGAATTTCTATTCGTTTTTGTTCGATATGTGGAATGCTTATTTTTGGACATTTAACTGTAAGAATACCATTGGTAAAAGTGGCAACTATCGTGTCTTCATTAATGTCTTTAGCATAAAAACGGCGGACAAATTCTCCAAAGTGCCTTTCCTGACGAATAAAGCTTTCCATCTCATCCTTTATATGTGATTCGCGTTTGGCAGAAATCGTTAAATAATGATGGTCATATTCCACTTTGATGTCCTCTTTTGAAAAGCCCGGCAATTCTGCCTCTACAACATAATGATCGCTGCAATCTCTAACATCTGTACGGAAAAAATTAGTCTCACTGTGAACGGGAGCAAAGAAATTGTCATTGAAAAAATCACTGAAAGAATCCCACATCTCGGTACTCAAATCCCTCGCTCTTTTTTTAAATGGCGCTAAGTAGGTCATGGTTGATTCCTCCTTTTCTTTGCAACTTAAAAAATTTCATTTATATTATATAACACCAATATAAAAATGTAAATTATTTACATTTTTATACCATTTAACTTATAATAAACTTATTAACCATATATTTTTTGCTATGAGGCATTTCTTTTCATTATTCCATTCTAAACATCGGCGACATATCCTCCCGAATAAAATGGATATAAAAATAATCATTGCTGGAGGGATCATAAATATAATCTTTTTTCCAGTCATCAATGTTTTCGATTATTTCCTTAATCGCTTCAACAAAGAATAATATTTCTTGGTTGCTTATTATCGGATGTAGAGAAAATCGAACCCAACCGGGTTTTGTCGACAAATCCCCATGATTTATTTTCTCCATAATTTGTTTAGATGAGTTTTGATCGATATGAAAAAGATAATGACCATATGTTCCCGCACACGAACATCCTCCTCTTACCTGGATGCCGAATCGATCATTTAATAATCGAACAATCAAGTTGTAATGAATGTTTTCAATATAAAACGAGACAATCCCCAATCTCTCTTTCATATGTCCTTCCAATATATGAACTTGAGGTATTTTTTCCAAAAGAGGAAGTAAAAGGTTTAATTGTTCTTTCTCCCTCTTTAAAATATTTTCTACTCCCATTTGATCTTTTAAATTCAAGCACAATGCAGTTCTGATCGCTTGTAAAATCCCTGGCGTTCCTCCATCTTCCCTAAGTTCGATATCATCATAATATTCATGTCCTCCCCACGGATTTGTCCACGTTACGGTGCCTCCTCCTGGATGATCAGGAATATGATTTTTATAGATTCGGGAATCAAATACAAGAACACCACTCGTTCCGGGTCCTCCCAAAAACTTGTGCGGCGAGAACAAAATGGCGTCCAATTTTTCTAAAGGGTCTTTCGGATGCATGTTGATTTTCACGTATGGCGCTGCTGCAGCAAAATCAACAATACATATACCTTCATGCTGATGCATGATTTTCGCAAGTTGATGATATGGAGTTTGTATACCTGTTACATTTGAACAAGCAGTAAATGACCCAATTTTCAAGCTCCTATCCTTATATTTCTGTAGTAGCTCCTCTAAATGACATGGGTCAACCAAACCATTTTCATCAGGCTGAATGATTTCGATATCGGCTATTGTCTCTAACCATGAGGTTTGATTCGAATGATGTTCCATATGGGTTAAGAAAATAATCGGGCGCTCTTTTTCAGGGAGTCTTAATCGATCTCTCCAGCGTTCATGTATCCTCATCCCTAATATTCGCTGTAATTTATTCATAACAGCGGTCATACCAAAGCCATCAAGAATCACAACATCATTTGAGTCGGCATTTACGTGTTCCTTTATAATCTGCTTTGACTGTTTATATATTCCCGTCATCATTAAGCTGGTGACATTTGATTCTGTATGGGTATTAGCCATATATGGCCCGAAAACCTCAGATATTTTTTGCTCGATCGGTCTGTACAGTCTTCCACTGGCAGTCCAATCCCCATATATAATGGTTTTATTTCCATAAGGTGATGCAAATTCCTGATTGATCCCAATGACGTGTGGACGAAACGTGTTAAAATATTGCTCGAGATTTACAGGAATTCGATACGTTTTACCTCCAAGTCTCGCTGTAATCATTCGCTCCCACCCCACAGTTATTTGCTAACCAATATATGCATTGAGGGGTTTCAATGGAATAATGGTAATAAAGAAAACTCGCCGACTGGCGAGCCCGTTAGGGCGAAGACAAAGGCGTAGTTGCACTTATGCCTGATAGGAAAACTTTCCTATCGGCTAAAAAAAGAAGAATCCCTATCTGGAATTCCTCCTTTCTATCCATATATCAAAACTCCATTTTAACTGAATGAGGGTTTTTTTAATGAACACTGTACGCTTTCCATATAGAGTTCAGGGGCAAATTCAGCTAATTTTTTGATAAAATAGCAGGTTTCAGGAAAATGATGTTCTATAAAACGCAGTGTCGTTTTATTTAAAATTCTTTCGCCTTTGTACTTTTCAAGGACAGACCTAATATACAGATTCATTTCAATGACAGTTCTCCCTACCTCAAGCGCTAACTGCCTTTGTCTGGGAAATCCTTGCTCAATAAAACGTAAATAGCCCTTTATATGGTGATTTTGAAGAATAAACATCTGAAATCTGTTGGCAAATTGATCTGCCTGCCTTTCAACCGTTAATTCAATAGGATCTGTTACGTTTCTCAGCAATATAATGTGCCCTAATTGGTCTTCCAACCACAAATCCAGCAACTGATCCAGTCTTAACGGAGCAGGCTGCTGACCGTTGACATAAAAGGATAGAAGACGCAAATATTCTTGATTCTCATTTAGAGTTCCGTTCAAATAAGTGGGCGACAAATTCAGGTTGATTTTATTTTTTATCCTCAGATTTTGGATATAGCCTTCAAAACGATAGTAATCGTAAGCAACGGGGTATGCTTGTTTAGCAAATAAAATCATTTCATTTTCTGAAAAGGTAAGATTGGGATCCAATTTCTTTAATTCATCGATCAATCCTCCGAATAATCGAATAAAACTTTCTGCAATGGAAATTTCTTTTTTCTCTGTCACAGACAAATGATCTCTGACAAAAATGGCATGATCTTGTAGAATTTCCACCCAAAAAAAATGCTCTTCCCAATCACTAATTGACACAGCCATCGAATATCCCCCCTATTAAAGGATATTCATGTCCATATTAAAATATCGTCATATTAAGGAATCTAATCATTTATTTCACATTAGAATTTACAATTTTCATAAAATCCTGAAGAGTAGTTGAATATTTGATATATGTTCTTGGCAGCAGATACTGTTCGTCTTTAAAGTCTGTTTTAATATATGGTCCGGGGGTTGTGGTTAACCCGAAAAGATAATACTTTTTGGTTTCAGCTATCACTTGAGAGTTAAAGTTGCCAAATGGATAAGAAAGAGCGATTACTGGTTTTCCAGTAATTTGTTCAATTTTATTCTTAGAGTCTTTTAATTCCTCGATAAAACGGTTGGCCTTTGTTAAGTCAGGATGTGTTGCGGTATGCGATTGAATGGAAATCATTCCGGACTCAGCAAGAATCTTCAAGTCCGAGTTCGAAAGTCGATTGGGTCGGCCAATGAAATCTGAAATGATAAAAAAGGGTTCTGAAGGTCTAAACGAGCCTGTTTGAATTTTCTTAAATACATCATAAACTGTTAAATTGTTTTTATACCCATCATCAACAGTTATGAGAATCGGCTTTTGAACTTTATTTATATCTTTCCATTGTTCAAAAGTTAATAAGGTAAAACCATTATTTTTTAAATAATTCATTTGTTTTTCGAAGTTTTCCGGGGTGACGTATAACTCTTTTAAACCATGTCCAGGAAATTGAGCAATGGAGTGATAAACTAATATAGGGACACGTTGTTGTGCATGGCTGTATGATGGGGTCACTTGGATGAGTAAACAACAAATTATTAGGATTCTGTATTTCATATAATCACTCGCTTATGACGTTTTTTTTATCTTTTAACAACATCATAACTGCTATTCTTACATAATTTTTTCATAGCATTGATAAGGAACTGAACGAAAAGGAAATCGAATCATTCCTCGCGGTTGATATCCTGCCTTTTCATATATCGTTAGAGCCCTTTTATTTTCGGCATAGACGTCAAAACGAATACTCGTAAAATCATTCTTTACCGCATAGGATTCTGCGAATTGCACCAGCTTTTTCCCGTAACCTTTTCCTTGAAATAAGGGATGAACGCCTAAACGATGAATGATTAAAGGCTTCCCATTCATATCTTCCCACGGCAAATCGTTATATTTACTACTTTGCTTAGGGTCCAATACAACGGCACCGGCTAGTTGGTTTTCCTCGTATAATCCAAATAACGTTCCCTTTTTTAAGTCATTTTTAATGATAAAGGGATTGGGATAGAAGAAATCCCATTGATATACGCCATTACTGCGCAAATTAGCAGTAATGGCCGAATAAAACCGCTTAACCTTTTTACAATCATTCTTAGTAACGGGCTGAATTTCCATATCATCACCTTACTCATAGTTTAAAATTCAAGAAATACCTTTTGGTTAAAACCCAAATAAAGTGGTCAATTATGAGTCAATGTACTTATTATCATTTTAAAAATATCATTTTCAGCTATTTTTTCCTCTTCTGTTGTTGAAAGGATTTGGGTTACACGCAGTCCGAAAGAAAATGTCATCAGTAGTACTGCCATTTTTTCTGCGTCGATATTTTCTGGAATTACGCCATTCTCTTGGCCCCTTTTAATCCATTTTGCTCCTGTTTCTTTACTAAATTTATAAATCTCTTTTAAAATGTTTCTAACCTTTTCGTTATCCTGACTTAGTAAATAGACAAAAATGTAATTTCCCACATCTTTTGAATTCTGTCTCGAGTAGAAAAATTGGCTAATTACTTCAAAGGTTTCTTCCCCAATGTTTTCGTTATGAAGAGAACGAGCGATTGACTGATTAAAAGCTTCATTCATTTCTTCGATTTTTGATTTTAATATCAACCCAAACAACTCATCTTTACTTTCAACATAATGGTAAATAGCACCTTTTGATAAACCTGTGCGTTCAATGATATCTTTCAAGGTGGTGTTTCTGCAGCCTTTTTCCAAGATAATGTCCTCAGTTGTATTTAAAATGTGCTGAAAGCTCGAATTATTGTAAATCGTTGAGTTTGTCATTAGAATATCCTCCACAGTTTCTTATATAGCTGCAATTAGAAGATCCAAGCGTTTTTTCGCATATCTTCTATATAATATTGTCCAAAGAATCGCCACTCCGATTGCTCCATAAAAAACCACTTGTGAAACAGCTAAAAATGCAGGAATTGAGAGCTCATATACTAAAATGGTTTTTATTATAGCTTCACCAAGCAAAGTAATTCCCCAAATAACCGTCATAATCCTTATAACAAAGCGGAAATAGGGCAGCTCCCAATTCTTTGCAAATTCCCCCTTCATATCATCCTGATTATTGACACTGAAACGAATAGCAAAATGATAGATAAGAGGTTTTGAAAAAAATAATGACCCAATAAATATGCATCCTAATAAACCTG
Organism: Neobacillus endophyticus; assembly: GCF_013248975.1. Lineage (GTDB taxonomy): Bacteria > Bacillota > Bacilli > Bacillales > Cytobacillaceae > Neobacillus > Neobacillus endophyticus. The sequence continues at coordinate 4,846,675 of NZ_JABRWH010000001.1, forward strand.
TCACCAATGATTCGCGAAGCAATATCAGCCTTTCATTTCCGCCTAGCATAAACGCAAGCAAACTTAAGATAAATCCTGTTAACATAAATAATCCGAATGAATCTGATCTCCGATGTTTTAAGAGATGATAAAGGTTGTCAGCCAATGGGATTAGGGTAGCTATAAGCAAAGCGTTAAAACTAGAAAAATAATGTAGCAATAAATTATACACCACCATTGGAATGGCCCCATTAATAACCATACTTAAAATAATACTTTGAATCAATTTCCTTTTTGAGGTTATATTCACCTTTCGCTCTCACCTTTCATTGTAGTTAGATTTATTTTACAAACCGACCGTCGGTATGTCAATGGTTATTTCCAATCTTATTTTATTTTACCAATAAAAGTAATATGCATTGAATCAAACAAACCCTTTCTTTGCAATCCACACCCGGATTTTTCGCTTTCTCTTTACTGAAGTGTTAAAATATCCATTATCGAAAACAGAAGGAGAAGTATTCATGACCGATTACAAAGTTTTATTTCTAGATATTGATGGAACCATTCTTACCCCTGACAACACGATTGAGGAATCAACCAAATCTGCCATTTCTCAGGTGCAGGAACTTGGGATAGAAGTCTTTTTAGCCACAGGCAGGCCCCTGCATGAGTTAGATGAAATGGCAAAAGAATTAAATATTCATTCTTTCATTGGCTACAATGGAGCATACGCAGTTTATAGAGGAGAAGAGTTATTTAATGAACCAATGATGAGTTCTACTATTGATCAATTCTTGGAAACCGCCAACTTACACCAACACGAAGCTATTTTATATACAAATAACGAAAATGTATTTACACATATTCAATCACCTACCACCCAAGATTTTATTTCTTATTTTCATTTATATAAAAATGCTTCATATTCTCCCGTTATCAATGATCAAGTTCTCGGAATGACATTGTTGAATTTAAAGGAATCGGATATCTCCTTTTATGAAACAGAGGCTGACATTCATTTATCACAGGTTAATGTGGAAGGAATGCGGCACTGCTACGATGTTATTCGTGATCAAGTAAATAAAGGTTACGGTGTTCAAATGGTTTTAAAACACCTTGGCATTGATAAGCAATGTTCCATTGCTTTTGGAGATGGAATGAATGACAAAGAGATGCTCAGCAATACCGGGGAAAGCTTTGCCATGGGCAACGGACATCCTGATATTTTTCAGTATGCAAAGCATAGAACAACAAACGTTACAGATTCTGGAATATTTAACGGGCTAAAAAAATTAGGATTAGTCAAATGAATAAATATAAGCCCAGTAAATACTTGGGCGTTGATTTTCCTCTTCTATCCATCATGTGGTTACGACAATTTATACAAAGCTACGAAAAAAATGCAGAGACATATCACTCTGCATTTTCATATTTTTGTTAAAATAATCCCAAGTAACGCTGTTAGTACTCCGATCATTTGATAACTTTTTAATTTTTCATGGAAAAGGATAAACCCTGCAAGTATTACCACTAGGCAATTGAGGCTTACAATTGGAAACACAATGCTGGCCGTACCAGATTGAAGAGCATAAAAATAACTGCTGTACCCAATTATACTTAAAACCCCAACAAGCGCCCCGACATTCCCTTCAGATTTTTGCCACTTTTCCTTATTAATCAAACTGAAAACAGCCAAATAAACCGCTCCGCCCCCATACATCGAAATCAGGATCTCCAACGAGTGAATATGTAAAAAGGCGGTTGTTTTCATCAAAATGCCTAAAAGACCAAATGACATGATGGAAAAAATAATCCTACTGATCCAAGGCCGATAATTGACAAAATGGCCTGATCCCGGTGAGTATTGTATCACAACAGCTGAGCCCAGCATAAACACTATTCCCACCCATTGAAGAACTGCAATGTGTTCTTGGAAGATAATTCCTGCACTTAAAATAGGAAAAATCGCATTAGTACCAACAAGGGGAGATGTTAAACTAGCTGGTCCGGCTTCAAATGCTTTCGCCATTTGAATATTTCCATTCGCATTTAAAATACCAATTAATGAACCAAGGAAAATGCCGTAAATCCCCAGATGAAAACCTCCGGAAAAGAAGCCGTAGCAAAGTGTCAATAAAAAGGCTGTTATATAAAAGAAAAATTGCAGATGAAGTTTGGATAAACCCTTCCCGGAACTCCACTTGAAAATCGTATTATTTGTACCGAAACTAAGCATTGTTACAATTGCGGCTGCCACCCACATGATGCACCTTCTCTCGTTTTCAATTTACATCCAAATCATAACCCCTGAAACCTTGTTTAACAATCGTTTTTTCGAGAATTTTCGAGAAAATCATGCATACAGTAGAAAAAATGTAGGTATTTATTGATTTTAGTCTTGTTTTGATAGCTTTTGTCATGTGGCAGGAAAATTTGATATGAATTGTGAATAACTAACATAAAACATAATTTCTTCCTGAAACATGTAGAAAGGAATGATGAACGATGAAGGTTTATACCTTAAGTGAGGTATCTAAGAAAATAAATGTAGCAGTAAGAAATATCAAACAATGGGAAAAGGAATTAGAAGATATCCTCGACGTCCCACGCTCCAAGCAGGGAGCAAGAATTTACTCAGATACCGAGATTCAGCTGCTTTTAGAGATTAAACAAATGTATGCAAAAAAATTAAGTAAAGATAAAATTCGCCAGGTACTTCAGAAGTTTGAGCCAGAACCAAAAGAGTTTCCTGAGAAATTTGAAAACCCAGTTACCATTCCAGAGCCATCCGTTCATACGTATGAAGTGATTACTCAAACAACGCCAACCTCTGAAGCTGCTTCAGAAAATCAGCTGCAAAATGCTCAATTGTTTTTTGAAGCTATGGATACTTATAAAAAAACATTTCTAAATGAAGTAAAGGATGAGATCCGCAGCGTTGTCCGTAAAGAAGTAGTAGATGAAATAAAAAAAGAAATCTCAAACTGCAATTTAAAGGCTGTCAAAACATTTTCTGATTCGGTATACAAATCTAATGCCAATACAATGGCTGAGCTTGAGAAATTGTCAGGTGCCATTGATAAGGCCTCTGAACTAACAGCTGACAAGATCCAATACCTAGCTGATAATATTAAACACTCTTCCTTTGGCACCTCTGATGAAATACTCACATTATCCAAACAATTGGCTGATACCACTGAAGAAATATCTCATCATATTGAGTTTACAACCAGTGAAATTTCACATTTAACCGAAGTGATTTCAAGGGAAAGAGAACTATTGATTGAAGACCGTGAGGAACTACGTCATGAAATCAAACAAAGAGAAGCTGCTTTTCAACATATGTTGACGAATTTTAGGGAAACAGCAGCTGCCAAGAACAGAAGTTGGTGGAAATTCTGGGCATAAAAAACCACAATTGGATCGTATCTTTTAAAAAGGAGGATGAAAAATGAATACGAGTGAAGTGGCGAAATTATTGGGAGTATCAGCCAGTACGATACAGCGCTGGATCAAGCAGCTATCATTGCCAATGGAACGAAATGAACGCGGACATTATTATTTTAATAATGAAGATATTGAACTGCTGAAAAAAATCCATGAACAGCTTCAAAACGGAACTCTACTTCAAGATATTCCCCCATTAGACGACAAGAAAAAGTCCCGTAAAGGAACAGTCAAAACTGCTGATCATGACCAGGCAATTGAATCCTTAATTACAAAAATGAAAGAGTTAGAATTGAGTATACATGCCAAGGCTGATTCCGTAACATCGTATCAAATCCTTCAGCATCGCAGGGAAATTGAAGATCTTCAATCACAGGTAACCGAATTAACCCGACAGGTAACAATGCTAGAGGACCAATTAGCAAAATTGCAGAATTCTTCGCAACAAGAAAAACCCCTAGTCCTTGATAAAGGAAAGGTAAAAAGAAAGAAAAAAAATTTTGTAAGCTCTTTATTTGGATTTTAGTTCCCAATATAAAAATGACCGAACGTGTTCATTACCGTTTGGTCATTTTTATTTGCTAATTGTTGAAATTGACTAAAATTTATTCCAGGAAAATAATACTAAAATCGTTTTAGTTTGCAGAGCTCATATAAATTGATAAAATTTCTATATCTATATAGCTACTCCAAAAAGAAAGAAGATGAATATTTTGCATCTTGACAAAAAAGACATAAAAAACATCACCTATTCTATCCTTGACCTGTCTCCCGTTATTGAAGGCGGGAATGCTGCAGATTCGTTAGCTAATACATTAGATCTTGCCCAACATGCTGAGAGGTGGGGATATCGCCGTTTTTGGCTGGCAGAGCATCATAATATGCCAGGTATAGCAAGTTCAGCGACCTCGATTGTCATTGGCCATGTAGCGGCAGGGACGACAAAGATTCGCGTTGGATCGGGAGGCATTATGCTTCCAAATCATGCCCCACTCGTTATTGCTGAACAATTTGGAACACTTGAATCTCTCTTTCCTGGAAGAATCGACCTCGGACTGGGCCGAGCACCAGGCACAGATCAACTGACTGCGCACGCCCTAAGAAGAGATAGGCATAGTGATGGTCAGGATTTTCCTGAGCAGTTAGCAGAACTTCGTACCTATTTCGATCCCTCTTTAGCATATGGTAATAAACCGGTAAGGGCTATACCTGGCGAAGGGTTGCATATTCCAATTTGGCTTTTAGGGTCCAGTGGCTATAGTGCCCAGCTCGCTGGACAACTTGGATTGCCTTTTTCATTTGCCAGCCATTTTTCACCGGAATATACAAAACCTGCACTTGACTTATATCGCAGTTATTTCCGCCCTTCTAAAGCTCTGGAAAGTCCGTATGTCATGGTAGGGGTGAATGTTATTGCTGCGGATACTGATCAAGAGGCAGAGAGATTGTCGACATCCATGCAACAGCAATTTTTATCACTTTTAAGGAATAATCCTGGCAAACTGCAGCCGCCAGTTGATAACATAGATACCCTTTGCAATGCATATGAGAAATCACTGTTAGACCAACGTTTGAAAACCACCATTGTTGGTTCATCAAGTACGGTGAAAGAAAAGCTGCAAAGCTTTTTAGATGAGACTCAGGCAGATGAAATGATCATCAATGCCCAAATATTCGAGCATCAAGCACGGCTTAAATCATATGAGATATTAGCAGAAATTGTACACTAATATACACTAAAAAAAGCTTGAGGACATCTATCCTCAAGCTTTTTTTAAACCCTTTTTTAAACCCCTATGATATCTACAAACCGGCTGCTGATGATTTCATCATAATTCTCTTTTAATTCATCAAGTGGTATCTTTAACACTTTTGTGAGATGTTCCAAATATTCTTTATCGTTCCTCAGCCAAGAAGAATAATTTCTTTTAAGGTGTCTTTCCGCATCCAAATAGGTTGGAAAGCGTATATCGAGTCTTTCTCCTTTATGGATAATGGAAATTTGGCCTTTTTCTTCTGGGACGATATAAGAAATCTCTCCATTATGATTTTGATAGCTCGAACCTACAGCAGACTCTTTAAGATTAAATTCATTCCGATCAGCATCCGGTTTAAGCGGAATAAGATGAAATGCATGGGCCACATATGTTTCAAATGCTTCCTTTGTTAAATCCGCCCCCGAGGCTTTGCGATGTCCCCCGCCTCCGTATTTTTGAGCAAATTCTGCCACATTCACTTCATCATGTATGGTGCGGAAGCCGATTTTTTTGCCGCCAACATTTAATAAAGCAATTAAATCAAGGTGAGGATTCAAATTATTTAAAGCATTCCCGAGCTCAGACAAATATTGTTCGGCATGAACAATTCCAACACAATAGTTATCCACAAAAGTTTGAACCATTTGCCTGTTTTTAGACTGAATATAGCGCTGAATCTTTTGTTCTTCAATGTCCAACAAGCGATTTTCTTCATCAGTTAATGAAAAAGAGTCTTTATGATGTAAAATACGTTGTATGACCTCTTCCTCAAACTGCTCCCGATTCAGAATATAAAATAAATCATTTAACCGTTTAGCGGTGAAATTTTGGTTTTCATCCCATTCCCACGTGTCATATTGTCTGACTAAATCGATAAAAGCCTCGAGTGCTTTATTTCGTTCCAGCTTTCCTGTTCGAATCAGCTCATCATAAAATAAAGAGGTTGCACATGTCTTTTTTCCATCTTCATATTCAGTTTTAACAGTACCCCACTCATATTCATTAAAATGCATAGCAGTCACATGATGATCGATGACCCGGACATGTTTTCCCTGCCGGAATCGTTCCATCAGTTTTTTTTCAACTTCACTGTTTACTGCCAAATCTGTTATGTATAATTCCTCCTGGGCACTTTCCGACTTTGTTAGAAACGTTTCGACCCTTTGATTTAAATTTCGATAGGAGCAATAGAAAATATTGGCCCGCTCCCCAAAAGCAATTTTTGCAATCACACCACAGCCAAGCCCATCTAAATCAATATCTGTAAAAATTTTTACCATTTTGCGACACCATCCAATATTTTTTCCATAAATGATAGTTTTTCTCAGAGTTATCCCCACTATACCATATCCTGCATATTCGTTCACTGCTTTAGGAAAAATCCTAGAAAGGTTGTTAATTTCAGTTATATCGTTGTGCTGGTTAATCATAGATTTGACAATTAATAAGTAAAGTCCTGCTCCTCTAAACTTGATGAAACAAAAAAAGCAGTCCGAATAAATCTGGAACTGCTGTTTTTTCATATATTAAACTGTAACTGCTGTGAAAAATTCTTCATACAATGCCTGAACGGCCCTTTTCTCATCTGTTTCTTTAACGCCGAACATCATGCTTACTTCTGAAGAACCTTGATTTATCATCTCTATATTGACTTTCGCTTTGGCTAAAGCTTTCGAAGCTTTTGACATTGTTCCGACATTTCTGCGCATTCCCTCTCCTACAACCATGATAAGAGCCAGGCTGTGCTCGATTTTTACTTCATCTGCATGCAATTCTGTTTTGATTCGTTTGATTATTTCCTTCTCTGTTTCATCATCCATCTGATTTTCACGTAGAATGACAGATACGTCATCGATTCCTGAAGGAGTATGTTCGTATGAAAGACCATATTCTTCTAAAATCCCTAATAACTTACGTCCAAAACCGATTTCCCTATTCATTAAATATTTACTTACATAAATACTGCAGAACCCATCATCGCTGGCAATTCCAACTACAGGACCGTTACCGTTCTCTCTCTCTGCCACAATTCTTGTACCAGGTGCAGCAGGATTATTTGTATTTTTTATATGTACTGGTATTCCAGCACGGAATGCAGGGACAAGCGCCTCATCATGCAGAACAGTGAAACCTGCATAGGACAACTCCCTCATTTCACGATAGGTCAATTCTTTAATTTCCTTAGGTTTTTTTATAATAAAAGGATTTACTGAATAAACCGCGTCTACATCAGTAAAGTTTTCATAAAGATCCGCTTTTAATGCATTCGCAAGAATGGAGCCGGTAATATCTGAACCACTGCGGGAAAACGTATAGACTTCTCCTTCATGACTGTACCCAAAAAATCCTGGGAAAACCAAAATTCCTGGTCTGTTGTGAAGTGAAGACAGTAATTCATATGCTTCCGGTAAAGCTTGGGCATTTCCCGGCTCTGCGCTTACAAGTAGACCTGCTTCCTTCGGGCTAACATAACTAGCCTGGATTCCTTTTGATTGAAAATAGGCTGCGACCAATTTGGCATTATTATCTTCACCGCTGGCTTTAAGCAGGTCAATAAACCGGTCTGGCTTGCTTTGGTCAGAATTTAGCCTTGAAGCAAGGTCTTGTTGAATTTCATCAATAACTTGAGAAGGAATAGACAAATCTTCCGCTATTGTCTTATATCGACCAACAACTGCATCTATCTGTTCTTTTGGATTAATTCCGTCTAATGCCTTTTCTGCACATTCAATTAGTAAATCTGTTACTTTAATATCTTCTGTAAACCTCTTTCCTGGTGCTGATACAACCACAACCCTACGTTCAGGGTCTGAAAGGACAATTTTAAATACTTTTTCCAACTGTTGTCCAGATGCTAAAGAGGATCCGCCGAACTTAACTACTTTCATCAAAACATCTCCTATAAAATAAAAATATAAACATAATTTTATAACAATTTAGAAAATATTCAAGAGTTTTTTCCTCCTTACACGTACATTTGTCCATTTCCAGTAGACATTTTTAACAAAAAAACAGTGAGCTTCCATAATAAGCTGTCACTGTTTAATTTTTATCTAATAATCTCAATGAAATGAAATAGAATTTTTGCTGTTAACCCCCAAATAGTCTTATTTTCATAAAGATAAAAATATTCGTCCATACTTCTCTTTCGCCATTTATAATTTTCTCCGCCGGGAATCAGGTCAAACGGAAAATTTCTTTCAGGTTCAATCTTGAATTGCACTTGATAAATCTTTGGAGGCTGATTGAGAAAAAAGGAAATTGGTACTGAAAAGATTTCACCTACTTCCGCAGGATTCACCGAAATATTTTCCGGATTACTTATATATCCAACAAACGGGAAAAGAATCATGTCAGAGGGAAAATACATATAATCAAGTGGAAATATATCAAATATCTCGTCTTTTTTAACACCTAGTTCTTCCATCGTTTCACGAATAGCAGCGGCCTTTTCATCTATATCAGCAGCATCAACTTTACCTCCAGGGAAACAAATCTCCCCAGGCTGTCTTCTTAATTGCTGTGACCGAACTTCGAATAAGACATGTATCCCATCTTCCTTTTGTATAAGTGGGAGCATGACTGCATATTTTTTTACATGACCTCCGCCCAAAATGGATGGCATATGATTTTGCAATTTCGTAACAATCTGGTCCCGTTTCATATTTTCACCTACACATCAAAGATTCATTAGTAATAGCATATCACTATTTACATAAAAATCCTTTAAATTAACTTACACACAGTAATAAAATAAAAAAACAGCCCCACTTTCGAAATAGAGGGCTGCCATAGGATTTATTCAGACTTTTCATACCATGTATACATATATTGTGGATCTTCCCATTCACATGCATTCTTTACGACTCTCAGAGGGTGAAATGTGTCGATCATGACAGCTAGCTCCGTTGTTTCTTTCTTGCCAATGCTGCTCTCTATCTTTCCTGGATGCGGGCCATGTGGAATCCCACTTGGATGTAATGTGATAGAGCCCTCTTGAATCCCTTTTCGGCTCATAAAATTACCTTTTACATAATATAAAAGTTCATCACTATTGACATTACTATGATAATATGGTGCTGGAATCGATTGTGGATGATAATCAAAAAGTCTTGGCACAAACGAACAGACCACAAAGTTGTGCCCTTCAAAGGTTTGATGTACTGGTGGGGGCTGATGGATTCTTCCAGTAATAGGCTCAAAATCTTCTATATTAAATGCCCATGGATATAAATATCCATCCCAGCCAACTACATCAAAAGGATGATGTGCCATAATATGAGAATGAATGGCCCCTCTTGATTTAGTTAAAATCTCAAATTCTCCATTTTTCACTTTTGTGATTAAACATTCGGGACCACGTATATCCCGTTCACAAAATGGGCTGTGTTCGAGCAGCTGACCATATTCGTTTCGATATCTTTTTGGTGTCGTAATTTGGCTTGTCGTTTCGATGACAAGCATCTTAGTGACTTCACTTTCATTAGGGCAAATTCGGTACACCGTTCCAATGGGAATAATAAGGTAATCGCCAGATCGATAGCTTAAAGTTCCATACATCGTTTCAAGCGTCCCAGAACCGTATTGAATAAACAGCAGTTCGTCTCCATCACCGTTCCGGTAGAAATTGTCCATGGATACCGTGACAATCCCGATACCAATCAGTACATCTTCATTCCCTAAAAGATATTGTCTAGCTTGAATAGCATCACCAGATTTCTGTATTTTTCTCGTCAGAAAATGACGATGCTTTAGTGTTGGATTCTCTTCATATTCAATTAGAAAGGGCATACTCCTTCCCACTTTTACCACTTCTGTCGGCATCCCATGATGGTATAGTATGGACTGTGTGCCAGAAAAGCCGCGTGTACCCATCACTTGTTCACGAAACAGGCTGCCATCCTCCTTATTAAATATGGTATGCCGCTTTTGGGGGAGTTCCCCAAGTTGCCGATAGTACAACATTTACACCCCCTATCAAATACATGTAACCCGAAAATCTACTTACTGGCGACGTCCAGTATCTTACATCTCTCTATTTTTCAGTAAATTTGTTCTATCATTCTTTCTACAGGTTTCCTCTTCGTTCCTGTTCCCGTTCAATTGATTCGAATAATGCCTTGAAATTTCCTTCCCCAAAGCCTCTGGCGCCTTTACGCTGAATGATTTCAACAAAAAGTGTCGGCCGATCAACAATTGGCTTTGTAAAAATTTGCAGCAAGTATCCCTCATCATCACGATCAACTAAAATATTCAATTCCCTTAAGCTTTCCATCTCTTCATCTATTTTTCCGATCCGTTCAGTTAATGTATCATAATATGCACCTGGTGTGCTTAAAAATTCAACACCCTTTTTCTTTAATGCCTTCACTGTTGAAACTATGTCTTCAGTTAAAATGGCTAAGTGCTGAACACCTGGTCCGTTGTTAAATTCCAAGAATTCTTGAATTTGCGATTTGCGTTTCCCTTCAGCCGGTTCATTGATTGGAAACTTAATCCTCCCTCCATTATGCATCACTTTGGACATTAAAGCAGAATATTCTGTCGTAATATCCTTATCAGTGAAATGGTTCATCTCTTTAAAACCCATCACTTTCGAGTAGTAATCAACCCACTCTTCCATTCTTTCAACATTTCCTACCACATGATCAATACCAATTAAACCGGAATCTTCAATAGGAAAAGAGACTCCATTTGCGACATATCCAGGTAAAAAAGGCCCTTGATAATGTTTCCGTTCGATCAAAGTATGAATTGTGTCCCCATATGTACGGAGGACGGCTTTTTTTATTACCCCATATTCATCTTTCATTTCAAAAGGAGCGGTATAGACAATTGCTCCTCTTTCAACAGCCTTAGAAAATGCCGATTCCACATCATCCACCAATAAGGCGATGTCCCTTACACCATCTCCATGTTTTTTCACAAACTGCGATACTTTACTATTCTCAGTATAGGATCCTGTTAAAACAAGACGAATATGGCGCTGTTTTAACACATAGGATACTGTTTCACGGTTGCCTGTTTCGAGCCCGGAATAAGCGATTGGCCGAAACCCGAAAGCTGTACAAAAAAAATGACTGGCCTGTTTGGCATTACTAGTGTATATCTCAATGAAGTCCACATCCCTGACTGGAAAAAAATCGTCTTCCACTGTCTTTTTCTCCCTCATATTGAGCCCTCCATTTCTACCGTGTCTTATTCAGAATCATTTTAAAATACAAACTCTTTTTGCCTCAAGAACAGGGTGTACAGCAATAACGCTTTTTAGCATTAAAGATTTAACAGTATTTATTTTTGCACTAAAAAAAGGAACAATCTCTTAATGAGATCGTTCCTTTTTTCATGCCAGCTATTTCCTTTTTTAAAAAAATAATTTTGGCCATTTGAGTAAAAAAAATTTTTTGATTAGGAAAGGATGGCACGGTCACTTGCCATTTGCATGCCGCGGATTCGTTTAAATTCACCTAATAATCCTTCAATTGTCAAATGTCGTTTCTCATCTTCATCTACCTCTAAAATCACTTGCCCTTTATCCATCATAATTAACCTGTTACCGAGGTCTATTGCCTGCTGCATATTATGAGTAACCATCAATGTCGTCAAATTATATTTTTCAACAATCTCTTTCGTAAGATTCGTGATCAGTTCTGCTCTTGAAGGATCCAGTGCAGCAGTATGCTCATCCAGAAGTAAAATTGAAGGTTCAGTAAAAGTGGCCATTAACAAGGAAAGTGCCTGACGTTCACCGCCCGATAGCAGGCCGACTTTCGCATTTAATCGATTTTCCAATCCAAGATGCAAGGATTCAAGGACTTGCCGAAAGTGTTCACGCCTTTTTTTCGTCACACCCATTCTTAGTGTTCTCGTCTTATTACGTGAGTAGGCCATTGCGAGATTTTCTTCAATCGTCATACTTGGTGCCGTACCAGCCATTGGGTCTTGAAAAACCCGGCCAATCATTTTGGATCTCCTATATTCTGACATGGACGTTACATTTTTGCCGTCAATCCATATTTCTCCAACATCTGGAAATAAAACACCGGAAATGATGTTCATTAATGTTGATTTTCCCGCCCCATTACTTCCAATTACAGTAACAAAATCCCCCTTCTTTAAGTTGAGAGCCACTTGGTCGATGGCAATCTTTTCATCAGGGGTCCCTTCGTTAAAGATCTTATGAATCTGATTTAACTGGAGCATGATGTTCCCCCTTTCGCTCAACTGCGACATGACTCATGCTTAATTTTTCAGCTTTTTTGCGTGCTTTACGCTTCTTCTCTCTAGAACGTTCAATGAGTCTTGGTGTAGTTAAAGCAAATATAACAATGATTGCCGTTATGAGCTTCATATCCCCAGGCTGCAGGAATTCTACTCTTAAGGCAAGTGTAACAACGATCCGGTAAATGATAGAACCACCAATAACGGCTAATGTGGTTCTGGCAATTGTTTTTGTACCAAATAATGCTTCCCCAATAATAACTGATGCAAGGCCGACAATAATGGTACCAATCCCCATACCAACATCAGCAAATCCGCCCTCCTGTGCAATTAATGCACCCGAAAATGCAACTAGGGCGTTTGAAAGACCCAGTCCTAACACCACAAGAAAGCTGGTATTAGCCGAGAAGCTGCGTATCATCCGTTGATTGTCACCTGTTGCTCTAATCGCTAAACCAATTTCTGTTTTTAAGAACCCATCAGTTATAAATTTGATGATAAAAGTTACAACAAACATAAACAGTAAAATTCCCCATGTATCCGGCAGACTGTCTCCCAACCCGGCCATTTTTAACAAACTATTGAAAAATGAATCAATCCCTAGATTTTTAGAGATATCTGCTATTTTGGTAAAAGCAGTATCAGTATTTAATAAAGGAATGTTCGAGCGCCCCATAATTCTTAAATTTATAGAATAAAGCGCTATCATCATTAAGATTCCCGATAACAAGTTATTAATTTTTCCAAAAGTGTGAAGCAGTCCAGTTATACATCCTGCTAGAAATCCGGCAAATAACGCTGTAACTGTTGCCAAGAATGGATTAACACCATTTATGATCATAATCGATGTAATGGCAGCACCTGTTACAAAACTTCCGTCTACTGTTAGATCCGGAAAATCAAGAATACGAAATGAAAGATACACACCTAATGCCATAATTGCAAAGATAATACCTGCTTCAAACGAACCAAATATGGCTGTAAACATTCACTACCATCCTTTCACCATAACTCTCGCCAATAAATTAGAGGCTGTTTTATATGTATTTGGATGAGAGGAGTCAATCCAACCTGGATTGACTCCAAAAAAGATTGCTATTTCCCATCATAAAACTCGCCAAGCTTGCTCCATTCCTCTTTCACTGTTAAACCTTGAGCTGCAGCAGCTTTCTTATTGATAACCAGTTTTAAGCCTTTTGGCAGTTCTACAGGTATTTCTGAAGGTTTTTTCTTGCTTGTTAAAATATCAGCCGCCATTAACCCGGATTGGTAACCAAGATCAAAGTAGCTGAAGCCGCTCGCAGCAACTGCACCCTTCTTCATTGAATCTAATTCTCCTACAAATAGTGGAATCTTTTTATTATTTGCTACGGCAATTACAGAATCAAGTGCAGTAACGACGGTATTATCCGTTGGAATATAGATTGCATCCACTCGGCCGACTAAAGATTCCGCTGCCTGTTTTACTTCGGAAGTATTAGAGACAGATGCTTCAACAAGACTTGCTCCTTTATCTTGAACTATTGTTTTTACTGCTTTTACTTGTACAACTGAATTTTCTTCCCCAGAATTGTAGATAACTCCAATTTTCTTTGCCTTTACTTCATCTGTAATAAAGCTAATCGTTTTTTTCGTGGCATCAGGATGATTATCTGTTGTTCCCGTAATATTTTTGCCTGGTTTGTCAAAAGATTTTACCAATCCTGCTCCAACAGGATCTGTGACAGATGTAAAAACGATGGGAATATCCTTTGTCGCATTTAATGCCGCGGTTGCACTAGGTGTAGCGTTCGCAAAGATTAAATCCACTTTATCACCAACAAAATTCTTTGCAATGGTTTGAGTATTATTCATGTCAGCTTGAGCATTTTGTTCATCATATTTGACATTAATCCCTTTATCTTTCAATGCCTGTTTAAAACCTTGTGTCGCTGCGTCTAAAGATGGGTGAGGTGCAAACTGAGAAATCCCAACCTTGTATTCTTTTTTTGCTCCTCCCACCTGCGAACTTCCTGAAGTGTCTTTACTGCCGCAACCCGCAAGCAATAGCATCCCTGCTACAGCAATAGATAATCCTTTAACTCCTTTTTTCATTGGTAAAATCCCCCTCAATTTTCAAAAAATTTAATATTTTAAAAATTATTCTAGTATTTGTTTCCATTAAAATCAATAGAAATAGCAAAAATATTTTTACACTTTAAAGTTATGAAACTTACAGTTTAGCAAAAAAAAATGCCTTCAATATTTTTTGAAGGCATTTAAATAGCTTAATCAGAGTATGAGTAGACTTATATTTCCCAATCTTTTGTATTCTCGAGAAGTTTATCAATTTCTAGCGGCTTCATTTTATAATTTTTCTCAGATGTTAGATCCGCCGTTGCATCTAGCAGCTTATCAATATCAATATATACGATTCCCATAATCTAACCTCCGTTGTATGTATTTTTGGTTTTTCTTATCAAAGGATTCGAATAACCCTTTCAGATTATGGGGGTCACTATGATCAAGTTTTCTTCTTTTTGAATTAAATAATTGGATACATGCAAAAAAAAATCCGGCCAGGTAATTGGCCGGATTTTTGCAATAATGATGCTAGAGATGTATTTCTGCTTATCTCTTACGAACTTTTTGGAGTTGTTTTGATCCCTTTATTTCCTTTTGGACCTAAATAGTTATAATCGTCAGGATTAATTGGTGTAAATCCTTTTGGTTTGTAAAAACGCAACAAATCCTTATTCACAATCTCGTCAGACATTTGCAGCTCTGTTTTTACTCTTGAATCTATATCCTTACATAGCACATTTGAACTTAACAATTGCTCAGTTTGAGCAGAATAACACTTATCATTGATTTGAATCACTTTATCAGATACATAATCCCCATTTCGGAATAATGCCCAGTTGCGATGCTGCTTGGATAAAAGGTCCGAACCAAATTCAATGAAGTTCTTAGTGTCAATTCCTAATAGATGTAAAACAGTAGGGCGTACATCAACTTCACCGCCTACTTGTGTTTGAATACCGCCTTTAACACCAGGCACATGGATAATTAATGGAACTTGCTGTAATTTAGCATTAAGAACCGGTGTTATTTGATTAACACCTAGTACCTTTGTCATCGCTTCATTATGGTTTTCAGAAATACCGTAGTGGTCGCCATAGAAAACTAGCACTGTCTTATTCCATAATCCATCTGCTTTTAAAGCGTTAACGAACTGTTCCAATGCCTGATCCATATAATTTGCAGATTGGAAGTATTGGTTAACAACTGCATCGTCTGTATTAAATGCAGGGAAGTTAGTATCTTGAGGATCCATTGCAAATGGGAAATGGTTCGACAAGGTAATAAATTTCGCATAGAATGGCTGTTTCAAACCTTCCAACATGGACATTGACTCTTGGAAGTATGGTTTATCTTTCATACCATAGTTTTTGGTGTTCGCTGGTGACATATCATAATAGGAAGCATCAAAAAACTGATCATAGCCTAAAGCTTTATACATTACATTCCGATTCCAGAATGTCTTGTAGTTACCATGAAAAACAGCAGAGTTATAACCATAGCCTTTTAAAATAGCAGGTGTTGCTTGATACGTGTTTTCCGCTTTATTGATAAACACGGCACCTTGCCCCAATGGATACAAAGAGTTTTCCATTAGGAATTCTGCATCGGAGGTTTTTCCTTGGCCTGTTTGATGATAGAAATTTTTAAAATAGAAAGTATTTTGATCATGAATTAATGAATTTAAGAATGGCGTAACTTCCTGACCATTTGGCATTTTATAATCAATCATAAAGTTTTGGAAAGATTCCATAGAAATAAAGATTACATTCATGCCCTTTGCTTTACCAAAATAAGCAGGATTTGGCGCTGTATAGTTGGCGTTTCTATAGTTCTGTACATCTGTTATATCACTTGAATCAGCAAGTGCACGTTCACTAGAAGACTCAATATTTTGGATTGTATCATATATAGTAAAGTTATAGGCGCCAAGATATTTCACTAAATAGTTCCGGTCAAAGGAACGTGATAATAACTGCGGGCGATCCTTTTCAGCTAATCCCAAGTTAAATAAGAACACTGTAATTGCAAGCAACAGCACAACTTTATAAGATTTTCTGTTATTGACAGTAACTTTCTTGAATACCGTTAACGCAAGAATAATTAAAATGATGAAATCCGAAAAATAAAAAATATCTGTTGGCGAAAGTAAAGAAACGGCACTATCACCAAGTTGTCCCCCATTAGATTTAGCTTGCAATAAAACTGGGATGGTTATGAAATCATTAAAAAAGCGATAATAAACGATATTTGCATATAATAAAAAAGACATCAGAAAATTGATAATAATCATCACGAGTTTGGTCCACTTTTTAAACAGAAGTCCAAGACCTAAAAAAAATAGCGCGGAACTTAATGGGTTAAGAAATAAGAGAAACTTCTGAAGATTATTATCGATTCCCAATTTAAATTCAATGCGATATGCTATATACGTTTTCATCCAGAATAATACAACAGCAATGACAAAGAATGTAATATGACTATTATTTAATTTTTTTGTTAGTCCTATTTTATTCATTATAAATTTTCTCCTCTCACTTACCAAAGGATATTCGGTAAACGAACCTCAATTACTATATCATACTTTCCAAAAAAAGAAAATCAAATTTCTCCCTTCAATATTGTATCATCAATAGATCCGCCAACATTATTTGTCAGTGTCTGATAAATAAAACTCGCCGATAGGACAAGATCCTAAAGGCGAAGACTGTGATATAGTTGCCTTTAGTTCTGCTAGGAACGGTAGACTTTCCTGTCAGTCAAAAATAGGCAGACTCCTATTTAGTTTATATTATGAATGAAGCAAATGGGACATGACTTTCTGTTTTCTCAATTATATAAGACGAATAAGTGATTAGCTTTGTTTCACTATTTATCATTTTCAAAGCGTTTTACAGTATTTCAAATTTCCTCAATCATTTCTAAATATAATATACTTGAACGATTTAACATGCAATACGAATTTAGTTGTATTTTCTTTCCATGGCGGCGAATGAAAATTCATTATATGGCTAAGTATATATAATGGTAGGAAAAAAAATAGAAAGGGGTTTTTTTTTGCCAAGAATGAGGCCTGAATTTACTAAAAGTCCCTATTTTGTTGATGAACCGGGTAACTGGCACTTTAAGCCCGGGGCTCCCAAAGAACTGCAAGCGGAACTGGAAGCCTATTTAAAAAGTCTCAATGAGGATTACGAACCTGGTGCCATTAATGGAAACAAAATAGATTATCCTTATGGTCATTAAAATTTCATTATTACAAGGAGTGATATTATGAATGAAAACAGAGTAAAACAAATATTATCTTCTTCTGCGGATATCGAAGTTAAATACAATGGGGTATCCGTTTGGATTGACCAATTGAATGAAGATGGACAAACAGCGACCGTTCATTTAAGAGGACCTCTTGAAGAAAGATCTACAGTTAGAATAGATGAACTTATCGAAGAATAAAGCAATTCATATAAAAAGGCAGGAAAATCTCCTGCCTTATACCATATCCTCATTTTCTTTTTCAATGTCGGCTGGTTGCGGATGTTCTTTTGAAACAATTGTTCCCAGAACTTCACGGTCAAACTTTCCAGCATCCTTTCCAGCCCCTGGTGCAATATTAGCCATTGGAAGCTGTTCTAATTCCTTTCCTCTCGGCATCTTTTCTCACTCCTTTAAGGATAAGTTACCCTCTTAGAGTATATTTTAATCTTCCACTCCTTTATTGATTCAAAACCCCATGTTTTGCTAACAGTTGAATGGTCATATCATCCATTGGCGGATTGTGCAGCCCCGCTCTTACATCCCGATAATAACGCTGGAGCGGGCAATTTAATGAAAGACTTTTTGCACCAACAATCCTCATCGCAAGATCTGTTATTTCAATAGCTGCATTGGTAACTGTAAGTTTAGCTGCCCCAAGGACAGGAGCCAGTTTATTCTTTTCTTCTTCATTTGAATAATCCCATTGCTTCGCCGCCCCATATAAAAGATACTCTGCTTGAATTAATTTTAATTCCATCTCTCCTATCTTTTGTTGTACATTAGGCAGGTCAATAATTGGTCCGGTTACACTGTTTGGAGAGTATTCTCCAGCAAATTGCAGTGCATATCTTTTTGCTGCCTTTGCTATGCCTAGATAACAAGCAGGAATGTGTAGAAGCCATCCATTGGCTCTTTTTTCACTCAGTGATATTATTTCAACTAAATATTCATGTGGAATCTCGACATGATCCAAGATTAAATCATGACTTCCAGTCCCTTTTAGAGCAATACTATCCCAAGTTTCCTCTATACTTACACCATTACAAGTACGTGGAATGAGAAAATTTGCCACTTCATTTGTTTCCTTAACGGTGGCACTGACAATAAAAAAGTCCAAAACGGGTGCCATGGTTGTAAATGTTTTTCTGCCATTTAGGATCCAAACGTCCTCATTTCTCTCAGCCGTTGTTTCTGGTTTACCTCCACGGGTCGGACTTCCGGTTTTTGGCTCAGTTGCTGCACTATTAATTAACGCCCCAGATTTGACACAATTACATAAGTAGGAAAATATCTCCTCTTTCCATGTCCCCTTTTCACTAAGATTAAAAATAATTCCCATATGCCATCCGATTGCCAAAGCTGTTGCTCCGTCACCTTCCGCAATCATTTCTTGAAGGCGTATCATTTCATATAGGGAAAGACCCTTTCCCCCATATCTGGACGGCACTGTCAGAACGGTATATCCTGTATTTTTTAAATCTTCCATGTTATCAAACGGAAAGCTTCCTTCAACGTCAATTTGATGTGCTCTTGCTAAAAACTTTTTAGAGAGAACTTTCATTATCTCTAATCGTTCGTCTAAGTTTTTTGCACTTTGAAAATCCATTTCCATTCTCTCCCGCCTTTCTTTCTTTTCTGTTCTCTTTCATTTTTTCATTATTTCTTGAATTTTGCAAAATAGAACAATTACAAATAAGTTTAACTTTGAATATATTTTGAACGTTTTGTGCTATTTATCACTGTGTTTAACTGAATAAAATACTATAATGCAAGTGGAAATTTCCCATCGCAAATGATAAATGAATGTTTTAATTTTAATATCTGGTTTTTTAAAGAATAAAACGGTAGGAATACAAGGGGGATTTTTATGAATCAGAGAACAAGACAGCTTTTTATCCAAACAGGAAGCCTCATTACCGGGTTTATGGTTTGGGTTCTTATATCATCCCTTATGCCTTTTATTAAGGAAGATATTCATCTTACTTCTACACAAATATCATGGGCCACGGCAGTACCAGTGATACTTGGATCACTACTTCGAATTCCTATAGGATATTGGACGAACCGCTATGGCGGTAGAATTTTATTTACCATCAGTTTTATCATTCTACTTATTCCAATAGCCATTGTGAGTGTTGCAAACTCTATATTTATGCTTATTCTAGGCGGTTTTATGCTTGGTATTGGAGGAGCGGTCTTTTCAATTGGCGTAACTTCTTTACCAAAATATTATCATAAGGCAAAACATGGATTTATTAATGGGATCTATGGTGCAGGTAATATCGGCACCGCGGTTACAACCTTTCTTGCTCCGTTTTTGGCAAATCAGTTTGGCTGGCGAACCGTCATTAAATTCTATTTGATTTTGGTCCTAGTCTTTGCTTTACTTAATTTGATCTTAGGTGATAAAAAGGAACAAAAAGTCTTTAAACCTCTTTCTGATCAATTTAAAGCGGTATACAAAAACCCAAGGGTTTGGTGTTTAAGCTTATTTTACTTTATTACTTTTGGTTCGTTTGTTGCTTTTACGCTCTACTTACCTTCATTTTTAGTCAATCATTTTGAATTATCAAAAGTGGATGCCGGGCTGCGTACGGCTGGTTTTATTGTCTTGGCGACACTATTCAGACCAATTGGCGGATGGATGGGAGATAAAGTGAATCCGTTTTTAATCCTAATGGCAGTGTTCTTTTGGCTGACTTTTGCAGGATTTCTATTATCATTTACTCCTTCACTCCCGATCTATTCCTTTGGCTGTTTATTAGTTGCATTCCTAGCTGGTATTGGAAATGGTGCGATCTTCAAACTTGTTCCAATGTATTTTTCAAAACAGTCAGGAATTGTAAATGGAATTGTTTCCGCAATGGGAGGCCTTGGCGGTTTTTTCCCCCCGATTATTTTAACGACCTTATTTAATTTTACTGGCCATTACGCAATCGGCTTTATGTCCCTTTCAGAATTTTCTTTAGCAAGTTTAGTCATTGTCGTCTGGTTTTACTATCAAGAAAAATTAAGTATTTCATCTAAAATTGTTGATTGTACAATAGAAGGAATTTGTGTCACAGACAAAAATGGAATTATTCAAAAAGTTAACCCTGCCTTCACAAAAATAACTGGATTTAAAGAGGAAGAAGTATTGGGAAAAACCCCAAGTATTCTTCAATCTGGAGAACATAATCATGATTTTTATAAAAACATGTGGAAAGATCTTATTGAAACCGGTTTTTGGGAAGGTTCCATCTGGAATAAACGAAAAAATAATGAGATTTATAAAGAACGGTTAACCATCACGGCTATTAAAGATGATTCAGGCGAGTCACAGCAATATGTCGGTATATTTAGAGAAGAAGCTGCAAAATAAACATTTCTAACCAACCTTCATCCAGCGATGGAGGTTTTTTTTATTTATAGTTAATTTTTACAACTTTTTGTCTAACTTAATCAGTTCACAATTCCTTCACGTTTTTTGTGACGTACGTCACAAATTTCGCAATGGCTCCTAGTTTATATTTACATCGTAAAGAACAGCACCATTGCTAATTAAATATTTAAAATAAATTTTTAGGGGGAAACAACAATGGCCCGAATAACGTATTGGAATCCAGAAGACGAAAAATTCTGGAACAACGAAGGAAGAAAACACGCAAAACGAAATCTTTGGATCTCAGTTCCATGTTTAATGCTGGCATTCATCGTCTGGCAAATTTGGTCAGTGGTCGCTGCAAAGCTAAACTCTGTGGGATTCCACTTTACTCAAGAACAGCTATTTACTCTTGCTGCCATCCCTGGGTTGGTTGGAGCAACTCTTCGGTTCTTTTATACCTTTGCTGTTGGTTCTATTGGGGGTAAAAACTGGACAGTTATTTCAACTGCACTGTTAGCCATTCCAGCAATTGGTATAGGTGTTGCCGTTCAAAACCCACATACTTCATATACAACCATGCTGATCCTTGCAGCACTTTGCGGTCTTGGTGGCGGTAACTTTTCATCATCATCTGCCAACTTAAGTTTTTTATTTCCAAAAAAGGAAAAAGGTACTGCACTTGGAATTAATGGTGGTTTAGGTAACATGGGGGTTTCTGTTGTTCAGTTTGTTACACCATTAATTATTACATCAGGAACATTTGCCTTTGTAGGACACAAACAAGTATTAGCAAATGGTCATGCCCTTTGGTTACAAAACGCTGCTTTCATCTGGGTAATTCCAATTATCATCATGACACTTCTTGCCTTGTTTGGAATGGATAACGTACCAGGTGCAAAACAATCAATTTCTGACCAATTTGTGATTGTTAAAAGGAAGCATACTTGGATAATGACAGTTCTATATGTAGCAACATTCGGTTCTTTCATTGGTTTCTCTGCTGCTTTTCCACTGTTATTAAATTCTCAATTTCCGGAACATGTTTCTCTTGCCTTCCTTGGAGCTTTAGTTGCTGCAGCTGCAAGACCAGTAGGCGGATGGCTTTCTGATAAAATAGGCGGTGCTAAAGTTACTTCATTTGTATTAGTTGTCATGGGAATTGGTGCATTCGGCGTCATTTACTTCTTGGAAGGTAAACAATTCGCAGGTTTCTTGATGTCCTTCTTAATTTTGTTCGTTGCATCTGGGATTGGATCCGGATCAACATTCCAAATGATTCCAACTATCTTTATACCTAAAGAAGCTGCTCCAGTTATTGGCTTCACTGCCGCTTTCGCAGCTTATGGATCATTCTTCATTCCAAAGCTGTTTGGATGGGCTACCATAACAACCGGATCACCTGCAACAGCATTCTATTTCTTTATTGGTTTCTATGTGATCTCTTTTTCTCTTAACTGGTATTTTTATCAAAGAAAAACTCACTCAGCTAAAACAGTTGTCAAACAAGCCGGATAATATCTGGCTTGTTTTTTTATAACTTAGTTCCTTGATCTATATAAAGTTTTAATAACGCAAAAAAACTGCCAAAAATCGGCAGTTTTAATTCAATATTTTTACTTTCACTTGTTTTCTTCCCCAATCGAGAGCATCATGTTCAGAAGGAATAAACACATCAATTCGATTGCCTTTAATGGCTCCTCCTGTATCTCCTGCTATTGCTTCTCCATATCCTTCTACATATACTTTACTACCAAGAGGAATTATCGACGGATCCACCGCGATCACCTTTGTGTCCGGATTTGATTTAATATCAATACCTATTTTGGTAATACCAGAACAACCTTCACATGAAGCTGTATAGGCTGTTGCATTTACAGTTATTTCTTTTGTATCGGAATGAGGAGCTGTGATCGGAGTTGTTTGGCTATTCTGATTTTCAGAAGCAGGAATTGCTTTGGCGGAAGTAGGTGCAGGTGCTGAAGAATAACTTCTAGCAGCTTCAGTGGTCGATGTTGTATGTGCCTGACTATCTATTTCCGCTTTTTTTGTATTTTCATAAATGACTAAAATTAATCCTGGATGAATTAAATCTGAATCTAATGTATTCCAATCCCTTATCTGGTCAATTGTTACACCGAAATGATGAGCGATTCCCCACAGTGTATCATTTTGTTTTACCGTATATTGTTTTCTCTCCGGTATTTCTAAAATATCACCAGGATGAATGAGATCCGATGATAATTGATTCCAGTTTTTAAGGCTTTGTACAGTTGTATTATGTACTTTTGATAAACCCCAAAGGGTATCCCCTTTTTTTACGGTAATCTC
Organism: Neobacillus endophyticus; assembly: GCF_013248975.1. Taxonomy (GTDB): domain Bacteria; phylum Bacillota; class Bacilli; order Bacillales; family Cytobacillaceae; genus Neobacillus; species Neobacillus endophyticus. The sequence continues at coordinate 4,870,090 of NZ_JABRWH010000001.1, forward strand.
TTCTGCATGCACATTAGCACCTACAGATACTGAGAGAGCCGCAACTGCAATAATTGTTTTCAGTTTGCTAATCATATTGTTTACCTCCCATTTTCTTTCGACCGCTAACTGTAATTCATCATAACACGGAAATTTCTGAGACAAAGAACAGGCAGATGTTAATTGCTTTACGAGAATGGCAAGTATTTTACAATAATGTATCTAAAGGACATAATTTTCAAAAAGCATTCGAACCTTATAAAGTTTTAGATATTTTTAATCCTTCGTTTAATTAAGTCTCTAAGTACTTCGAATACACTTTAGCTGCCAAATTTTGAATTCAATCATTTCCCTTTAAAACAACATATAAAAAACGAGAGAATTCGAATTCTCTCGTTTTTAAGCGATTTTTTCAGGAAGTAAGATATTAAAGGTTGTTCCTTTATTCGGTTCACTCTCCACAAATACTTTTCCATTGTGGCTTTCAATTATTTTAAAGCTAACCATTAAGCCTAAGCCGTTTCCATTTTTCTTTGTAGTAAAAAATGGTTCTCCCAGCTTTTTTAGTTTTTCCTGAGGGATTCCAACACCAGTGTCTTGAATTGAGATATGAACATTGTGATCGTGAACCTTGATTTTTACGTGCAAATCACCGCCATTTGGCATGGCTTCAATTCCGTTTTTAATAAAATTTAAAAACACTTGCTTCAAGCGATTTTCGTCACAATCGATTTGGATAATTTCCTGATTGCTGTCAAAGTATAACCGGACATTTTTCTTTCGCGCTTCAAATTCCAGCAATGAAACCACGTTCTTGATGACAGGAACAACATTCTTCTCCTCTAGATCCACTGCTTTTGGTTTCGCAAGTACCATAAAGTCTTCGACAATTGTATTAACGCGCTCAATTTCATCTAGTATGATATTTAGAAACTCAAGACGTTCCGGATCTTGTTCATCTAGCTGTAAGAATTCGGTATATCCTTTCATCGATGTAAGTGGATTGCGAATCTCATGCGCCACCCCTGCAGCTAATTGGCCAACCGCAGCAAGTTTATCTTGACGGTGAATAACTTCTTCCTGTCTCTTGCGTTCTGTTATATCGTATCGGATGGCAAGGTATTGATATGGTTTTCCCTGCTCGTTTAAAAAAGGAATAATGGTTGTACTAACCCAATAAAATGTACCATCCTTAGCTTTATTCCGGATTTCACCTTTCCAAACCTCTCCGTTACCAATTGATTTCCAAAGTTCTTTGAAGAATTCCTTTGAATGGAATCCCGAATTTAAAATACGATGATCATTCCCAATAATCTCTTCACGGGTGTATTTAGAGATTTCACAAAACTTTTCATTTACATTTGTAATAATCCCTTTGGCATTAGTAAAGGCCACTATAGCGGATTGATCCAAGGCAAACTTAATGTCACTAATTTCTTTTATAGTTTCCTTTAGATGTTCTTCAGCTCGTTTTCGATCCGAGATATCTGTTCGGATGGCTACATATTGATATGGTTTTCCATTACTATTTAAAAATGGAACTATCGTGGTGTCCACCCAATAATAGGTTCCATCCTTAGCCCTATTACACAATTCACCCTTCCAGACATTTCCACGGCCAATTGCACGCCACATATCCTTGAAAAATTCTTTCGAATGATAACCGGAATTCAATATACGGTGGTCTTGGCCGATTAATTCTTCTCTGCTGTATTTAGATATTTCACAAAAAGTATCATTAACAGCAGTGATCTTGCCTTTTGCATCTGTGATCGCAACAATTGAGGATTGATTAAGGGCGAAGGTAACATCCTTCAAATTTGTATCAGATGAGGCTAGCTGTTTACTAATTAGCGTGCTGGAGATAATTAGTCCACCCATTATTAAAATGGAAATCAATAAAACTAAATAAATGAAAAAAGAGTTTTCATTTTGCGAGCCAATTACACCACTTACCGTCTCAACAATCGAGGATTTTTTTAATAAAATATTTCCTTCAGCTACAGCTGCTGTCATGATCACGGCGCTTACTGGTTTCAACCAAACTTGATTCCCCATATTTGAACCTTTTGCTGTAAAAAGCAGCCATAAAGAAAATAAATGAAAAACAAATATCAATAAAGCTGAAATAATAAGTAAAAGTATATTATATTGAATGGAAATATTCATGGCATATAATTCAATCATATGAATGGCGATAATATTAAAAGTTAATAAAAAGCTGCCAATCATTAGATAAAAAAAGCGGACTTTTTCCGTAAACAAAATCATAAATGCCATTCCTGTTAATGCAATACTGATCACAATGGAAAGTACAGTCAGTGGTATATGGTACTGGTTAATTAATTTCATATTGGTTGCCAGAAGTCCCATAAAATTCGCAACCCAAATTCCCACACCCATAGATAAAGTTCCGCCAATGAATAAAAGGCGGTTATTTCGCTTCGAAGTTTTGACAAGTATATACATATCTAATGCTGTATAAACAGCCATTAACGTTAGCCCAATTGCAATTATGAATAAATAAGGATGAAAAGCACCCATCATTGAATTCATGAATCTGCATTCCCCCTTTTTCTAGCATTCTACTACGATTGTAATGGAAAATATTTTTTTAGGGAAGTGTTAATTATTGTCCATCTGAAATCTATAGATTGTGATAAAAGTCTTATTTTTAAAATTAATGGTTTTTTTTTCAAAAAAATCTACACAATTTAAGTTTTTTTGTTTATACTGTACTATAACAAAAGGATGTTTTATATTCTGTATTAATAAAGGAGGATTTGAAATGTTAATAAGTCCTGTGGAGTTTTTTCGTCAATTACCTAAAAAACAATGTCCAGAATGTGGCCAAATTATCGAAGAACAAGCAGAATCCTATTTAATGGAATGTGATCGTTGTCTTGCAAAAAAAGAAGAATAAATTTATTTTTTGTCCTATCTGTTCTATAACAATAAACTATCCAATAAACTGTCGTATGAAGGAGGAGGATTTTATATGTTAATGAGCCCGGTTGAATTTTATCGTAATGTGCCACCAAAACAGTGCTCCGAATGCGGACAGCATATGGAGGAACAAGCGGAATCCTATTTAATGGAATGTGATCGTTGTCTTGCAAAGAAAGATGAATAATAAAGATAACTTGCGTACTGGTGAGCCCGGCAGTGCGCAGACAGAGGCGTAAATCGCTGAAAAGTACAGCTTTTTGGATGTGAGGCTGCTGACTCGCGAAGTATTACTTAGTGCAATTATGCCTGTTAAAAATGTTAGTCTTTCCCTTTCGGCCAAGTATGACTCCAGTGATCACTGGAGTTTTTATTTGGCTTCATTCTGAATTTGAATAAAACAGGTAAGTATAATCCTTTCTTACCTAGCGAACCCTTTATATAAGGAGTTGATCATTGTAATATGGCGAAAAAAAACGACTATCTAACAACCGCCCCAACGGAAAAACAAATCATCATTCAAAACGGAGCTGTTTTTCCTAATCTTAAAAGTGTTCCTGGAGAATCAGTAAATAAACATGAAGAATTGAAAGAAGTGAATTCCCTGATTGCGGAGGGGGAAATTGGTCAGCAAAACGAAAATTTATGAAGTAAAAACAAAATAAAAGACTGTCAATAAATGAAGACAGTCTTTACATACCAATGTTAAATTTTTGGAAGCTCCCGAATTTCCTGGAACATTTCATTACCGCACATAGGACACAACAGGTCATCTGCTGCAAAATCCTTTCTCATCCAGCCGATACATGAATCATCTTTACACGAATATACTTCAGTGTCTACTAAGATAGTTTCAATTTCTTGATCTTTAGCTCTTTTACCGTAAAAAATTGGAACCGCCTCCTTTATTTATAGTATGTCCGAAAAAAAACATTTCATGTCAACTAAAGAATATTCATAGGGGGGTGCAAGTTTTGAATTCAAACCAAAAGCATTTCACGGTTGTGGGGACAAATATTGATGAAGTAAAAAGATTAAATAGTCAGTCAGGTCTTAGCTACAATGAAGTAAAAAAGCTTCTGGCCAGTCAATATCTCAACAACAGATCAAAAGGCGGAAAATAATGTTCGCCTTTTTTGTTTTAGATCTTATTGTCTCCCTCTTTATATTTGGCGCTGTTAAATTTGGCTATTGATTTCCGCTCCAGGCATGATTGGTTCGCAGGCGTGCCGAGGAGCCTCCTCGATGCTTAAACATCAGTTGGTCTCCCCATCCCCATACTCCCGCAGGACATTGAAACACGTCCTTGAATCCGTTCACACACGAAGGAAATGCGTTTGCATTTTCGAGGTGTCTTCGTGCCTTCCGCTCCAATCAACAGTGTGTAAATATTAAAAATGTTCTTTAAAATAGCCTTATATTTAAACAGCTTACAACCTTTTTTCATCTCTTTGTTCACAAAATATCCATACCTTTTTCATCTGAACTTCTTTATCTTAATGTTAGGAGGTTTTAATCTATGAAGAAGATTTATCTCACTTGTGGTTTGGCCATTTTTCTAGGAATTGCCGGAGGCATCGCTTTCTTTCTTATTCGCGATGCAAACGCATCAGTACCAAGCAATATTACATTAACAAATCAAAACAGCGAGTCTTATAATTTCGGTAAAGATAAAACAAAATTAAAATTGATTGAATTTATTTATACGCATTGTCCTGACATTTGTCCAACCACTACTCAAAAAATGACGGCTCTTAAAAAAGATCTAGTCCAAGCAGGAATATTCAGAAAGAAAATTGAATTTATCACGATTTCCATTGATCCGGTCCGTGATACACCTGAAATATTAACCAAATATATGAAAGGCTTTGGCATTTCGAATAATAGTCAATGGACTTTTTTAACCGGTGATTCATCAACATTAAAAAGTGACGTGAAGAAGATTCATGAAATTGCAAATGGACTTGGATTTCAGTTCATAGACCCTGGAAACGGTCAGTTTGTACACACAACTTTTACTTATTTGGTAGACGACCATAATCGATTTATTGCAAAATTCCCAATGGGTAATAATTTTAATAAACAAGATGTATATGAATCAATTTCAAAAATCTGAGCCCTACGGGCTCAAGGCTTTTAAACACCAAAAAAAGGAGTACCTCCCCAAAATGTCTAAATAAGTAAGCACCACACAAACTTATAAGACTGGAGGAAGACTCCCTATGGCTATTATAAGACAAGGAAGCCTATTTGGACTACAAGAATTATACGATTTAGAACCTACCCATCGTTTTGAAGCTGTTTTTTCTGCTATCAACATTGAACCAATCTTCTCTGTGGTAACGAAGAAATCTCGTTTTGGTAGACCTGTTGAACTGAACTATGCAGCTATGATTTACTCTTTAGTTGCCCGATTAATGGAACGAATTCCTTTTATTAAAGATTTGGTGATGAGATTAAAAAATGACATGGTTTTCCGTCTAGACTGCGGATTTTTGGTTTCTGATACTGTACCTTCAGAAGCAGCTTATTCAAGAATGGTGACAATCCTCAGTGAATCTAACGTTCTTGAAAAGGTTAAGGAAACGATTCTTTATCAAGCCATTACAGAAGGATTTGTCACTGATGATACAGTAGCTCTTGATGCCACACACTTTGAAGCAAAAGATCAGGCACCTCAAAAAGAGGAAAAACCAAAAAACGAACCTAAGAAACGTGGGCGTAAATCGAAAGAAGAAAGAGAACAATGGTTGATTGAAAAAGCTGATCGCGAAACCAATCTACCTCTTTTTGAAAAGAAAATTGAAGAACAGTTAGACGTTACTTTAGATCATCTTCGTGCTGAAATTCCCAAAAACCCTGAGTGGGGTGTAAAGAAAAACAGCGAAGGAAAGAACGTATTTTGGTATGGATATAAGGCTCATTTAGCTGTTGGAACAAAAAGCCAATATATTCTTCAATCGCTTTTCTCTTCTGGTAATTTGAATGACGGAAAGGCTGCGATTCCTTTATTAAAAGGAATTCAAGAGCGTGTTCAACTTTCAACTTTACGGTACCATACGATGGATGCTGGGTATGATTACGAACCGATTTATGAACAAATTCACCGGATGGGTCACCAATCTGTTATTGCCTATAACAAGCGTAATGAACCTGAGATAGAAGGTTTTGATAAACATTTCGCCCCCACTTGTTTCCGGGAACACTCGTATCGATATGATAGTTTCGATCCGAAATACAAAACTCTCAAATATACACATCCAAAAGAATGTAAAAATTGCCCTTTAGCCAATGAGGGTATTTGCCAAAAGACCTATAAAATAAAAATCACGACAGATCTTCGAAAATATACAGCACCGGCCCGTGGTTCGAAAGCTTGGAAAACTGTCTTTAAACGACGTACCGCTGTGGAACGTGTGAATGCTTATCTCAAGTTATACTTTCAACTAGACAATGTTCGTTATCGAACAGGAAAGCGTGCCAAAGTTCATTTTGACTTAGTCACCTTAGTTTATAATGCCTCAAAATTAGCAGTTGATCGTATCAGAAAAATGTTAGAATGCCCGCAACAACAAGTAGCGTAGTTTTAAAAAATTGAATAAGTCCCGTTAGGGACAATCTAGACTTTTTTAAAAAAGGAAATTATGAAATTGATTCATATAATAAAATAATAGCAAAAGCTAATGATTAATATTATTCCTAAACACTGAGCACATAAAATAAAAAAGCGGTTAGTCCTCGGGATTAATCGCTTTTAAGACTATTACTCCTATTTAATTCACGGATGAAGGATATTTTTTAAGTTGCTGTAAAGATAAAAGGTAATCGGATTTTGGTTTTGTCAGACTCGCTTTAATACCAGCATTTTTCAGTTTATTCACGAGTTCAGTAAGCTGCTTTTTGGCCACACATTTCACCTTCTTTAATTCCTTCTTACCTCAATTCTACAACAAAAATATGAATAAAGTGTGAAAACAAAAAAATTTTTTAGAAAATATTACTTTTGTCATATATAAATCATAAAGCCCAATTTTCCATCTTTAAATTAAAAATATTCGCCTCCACTCCAAATAAATGCTATAATTGATAGTAAAATGTTTTTTTGGAGGATACTTTTAACATGATTACTGTTAGTAATGTTAGTTTAAGATATGGTGACCGAAAATTATTTGAAGATGTTAATATTAAATTTACCCCTGGGAATTGTTATGGTCTTATAGGTGCAAACGGAGCTGGAAAATCTACGTTTATAAAAATTCTCGCTGGCGACATTGAGGCCCAAACAGGAACGGTAACACTTGGTCCAAATGAACGGATGGCCGTATTGAAACAAAACCACTTTGAATATGAAGAATATGAAGTATTAAAAACCGTTATCATGGGACACACAAGGCTTTATCAAGTTATGCAGGAGAAAGACGCTATTTACATGAAGGAAAACTTCACGGATGAAGATGGGATGCGTGCAGCTGAGCTTGAAGGCGAATTCGCAGAACTGAACGGATGGGAAGCAGAATCTGAAGCTGCCATTCTCTTAAAAGGATTGGGAATTCAGGAGGACCTTCATTATAAGTTGATGGCTGAATTAACTGGTGCTGAAAAAGTTAAAGTTTTATTGGCGCAAGCATTGTTTGGTAAACCTGACGTCTTATTACTTGACGAGCCGACAAACCACTTGGATATCAAGGCGATTCAATGGCTGGAGGAATTCTTGATTAACTTCGAGAATACGGTCATTGTAGTTTCCCATGATCGTCATTTCTTAAATAAAGTATGTACACATATTGCTGACCTAGATTTCGGAAAAATTCAAATTTACGTCGGGAACTACGATTTCTGGTATGAATCAAGTCAACTAGCATCAAAAATGGCGCAAGATGCCAATAAAAAGAAAGAAGAAAAAATTAAAGAGTTGCAAAACTTTATTGCCCGTTTCAGCGCGAATGCTTCTAAATCAAAACAGGCGACATCACGGAAAAAACTTTTGGATAAAATTTCTTTGGATGACATTAAACCGTCATCAAGACGTTATCCATATGCAGGCTTTACCCCTGAACGTGAAATCGGGAATGACTTGTTAAAGGTGGAAGGTCTCACCAAAACGATTGATGGCGTTAAGGTACTCGACAATATTAGTTTCTATATGAATAAGGGAGATAAAATCGCCCTAGTTGGAACAAATGAAATTGCAAAAACAACTTTATTTAAAATTTTAATGGGTGAAATGGAACCGGACAGCGGTACCTTTAAATGGGGAATCACTACTGCACGTTCCTATTTTCCTAAAGATAACTCCGAGTATTTTGAAAACAGTGATCTGAATCTTGTAGAGTGGCTGCGCCAATTTTCTCCAAAGGATGACAGCGAAAGCTTCCTACGCGGATTTTTGGGAAGAATGCTGTTTTCTGGAGAAGAGGTATTGAAAAAAGCCAGTGTACTTTCAGGGGGAGAAAAGGTTCGCTGTATGCTGTCTAAAATGATGCTATCAGGAGCAAATGTCCTTCTCCTTGATGAGCCCACAAACCACTTAGACCTGGAGTCAATCACAGCACTGAATAATGGATTAATCAATTTTAAAGGATCTCTATTGTTTTCATCGCACGATCATCAATTTATTCAGACCATTGCCAATCGGATTTTTGAATTAACACCAAATGGATTAATCGATAAACAAATGACTTACGATGAATATCTGGAAAGTGACGAAATTCAGAAACAAGTAGCTGATATGTATAAGTAATGCTCAAGGGCACCAATAAAAGGTGCCCTTTTTTGTTAGTAACGTTTCTGTTTCTTTCTTGAAGATGGTTCTATTCTTGCACCCGTTTCCGTTGTAGTCGTTCCCTGCCCTTCCACTTGTGGTGAGCTGAGACCTATTTTTGACGGATCTGCTTTACGTTTACTCATTTGAACACCTCCAGTACTAGCTTTTGGAGGTTAATCCCCCATTATACGGAATATTTACTTCATTTTTAGGCAAGATAATGGACAGAGGAGGTGTTTTGGATGGCAAAGGTTGGAGTAGAACAGTCTCTTACAAACATTCAACAAGCATTAAAGGAAAAAGGTTATGATGTAGTAGAGTTAAAGCAGGAGTCTGACGCTCAGAATTGTGATTGCTGTGTTGTTTCTGGTCTTGATTCAAACGTAATGGGAATGCAGGATACCTACACCAAAGCTCCGGTCATTGATGCGGAGGGTATGTCTGCAGACGAGGTTTGTCAGGCAGTGGAAACCAGACTCGGATAGTGACCTACTTAAAAGACTAAAGGATCAAAACTTTAGTCTTTTTTATTAGCCATCCTCTTTTTTGGATTGAATATTGATTTTTGGCTTTTTCTCTTCTCGTTGATACGGTTCCTTCTCGCTGCTTTCTGTTTTTTCTTCTTCCAAATTAGGGGTAAATTCACTTCCATATGTGGCCCCAATATTTAATTTTCCTTTTAACTCCTTAATTCCAAGCTGGCCAAAATTATTATTTAATTCATATTTATCAAGGATTATTTTTTCAATATTAATTTTTTCAATTATAATGGGAGGATCTTTATCTTTCTTAACCTCATCCTTAGGAGATTGCTTTTGAATTGCTTCCAACGATTGTTTCAGCATCTCCATGTTCATTTCCAGGGAGGCCAATTTTCTTCTGATTTCCCGGTTATCTTCATTTTTACGAAACATCAGGAAAATGTTTTTTATCGTCATGTATTTAAACGCTCCCCTTTTTCACCTTACTTTCAATTATATGGGAAGTTTTATATAACATGTCCATTTATTATCACTCAACGGAATTTCAACGCTTTTTCAGATCTTTCGGAAATTGAACTTATTCGATCGGAATGATTTCACCTTTCATATTGTTGCGTTTGTATCTTACAATTAATAATCCATTCCAAAATTTTGCGTTAATTTCACTTGGATTCACATGATCTGGCAATGTTATCTGCCTTTGAAAATCACCATAAAATCTCTCCGAATAGGCTGTATGTAAATGCGGATGAACAGGTACTGCCTTTCCTTTTATCGATAAAACATTTCCGTTTAGCCCCAGTTGTATGTTTTCTTTAATAATTCCAGGAAGTTCTATAATGACGAATACTTCCTCTTCACCCTCTAATATATCTATGATTGGAAATGATTTGGAGGTTTGACCTTCGCGGAAAGACTGCCCGGTTGTATTTGTGAAAGGGGAGTTAAATTGTTCGTCATTGATAAATTGCTTGGCAAACTCCTGGTCAAATACATTACTCCAGAAATCACTGCCTTGCATATTTTTTGCCAGTTCTAGCCATTGCTTTAATTTATCCATATCCATCTTTACGCCCCCCTTCTACCGCTATAAGAGAAAACCGTTTTTAACAAACGGAACAGCTTTACTTCCATATTACGAAACAATTAGGCAATTTAATCCTCATTTTAATGGAAACACCTCATAAACCTTTAATAGGCGCATATATTTAATAAGCAATGACAAGGAGGAGATATGACATGCCAACTCCAGCTCCGTATATTAATATAAATATATTTATGATAAAAATAAATTCCTTTGAAAACTCTTCTGCCGTCAATATTGGTCAGAATCTTCTAGCAGAATGGTACAGTTCTGATAAAAAGAATCAGGGGTTTGGGCAAAATTTTGGTGATAAAAGTGATTTTTTTGGAAACCGCAGTTTTGTCGATGACCGGGACCAAATTGATGTCCCAACCTCTTTTGAAACCCATCCATTAAATATTCCAACAGGTAAGTAAAATACAAACAAAAAGCGATGAATCAGGCAACCCCCTCTTCATCGCTTTTTGAAGTGATCATGATGTTCTTTTTTTGGAAATTAGTAAGGTGATTTGTGCCATAATAAATGGCAAAGATGATTTCCTCCGATATGCCAAGTATTTTGGTTCCCACTTATCTGCATATTTTTCTTTAAAATTTCTCAATCCCTGAACTTGAGAAATAAAATGGCCATGCAGAAAGATCTGTGCGGCTATTTTTTCACTTAAAAAAGCGAACTTAGACAAACCGACATTTGCCAAAGGAGCCATCCCCAAATTAAAACGGCTATATCCGCGGGCTCTTGCCCACTTCATTAATGTTATAAGAAGAGAGTCTATCGTTCCCTCAGAAGCCTCCGACTTTAACCTAATTAGATCCACACCCGCAGTCCGATCATGATCGTATATATACATAATATTCATGAATCCAATAATTTGCATATTGTCATCCTGAGCAATCACAATAGGTGATTTATTTAAATACCCATCATGAAAGAATCCGACTGCATATCCTTGCTCATTTCTCCCCTGAAGCCACTCATCTGATATTTCTCGTAACTGAAGCAATAAATCCTCTGTAAATGGGGGCTCTATGACTTTATACGAATAGTTTCTTTGAAAAGTACTTTCGAAATCAGTTATCCCATTTATCGCAGAAATGGAAAATGACCCCAAATCCACATGAGCTTCTTCACCCAATTTAAAAAAAGCAAAACCGTGATTATGAAGATACGGAAGCATCTCATCACTCACTTGATAAAAAACAAGAGTATACCCATGTAAATCAGCTTTTTCCTGAAATTCATCTATGGCATTTGATAGATCGTTTTTTTCACCAATGGGATCTCCAAGAATCACTAATTTATCAGCATATTTTTGGAAAGGAATCAAAACCGTCTTCTTTCGGTTCCAAAATAGGTACTTATCATGCAAAAATAGTAAGTGAGCCACTGTGTTTCCCTCGTATTTTCTCAAGTGGCTATCAATGGCTTTCTCCTGTGTTTCGGACATTTCAAATTTCCACTTTCTTGGAAGACTTATCAAATACCCAAGCATTAAAATAATCGAGGCGATCAACAGGCCAATGATTGCACTAAAAAACAAATCACGATAATTAACAATGACATATGGAATAAACCTTTTAGGAATAGCCAGTTTAGCCGAAGGTAAATTTAAATAACCAATGATGAGATACATGGAAGTAATTAGAAAAATAACTGTTACATCAAAAATCGTTTTTCCCCATGTTAAAACATAACTTTCACGATAAAATTGACCTTTTGATAATCTAAGAATAAGTGCTACAATGATTAAAAATATCGCTTCTTCATAATCTATTCCTTTAAATATGGAAAATAGTGCTGCAAGAATCAAGGCAAACATTGTCAACTCATACGTTCGCTTTACTCGGTACTCAATCCCTCTTGACAATCCAAGAAGTAAGAATCCAGCAGCAACTGAAAGCTGATGAGACACATTAATAATAGGAAATGATAATAATTCTCTTGCGATCCGAAGTCTTGACATAATACCCGGTATACTTGCTGATAAGAGCATGATTAAGCCGGATGAAAAAACTAAAATGGTCAATATAATATGACTAAGTCTTTGAATAATCGCTTTAGGCAAATCATTCCAGGATTGATTCCATTTCTTCCAATATAGTTTGATAAAAAAAACTAAGCTAATTAAAAAAGGGACAAAATAATAACCAATTCGGTAAAATAATAGTAAGACAAGTACTTTTTCCTCTCCGACGTGCAGATTTTTCATTCCCCATAAAAATACCAAATCAAATGAGCCAAGCCCTCCAGGGATCATACTAATAATTCCTGCGCATGCTGCAACAATATAGACTGGAAAAAGATTTGGAATGCTGACATTCATTCCTAATAATTTATTTAAAACAAAAATAGCACTGAATACCGCAAACCATTCAATGATCGAAACTCCAATTAAACCAAAACCAGCTTTTGTCGGGATTAGTGATTTTTGTTCCTTTTTCGCTTGAAAAGTATGTATTAGATAAAAAACAGGCAAGTAAAGACCTACACCCACAGCTGCAAAATAAAGCCATCTGTTATGAACAAATAACGGATAATGACGGTAACTTGTTGTCACGATCCAGGAGAGAAAGGATATTCCTGTTAAGTAAAAAAGCGAAACAGATGCAATAAGCCCAAGTAGTCTGCGTTTTTCATGTTCTAGCTTGAGAAAAAAGTATGTTCTCAGCATCGCCCCTACTATGCCTCCAAAACCAATTAAATTGGAAAAAGAGTTGGCAATAAATGATTGTTCCAGGAGCTCCCATTTTAAAACCTTTATCTTTAATATCCTAAATAAGATGACATCATAAAGCACCATTGGTAAAACAGCCGCAAATGTAATCGCCAAGATCAACAATAAAAGGGCAATATTCAGTTGATCTAATTCATTTCTAAGAAGATGTACATTTATATCTCGAGTAAATTTCCTCATTTCTACAAGTGCAAAAATTAATAATAACAGAGGAAAAGAAAACTTTACCACCTTTAATATCTTGTCTTTATTAATCCCCAATCAAGCCAACCACCTATTTTATATATTCCTGAATTAAATATAATCTTTTCCAGCAGAAAAACAAAGAAAATTATTTTTAATAGAAATATGCTCATTAACATTGTAGACATTTTAAACATGTTTCAACCCATTGGATATAATCTAATCGCTGTGTTGTGTTTTTTTGAGCTATTTGAACGTAAAAAAGTAGACAAGTTTTCTGCCCATATATGCATATGAATATATAAACGCCATTTTTTCGAGGGGGATATAGTGTGAAATTTTTAATCTTTACTAAAGAGACGTTATTATTCTTTTTAGCAATTGGTGTTATGCTAGCCTCGATTTCTGCCTGGTTTATCCTGAAAGCAGGTGACGTGGCTGTATTTAATCAGCCTTCGAGCAAAGTAGTTCGTGAATTTCATATGGTGACAGCCGAATTTAAAACAACATTAAAAAACGGACAGGAAATTGAAGCATACCGCTGGGATCCAGGTACGATCGTTATAAAACAAGGTGAGAGAGTTAATTTATATATAAGCGGGATAAATGGTGAAGAACATCCATTTTATATTGAAGGAACCAATATTAAAGGGACAGTAAAAAAAGGAAGAGAAACGATGATCCCCCTCCAGTTTAATAAACAGGGAACCTATCAATTAATCTGCGAGGCTCACTCAGACAGACAGCACAATGGGCCAATGATTGCTTATATTGTTGTAAATTAGAACAGGAGTCATTCTCCTGTTTTTATTTGCTGTTTCATAGGTTTTTCCTATTAAAACGTTGATATTATTAGTTTTTTGTATATAACAGTTATAATATTTTCCTCATTTTTTATAGTACAGTTTTTTCAAAACTAATACATTAATTCATAAAAAGTTCATAAAAACCCCCTAAAAAACAAGGTTTCACAATATGTTAACAAATCACCTCTCTCAAGGTACTTACCAACTGTTATACTGAGTCCATAGAAAAGACAGCAAAGCTGTTATATTTCTTTAAATGATATATGAGGTGATTACCAATGGAACAATGGCAAGGCTTTACAAAAGGTGATTGGTCAAAAGAAGTTAATGTCCGTGATTTTATCTTAAAAAATTATTCAGAATATGAAGGAGATGATTCCTTCCTAGCAGGAGCCACAGCAGCTACAACCAAATTGTGGGATCAAGTAATGGAACTCACAAAACAGGAGCGCGAAAAAGGCGGTGTTCTTGAAATGGACACCGAAACTGTTTCAGCCATTACTTCCCATGGACCAGGGTATTTAGATGAAGAGATTGAAAAGGTAGTTGGTTTCCAAACCGATAAACCATTTAACCGCTCACTCCAGCCTTTTGGCGGCATTCGCATGGCGAAACAAGCTTGTGAAGCTTATGGCTTTAAATTAAGCCCAGAAATTGACAAGATATTCACAGACTATCGGAAAACTCATAACCAAGGCGTCTTTGATGCTTATACCAGTGAAATGCTCCGTGCAAGAAAGGCCGGAATTATTACAGGACTTCCAGACGCTTATGGCAGGGGCCGGATCATTGGGGACTATCGCCGAATTGCTTTATACGGTGTTGACTTTTTAATGAAAGAAAAACAAAAAGATTTTAATAATACTTCAAGTGTTATGACTGAAGATACTATTCGCCTAAGAGAAGAACTTTCAGAACAATATCGTGCACTAAAAGAACTGAAGGAACTTGCCGCAAGCTATGGCTTCGACATTTCCCAACCAGCTAAAAATACCCAGGAAGCATTCCAATGGCTATACTTTGGTTACCTTGCAGCTGTAAAAGAACAAAATGGTGCCGCTATGAGCCTTGGACGTGTTTCAACCTTCCTAGATATTTATGTTGAGCGCGACCTGCAAAACGGCACATTAACGGAAGAAGAGGCACAAGAATTAGTTGATCATTTTGTAATGAAACTTCGTCTTGTTAAATTTGCCCGGACACCTGATTATAATGAATTGTTCAGCGGTGACCCAACATGGGTAACAGAATCTATTGGCGGATTGGCAAACGATGGCCGCTCATTAGTCACGAAAAACTCTTTCCGATTCTTGCACACCCTTGAAAACTTAGGGCCGGCGCCAGAACCAAACTTAACTGTACTTTGGTCCACTCGTCTTCCAGAAAACTTTAAAAAGTTCTGTGCAAAAGTTTCAATAAAAACAAGTGCCATTCAATATGAAAATGACGACATTATGCGTCCTGAATATGGTGATGATTATGGAATTGCCTGCTGCGTATCTGCAATGGAAATCGGTAAACAAATGCAATTCTTTGGAGCCCGTGCCAACCTTGCCAAAACACTTCTTTATGCGATCAATGGCGGAGTAGATGAAAAATTAAAAATTCAAGTCGGTCCAGAATACCGCCCAATTACTTCAGAAATCTTAGACTATAACGATGTAATGGAAAAATTCGACCAAATGATGGAATGGCTGGCAGGCCTTTATATTAATACTTTAAATGTGATTCACTATATGCACGATAAATATAGCTATGAAAGAATCGAAATGGCGTTACATGATACGCAAATTCTTCGGACTATGGCAACTGGTATTGCCGGTTTAAGTGTAGCTGCTGACTCATTAAGTGCCATTAAATACGGTCAAGTAAAAGTGATTCGTGATGAAAACGGCTTAGCGGTAGACTTTGAAACGAGCGGTGATTACCCTAAATACGGCAATAATGATGACCGTGTTGACAGTATTGCCGTTGAAATCGTTGAAAGGTTTATGAAAAAATTACGCAAACATGTGACTTATCGTAATTCTGTTCATACTTTATCCATTTTAACGATCACTTCAAACGTAGTTTACGGAAAGAAAACTGGTAATACACCAGATGGCAGACGCGCGGGCGAACCATTTGCACCTGGAGCAAACCCAATGCATGGCCGTGATACAAAAGGCACACTTGCTTCCTTGTCATCTGTTGCCAAGCTTCCTTACAGCTATGCAATGGACGGCATTTCTAATACGTTCTCTATCGTTCCTAAAGCATTAGGAAAAGATGAAGAAAGTCAAACTCGCAACTTAACAGCCATCTTAGATGGATATGCAGCAAAATCCGGTCATCATTTAAATGTTAACGTCTTTAACAGAGAAACACTATTAGACGCAATGGAACATCCAGAGCTATATCCACAATTAACCATTCGTGTTTCCGGATATGCCGTTAACTTTATTAAATTAACAAAAGAACAGCAATTAGACGTTATTAACCGTACTTTCCACGAATCTTTATAGCAACCGATGGCGTGGGCTCCCTTCATATAGGGAGCTCTGCCATAAATATGAAAGGAGATTATCATCATGAACGGAAATATTCATTCAATCGAAACATTAGGAACAGTTGACGGACCTGGGATCCGTTATGTCATTTTTACACAAGGGTGTCTGCTGCGCTGTCAGTTCTGCCACAATGCAGATACATGGGAAATCGGTACGGGAAAAGAAATGACTGTTTCCGAAATCATTGATGATTTAAAAAGCTATCTCCCTTTCATCCAAGCTTCCGGAGGTGGAATTACTGTCAGCGGGGGTGAACCCCTTTTGCAAGTTCCCTTCCTCACTGAATTATTTAAAGCATGCAAAAAATTAGGGATTCATACGACAATCGATTCTTCAGGCGGTTGTTTCTCCCATTCCAAACTATTTATTGAGCAGCTGGAGGAGTTATTAAAATATACGGATTTAATTTTACTGGATTTGAAACATATCAATCGTAAAAAACACATTCAGTTAACTGGTATGGCCAATGACCATATATTAGAATTCGCGAAATTTTTATCTGAACGCCATATCCCGATCTGGATTAGGCATGTACTAGTTCCTACTATTACTGATGCACCAGAAGATTTAACTAAATTGGGTGAATTTATCGGGACCTTAGATAACGTCGATAAAATTGAAATTCTCCCCTATCATAAGCTTGGTGTCTATAAATGGGAAGCACTCGGTCATGAATATCCATTAAAAGGAATCGAACCTCCAACTGGGGAAAATGTGGATTTTGCTTATCGGAAACTAATAGCCCACTGGCAACAACACCAATTCCAGTAGAATTGGTGTTGTTTGTTTTTGGGGTAATTATTTTTCAGGTAAAAGATATAATCTTTTTCTCTATTTACTTCAATTAAAATTGATTATTTGGTTATTCTCTTATATACTCTTATCATTGGTTATTTTAGCGAGGTGAAATTTTTGTTTCAAGTACTGATTGATCATTCGGATATCAATACCTTAAATGCCCTTTATTTCAGCATTTACTTAGGAATGATTTTGAAATACTTATGGGCTTGGGGTGTGGAATATTCCTTTTTTGGATCGCTGTCATATACAAAGAATACAAAAATTATTCACCCATTATTATTTTATAAGAAAAAAAGCGGATTAAATGGCAGCTTTATTCTGACACGAATAGTTAAATATATTCGCAGAAAGAAATATTCGCAGGATGATTCTGAAGAGCCTATTTCCTTCCATTTTCATCATCAAAAATCAGCTACTATTTAGGAGGAAATATGAAAACGAAAAAATCGACTTTATTACTAATTGCACTTTTATCATTTACAACATTACTGCTATCAGCGTGCTCTTCACAAGCACAAAACAGTAAAAACCCAGGTTTTTTCCAGCACTACTTTGTCGACACATTCTCAAACATTATCCAATCTGTCGCTAAAGTTTTCTATGGAAACTACGGTCTGGCCATTATCATTGTTACGATCATTATCAGACTTTGCTTAATGCCATTCATGATGCGGCAATACAAAAATCAAATGGCCATGAAGGAAAAAATGGACTTAATTAAACCGGAAATGGATGCCGTTCAAAAGAAATTAAAAGCTGAAAAGGACCCAAAAAAGAAGCAAGAGCTTCAAGCCGAAATGATGGGATTGTATCAAAAACACGGCGTAAACCCATTAAACATGGGCTGTCTTCCACTTATTATTCAAATGCCGATTTTAACTGCATTTTATTATGCAATCCGCAGTTCTAAAGATATTGCTCAACATAAATTTTTATGGTTCAGTTTAGGACATCCTGATATCGTATTAACGATTATCGCGGGATTAATTTACTATTTTCAATTTAAGGTTTCCCAAACGACGATGCCTAAACAGCAGCAGGAACAAATGAAGTTCATGGGACTCTTATCGCCTTTGATGATTGTGATGTTTTCATTTAGTGCACCTGCCGCTCTTCCACTGTATTGGGTTGTTGGGGGAACATTCTTAACCCTTCAAACACTGATAAGCCAAAAACTTTATTATAAAAATCCAACTGAAGTTCCTGCAAAACAAAAATAAAAAAAAGAAGCATCCAACCCTTGGATGCTTCAGACTGTCGACAAATCCGAAGGATTTCGGGTTTAAAATCGACAGTCTTTTTTGTTTGGCCATATTAAACTTGTCTGTTGATTTCCGTTCCAGGCGGCTTCGCTTTCCGCGGGCGGTTCGGGGAGCCTCCTCTGCGCTTTCAGCGCCTGCGGGGTCTCCCCTGTCCCGTACTCCCGCAGGAGTCTTCGCCGCCTTCCACTCCAATCAACAGAGTGTAAAAATCAATAATGTACATTAACACAGCCTTTTGTATAATTTATTTACAGAGAATTAATAGAGGTGGATGGAATGCTTTCGAAAAATACACAGATAAATCGTGACCAAATTGAAATGATTGCCTTAGATCAACTTGTACCTGCTGATCACTTGGTTCGCAAAATAGAAGCCGCAGTAGATTTTTCATTTATCTATTCATTGGTTGAAGATTTGTACTCAACTAAGCGCGGACGTTCAAGTATTGACCCTGTTGTATTAATTAAGATGGCTTTCATTCAATATACCTTCGGTATCCGTTCGATGCGTCAAACGATAAAGGAAATTGAAACAAATATGGCGTATCGCTGGTTTTTAGGATTTGGTTTTTATGATAAAGTACCCCACTTTTCAACTTTTGGTAAAAACTACGAACGTCGTTTTAAGGATACAGACTTATTTGAACAAATTTTCTACCGTATTTTAAAAGAGGCAGCAGATAAAAAGTTAGTTAGTTCGGAACATGTATTCATTGATTCAACTCACGTTAAAGCAAGTGCAAATAAACGCAAATTCGAAAAGAAAGTAGTTCGGAAAGAATCAAAAGCTTATGAAGCACGTCTTCAAGCAGAAATTAATAGTGATCGTGAAGAACATGGGAAAAAGCCCATCCCACCAGATAAATATGAAAAAGAAGAAAACAAAGAAATAAAAGAAAGTACAACAGATTCGGAGAGTGGTTACTATGTAAAAGACGAAAGGACAAAGCAATTTGCTTATTCATTTCATGCAGCCGCAGATAGAAATGGTTTTGTCCTGGGGACTATTGTAACTCCAGGTAACGTTCATGATAGTACAATGTTAGAGCCTCTAGTTGAAAAGGTCATTGAAAAATGTGGGAAACCTAATGCTGTAGCTGCTGATACCGGATATAAAACACCTGCTATTGCTCAATATTTAATTGAAAATGAAATTCGCCCTGCTTTACCCTATACACGACCACGTACAAAGGAGGGATATTTGAAAAAGCACGATTATGTCTATGATGAGCACTTTGATTGTTACATATGTCCGGAAGGACAAGTTCTGGATTATAGAACGACTACTAAGGAAGGTTATCGACAGTACATCTCTAATCCTGTTATATGTAAGGATTGCCCACTTCTAGCACAATGTACACAAAGTCAAAATCATCAAAAGCTCATTCAACGACATATCTGGGAACCATATCTTGAAGAGGCTGAACATCTTCGTCATACAGAAGAGAATAAAATAATATATGCACGTCGTAAAGAAACAATTGAACGTGTATTCGCGGATGCGAAAGAAAAGCATGGTATGCGATGGACAACCTTAAGAGGTCTTAAAAAATTGTCCATGCAGGCGATGCTTACTTTTGCTGCTATGAATTTAAAGAAGTTGGCTACATGGACTTGGAAAAGTCCAGAAATGGCATAAAAATAGACCCCGCCGGGGTCTACCTTAAGAAAAATCAAACAGAAAAATCCCAATTTTAGAAAAGGGCGCCAGAATCGGAACTTTTGAAATGCCTTTTGTCTACAATCTGAGGCATCCAAAGTGTTGGATGCCTACTCCTTTTGGCAAATCAAGTTAACGAATTCAAATTTAAATGGTTTCTGCTAAAAATCGCTGTACATCGTCTTGAAGCTTTTCATACGAAGGCTGCTCTGCCAAATGAATCTGTGAATTCATTGTAAATGATTTTTGTTGAAGATCAACTTCCACAGCTGCTTGATATAGATATGTCGCATTACCAATTAAATCAATATAATATTCTCCATTGTTTCGATGGACAACACATTGAACCTTTCCGCCATTATTACACACATTTACCACCGATTCATATTCATTGATCCCTTGCAGGCACGTAACTAGTGTAGAGGCAGACATGGCTGTTCCACAGGCATTTGTAAACCCTACTCCCCGCTCGAATGTTCGAACATAAATAACCCCTTCCTGCAATGGCTTTACAAAGCTGACATTCACACCATCAGGGCATAAATCATTTGGCCCATTAAGTTTTTCACTCAGCTGTTTTTGCAGACCGCATTCTAATTGTTCTTTCTCAACCAGTGCTATTAAATGAGGGTTAGGCACAGCCAAGGCTGAAAACCTTAACTCATCTGATAACTCATCAATTTTCTCATTTAATAAGTCCGTTTTATCCAAATTCAACGGAAGTGCTTTAAGATCAAAAAGAACGGGTGATATTTCTACTTGATACGTATGGATATCAGGATAAATTTCATTCCTTTTACTTACTTTAAGGTCTGCCTTCATGGTTTCAATCACAGCATCTGTTCGCCCTTGCAGTTCACAAATGTAACGCGCCACCAAACGAAGCCCATTTCCGCACATCGAAGCTTCAGAGCCGTCTGTATTAAAAACCCTCATTCTTCCCTCAGCATGATCACTTTCCATTACAAATAGAATTCCATCTGCCCCAAGACTAGTTTCCCTATTGCAAAGCAACCTTGCTAGATTGGCTCGCTCTTCTTCTGAAAAAGTATAGTTATTTGAAATTTCATCAATCAAAAGAAAATCATTTCCAGAACCATGGCCTTTTAACAATTCAATATGCACTCTTTAAACCTCCAGAACGAATAAAAAAATTTATTATATATCTTACCAAACATTTTGCATAAGGGGAACTGACAGCTATCTCTCGATAAAATATTCATTAATTAAAAATGACATGCTTAAAAGCTTGTCCTTTTCTGATCCCTCGCCTGAAAAAGAAAGTACGGGTGTATTAGGTTCAGGAAATAACGAACTCCATTCTAACGGCATCCACCCTCTCCGCAGCCGTACAATTTGCTGATTACTATCATTAAATACTCTCTCATCCATAAAAGTAGACGACCCTTCCACAAATCCAACATACATTCCAGCTGAATCCAGCAATTCCTTTTTATATTTCATAAAGGACTGACGTTTTTTTTCAAAGCATCCTATATAATTCCTCTCTTGATCATATACTTCAATATATCTATTCCATTTTCCTTTCACCTGAAAGAATCCGACTGCTTCCTCTTTCTGATTGCAAAGGACAAAAGTTTTTCTGAAAAACTTTCTTCTTTCGATCATTCTTTGTATGTATCCCGCTAAATGGCCATCTGGAAAATACAGCATAACAGTTGGCGATTTTGTACTGATTAAAAATATTAAAAGTTCTCTGGCGTTGTATAATGACTGATTTCGCACCATTAATTTGTTTTTTTCCATGTACCTGTTAATTGAAAAAGACTGTTTCATCTTAAATAAATAAAGTTGAAAGCCAAAAAAGCTATAAAAGAAAAAAGGTATCGTCAATAACATGATTTCTTGATTTTTAAACAAATAAAGATTTGTCATTACGATCAGAGCTGCAGGAAATAAGGCAGCAATACTGCCATTTAAACTGATATTTGCTGTGTTTCGGTAATAATCATATATCTTCATCATGAATAACTCCTTATCATTCCTCTTATATCAGTTTATTTAAGATAGCGAAAAAAATGATAGAAGATTTCCTTTCTAAGAAATAGAAAGAAGATACCTTGTTAAAATTATTATAAATTGCATAAAAATAAGGAGAAGGAAAAATTGAAAACCCCTCTTCGAACAAAGATAAATAAATATTATAAACAACATAGCGAAAGGTTTTATTATGACAAAATTACTTTTAAAAAATGCTACAGTATATCCCATTACATCCAAACCGTTAAAATCAGGAGATGTATTAATTGAACACGGAAAAATATCAAAGGTAGGGATGCAATTAACCAGTGAAACAGACGTAAAAATGATAGATTGCGCCGGGCTCCATTTGTTTCCTGGATTTATCGATGTGCATACCCATTTAGGTCTTTATGATGAAGGCACCGGTTGGGCAGGTGATGATGCAAACGAGACCGCAGAAGCCCTTACCCCGCATATTCGTGCCATTGATGGAGTCTACCCGCTCGACCAAGCTTTTTCCGATGCCATAAAAAACGGAATTACCACTGTCCATATTATGCCTGGAAGTGCTAATATCATCGGAGGAACAACTTCAGTTATTAAAACTACGGGGAAAAATATTCAGAAGATGATTGTCCAAGAAATTTCGGGATTAAAAATCGCCCTAGGCGAAAATCCAAAAAGAATTCACAGTAATGGAAAAAGTAATTCCATCACTAGAATGGGAATCATGGGAATGCTGCGCGAAGCCTTCTATAAAGCGTTACATGGCGATCATCACGAGAAACTTCGAATAACCCCGCTGATCATGGCATTGAGACGGGAAATACCTGTAAGAATTCATGCCCATCGCGCCGACGATATTATTACAGCATTAAGATTTGCCGAGGAATTTAACCTTGATTTGCGAATTGAGCATTGTACTGAAGGACATTTGATAGCCGATGAACTATCCGGTAAGAATTTAAAGGTTTCAGTTGGCCCGACGTTGACACGGAGATCAAAGGTCGAATTGAAAAATAAAACATGGAGTACTTATCGGGAACTTACTGACCATGGAATTGAAGTTTCCATCATTACTGATCATCCTTACACTCCAATCCAATATTTAAATATATGTGCCAGTTTGGCTGTAAGGGAAGGAATGTCCGAACAGAAAGCACTAGAAGGAATCACCATTCTTCCTGCAAGAAATTTGAAAATAGACAACCAGCTGGGAAGTATTGAACCTGGAAAAGAAGCCGATTTAGTATTATGGAGTCATCATCCCTTTCATTATCTGGCAAAACCAAAATGGACCATGATCGGCGGTGAAATCGTTTACACAAATAAGTAGAATTTTGTAGAAAAACAGGAAAAAACTTTGTTGAAAATAGAACAAAAAACTATTTCCTTTTTACTTTATTTCTTGTATGATACTTTAAGAAAAACATTTTTTTATCGTGTATATTTATGGGGGTTTTAGGACAATCTCTGTTTAAACAAAAACTAAAAATGGGAAGGCAAATGGTGCGCCACCAGCGATGACTGGTTCTAGTGGGTTCGATTCCCACCCCGAAATTTTTTATCAAGTTAAAAAAATTTCGAGGGTGGGCCGCTTCTTTAGACATGGAATCGGTATGCCCTAATTGGAGGGATATTCATGCTCAAGAAACGAGAGCTACTAGACAGTCACACACTTTACGAATTAATGACGCATCCAGATGTCTTCCCTTTTGTACGTCAAAAAGCGGCCTCATACGAAGAATTTCTCTTTATGACCAAGCAAACCATTGAAGCAGAAGAGCGCGGGGAATTAATATCCCGAACGATTCTAGATGAATGGGGCAACCCGATTGGCGTCATCAATCTTTTTGATATCCAGGACAATGCTGGATTTTTGGGTACTTGGCTTGGAAAACCGTTTCACGGAAAAGGTTATAACCAAATAGCTAAAGATGCGTTTTTCCAAGAGCTATTTTACGAAAAAGGAATTGAAACAGTTTTTATGCGGATCAGAAAAGTTAATATCCGTTCTATCAAAGCGGCAGAAAAACTTCCCTATTCTGTCTTGGCTAATGAAACTAGAAAATCCGTATATGAACAACTAAATGCAAAAGAAGAAGTATATGATTTGTATGAAATTCCTAAAGATTTGTTCACATTAAATGCATTGCGAAACACTTCATCCCAAGCAGACGATGGCACGCAGCTATTAGAAGCGTAAAAAAAGCAACCGGTAAGTGAACCGGTTGCTTTTTCTATTGTCATAAAAGTTACAATGCCGTTAATCCGTAACACTTTGTTCGATCGTTTCATTGACTTCATTAAGACCCATTTGGAGCAAAAATTCTTCTAACTCTTCATTCGTTAAAGTTTCAAAACGTCCATCATGAAAAAGTACCTGGGTTTGATTTGGATTGATTCTGTTCAAATTAAAACTCATTGTCTTTGCTCCTTTCATTGATGATTAATTCCTATTATCCGCAACTTCATTTGTTTTCATACTTGATTTTCCAATAATTTAACCCCTAACCATTTCCTTCTGAGCCGATCAATAACTTGTGGGCATTCTTTTGCATAGTATGCCATATCGACGTTTCTATAAAAGCCTTATATTCTCCAATAAATTTTTGCTGCCTATTGAATTCAAATTTTTTACCCGAAAGGATGAACCACCATGTTCCCATGGAATTTATTCCCTTTTAATAAAGATATGAAGGAGTCATTGCAAAAACTTAAGCCAGAGGAAATAGACAAATATGTCCAGGATATCATCTCAAAAGTAATGCCAGGAAATATGCAGGGGATGATGAATCCTCAGGAGCTTTTCAACGGATTTTCATCACGCTCAACTCCACAAACATCTCCGTCTCCGGACACATTAGGTGCATCCGCCTACGAAACACATGATTATGTATTTGTCAGGATTCCGATTAAGAGTGAGGAGTGGATCAAAAAACTGCGCTTATTTCATACTTCAAATCAACTCATAATCGAGCATGTTCCACAGTATGAAGATAAACATACCATTACATTGCCGGCGATTGTTAAAAAGAAAGGGGCATCTGCCAATTATAAAGATGGAGTTCTCGAGGTAAAAATTCCTAAAAACGTGGATATGCAATTTTCACAAATCGATGTTATGGAAATTTTATAATCTAAGTTTTTTAGCATGTTTTGATGAGACAAAAATAAGGATAAGTAACAGCTCAACACGGAGGAGTGATTTGATGGATATGGAAAAATTTAAAAAGTGGATGGATGATGCACAACAATATCAATCTGATGCTTTTTGGAATAAAATTTTTGACTCCAGTAAAAAAAATTCTGCCCCAATAACACCATTATCTATTTCCGAATATATTCCAAAATGTGATGTATATGAACTGGATCACCACCTTATTGTTGAAGCTGAAATGCCAGGACTGACAAAAGATCATATCCATATTTCCATTCAGCAGCAGCTACTCATTATAACAGGGGAATTTAACACTTTAAAGCAAAACCGAAAATATTTTTTGAAGGAACGGGCAAATCGAAAATTCAAAAAGGAAGTGACCCTCCCTTACCCGATTATACATCGTCAAATAAAATCAGAAATTCGGAATGGAATATTAATCATTATCCTGCCGATCAATCGTGAGGAAGTGGAAGACATCCCCATTTCCTTTGAATAAAGAAATAAGACAGCTGTATGCTGTCTTTTCTAATGATTTTTATCATTTGGTTTTTGTTGTTCTCCCATGTCCATGCCCTCCATTGAATTCCCTGAGGTAGATTTTTCCGGTTCACTTGGAGTGCCGACGAAAAATTCCTTTTTCGGCATATTATGCATATTTCTCGCTGTCACATGGGAAATGATATAATAGGTTCCTTCTTGCGGGAAAGTTTTCACAAGACTGTATACGCCATTCTTAGGATTCTTGATTTCAACTTTTTCATGAGTAGCGGACTTGGCCCTCCAGATTTCGAATACCACCGAATCAGCATCATTCACTTTTTCTTTTCCTTGTGTAATCTTTGCTTCAAATGTAACAGGCTGGTTTGATTTAATTTGTTGAGGTTTCACTGACAACTCCACATTAACCATTTGCGGCATGTCATTTGCTCTTTCTTCCTGACTGCTGCATGCCGCAGCTGTTACAAGCAGAAAGAACATCATAATAAGTGATATGCCCTTTCTCATTTTCCGCTCACTCCCCCGCTAATTGTTCCATGATATCTATATGGAAATGTATTAATTCTAATTTTGCTTCAGGAGAAATATGGGTGTTCATGATCCTTTTAACGGCAGTATAATACTTTTCATACCTATTTTTTCTAACTCTTGGATGGGAGTTTTCATCTAGCAATTCACGTTTGATGGCCTCCAGTAAAATTTCTTCACTACTTTGATTATGATGAACTAGCAGTCGATTATTCCAAATCTTCCGATATTCTTCTAATAACCAATCCATATGATCTGACATTAAAATCCCCCTCTTCATATGCATTGTTACATAATTGGAAGCTATTTTGCAAAAAATATATGTTAACAATTTGAAGAAAGGAGAACTAACGATGACTCCATATCGATGCCCAAATTGTAAAACAAATCGCAGCCGCTTCAATGTTATTGAGCAAGTCGTCCATTCCGTTAAGCTCGATCCCCAAACAGGGGGGATTGTTCAGGAATATGATGAAAATGATTTAGAACCGTTCCACCTAAGATATAATGGTCCGGAATATCGAATTCAATGCGGGGCCTGCGGTTTAATCGAGGATGAGCGGACATTTATCAAGTTTGGTGAAAAACCTATTTAAAATAGAAACACCTTTATTAAGGGTAAAACCTTAATAAAGGTGTTTTTTTGTTAGAGAAGATCGTTATCTTTTAAAAAATGAAGGGAATCAACCTTCCAAGCATCAGCTGGAGAGAAGCGCACTAAATGCATTACCCCTCGATATTTAACTCCTCCTCGCTTTTTTATAATCAAATCAATTTCAATAGGAACATCTACGCTGATCGCATCTGTTAAATCTTCAGGAGGCAAAAGTTCCATTCTTGAAATTCGTATATTTTCAACCCTCTTTAATATAGGTTTCCATCTAATTGCTTGCAATGATGCTTGAGAAGCAATTCGTGAATCCTGCTGTTTGAATCCGGTAATATAGGCATTTATCACCTCATATGGGTTTGCTTCCCCTAAATAATGATCTAATTTCCCTGCCGCCTTTAAAATCATTAGCATATGGGACAAATCCATATTGTTCGTTCGATGAGTAGTACTTCCATAAAAATGGATGCAAAAATGACCCGGAAAATTATTTTTTAATGCTCCTGCCCCATGGGGCATACCGTGCATAGAAGCAGCAATCCAATGCTCTTTATGTATAACGATAATCGCCCTGCGTTTCCAGCTCCATTTCCCACCGTAAATCTGTTTCATTATTCTCGTATCTTTTGCCGTTAAAGGCTGTACATCAGCATGATTGCTCCCAGCTCGTCTTTGCACCTTAAATTTCTTCCCTGACTCCACGTCTAAAACCGTGAACTTGGAATATCTCGGTAAAATTCTGTCTACTTCTTTCCAGTTGGGCATGTCGATTTTATAGCTGAAACTTTCTTCTGCTTGTACTTGTCCTATTAGGAGGAAATGAATAATCACAAGTAAAAATACAACCTTTTTCTTCATCCCAAATCCCCCTGTTAATGATTATCTACATTAAAAGAGTTACCTGAAGAGGTTTGTATCATTCATTTTCAACTTTATTTTTTCTAACAACAAAACCCAATTCCTGTTTGGAATTGGGTTTTGTCAGTTTCACTTATTTCTATTTCATTCGCTGCTTCAAAACTTCCATTGCCTTTTGAAGTTGAGTATCATTTGCTTGGATTTTTGTTCTTACTAAATCCATTAACTTGTTAGTGGCGTTTCCTTTTAAAACACCATCTACTGGAAGATTATTTGCTTTTTCGAATGCCATTACCACAGCTTTTGTTTTGTCATCAAAGAAACCATCTGTACGTCCTGGATCATATCCTACCGCTTTGAGCATTTTTTGTGCGGTTTGAACATCCGTTGATGCACTTGATAACGAGAGTGCTTTATCAGGATTGATAATTGGTAATGATGCATAATCAGGCAGCGCTACTGAAAAATCTGGCTGTAATCCTTTTTTATGAATCCAATTTCCATTAGGCGTCAACCATTTGTCAATGGTATATTTCATATTTGAACCGTCGCTGAAATCAATCGTTGTTTGCACAGTCCCTTTTCCAAATGACTTTTCACCCACTAGCGGAACACCCGCAGACTCCCTAACAGCCGCTGATAATATTTCAGAAGCACTTGCACTGCCACTGTCAATAAGGACAACTAAAGGAAGCGTTGGATTCCCGGAATTTTTCGAATAAATGGATTGAATTTTACCATTTCTGTCTTGTTCCTTAACAATGACTTTTCCTTTAGGGACAAACAAACTGGAGATATCTACAGCCTGATCCAATAGTCCGCCTGGATTTTGTCTTAAATCAAGTACTAGACCTTTCATCCCTTTTTTCTGTAAATCATTTAATGTTTTAACCAATTCATTTGCTGTATTACTAGAAAAACTTGTAATTTGCACCTTGGCAATTCCATTACCTACCATTTCCCCATAAACAGTTTCAATTGGAATCTCGTCACGTACGATAGAAACAGTCATTGGAGAAGACATACCAGGTCGTTGAATAGATAGTTCCACCTTTGTCCCTTTTTTCCCTCGGATTAATGTAACTGCCTGGGTTGAATTCATGCCCTGCAAGCTTTTTCCATTAACAGATAAAATGATATCATTTGGTTTCAAACCAGCTTTCTCTGCCGGGGAACCTTTTATCGGAGATACAATGACAATGTGATTATCCTTTTCTTGAATCTCAGCACCAATTCCTTCAAAAGAAGAAGAAATACTGCTTTTAAATTGATTTGCTTCATCTTTACTCATATAACTTGAAAAAGGATCGTCCAACGCTTCTACCATACCGTTAATGGCACCATTAATCAGTTTCTGTTGATTTACTTTCTTAAAGTAACCATTTTTCAATGTGTCGAATGCATCGTATAATTTATTAAATTCAGTTCTGTCAGTTCCAACCGTCACTACTTTTTCCTTTCCAAAAGAGAGGGCAACTGTTGTAATACCGGCAGAAATAAAAACAATAAAGAACAATAGCATGATAAAATGGAATTTCTTTAAACGTATGTATCCTGATTTGTTCTCTAAATTATGTTCTTGTTCCACTTTGTCTTGTCCGATTTTTTCATCTTCCAAAGCCTTCACCACTTTCATTGACCGTAAAAATAAAATCACTGTTGTTTTTTGAATAGTTCAAGCATAATGGGACAATAATTTTTTCAAGCTTTCAAATTCCTAAAAAATAAACCCTTAATGTTTAGAATAACATCTTTTTTATAAAATTAACAAAGAAAAGTTAATAAAAATAGAAGTTTTCTTTAAAAAGATTCTATTACATGGCGGTAGCTTTCCACTTAAAGCAATAGGGAAACCGGTTGAACTTTTTATAACTTGTTATGAACAATGCCTAAAATAAACAGCACTTCCACAATGGCGAAGTGCTGTAAAAACTAGATCTTCACTTTCTTCAAGCGAAGGGAGTTCGATACAACAGATACAGAGCTAAAGGCCATTGCTGCACCAGCTATCCATGGTGCCAATAACCCTAATACCGCTATCGGGATTCCAGCGGAATTATAAATCAGTGCCCAAAAAAGATTTTGATGAATATTTTTCATCGTTTTTTTACTTAAAGCAATGGCTTTTGGGATTAATGTCAATTCTCCTCCAAGGATCGTTAAGTCGGAGGCTTCTATCGCAATGTCGGTTCCTGTACCAATTGCAATGCCGATGTCAGCAATCGCCAAGGCAGGAGCATCGTTTATACCATCACCAACCATTGCCACCTTCATGCCTTTTAATTGCAGTTCCTTTATATGATTGGCTTTTTCTTCTGGCAGGACTTCAGCAATTACTCTAGTTATCCCAACTTGTTCGGCAATTGCTCTTGCCGTACGTTCATTATCTCCAGTCAGCATGTATACATCTATTCCCATCATATTGAGCTGCTTAACAGCCAATTGAGCCGTCTTTTTAACTGTATCAGCCACGGCAACAAGCCCAACAATGCAAGAATCAATAGCAATGTACATGGCTGTTTTTCCCTCATTTTCAAAACGAAGGAGATCCTGCTCTCCCTCTTGATATTGAATTTTTTTGAAATCCATCAATTTTCTCGTTCCGATTGTAACTATGTCATTCCCAATCTTAGCCTCGATACCATAACCGGGATAAGCTGTAAATTTCTTCACAGGAAGGGTGCTGGACCTTTTTTCCTTCCCATACTTTACAATCGATTCTGCCAAAGGATGTTCTGAAGACTTTTCGGCAGATACAAGATATTGCAGGACCTTCTTCTCATCCTTATAAGCGATGAAATCTGTTACAACAGGTTGTCCCTTTGTTATCGTTCCTGTTTTATCAAGAACAATCGCATTGATTTTATGTGCGGATTCCAAATGTTCTCCGCCTTTAAAGAGTATTCCTATTTCTGCCCCTTTTCCTGTTCCAACCATGATGGAAGTCGGTGTAGCAAGACCAAGTGAACATGGACATGCAATCACTAGGACAGAAATGGCTGTTTCAAGTGCTGTTGGAAAGTCCCCTGGACTTATGATAAAATACCAAACCAAAAATGTCAGGACAGCGATTGTGACAACTGCCGGGACAAAGTATCCTGAAATCGTGTCTGCTATACGTTGGATAGGAGCTTTGCTTCCTTGTGCCTCTTCAACAATGTGAATGATTCCTGCAAGAGTGGTATCTTTCCCAACCTTAGTTGCTTTTATCGTTAGTGTTCCATTTTTATTGATGGTTGAACCAATTACTATATCATTATAGGATTTTTCTACCGGTATGGATTCTCCGGTAATCATCGATTCATCAACTGACGATTTGCCTTGAATCACAACACCATCGACGGGAATTTTTTCACCAGGTTTGACTAACAAATGATCCCCAACGATTACTTCCTCTATTGGAATTTTTCTTTCTTTTCCGTCTTTGATGACGATCGCTTCTTTTACCTGGAGGTTTAATAATTTCGTAATGGCTTCAGTTGTTTTTCCTTTTGCCATCGTTTCAAATAGTTTCCCTAACAAAATCAGAGTAATAAGAACAGCACTTGTCTCAAAGTATAAATGAGGCTCATATTCAGGGTTTCTAATGGTCTTGATCCCTTGTGTAAAACTATAAAAATAGGCTGATGAAGTTCCCAAAACAACTAAAACATCCATATTAGCGCTTTTGTTTTTCAAAGCCTTAAAGGATCCATTATAAAATTGGCCGCCTATATAAAATTGGACAGGAGTTGCCAATAAGAATTGAATCCAGGGATTCATGAGTAGTTGGGGCATGGGCAGACCGGTGGTCCAAGGAATATGTGCAGCCATGGTATATAAAAGCGGTATCGAAAAAATAGCCGAAAGGAGAAATTTTCGTTTTTTATCCTTTAACTCTTCTTCTTTATACTGTTCTTTAGCCTTTCGCTGAACTTTATTTTTGGCGTCATAACCGAGTCTTTTAATACGTTCAATCATCTCTGTACTTGTCGTTACATCAGGGTAATATTCTATAGAAGCAGAATCTGTTGCCAAATTGACGGTTGCCGTTTTTATACCACCCATTTTATTTAACACTTTTTCAATTCTGGTAGAACAAGCAGCACATGTCATCCCAAAGACATCAAGTTCAGTTTTGTCTGAACGGACTCCATATCCCAAATTTTCAATTTTAGAAATGATCTCGCTGATGGTCACCATATCTTTTTCAAATGTGATTGCTGCGGTTTCGACCGCAAAATTCACCTTGGCTTCGACACCGTCCATTTTATTTAACACTTTCTCTATCCTTGAAGAACATGCAGCACATGTCATTCCTGTTATATCTAATTTGAGCTGACCTTTCATTTTTGTTCACCTCAACAATACAATACCCTGGAACTTTGGATTTTTTAGATATGCTTTTTTATTTTGCGTTCACTTTATATTGATGAATGTCCAAAACTCACTGAATTTAATAATTCTCCAAAATGAAACAAATCTCCTTTTATAGCTGATGATCAAAAAAATAAACCCTCTTCCATCACTAAGAAGAGGGTTCTTTCTTTTTCGTTGATAAAACGATAGTACGATTTTAAATACATTAAAAATTATTATTAGTTTCCGTCCTATTAACCTTAATTTCTCAAAAATGTGCTTGAAATATTTCCTGATAGCCTGTACAACTATTCAAGCTAAACATAAGATATTACGTAAGTTTTCAAAGCGTCAAAGGAGGTGAATAAATAATGTCTCCAAGAGGTAGAAATCAAAGTGAATCTACAGGTGATTTTTCTAACCCACGAAGAAGACGACGTTGTGCAGGTGACGTAGTAAACCTTAGATTTAATCCAACTAACGATTCGGTACTCTCCGTATTCGTCGCTGGAAGTATTCTTCCATGTAATATACCACCAATTTCCTCTGGACCACTTCCAACGCCTACTCCGGTTCCTGTTCCTGCTGCATCTGGTTTTATGAGCTGTCTTTTAGCGAATGGATTTACCATCCAAGGAATGGTCGAACTCACACCAACTGATGTATTAGTTACTTTAGTTAGATGCTAATTTTGGTAGATCCTCCAACAAACTGCCAAACAAGAAAGAATAAGCAAGTGACCGATCTCATGTTATTTCATGAGAGGTCACTTGCTCATTAATCTCTAATAAACTAAGCGTGAATAATGCTGATATATTAAAGCTTATTTGATTGCCGCTTCTAATGCCACTTCAATCATATCATTAAAAGTAAGCTGCCGTTCTTCAGCAGTGGTCTCTTCCCCAGTTAAAATATGGTCGCTTACGGTTAGCACTGACAGCGCTTTTCTCCCAAACTTAGCTGCTAATGTGTATAAAGCTGTAGTCTCCATCTCAAGAGCAAGTATTTGATATCGCGCCCATTTTTCCAATTCGGCATTATCGTTATAGAAGGAATCTGCCGTAAATACATTTCCTACCTTTAAATGGAGGCCTTTTTCAATACCAGCATCATATGCTTTTCGAAGTAAATCAAAATCAGCACATGGAGCATAGTCTACATGGCCAAAAGTTAAGCGGTTTAAATTGGAGTCTGTAGAACTGGTCATCGCAAGTATAACATCGCGAACTTTGACATCCTTTTGAATAGCGCCACATGTGCCTACACGAATTAGCGTTTGGGCATTATAGCTTTGCATTAATTCATTTACATAAATTGAAATGGATGGAACTCCCATCCCAGTCCCTTGAACAGATATTCTTTTGCCTTTATATTGACCAGTGAAACCAAACATATTGCGTACTTCGTTATAGCAAACTGCACCTTCTAAAAACGTCTCGGCAATATATTTTGCACGGAGTGGATCCCCAGGAAGCAGGACGGTTTCGGCAATTTCATTTTCTTTTGCACCAATATGTACGCTCATAATATAACCTCCTAATTAAAGTAAATCAATGACAATATACCATAAACCTTTTTTGAATCAAACATTTCGTAAAATGGGACATGATTTTAAATAAAAGTGAGAAACTATTCCTAGACTCATCAGAATGATTGAGTTCCTTTGTAAGTTGGAAAATAAGATAATGGGGGACTACTAATGGGAAAAAAACATCGCAGCAGAATTAGTGCACCAAAGAAAAATAATCACATTCCGGCTGAAGCCATTGTTGCGGAACATGAAGCACATGCTAAAGAACATCAAGCTTCTGGCGGAAGAAAGCAATAATGGATTATTAAAACAATTGTATCGGGCAAATAAATAAACCTAAGGGCAAACCTTAGGTTTTTGCTTTTATAGCAATGTTATACGATTTATTAGGGACCAGCCGCCTGGCTTTAATTGATAATAATGCTGGCCTCCACGGCCTTCATCAATTAGAATGATGTCACCTGTTGAAAGAAATCTTCCTTTATAATCTTCAGGGATTCTGTCTGTCACATTAAATCGGCTAAATGTTTCTTGCAAACATTGTTCACGGTTTCCAGCTGGAATTGTCGTGCGGAATACTTCTTGATGTCCTTTTTTATCACGCCGTCTTGGAGTTTGAAAGATCGTCACATCATATGGGATATTTGCTCTTCTGGTTAATACTCTGATCATCATATCTCCTCCAATTATTAGAATTATTTATCTATTCTAATTAATTGGCGATAAGTGTTGTCGATTCCTCCATAAAATTTTAAATTTTTTTGTCGATTATCATTTATTTTTACTACTTTAAAAGGATTCGTAAGTAATGCACTCGAATGCTTTTGTTTCCTCCCGACTAAAAAACGATTTACTTGCTCACATTATATCAAATAAAGGCTTGACCTCGTTCGTTACCAAATAAAAAGGCGAGCACTTATTACTCATCTTTACAATTCTAAATTTTATTTTCATTTCCTGCTTAATTTCGATTATTCCTCAACTTCCTCATCAATAATGCTTTTTTCAATTAAATACTCAAATGTAATATCCGCAAGTTCCTCCAATTCTTCCTCGCTGGGAACGTACCCCCTCTTAACTAGCTCATGGAAAAAAAATTCAGCAATTTCCTCTGTATCAATATATACTTCAATTTCTCTCAAGTAATCGCCCCCCTTTTTACAGAATTTATGATGTATAAAGCTTTTTCATGCTATTGACTTTGTTTTCCGCTGTAGAACTACTTTACCATTTAAAAATTTTCTATATTTAGAAATAATCATGGGCATTTTTAAAATAGGACAAGCATAGATTAGTTGTAAAATTACTTGATGAGGTGTGAATATGTCTAAATTAGAATCGAAATTAGAAGCTCTATTAGAAGACGTGAATCAGGAGGATGGCCACACCCTCCGGATCATGTCAAAGATGACTGATTCCATGTATTTGCTTATAAAATGGGCTGGGATTCCGTTTGTCATTTATTTATTCCTTGAAATTATGAGGTGGTAGTAATTCGTGCTATACCTGCCTTTTCCCATCATTACTGACGATACTTTCCAATTTCCTTAAAACCACCCGCATGACTTGATAATATTCTTGGTCATGGAATAATTCGTACAGGATTCGATAATCATTATATACATCTAGAAGATGATCAATCAGTTCTTTTTTTTCTTTTTTCCGGGCAATTTCTTCTACTTCAATTTTTTTGGGTGAATTCTGCACCACTTGTTTTTTTGAAGTTTTTTCCTGCTTATCAACCAAATACAATAAACCCAATTTTTGAATGAAGGTATCAGCGCTTTGAGCATCAGCAACGAGTGTTAAATCTTCTTCACCAACTTCGAGCCATTCTCCGTCACTTACCCTTGAAAGCTCGTATATGACATCTTCCCATGCATCCTCTTTATAACGCCAAATCTCTGTCCGGAACCCCACCACTTTAAATAATTCAGCACCATAACCGCTAACTTGGACAAGATCTCCAATAAAAAATTTATATTCAATGTCAATCTGTTCCTGTTCCATAATCGTTCCATCGTATTCGGATAAAAGCTTTAATCCCGATTCCAAAAACAGGCCCTGACTTTTATTTACTTCATAAACAAAGCTGCCATCCAGCCATTTAACATCTGTAATTTTGCCGACAGTTCCATAAATCGTAATCACGACCGTGTCCCCGATCTGATACTTCGGTTTTTTTCTTTTCGCCATTTCCTCCCATCCTCTCAAATCATTCGTCGTGAATTTTGATTACAATAGTATATGCGCAGGCCAATTCAAAAGCGCATGGCATTTGGAAAATGAAAAAATCGCCTCAAAAGTGAGGCGATTTTTATCATGCTACTGCTTTTTTTCAGAAGACATGTATTGCTGCCATGCTTCATCAAAAATGGCCATAGAACCTAGATAGTGACCATTTAACTCCAGATAAGTACTAAGCTCATGGTAATCATCTGTATGCTTTGGAAAACTATGATCCAGATAGGCATTGTTGGCGAATTGGCTAATTTCATCTTTTGGTGATGGATGGCGATATTTCATTAAAAAATGATAAAACGATTTATTCATATTGGAACGCCTTTCCTTGCAATTTCATTTTTTATGTTATTTTTATGAATAACTATAATCGATTGTTCCATTGACGTCCAGATGCATACCATTTTCTACGAAAAATCAAAATAATTTCTTTTCAGCAGCCTTGGCAATGCCATTAATTCCTGATAGCTAATGGATTTCCCTATCTTTTTCGTATCTACTAAAAATAATTGGTCTTCGATTTCTTTTGTTACTTGATCCGTTTGATACACCATTAAACAGCTTGTGCAAGACACAGCGGGTGTTTCCGTAATTTTGATGGCTCTTGTTCCATCCGGAAGCTCCCAGTATACAGTGCTTTGACAAATTCTTGCTTGATCACCGCACCATTCACAGGTAATCTTCATATTCACTCCCCTATTCATTTCCAGTTGGGCTCTCAGTCTTATCTAATGGAGCCACATCTGTTTTATTTTGCTGTGCTTGATATTTCTTTTCCTTCAGTTCATCACGTTTACTCCGTTTATCCTTTAATGTTGCGTGTAATGGGTCCTGATTGTATTCTTTGCGGCGGTTTAATCGAGTCAAACCATCAGGAACGAGGTTAAAATGCTGATCATTCATAATTCCGGCAATGCCTGTCAATGATTTTTTCTCATCCATATCAGGATAGACCTCGTTAAAATAATCCTCCGCCCTGCCAGGAATATAATTTTCTGGTTCTGGATACGAGGTAATGACCCCTTCAAAGTTCCGCAGCACCACTTTTTCGGGACTTTGAGAAATTAAATAATTTGGCTGCAAGGCAATTTTCCCACCACCACCAGGGGCATCCACAACAAAAGTCGGAACTGCATAACCACTCGTATGACCACGCAATCCCTCGATGATTTCAAGTCCTTTGGAAACCGGTGCGCGGAAATGACCAATTCCTTCCGATAAGTCACATTGGTATATATAATAGGGTCGTACACGGATTTTGACGAGATCATGCATCAACCTTTTCATTATTGGAACACTGTCATTTATTCCAGCAAGAATGACCGACTGATTTCCGACTGGTACGCCTGCATTTGCCAGCATTTCACATGCCTTTTTCGATTCTTCTGTTATCTCAATTGATGTATTAAAATGCGTATTTAGCCAAATCGGATGATACTTTTTCAAAATGTTACACAAGTTGTCGGTGATTCTCTGTGGAAACACAACAGGGGCTCTCGTTCCGATGCGGATAATTTCCACGTGATCGATTTCTCGTAAATTTTTTAAAATATATTCTAAAATATTGTCATTAATTAACAGTCCATCCCCTCCGGAAATCAAGACATCTCGTACCTGGGGTGTTTGCCGGATATAGGAAATGGCGGCATCCAGTTGTTTCTTTGGTACACCCATGCCAATTTGGCCGGAAAAGCGTCTTCTTGTACAATAGCGGCAATACATGGAACATTGATTTGTCACAAGGAAGAGAACCCTGTCAGGATAGCGGTGTGTTAAACCAGGAACAGGGGAATCTTCATCCTCGTGTAATGGATCTTCAAGGTCGTATTTGGTTTTATATATCTCTTTTGAAATAGGGACAGATTGCATTCTAATTGGACAGCGAGGATCATCAGGGTTCATTAATGAAGCGTAGTATGGAGTGATATTTAAGGGGATTGTTTTTGTCGAAATTTTGACCCCTTCTTCCTCATCGGGTGTAAGATTAATGACCTTTTTTAAATCATCCAATGTACGAATCGTATTTGTAAGCTGCCAAAGCCAGTCGTTCCATTGTTCCTCGGTAACATCCTTCCAAAGCTCGATATCTTTCCAATTTCTTTCAGGCTTATATAAAAAAGATTTCATGTACATTCCTCCAATCCTTGCTAACAATATATGCAAGAATTGTGCCAAGTTGTAAACATCGTGATCACTTGCTTTTATTCATATTTTTTCAAATAAAATAGCTTTATAAAACTCGGCTGATGATTTACGCTCCAATCAACTTGTGGTCAAACGACGGATTGCGCAAATAAAAAGCGCCGAAAATTCGGCACCCACTTAAGTCATTTTTTTCAGTTTATATTGCAATGTCTGTCTGGGGATTTCCAACAGCTTTGCTGCTTGGTTAATATTTCCTTCCGCCTGTTCCAAAGCTGCCATCAATAAGCTCTTCTCTAGTTCCTCCACGTTTTTTCTTAATGACAGACTTTCCGTCTTCCTGTTTATCTGCTCCATTGAAGGTGATGACTGTCTCAACATGATCGGCAAATCTTCATATCCTAAACGCTCTCCCTCACAAATATTAACCATATATTCAATCGTATGCTTTAATTCACGCACATTTCCGGGCCATTCGTATTCTAAGAAAAATTGATTTATTTTTTGTTCCACACCTTGGATTCTTTTGGAACATTTTTCATTAAAAAACCGAATAAATAATTCCGTCAACAATAAAATATCTTCTTTCCGCTCTCTTAAAGGAAGGAGCGCAAAAGTAAACACATTTAACCGGTAGTACAGGTCAGACCGAAGTTTCTGTTCTTGCAGCGCTTTAATCGGCTGCATATTCATGGCTGCAATCACCCGTACATTTACCATATTACTTTCTGTGCTTCCAACCCTCCTAACCATACCGTCTTCAATCACACGAAGTAGTTTTGCCTGAAGTTCGATGGGCATTGTATGAAGTTCATCTAAAAACAAGGTGCCGCCATCTGCCAGTTCAAATAGTCCCTTTCGTTCTACTGCCCCGGTATAACTCCCTTTTGCTGTTCCAAACAACATACTTTCAAGCAGCGTTTCAGGTATGGCTGCACAGTTTTGTGCTATAAAAGGGCCATTTCTGCGGGAAGATTCATGATGAACCCCCTGAACAAAAAGCTCTTTTCCTGTACCTGATTCGCCATATACAAGAATAGGAGAATCCGATTTTGAGAACTTCTTAGCCTCATCCTTTAATCTAATTAAAACCGGATTCACAGTCTTTAGATCATTAAAAGTATAATGTACTTGTTTAGTGGTCTTTTTACTGCCGTCTTTTTTTTTCAATCCTTTTTGTAAATCCAGCAGCCTCTCCGCTAGCAGCTTCATTCTTGAATAATCTTTAGCAATTTCTACAGCTCCAATAATGATTCCATCAAGGAAAATCGGCAAGGTTGTATTAATGGTATCAATCCTTGTTCCATGTAAATTTAAATATACTTGTGTTTGATGATAGATCGGTTTGCTGGTTTGGATGACCTTTAACAATGTACTAGAGTCAACAGTTAACGAGGGAAAGGCATCTAAAAGATGCTTGCCAAGCACTTCCTCTACCTCCATGCCATCATGTCGCGCTGCTACTTCATTATAGTAAATTGTTTTTCCTTCCGTATTGACCACATGGATCCCTTCATCAATACTTTTTAAGATTGCAGCTAGAACCTCTTGTGTTAATGCAGTGAACAAAACCATAGGTTTTCACCTGACCCTTAATACCATATGACAAGGTGCCGAAAAACTGGCACCATGAGCCAAAATTTCAGCAGTCTACTAGATGTTTAACCCACATATTCATATTTTCAAGCTTATCGTAAATATAACAATTATTCATTAACCTGCCGCGGTAGCCGTATCCAAGTTGGTACAACGCTGCATTCATACCGAATGACTGCGACCTTGCGATAGAATAGGCACAAAATATACCTTGTTTTTTTAATTCAACTTCCAATTCATAAAGAAGGACCTTCATCAATCCGTATTTACGGTATTCCGTGAGCGTCGCGCAATCGGTTAATTCGGCATTTTTATATAAAACATTTATTTCAGCGCTGGCAGCACTGACGATTTTCCCCTGGTGAAAAAAGACAAAGTATACTGTTCCCTCATGCATCGTCTTTTTGACGTACTCTGGTTCAAAAAGCGGGGTCGGATAAATCTGAAATACTCGGCTATATAGAGCAGCCAATTCAGCTGCGTCACTTAAATCTGCTTTTTTTAATACATAATCATTCGGGGGTCTAACAAGTTGCGAAGAAGCGGCTAATTGATATACACTTCGAATAATGCCATCTTCCGTCATCCAGTGATCATTTCGTTTTCGTTCAGGTGTATAATATTTTGCAAAAAAATAAGCGTCCGAGCCGCGATAATAGCGATCTACTATTGCCTCAGGCTGCAGACCTAACTCAAACAGCAGAAAGGTATCTTCTTTACGCCCTTTCATTATCAATTTTTCAGCGTTATTTTTGTGAACGATTTTCTCTGTTTTATCGAGGATTAATTTTAGGTTGCCGCGATAATCATCCACGCGGATCCTTTTATTGAATGGATCATTGTAAACTTCCAGGAAGTACTCACTATCCTCAATAAACATTGATGAGGCAGGTTGACTCATTCCATTCACTCCTTTTGAACCCCACACCATCTAATCAGGGTACGAGCAATAATTTCGCTTGCCGCAAACATCTCTTCGAGAATGATATACTCATTTGCATCGTGGGCAATCTCGGTCGTTCCCGGGCCAAATACAACTACAGGTGTTCCACCGACAGTAGATAATATCCCGCCATCAGTCCCCCAAGGGCTTGCTTCAATAATAGGCGTCTCACCTTTTATTTCCAAATAACTTTCACTAAGCTCTTTAATTAGCATGTGATCATCATTAAGACTTCCAGGCAGCCACCTTCCTCCGAACCACTCAATTTTCAGGGGGTGCTCACTCAGCCATGCATCCTCTCGGCATAGGTCTTTTAAGCAATTTTCCATATCTCTCTTGGCATGTTCAATGGTTTCTTCTGGTGCCACTCCCATTCTACCTTCAATAATCGCGGTGTCAGGCACCGAAGAAGGCCACTGCCCGCTTGTTATTTTGCCAATATTGATGGGAATTGGAATTGGGATTTGATCATAGAGGGGATCGGTAATTTTAGCATTTCTATCTTTCTCTAATTGTTGCAATCTTTCAAAGACGAGTTGGGATTTTTCGATGGCGCTTATGCCCTCGTATCTGGTACCGCCATGGGCTGCTTTCCCTTTTACAGTGATTCTGAACCACATGGATCCCTGTTGTTTAGGAAAGATTTTCATATTTGTCGGCTCCGGAATGATCGCTCCATCTGCTTTGTACCCTCTTAAAACAGCGGCAAGCGTGCCGGCACCTCCGCTCTCTTCCTCAATCACACTTTGAAAAATAATATCACCGTTAAGCTTCGTTCCTGTCGCAATAATAGATTCTATTGCGAGTAACATGGCAACCGTTCCTCCCTTCATATCGGTTGCTCCTCTGCCATAAAGTCTTCCACACTCAATATGGCCGCTGAAAGGATCCTGATTCCAGTTTAATTCGTCACCTACTGGGACCACATCAATATGCCCATTTAAGATAATCGATTTTCCGCCTCCTGCGCCTTTTAGAACTGCAACTAAATTGGGATTGCCCTCAAAGTCATTCCGATCACAGCAGAATGCTGGATGCTTCTTTAATTCTTCTCCCCCTATTTCCCAAATATCAAGCGTCAATCCAAGCTGACGGCATTTTTCAATGATAATGGCTTGGGCTCCGCTTTCATTCCCCCTAGTACTGTTTTCCTGTACCAGTATTTGCAGCAATCTTGCACCTCGTGCACGATTCTCCTTTAGCCAGTTACTCATTCGAGTTTCAATATTACTCACTTGTCCCACTCCTTTAAGGAATATGGTTCGGTTTAATAGGTGATTTTTCGAATTTGTTCGTGAATGATAAATGAACAGCCTGTTCTTTCTTTAATCGTCTTTAAATCGTATGGTTCAAACACTTCTGTCAAGAAGAGCCCGGAAGATGACACTTGAAAAACAGCAAGCTCCGTAATAATAATATTTACACAAGTTGATGAAGTTAATGGGAGGGTACATTCATTGACAATTTTGGGGTTTCCCTGCTTATCACAATGATTCATTAATACAACCACTTTTTTTGCTTTTTGCGCCAATTCCATTGCACCGCCCATTCCGGGCACTTTTTTCCCAGGCACAATCCAATTGGCCAAATCTCCACATTTGCTGACCTGAAGTGAACCTAATATCGTCATATCCACTTTGCCTCGGCGAATCATGCCAAAAGCTATACCGCTGTCACAATAAGATCCCCCTATTTTTAGCGTGACCGGAAAGCCGCCTGCATTACATAAATTCTCATCCTCCTCCCCTTTATTTGGGCTGGGACCCATTCCAGTTATTCCATTTTCCGCATGAAATATTACTTGAATTTCCTTTGGCAGATGATTTGGAACTAGCGAAGGGATGCCAATTCCAAGATTAACTACCATTCCATGCTGAATTTCTTCTGCAGCTCGACGTGCCAATTTATTGCGGATATCTACTCCCATGCCCACTTCCAATTCACTCCCTTTGTTGGAATAACATAATCCACAAACACCCCTGGTGTAATGATTTCTTCAGGATTTAACATCCCAAGCGGAACAATTTCTTCGACTTCAGCTATGGTCACTTCTCCCGCCATCGCCACTAGAGGATTGGTATTGCGGGCACTTTTGTCATAAATTAAATTTCCATATTCATCTGCCTTTTTTCCATAAACAATTGATATGTCTGCCGTTAGCGCAGATTCTATTAGATAATCCTTGCCTTTAAGTGTAAATTTCTGTTTATTTTTTGTAACAATTTCATTATCGATGCCAATATCGGATAAAATCCCAGGAAGACCAACGCCTCCTGCGCGGATTCTTTCTGCCAAGATCCCTTGGGGGGAAAACTCAACCTCCATTTTCCCCTCATGCATTAACTTTCCGGCTATAGGATTCGAACCAATATGGGAAGCAATAACTTTGATCGCTCTTTCATTGCTGACGATTTTGCCAATGCCAATGTGCGGGAAGCCCGTATCATTTCCAATTAACGTAAGGTTCCGGATACCTTTTTCAAGGATGCCATCAATGAGATCAGGTGGTGTTCCTACCCCTCCAAAACCACCAAACATCAGTGTCATCCCATCATGGAATAAATCCATCACTTTATCGAGCGTCGTAATTTTTCCAAACATATTTTCCATTTAAGCACCTCCTGTCGTCCCTGATGTTTTAATTGAGACAGAAAATGCCATAAGGGTTTCTCTTAATAGACCAACTA
Organism: Neobacillus endophyticus; assembly: GCF_013248975.1. GTDB lineage: Bacteria > Bacillota > Bacilli > Bacillales > Cytobacillaceae > Neobacillus > Neobacillus endophyticus. The sequence goes on from NZ_JABRWH010000001.1 coordinate 4,913,458, forward strand.
ATTCCCACATTTCCTGATTGGAAATGGTTAACGGAGGGGAAATGATAATTGCATCCCCATTTACTCCATCTATTCCTGCATTTGCTGGATAGACGAGGAGCCCTCTTTCCTTAGCTAAATTAACTATTTTTTGTGTAACCATTTCGCTTCTGGAAAACGGCTCTTTGGTCGCCCCATTCTCCACAAATTCAATCCCCAATAATAAACCTTTTCCTCGAACATCACCAATAAACGAAAATTGACTTTTAAGTTTTTCAAGCTGTGATCTTAAAAAATCCGACTTTGTTTCTACCTCAGCAATAATATTATGCTTTTCTAAGTACTCCAAAACCGCCAAAGAAACTGCACATGTCTGGGGATTGGCACTTAAGGTATGACCGCTCATGACTGATTTTGAACCTTGTATTATCGGCAGCATGACCTTTTCACTGGCTACTGCTGCTGCGATTGGTGCATAGCCTGCCCCAAGTCCTTTTCCCAATACCGCAATATCAGGAACAACACCCCAATGTTCACAGGCCAGCATCGTTCCCGTCCTGCCGGAACCCGTCATTACCTCATCAGCAATAAAAAGAATGTCATATTTTTCACAGATTTTTTTAATCATTTTAAAGTAATCTTCGGGAGGTGCAATGGCTCCTCCTGCCGCCCCAATCACCGGCTCGGCAATGAATGCAGCAATTTTGTCAGATCCAATTCGATTAATCGCTATTTCTAACTCTTTTGCACAAAGGATGCCGCAGGAAGGAGCTTCAAGCTGATAAGGACAGCGGTAACAATAGGGGGGATGTATGACTGGAAAATCTTCTAACAGCGGAACAAAACGAGCTCTTCTAAGTGGATGTCCGGACATTGAAAGAGCACCGAGAGTAATTCCATGGTAACTGACCCACCTAGACAGCACTTTTGTTTTTGTGTTTATTCCTTTTTCCTGCCAGTATTGGATGGCCATTTTCATGGCTGTCTCTGTCGCTTCTGAACCGCTATTGACAAAAAAACTCCAGTTTAAATCCGCTGACAATAGGCAGGCTATTTTCTCTGCCAACTTTTCCGCAGGTTCACTGGTGAATTGGGATCGATAAACAAATGAGACTTTTTTCGCCTGTTCACTCATGGCTTCAATAATTTCTGGCACACCATGGCCTATATTGGCAGTAACAGCACCTGATGCTGCATCTAAATATTTCTTTCCGTCTATATCAAATAAATAGACTCCTTTTCCATAATCAATTAACGGATAGTCTTCATCCAGCATCGGTTTTATTAAAAATGAACGGCTCATAGGAAAATCACTTCCTTTTTTTAAAGATGGAGGAACTAGGCTCTCCAGTTAACAAATCCCTTCTGTTTTTAAGGTATTAATATCCACCCTTATAGAAATTGTATGATTCAAGTTTTTATTTCTTTCTTCCAGGAAATAAAAAAGCGGCTGACTCGAAAGGGAGTCTGCCACTTTTTAATAATCAGGTCAGTTAAACTTGACTGCCAATTTCTGCTCCATTCAAATAGAAAAATTTACACATGCTTACATAGTCTTATTATCAATAGGCCCAGCTTGCACCAATGATTATCAACAAAATGAACAATACAACAATTAACGCAAATCCGCCAAATCCGAAGCCAACCCCACCGCCATACCCATATCCAGGATGGCAACATCCATCAAAACCATATCCACCGTAATACATACATATCACTCCTCATGATTTGTTTCGTTTCCCTGTTAAGATATGTATTAGGTGCTTGACCCGCATGTGTATTTGCCTAAATATTGAAATAATGGGCTTGTTTAGGTTTTGAATGACTTGTCGAAGAAATAAAAAAACGAAAGGAATAGACAAAGATAGATTTGTACCCATCTTATATTTAAATCGGCTATAGATAAATGATGGTCCTATTGCTTTTGATATCATGTAATTTCCTAATAATGTAAACCAACAGGTTAACTTCTTCCTGATATGGGTAAACTAAAATTACCAATTGGGTAATCCGTAAGAACAGCTAACGAAAGGAAGATTACAGTGTTTAAAAGGCAATCATCCATAAATTTAAGGTTAATTGTAGGTGGATCTTTAATCTCCACGATATTTAGTGTTATTATAATCGGAATGCTTTTGCACTTGAATGAGAATATGAGTCAATTAAGAAAATAAGAAGACGGGACAATATATCCCCGTCTTTTATTTTTAACCTATATAAATTCGTATTGGAAGGTGCAAAAATGTTAGAAATCATACAGGAACATAAAGATGGCGTAGATTGTGACAGCTGTCGGAATCCAAATGTGGATTACATTATAGAAACCGATTATATCGTAATGGATTTTTGCAAAGAGTGTTTTGAAGGTTTAAAAAAGAAAATGATGAATGCGTAATTAGGAACTTATTTGGAAAAAGGCTGTGGCTCCATTGGAATGTTTGGATATTTCTTGTCTTCCGTACTTAAAAAATAGATTGAAACCAGCCAATAAAGGGAGGGAGGAATTTTAATTCCTCCCTCCCTTTGTCAATTATCAAGTACTGATCAGCATGTACATTCACATAGATTTTTTCAGGCAACATGAGATGCGCAATATTAACCGGCTTTTTAGGATCTATCCTCAAACAGCTGAGTATATTCCTTATAACCTGCCTCTTCCAACTTTTCCTTTGGAATAAAGCGTAAAGCCGCTGAATTGATGCAATATCTCAATCCTGTAGGTGCCGGACCATCATTAAAAACATGTCCCAAATGTGAATCGACAGATTTACTTCTCACTTCCGTCCGAATCATAAAATGGCTTAAATCTGTTTTTTCGATGATTTCTTCCTCTTCAATAGGTTTTGTAAAACTCGGCCAGCCACATCCTGCATCAAATTTATCAAGTGAGCTGAATAGCGGCTTGCCAGAAACGATATCGACATATAAACCATCCCGGGTTTCATTCCAATATTCATTGCGGAATGGCGGCTCCGTGCCATTATTTTGTGTAACTTCAAATTGCATTGGTGTCAGGTCTTTCTTTAATTGGTCGATATTTTTATTTTTCAATTTCTTCACCTCCAATGGGTTTTAATAAAATCTGCTCTTCCTGAGCCGATATGATATCTTTCATAGTGGATTGGATTTTTCTTATAGTAATGCTGATGATAATCTTCAGCAGTATAAAACGGCTTCGCAGGAAGAATAGGCGTTACAATCGGTTTACTAAAACGACCACTTTCCTCCAACTTTTTCTTGGATTCCTCAGCCAAACTTTTTTGAGTTTCGTTTTGATAAAAAATCGCTGTTTGGTAGGATTGCCCTCTGTCGTAAAATTGGCCGCCTGGATCTGTCGGATCAATTTGCTGCCAAAATAATTCCAACAATTTTTCATATGGAAAAATTTCCGGATCATACGTGATTTGTACTGCTTCATAATGTCCAGTAGTTTCTGCACAGACCTGCTGATATGTTGGGTTTTCCACGTATCCCCCGGTATAACCGGAAATTACACTTTTAATGCCAGGCTGCTCATCAAACGGCTTTACCATGCACCAAAAACAACCTCCGGCGAAAGTTGCTGTTTGATATTGTTCCATCCATACCACCCCTAGTCCTTTGAAAATATTTCATCTGTACATGAGTATACCTAAAGAGTTTAGAAAAATAAAATATTCGATTTCGTCTTTTTTACTTTGTACTCTAGACACCTACAAAGAAAGAACGGAATAAAGTAAGTGATAATGACAAAATAGAAGGTGAAATGTATGTCTATGGAAAGAAATCACAATGAATATCTTCAAAGGGCATATATGTATGATTTACTGGCCCAATTTTATAAATACTCTAACCCCGGCTTTCACATGAATTATTACCTGAAACACTTGAAATATATGAATAAGGCCTTCGAAACACTGCGAACTCAAACAGAATTGCATGAGCATCCTGCAACAATCCGAGTTCTTCATACCTCATATGATTCTCCAAATATCGATTTTTATCTGAACGGGGAACGAATAATCAAAGATCTTCCATTTAAAAATGTCAGCCCTGACCTACTTCTAAATAATGGTAAATATCATATTGATATTTATCCAACTGGAAACATGATAGAAAGTGTCCTAAACAAAAAAATACTGATAGAGCCTGGAAAGAGCTATACGTTAACAACAATCGGGCAAGTAAAAAAAATGAGGCTACTAATGTTTGAAAACCAACCTGAGGTTCCTTTTAATGAAGCAAAAGTTCGTTTTATTCATTTATCCCCTGATACAGAAAAGCTGGATATCGCAGTTAAGAATCGGGATGTCATTTTCCCTGATGTTGAATACAAACAAGCTACAGAATATTTAGGCTTGATGCCTATGACCGTAGACCTAGAAGCAAGGGAATCAGGCACCAGCAATGTGATCTTATCCATGCCAAAAATACAATTTAAAGCTAATGAAAGTTACACGATCCTATTTATTGGTCTAACAAAATCGGAACCAGAACTTCAATTTATTATTATAAAGGATAAAGAAAACTCGCCGACTGGCGAGCCCGTTAGGTCAAAGACAGAGGCTTAGTTCGTCGAAAAGCACAGCTTTTCGGCAGCGAGGCTAATGCACACGAAACATTCCCTCGTGCACTTATGCCTGATTGGAAAGTTATACTTTCCTACGGCTTAAAAAGAATTAGGTGCCCCTATTGCAGGCGGCACCTATTTTACAGGAACTAAAATGCTAAAGCCAATTTTATCCTTTGGCAAATCAATTTGATCTACTTTTATTTTCATATCACTCTTTAACTTTATATCTTGCATGTGAATATATACCAGCTTATCATTAGGCCTGATTTCTACACCTTGTGGAACCCGAAAACTTTCACTGATAACACTAAGCACAAACGAAATGGGAAGATTTAGTCGTCCTAAGGAAATCTTTTTTTGTTTTAAAACTAAATCACCATTTTTAAGCGCAATTGGTTCAAAGCTGATTTTCATATTCAAGTTATCACTTAATACAGGAAGTATCCCATATAATTCAACTTCGTCGCCCAAAACCAGACGATAATTGATCGGGGAACCTGCTGCCTGCTCTTGCAAATAATGATTAATAAGCTGATTTAAATCATCTTTATTTGATTTCACATGGAAAGAAACGAAATCGGATAAAGGTTCCTTTAACTGGCTGTTTTCATAATTCTTAGGGGAAACGAGCGCGAGAGAACAGATTACAATTAAAACCACAAGGTTGATTCCTAACAAGATGAGGAAAGCTACCTTCCATTTGTTATTCATTAGTACCGGTTCTCCTTTTTCTATTTATTTGACGAATTCAAGACAAATCCAAATGTCCTGTTTTAGTATAACACTTGGATAATTATTCAAACCATTTCTGACCATAAAAAATAGACCAGATGAGTGGTCTATTGCAATGCTTTAATATCCTGAATAATCTCATCATATGGGACATTTTGGTAGCCGTCATAAGATTTTCTGACATGACCATTTTGATCCACCAAAAAAATAAACGTTTGATGTATTACTTGAGAACCCTCAGCAGGCTTCTTAACAAATTCTTTGAAATTTTTCAAAGCGAAGTTTTCAATAAAAGCTTGTGAGTAACCTGTTAAAAAGGTCCAATTGTTAAAATCCGCCTGAAATTGCTTAGCAAACCTTGAAAGAGCTGCAGGAGTGTCCACTTTCGGATCAATGCTAAAGGAGACAAAATCCACATTCTTTAGACCTTCATCCTTCACCTTTTTTTGTAATTTTGCCATATTCGAAGTCATTGGCGGGCAAACATCCGCACAACTAGTAAAAATAAAATCTGAAATCCAAACCTTCCCTTTTACACTCTTTAAATCAAATGTCTTGTTAGATTGGGTTGTTGCTGAAAAATTTTTAATTGGCCAATCCACTTCATCTTTTATTTCCTTTTGACCGCATGCAGATAAAAATAGCGAACTAATCAAAAGTATAAAAAAAGTAAATCTAAATTTCACCGCATCTCACAACCTTCTCCATTTCCCTTCAAATTCAGTCTACCAAAGTTTAGAAAAAGATGAAAGAAAAAACTCTAAGCTGGTGACAGGCACCTTAGTCCTTTTAAAATTTCCTTTATACGTGATATAATGAATGAGTATTCATTCATCTGTTGTTATTATGGTGAATTTTGTTCGAATGATAAGGATTCTTTTTTCATGAATGAAGAGGTGAAATGGATAATAAAGCAAATCGGACCGGTCATGATTTTAGAAGGAAAGAATTTCAGTAAGGTTCCCTATTCCCGAAGTTTATTCATCAATGGGGACGATAAAGTCTTGATTGACAGCGGCGCTGATCCTGCGCTTCTTTTAGATGTTGAAAAGGAATATGGGATTGAGTTAATCATTAACACTCATTATCATCCGGATCATACGCTACACAATCATTTATTTGGTGACGTTCCCAAATGGATTAATCCAATTGAGTATGAAACCTCCCGGACGATCGAGGGAATTGCTCATGCCAACGGCGTTTTCCAAGAATGGGGTCCAAATGGGGTGAAAAACTGGAAAAAGACCCTGCCGCAGGAATGGACGAAAAATCTTGGGGAAATTACGGGAACATATGACTATGAAACAGAAACGAAATTTGGAGATGTAAAAGTCATTTTTCTTCATACCCCTGGACATACAAGCGGTCTTTCATGTCCATATTTTCCTGAATTAGGTATTGTATTTACAGGAGATTATGACATGACATCGTTTGGACCTTGGTATAATGGAACAGATGGTGATATTGATGATTTTATATCTTCAGGTAAAAGACTCCTTACCCTTGATGCCAACACATATATTACTGGACATCAAAAGGGAATTTTTTCAAAGGAAGAATTCAAAAAGAAAATGGGAGACTTTCTCGGAATTATTGAGAGAAGAGACCAGATCATTACCCGTTATGCTCAGGAAGGGCTAACGTTTGAAGAACTGACGGATATTGGAATCTTCTATCCAAAAAAAAGTCTAGAAAATACCATTCTTAAAACATGGGAACGAAGTGGAATTCGAAAACATTTAAAGCGTCTTGGACTCTCCATTCCTGAGACTTCAAATCTGGTCATTACATAATAGGATGGCAATTGAAACCATCCTATTTCCCATGTCATTTTTTTCAATAAATTCTGTTACACCAGGCTGCTGATTTCTTCGAGTGAGCATAACACTCTTGTGGAATAATCAACGAAAAACTTTAACATAGTTTTTAAACAAAAAAGAGCACCGGGTTTCCCCGATCCTCTCATCAAATTATGCATTATTTTTCAGCTCATCCACTTTAAATAGCTGTTCATAATCAGGCCATTTCATAACCTTTTTCAAATAATCTCTAAAGGAGTAGCTTTTTCTTGGGTTTTTCTCCTTATAGATGGACGCAATATACGTCTGCAAACGGACTTGGATCATAAATTTATAAGTGCTATCTTCCTCCAATACAGGAATATCCATGACTTTAACCTTCTGTCCAACAACATTTTTGAACTCTAGGCTTTTTAATAACAAAATATCAATCCTCTTTTTCACCCGTTTGATTATATTATACACCTTTTGCTCCTCGAAAAGTGTCTAAATATGCTCGGTTAAAAAAATAATTTAAGATTATCCCATTTTGTTACATTAACATATTCTCGGAAACATGGTCCCCGATAATCTGGTTAATAGACGCTTCGAGCCTAATGGTGTTTCTAGAAGTAATTGGCCTTTCTCTTTCCCTATAATTGAACCTATAATAGCTGCATCTCGCCCTTCCGGAAACTCTTTCAACATTTGTAGAATCTTTTCCTTCTCCTTTTCAGCCACAATAAGTACAGCTTTCCCTTCATTTGCTAAATATAGCGGCTCAAAACCTAAAAGATCACAGACGCCTTGGACTTCTTCTTTAACAGGTATGGATCTTTCATTTATTTTCATTGTTAAATTAAAATCTTCAGCAATTTCCACCAGTGTGGTTGCTAATCCGCCTCGCGTCGGGTCGCGCATGATCCTTATCCCTTCTGAAAGATCTAGAACTCTCCTAAGCATCCGATTCAATGATGCACAATCGCTTTTTATTGGAGAAAAAATACCCAAATCTCCTCTTGCCGTGAGTACAGCAACACCGTGGTCACCAATGGTTCCTGATACTATAATGGCATCCCCTTCTTTAAATTCCAGGCTGCAGCTGATTCCTTGTTTAAAAATGCCAATCCCAGTTGTATTAATGTAAATTCCATCTGCACTGCCTCGTTCCACAACTTTGGTGTCCCCCGCAATTATCGAAACACCTGTTTCCTTCGCTTCCTTCGCCATATCAGAGACAATGATCTTCAAGTCGGAAACAGCGAAACCTTCTTCGATAATAAATCCACAAGTAAGATATGCTGGAATAGAGCCACTTACTGCAAGATCATTTACCGTCCCTGCTACAGCCAATTTTCCAATTGAGCCCCCAGGAAAGAAAATTGGCTTTATGACAAATGAATCTGTTGTAACAGCTATTTGTCCGCCTGCGAGTGCAATTTCAGCAGCATCAAACATCGCTGCCTTTGAATCACCGAATGCTTCGATAAAAATATTACGGATTAGCCTGTGGCTTAATTCCCCTCCATCCCCATGCGCCAAACTGATAAACTTCTCCATCAAAAACACTCCCTCATGTACTGATAATAGGCTGCACAGCTTCCCTCAGTAGATACCATACAAGGGCCAATTGGGTTCATCGGATAACAGGCTTTTGCGAATAAAGGACATTCCATCGGGGAAATTAAACCACGTATTACTTCCCCACATCGGCATTTTGATTTTCTTGGCTCATTGACTTCTATGTAAAACTTTTTTCTCGCATTATATCGATCATACTCCGGTTTCAAATCCATTCCGCTGTCTGGTATAATCCCAATTCCGCGCCAGGCCTCGTCACACGTGGTCAAATATTTATTAAACCATTGCTGGATAACAAGATTTCCAGTTTTGCTGACAACGGAAGGATGATTGTTTACTAGCGCCGTCTGCTCTGTTAATGCCAGTTCTATCAATTTATAAACTCCAGATAAAAGCTCTGCTGTTTCAAAGCCTGTGATGACACCAGACATATGATACTCTTCGACTAAATACCGATATGAATCTTCTCCCAAAACAATAGAGACATGGCCTGGTAATAAAAATCCGTCCATATGGTCTCCGCCAGAATCCAACAAATACCGCAGTACTGGCTCAACCAGTTTTGTGGTCATCCAAATTGAAATGTTTGATATTCCGAGTTTTTCTGCTTCCCCAACCATTAGCGCTAAAATCGGTATCGTCGTTTCAAATCCGATGCCAAGAAAAATTACTTCTTTGTCCGGGTTTTCCTCTGCCACTTTCACCGCTTCTACAGGTGAATAATGTACCCGGATGTCCTTACCGGCAATTCTGGAATCAAGCAATGATTTTTCGGAGCCGGGAACCCTCATCATATCACCAAATGTACAGATAATACGATTTTCACCTTCTGCCAGTGCGATCATTTCATCAATCGATTTTTGGTCTGTTACACAAACAGGACAGCCTGGACCGGATATTAGCTGGACATCATTTTTTAGAATTTGTTTTACGCCCGATCGGGCTAGCGCCATCGTATGGGAGCCGCAAACTTCCATAAACACTGGATTACGCCCGAATTTATTCTGAAATTGTTTGGCTTTTTCCTTAACAGCTTCAGCTAGCGGCTTGCAAATCTCAGGATTATTTGACTGTTTCAGAATTTCGAGCATTGACAAGCTTCCTCCATTCTTCCACACTTTGTTTGGCATATTCTTCATCAACGATGCTCATAGCCTGCCCAGCATGAACGATGACATAGTCACCCTGTTCTAGTTCAGGAACGAATATGGTGCCAACTGTGGTTTGTGATCCCATTACATCAACTACAGCACTATATTCGTTTTTTTTCACTACTTTTGCCGGTACGCCAACACACATTGTCCAAACCTCCTTTTAGCTGTCGCAACTGTTAATTGCCCGTAAGACAGCCCGCCGTCATTACATGGAATATACTCTGGTAAATAGACATTGAAACCCATATCCAGTAGTTCAGCATTTAATCTTTTTCTTAAATAACGATTATGAAAACTCCCACCCGACATAACCACTGTCTTCATAAAGTCAGAATTTAGGTTTTGCAAATGCTCCATGGCCGAAACAACTGCTTGAACAATAGTTTCATGAAACTTTCCGCTGATACATCCAATATCCTTAAAAGCCAAAACATCTTCAGCAATCTCTTTCAACATCTCCGAAAAATCCAGCTCCATTACATCTTGGACCTTTAATGTAAAAGGATATGGTTTAACAACCATTTGTTCATCAGCCATTTCACCTAACGAAATGGCTGCCTCCCCGTCATATGTTGATACCTTTGTTACACCTCATATAGCACTGACCGTATCAAACAGTCTGCCGCAAGTTCCGGCATAAACTGTATTCAAATTTTGTTCAATCATTCTTTTTATAGTATTAATTTCGGAAGCTTTATCAGGAAAAATAGATTTGGCCATTTGGAGTCCCTTTTCTCCGTGAAGTGAAATCAGCATGGCTGCAGCGTTCCGCCATGGTTCAAGAATGCACTTTTCGCTACCGGGAAGAGGAGTATAGCGTAAATGTGCCAAACGTTGGACCTCCAACGCATCACCATAAAAGATTTCGAACCCCCAGACATTTCCATCAGATCCGAAACCTGTCCCATCAAGGATGATTCCATATGCTTTCCTTGAAATACGATGCTCAGCCATACATGCAGCCATATGTGCATGGTGATGCTGAACCTCTATCACTTCAGAAAAATGATAATCTTTAACTAGTTTTTGAACCTGATATCTTGGGTGCGCATCTATGACTGCTATTGTTTTCGGCGTTTCAATCCACTTTAATAGATGTTCCAATTCATGTTTATAATGGTCTAATGTTTCGATATTTTCCAAATCACCGATATACGGCCCGACAAATATTTGCTGATTGCGGCCGATCGTGAACATCGTTTTTTGCTGACCGCCAAAGGCGATGATTTCAGAAACATCGTTTTCAGTCGTTAAAGGGTCTGGAACATAGCCCCTTGACCTTCGCAAAAAGTCGAGATGACCATCGATTATTTGAACGACCGAATCATCTAATGGATGTAAGATTTCTCGATTATTTGTAAGTAAGTAATCGGCAAGCCCTGCTAGATTCTGAATAGCCTCGTCATCTTTATAGAGAATCGGCATACCAGAAAGATTTGCACTTGTCATCACCAAACATTCAATACCAGGATCAGTAAATAATAAATGATGCAGAGGTGTATAAGGCAACATGGCCCCAATCGAACTCATTTTCGGTGCAACACCTGATGCTAGTGAGTAACCTTTGCTTTTTTTCATTATCACGATTGGTGATTCAGGGCTGGTTAAAACCTCCATTTCCCTTTGACTTAATACAGCAAACTGCTCTACGGCCTTGACAGATGCAGCCATGACGGCAAGCGGTCGTAAAGGGCGGTTTTTCCTTTGCCGTAAAGCAGCCACTGCTTGTTCATTTCGTGCATCACAGCTCAAGTGGTAACCGCCAATCCCTTTGATGGCAACAATTTTTCCTTCCTTTAGTAACTGAATGGTTTTAGTAATCGAATTCTCACAATCTACAAGATTACCATTATTTTTCAGAAGCTGTAACTTGGGTCCGCATTTCGGACAGGCAATCGGCTGAGCATGGTGTCGCCTGTTTATCGGATCCTCATATTCGCTAAGGCACTCCTCGCACATCGGAAAAGTTTTCATTGATGTGTATGGTCGATCATATGGAAGTTCTTCTATAATCGTATAGCGTGGACCACATTGGGTGCAGTTTATAAATGGATACTGGTAGCGAAAATTATCAGGGTCATACATTTCACGCAAGCAATCATCGCAAACGGCCGAATCAATAGGGATTACAAGCTGCGATTTTCCACTTCGTTCACTTGGGATAATGGTAAATTCATCCTGATTTTGCGGTATTGCATCTTCTATCAATATTTCATTTATTTTTGAAAGTCTTGGTGCATTTATTTTTAGATCTGATAAAAATAATTTAATAGAATCTTCTTCACCTTCAACGTGAATCTTGACCCCATCCATATTATTTTGCACGGTTCCTGCTAAATCGTAATGATTGGCAAGCTGAAAAATAAACGGCCGAAACCCTACACCTTGAACCCTGCCGCGTACGTCTAAATTTACTGCCGTACGCATCGCTTAAATGCCCCTTCCAACCAAGTAAACCAATTATGCAATCCTTCCTGGGTTCTGGCTGAAAGCGGGAACAACGCTGATTTCGGATTAATTTCCATCAGGTCTTTTCTTGCTTCATCCATACTAAAATCAAGGTATGGGAGCAAATCTATTTTATTTAACAAAACAAGTTCCGTTCGCATAAACATTTGTGGATATTTAGGAATTTTATCATTTCCTTCAGGCACACTTAAAACGGCCACTTTATGACTCTGGCCGAGATCATATCCGGATGGGCAAACTAAATTGCCAACATTTTCGATAAACAAAATATCAATTACATCAAGGTCAAATTCCCCTAAAGCTGCTGCTACCATTCGTGCATCTAAATGACATCCACCATGGGTATTAATTTGAACTGCCTTTGCTCCCATTGCTCTAATTCGATCCGCGTCTCTTTCTGTAGCAAGGTCTCCTTCAATAACGGCAATTCGATATTTGCCGGAAAGATTCTTGACGGTTTCTTCCAATAATGTAGTCTTACCTGCCCCAGGGGAACTCATTAAATTAATGACTAATGTCTTTGTATCATGAAATAATTCCCTGTTAAACATAGCCGCCTTGTTATTATTTGTTAATACATCAGTTCTTAGTGTTACTTTCATCTTTCATGACTCCCTTCATATGACAGGACCTGAAACGTTTCCCCTGAAAGGATTTTGCCGGATGGAATCTGGCAAACCGGACAGAGTGCTAGCTTTTGGCTGGGTTGATAGAGCTTGCGACAAAGAACACATTCTGCTTCTGCCTTTTCGATATGAATAACAAGCTTAGCATCTTTATGAAAAAGATGCTGATTTTGGTCCCGAAAAATATCAAATGCCATCCTCAAAGCATCTGGCATTGCATTGAAGATCTCTCCAACCATTAACTCGACTTTTTCAATTTTATTTATTCCTTTTTCCGCAGCATCTTCTTGAACAAGCTGAAGAATCTCTCCCATTAACGATATTTCATGCAAAATGCTCATCTCATTTCTTAACTATGGGTGAAACCTACATAATACGTTTTATTTATTCTCTTCAAGGGCATTGATTTAAATTTTAAATCTCCTAATTGAGTTTTAAAATTGTATTCCTTTCCGCAATCCAAACATTTCACAATTGAATATAGTGATGTTACGGTAAAAATGTGCAAACATTCAGGACAAAAACCTTCCATTGCCATTCTGTTCGTTTCATTACCGAAAAAGATAATGGGCATTCCATTGATAAATTCCATATCCAAATTAGTATATGGGGCATTTTCTTTCAGAACAGGTACCCAAGTAATTCCCAATATCAGATTCGCTACTTCCTCTACCTTCTCTATATCACTTTTAATAAATGGATCATAAACTGATATAACCGTATCTATTAAACTGGACTTTATTTCTCTAAAAAAATCAATGCGCCTCATCGGACATTGCTCCAGCAATTGACTTGATCAATCACCTCTTTAGCAAGGTCTCCTAGTTTTTCCTGGTTTGTTTTTGTTAATTCAACGCCTAAATCTAATGATGATGGCTGCATCCCAAACATAACTACTTGCTTAGGATATCGCTCCCGCATTTTAGCCGCCAACAATACTTCCTGAAAACCAAGTTGATGAATCGACATCTTAATACCGAAATAGGCAGGAATTTCTTCTCCCTCTAATTTCATTATGGTTCCTCCCTCTTTTCCGGCATTAATCGCATCAATAATAATCAAATTCTCCGCATCCTCAACAGGTCCAAGTAATTTCATTCCATCAGTCATTCCTTCAATAATTTCAACATTTTCATAATCTTGTAATGCACTCTCAAGAAGTGGTAAAAGATGAATGCCAACACTCTCGTCAGAGAAGAGAGTGTTGCCAATTCCTAATATGGTTATTTTTGTCCTGTTTTGATTATTCATTTTTATCACCCACTGATTTGCTTGGCTCTGTTTTGTAGCCGGTAAACATAGATGAAATAGATCCGTTCTTTTCCAAATAATCATCGCGGAAAGCCATATAAATGTGAATAACCATAAATAACATCATCCCCCATGCCATAAGGTGATGCCAGGAACGTATAGAATAGCTGTCTCCTAACACATATTTTACCCAGCTGAACAATTTTGCCCAGAAGGATTCAGGCTGAGGTTCAAAATACATATAATACCCCGTCAGCATAAGAACCCATGAGCCAAAGAAACAGAAGATCCAATAGCTTAGCTGTGCCAATGGATTATGACCGATATAATGAGGTTTTTTATTTTTCAAAAACAAATAGAATTTAATTGTTTCAAATACTTCTATCCAAAATATCCACCTGAACGGATTGGATTTTGAGAATTTATTGCCAATTGCCGCCCAAAATAATCGATACATTAGGTTGATCGTAAAAATAAAGGCAGCGGAAAAGTGTATGTACCGCATCCAGCCCATTAAGTTTGAAAAATAAGCTTCTTCCGGTATTAGTGCAGAGGAAAAAGGTTTTCCAATGTAAATACCGGTAATCATTAATAGTACAATTGCCAGCGCGTTGATCCAGTGGAAAATACGCACTGGTAATTGCCAAACATATACTCTTACTTCATTAATAATAGGTTTAAAGACAATCGGTTTCTCAGGATGAAAGGAATTTTCGCTATTGATACCAACCGATTGATTTGATAAGGGTTTTGGCGGAAGTGTCGGCAATTTAGGTGCACCCATTTTTTTCACTCCTATCCTAAACGAATTTCAATCGATTTGTTCGTTTCCAAATCTGTTAAATGAACCGCACAAGCAAGACATGGATCAAAAGAGTGAATGATCCGCAAGATTTCCAGCGGTTGATTTTTATTCAGCATCGGTGTCCCTTTTAGTGCCGCCTCATAAGCTCCAATTTTATTATTATGGTCCCGAGGCGAAGCATTCCATGTCGTCGGTACTACTGCCTGATAGTTCTTAGTCTTTCCATTTTCTATATCAATCCAGTGTCCAAGAGCTCCACGCGGTGCTTCCATCCAGCCGACCCCTTTTGCACTGCTTGGCCATGTACTTGGATCCCATTTTGTTAGGTCAAATGTGACCTGATTCCCATTTTTAATATTCTTCAACAGCTCATCCATGTCTTTCCGCATCCAGCCGGATATTAATACTGTTTCTATACCACGGGCAACCGTCCGGCCCAAAGCAGATTGCAATGCAGCTAATGGTAAATTAAGCTTCTTAAGAGTATCATTAACAATATTGACGATTTCCGCCTTTCCGGCAGCATAACCAACCATCATTCTGGCAAGAGGACCTGTTTCCATCGGTTCTTCCTTCCACCTTGGAGATTTTAACCAACTATACTGCTTGTTTGTATCTAGTTGTTTAAACGGTGCTTTAGGTCCTGTATAATGGAAGGTTGTCTCCCCTTGGAACGGGTGTTTTCCACCGCTAGGACGTCCATCATACGTATACCAGGAATGATCAATAAACTCTTTTATCTGATTTGGCTCTTTCAGATCAACATCCAGAACCTCATTTAAATTTCCATTCAGTACGATTCCCCTTGGCATTCGGTATAACTTGTAATTATAAATATCACCTATTGAAAAATCACCGTAGCATAAATAATTATTTATTCCACCTCCATATGTCCAGTCCTTATAATAAGACCCGATCGCAAGAAGGTCAGGAATATATACTTGTGTTACAAAATCACGTGCTTGATCAATCAGCTGGGATACATGCATTAGTCTTTCTGCATTTATTCCATTATCGCTATCAATATCAAGTGGCGTTGCCATACCACCGACAACATAATGCGGGTGCGGGTTTTTACCACCAAAGATGGTATGTATTTTGACGATTTCTTTCTGCCAATCCAGCGCTTCCAAGTAGTGGGCTACCGCAAGTAAATTGACTTCGGGAGGCAATTTATATGCTTTATGACCCCAATAACCATTGGCAAAGATTCCTAGCTGACCACTTTCAATTAGTTTTTTCAATTTGTTTTGGACATCAGTGAAATAACCAGGAGATGATTTTGGCCAGTTTGAAATGGATTGCGCAATTCGTGAGGTCTCTGCAGTATTTGCTTTTGTTGCACTTACAATATCTACCCAATCCAAGGCGTGCAAATGATAAAAATGTACTACGTGGTCATGTATAAAAATGACTTCATTCATAATATCCCTAATTAAATGGGCATTTCTCGGGATGTTTATTTTAAGGGCGTCCTCAACAGACCGAATAGAAGCAAGTGCATGTACTGTCGTACAAACGCCACATATTCGCTGCACATAGGCCCAAACATCTCTTGGATCACGGTCCTTAACAATTAACTCCAGCCCACGGACAGCTGTCCCCGAGCTATAAGCATTCTTTATGACTCCTTTTTCATCCAAATCGACTTCAATTCGTAAATGCCCTTCAATTCTTGTAATCGGATCTACAACTAAACGCTCACTCATACTTCTCCACCTCGTTTGTCATCTATCTTCTTCTTAGCAACAGTACCGGCTGCATGAACAGCTATACCAGCAGTAGTCACTCCAATGGCAGCTAGACCGACTGTATCTGGATTAATTGTCGTTTGCGTCCCAGGAATTCTTGCTCTTCTTGTAAAGAATGACCCATTATCCCAGAAATTTCTTTCAGCACAGCCGATACACGGATTTCCTGATTGAATTGGATAGCTTACCCCTCCATTCCAGCGCATTTCTGCGCAAGAATTATACGTGGTAGGTCCTTTACATCCTACCTTATATAAGCAATAACCTTGTTTAGCACCCTCATCATCGAAAGATTCAACAAACAAGCCGGCATCAAAATAAGCCCTCCGATTACATTTATCATGAATGCGGTGGCGGTAAAAGGCTTTGGGGCGGCCGAATTGGTCCAATTCAGGCAGCTTGCCAAAAGTGATCATATGAGCAATAACTCCTGTCATGACTTCTGCAATCGGTGGACAGCCTGGTACAAGGATGACAGGAGTATTACTTACAAAATCAGTTACTGGTTTAGCACCAGTAGGATTGGGATGTGCCGCTGCAATTCCGCCCCAAGATGAACACGAACCGTAGGCGATGATCGCTTTTGCCCCTGTTGACATTTCCAAAAATGTGTCTTTGCATGATTTTCCACCAACTGTTAGGAAGGATTCATCACTCGGGATACTCCCCTCAACTGCTAGGATATATTGACCCTTAAAGTCATTTAGAACTTGCTCCATAGAGCCTTCTGCTTGATATCCCGAAGGTGCGGAAAGAACTTCGGAATATTCGAGGGAAATCATTTGCAGTAATACACTTTCTGTTTTAGGCTGTGATGAACGAATAAATGACTCAGAACATCCAGTACAATCTTGAAATTGCAGCCAAACGACAGGTACTCTTGAATTTGTTTCCATCGCTTTTACTACTCTATCTGATTGTGTATACTCCAAGCCGAGTACTGCTGCAAGGGCAGTGCACATTTTCAAAAAATCCCTGCGTGTAAACCCATGTTCCATTGCGGCTTCATATACGGTTCTCTGTTTCTTCATCCGCGTTCTCCTCCACTTAACATGAATATAGAAAAACACTTGATTTCAAGAAAATTTTAGTATAATTTGGTTCCTCCGTCCTAAATTTCCGAAAAAGTACACAAAGAATTCTTAACTATGTTTTTATAGTTACATTAGTTAAAAACGTATAAACGTTAATAATATGAAACTATTAATATTCTTTATTGATTTCCGTTTAATCAGTTAACTGCTAATAGTGATTCCGTAGAGAACCACTTAGAGCATAGGTCTACGGTGCCTAAAGAGTGTTAAAATCATCATATCAATCAGGAATACTATAAAGTGCTTTAGGAATATGAAATACGATGGTATAAAAAATACCTTAAGAGTAGAGATCTCTTAAGGTATTATGCTTCCCATAATTCAATTTGCTGCTGTTTTTTTAGCCGCTTACGGTGAACGATCTTTGATAGATTGATGCTCACTTCATAAAGCAGGAACAGCGGAAGGGTTACAACAAAATCGGACATGAAGTCTGGCGGTGTTATGACCACTGCTATTAAAACAAGTACAAAATAAGCATATTTCCTAATTTTCGCCAGAACAAATGGATTAATTATGCCAAGTGCTGTTAAAAACATAACCACAACAGGAATCTCAAATAGGATACCAAATGGAATAGTCATATTCATGATAAAACTAAAATATCGTTCGGCTGTAAAATTGGTAGCAAACATTCCTTGACTAATATTTACCAAAAGGCGATATACCATTGGAAAAATGACAAAATACCCGAATGCCAATCCGGAAATAAACAGAAAAAATAACACTGGCACATATGTCAAAGTTATCTTTCGTTCAATGGGTTTTAAGGCTGGTTTCACAAACAGCCATATTTGTAATGCGAGAACCGGGATTGTGCCTGTAACCGCAACAACTGTTGCCAGCATGAAATAAACCCACATAATATCACTGGGACCTAACACCAGTAGTTTAGCATCTCCTGCAAACCATTTATAAATATCATCCACGTAAATAAAACCAGCGATAAAGAAGATGATAAATGATAAGAGGCAAATGATCATTCTTTTACGTAATTCTTCCAAATGCTCAACTAAATTTAACTCTTTATCTTCCATTTGTTTCTCCTGCCATTTTTAATCTCTAGAAGAAAAGGTGCAAGACAGGATATCTCGCACCTTATTTTGTCTGTTTTTTCTTTTCATCTACACTGCCATTCATTACATCATCTGTAAGCTCTCTAGTTGAATTCTTAAATTCTTTAAATGTTTGGCCGAATGCTTTCCCTATTTCCGGAAGTTTTTTTGGACCAAAAATAATTAAAGCCAGCAATAATATTAAAATTAACCCCGGTATTCCGATATTCGATAACATAGATATACCTCCTCTTCAATTGTTGTCAGCCCTACAAAGATTATAGTATGTATCTATTATTTTGAGTAAAATTAAAGCACTTTTTCATAGGAAATTCACAATATCATCTAAGATATTTTTATAACCAAAAAAAGGATTTTTTTACCTATTATTAATGTATCAATTGCAGTTTATGAAGTCAATCACCCTTAATTTATGGAATTTTTAAAATATTTTGACGTTTACTTGTTTTTTGCATATAATTTGAACATATGTAACATATAGATTTGAAATATAATTTTAATAGAGGAAGTGATGGGATGGAATTTTCACTTTTCAGTTTTGATGGAGCCCTTCCAGTTGAAGTTACAATTGATGATGATAATGGGAGATATTTAATTCGAAAAAGCGACAGAAGCGGTGAATATTTTAATAGTCCCAAAGAATTAATTAATTGGGTTAAATCTAATTTTCGAGAAGAAGAATTTTGCCATCCACACGAATTTCATTATATGCTTGCCAAATTAACGGAATATGAAATGAACGGATCTGTACCTAATTTTTAATCCATAAAGAAATAAGCATCGGCAACATGCTGATGCTTATTCTCTTTTCCTTAATCGGCAATAAATAAGCAAATACTTTTGTTCAAATATTGTTTTTCTTAATTCGATCGTAGATTCTAAATTCATAATCATATGGATTTTTTTCGTCTTGAATCCCTTTTTCACAGGAATCAAGGATCCAATCGTTCACATTAAATTCCGGAAAATATGTATCACCATTAAAATTTTCATGTATTTGAGTAATATAGAGACGATCTGCAAAATGAAAAGTCTCTCTAAAAATCTCTGCCCCGCCAATGATAAAGTACTCTTTATGATGTCCCCGGCTAAAACGAATAAATTCCTCTACTGAATGGAAAACCTTACATCCTTCCGACTGAAAATTAGTGTTTCGAGTAATGATAATATTTTCTCGTCCTGGAAGAACACGGCCGATGGATTCATGGGTTTTTCTTCCCATAACGACGGAATGTCCCATCGTAACTCGTTTAAAAAATTTCAAATCAGCTGGCAAATGCCACGGCAACTTGTTATTTTTTCCGATTACCCGATTTTCATCCATTGCTACTATGAAAGAAATCAAACACTAACCTCTCCTTTGATGTGCGGATGTGCGTCATAATTTTTTATTTCAAAATCCTCAAATTTGTAATCAAATATGGAAGATGGTTTTCTTTTAATTTCCAACTGAGGTGAATTCTTTGGTTCACGTGACAATTGAAGCTTTGCCTGTTCTAGATGATTCAGATATAGATGCACATCTCCTCCGGAAAAAATTAATTCTCCAACTTCCAAATCACATTGATGTGCAACCATATATGTCAAAAATGCATAACTTGCAATATTATACGGAAGTCCCAAAAACGTATCAACCGATCTTTGCTGCCACATTAATGAAAGCTTGCCATTGGCAACATAAAATTGAAAGGCATAATGGCATGGAGGCAATTTCATGTTTTCAATTTCGCCAACGTTCCAAGCATTTACAAGTAAACGCCTTGAGTTTGGGTTCTTTTTTATCTCACTTACTACTTGTTCAATTTGGTCGATAAATTCTCCGTTTTTCGTTTCCCATTTTCTCCACTGTGAACCGTATACAGGACCTAAATTACCTTGTTCATCTGCCCATTCATCCCAGATTGAAACTCCATTTTCCTTCAAGTATTTGATATTCGTGTCTCCTTTTAGAAACCATAATAATTCGTGCAAAATGGATCTAATATGGAGCTTTTTGGTCGTAAGTAAAGGAAAACCCTCTTGTAAATCAAATCGAAGCTGACGGGCGAAAACTGAAATCGTTCCTGTGCCAGTTCGATCATCTTTTGTAACACCGTTTTCTAAAATGTCTTCTAACAAATTAAGATATTGTTGCAACTCTAGTCCCCCTAAACAGATATTACTTAAACATTTCAGCTAAAAAGCTGCCAAATAGGCAGCTTTTTAGCTATATTATACTTCAAGTCCAAAACTTCTGCACAAAGATGCGAGTCCTCCGGCAAATCCGCTGCCTATGGCATTGAATTTCCAATCACCATTATGGCGGTATAACTCACAAACCACAACAGCCGTTTCAACCGAAAAATCTTCTCCCAGATCAAATCTTAAAATTTCACGATTAGTTTCTTCATCCACAACGCGGACAAATGCATTACTAACTTGTCCAAAATTTTGGTTTCTTTCTTCAGCATCATGAATAGTAACAGTTATTGCAATTCGCTGTACATGTGATGGCACCTTGTTAAAATCAATTTTAATTTGCTCATCATCGCCTTCCCCTTCACCTGTGCGGTTATCGCCAGTATGCTCAACCGCACCAGAAGAATGTACCAAATTATTATAAAAGATAAAATCTTCATCATGCATTACCCGATTATTCACATCCGTTAAAAATGCTGCAGCATCTAAATCAAAGTCATAACCACCGTGGTAACGGTTTGTATCCCAGCCAAGACCAATAATTACTTTCGTTAATCCAGGATTGGTTTTCGTTAAATCAATTCTCTGTCCTTTTGCTAAATTGATGCCCATACATTTCACCTCATTGATTATCAATTATTACTGGTTGACGCCATGTATCAACTAAAAGAACGTACTATTTCACTCAAGCTTGCAGCATTTGTGCCGGTACCAACAGCGCCGAATTTCCACTCTGTTCCATTACGATAGATTTCGCCCGCAACCAGACTGGTTTTACCATTGTAATCCTCTGATAAATTATAGTGAAGTAATACTTGATTATTAGCTGGATTCACGACTCTAATATAAGCATTGCGTATCATGCCAAAATGTTGTTTTCTCTTCAGACAATCATATATGTTCACTACGAAAACGAGCTTTTGGATATTCGATGGCACCCTGCTTAAGTCAACCATAATCTGCTCATCATCGCCATCGCCGTCACCTGTTAAATTATCACCGGAATGTTGAACGCTCCCGTCCGTGCTTTTTAAGTTACCAAAATAAATGACATCTTTATTATTTCGGAGTTTATCATTTTCCCCCAACATGATAACCGATGCATCACAATCAATATTTGCGCCTGAATTACCGCCAAATAATGCCCCCAAAAAACCGCCGCCGCCGTTTTGAACAGGATCCCACCCTAAACCAATCATTACCCTTGATAAGCCGGGATTACTTTTTGTTAAATCTATACGCTGGCCTTTTTGTAAATTAATCGCCATTTAAAACACCCCATTATGATATATTTTATCAATACATTTAGTATTGCTGTTTAAGC
This sequence comes from Neobacillus endophyticus, assembly GCF_013248975.1. Taxonomy (GTDB): domain Bacteria; phylum Bacillota; class Bacilli; order Bacillales; family Cytobacillaceae; genus Neobacillus; species Neobacillus endophyticus. Next base: position 4,935,808 of record NZ_JABRWH010000001.1, read on the forward strand.
TTTTTAAAGTTTTCCTGGAGCTGTTCCAGCCTTTTGGTTCCTTCTTCGCGCAATCTTTTGTTTTCATCTTCAATTGCCTTTGTTTCCTGCATTCCTTTAATGATGATATTCCAAGACTCTTCAATCGTTTCGATTTTAATACTAGGAGCACCTGCCAGTCTAGCGATATCAGCACTTTGCTGTGAAATATTTTGTGCATTTCTCAGAAGCATCTCATTCGTTCTGCGGTCTAACTCACTCATGGAATCAGCAACAAGCTTTTGTCTTTTTGCTGCTACAGCTTGAATTAAACCATTTTTAAAAATCGGAATGGTAGTAACAAAAGCTGAATTGATCTTACCGATTAATTTTGTATTACCCCGTTGAAGCATTCGAATTTGCGGCGCTGTTTGCAATGCCACCATTTTAGCCATTTCCAAATCATAAACTCGCTGCTCCAATAGTTCAATTGCATTTTTTAATGAGTCTAATTGCATGGATGCTAGCTGATCCCCTGATGCCGCTTTGCTTTCAAGCTGTGGAAGCTGGCGGTTTTTTATTTCCTCTACTTTCAGCTCCCCGGCTACAATGTATTTTTCTAGTGTAAGGTAATATTGATAGTTTTGTTCGTACATGCCTTCTAAAGTATTAGTGGAATCGACCATTTCCTGCCGATACTTAGAAATCTCCACATATACTTTATCAATTTCTTGTCCCATTGTTTGGTATTTTCCAAACAATTTTTCAACCATTTTTTCTCCTTTTTTGAATAGCTTGCCAAAAAAACCTTCATTCGATTTCTGAAAGTCCTTTGGATCGAACTTATCCATAATCCTTCCAAGCTGTTTTAAAAGCTCCCCAGAATCCTCGACCTTTGTGGTACGCATATTTCCTAGAATCTGATCTGAAAATCGTGATATCTGAACTGCCGGTTCCTTTCCGAACTCTAATATTTGAATCTGATCCCGCTCATCAATGGATCGGGCAAGGTTTTGAATCTCCGGTTCTTTCCGAAGGGATAATTTTATGTCAGAGATTTTTGTTTCTGTTAGGATGTCTTCAGCCTGTGAAGGCGTTAATTCATTTGAAGAATTTGGCGATAAATTCACTATTTAATCTCCCCTCAAATTTTTTAGGATTCCTTGAAAAAGCCCTTTTTTAAAAATGGAAGTCTCTTTATATTCGAAATTAAAGACGACTTCATCAAGCCAATGGATATCAAACAATGAATGGTCAAGATAATTTTCGACATCATTATGGCCAGCTGGATTGTAGATCACAATATCGATGCCAAATTGATTTAACAAAATTAATAACGATGCGTCAGACCTTGACAAAGTACCGGTTGATTCATTATTAAAAATGACTAATTTTGGAACATACTGAGAATAATCAAACCTCTCTAACAATTGAATCAATGGTTTTGGCATAAACATAGCCTGTGTGAACTGATAGATTTTGCAATCTTCAATAGATTCCGTTGGTAATGATTTGAGATATAGCTTATCACAAACTCTTTTAATCGCATTTGCAATACCTGCTTGTAAACCCGTAGGCAGGAACGCATACGGCCAATAATGTGCTTGCATGATTTTCTCCGTATTTATGCTCCCATCTTTTCCAAGGGCATTTCTGTAATGAAAGCGGAAATCATTGGAACTTGAATATGTAAAAGGCAGTTTCCTGATCAGAAGAGTATTCTCTAATTGAACCAGTGAATGAAATCGTTCCCAGTACTCTTTCCTATTCCTGCTGACTCCTTGAACTTTTGCAAAGATAGATGGAACTTTGACCTGCCCGTTAGCCACTTCAAAATCAGGACGGACCATTGCAACTTCTTTGCCAAGTATGAAAAGTTCATCATAAGTCGTTTTCAATGTAAGGGATGAAGGTGTGTATTCCCGAAGCTGCCAAGGCTTATATAAACCGGAACCCTCCTGATTAAGAATCGTTTCAATCTCTTTTGAAGCCCTGTATGCGACAGTTGTTTTCCGGCTGCGCTTTTCATTAGGAAATGGTTCTGGCGGCATTTGCTTTGGATAGCGGTGAATAAATATAGGCTCAGCAAGAAATCCGGCCAAGACGTCTTTTCCTTCAGGATGGAAAGCCACAACATCACAGCCAAGCTTTATTAAATAAAATAAAAAATATTGATGGCTTTTTTTTACATCCCCATACCACAGAAATTTTGGCATTTCATTCTGCGGATCGGCCGTTTCCAATGCAGGCTGCAAATGGTTCATGGACCATTTAACCAAGTCAACCAGTATTCTTCTTAGCTCTGGGTTTTTAAGGCCATCCTGCTCCTTTGCTGCGAACAATTCCAGTGCAGCTATCATCGCCTCTCTAATCTTTCGATGAATGGCAGGCACTTTTGATTTTAATAAAAGTTGTTCACCATCAAGAAATGCAGTAAAGCGATTAACAGACAGTTTCTGCTCCAGATTAATATTAATAACCCTTTGAATTGATTGAAAGAATTGATTATTAATTGTTTTATCGAGAGATTCCTCGTTTAGTAATTGGAAATTGAAATCTTTTGATGATGTATATTCAAATAGCTGATCATAGTATTCATCTATGTCTATTGGTACTCCCAGGAATTCACCCAAGACCTGGCCGATTTCGATTGTCCCATTAACTACTGAATATTGCGGCCTTTCCGGCAGCGTTTTTTGCAGGGTACTCAGCCAATTTTCATATGAAAGGGAAACTTGTTTTATGATTAATTGATTTATTGGTGGGTACATTGTTCATCCCCCTAAAAACAGAAACATTTGGTCAATGAATTGGAAATTACGTAACCATCATATCACAGTTAGCTAAATGCTTCATTCGTTTAGAGGTAGGTTGGCAAAAAAATTTCCCAGTTTGAACATTCGCCAAATCAATCACCTTTTATCATGTCCCTTCATATATTTGAGTACTTACACAATAAAGCAGGTGACATCTATGAGATTTTTATTTAAACGGCCAAAAATCGACCTGATAGAAGAAGAATTAGATGCAGTGATGGAAGTCATGACCTCAGATATTTTTATTTATCTTGACCTATTTGTATGCAGTCTGATACTTACCCTTTTTCTTACCCCTATCTTAAACTCATTGCCTCTGTCTTGTTTACTATTCATCGGTACCTTTGGATTTTTCTCCGGTATCTATATGGCCGCCTTTAGCAGATTGAATAAAAAAGACTAAATAGGAAGCCCTACTAAGGTTAAAAATTGCTGCAAAATTTCTTCGCCGGCATCCACCCCGGATTTCTTTGTTATGAGAAGGTTCCAATTTTCGGACACGCCCCTCAGCTCTCCATGTTCAGGGACAAACCGATATTGGCATAATTGTAAAAAGTCTAAATCCAGTAAAGAATCGCCTGCTCCTGCAATGGCATTCATCCGTTCACGGCTGCAGATAAAGTTCAAAGCTTTTCCTTTACTGATCACTTTAGGAATGAAATAAAGCTTCTTTCCTTGCAAAGAAATCCTCCAGCCGTACGATGAAACAAATTTTTGAAGCTTGGTTATTGTTTCCATTGACGGAATCTTTTCTAAAATCCAATAGAAAAATAGCGTACCTACAATCCTTAAATCACCAATAAAATTCCAGTCATCTTGTTTCAACAAAGAGAGCAACTCTCTCATTCCTAAAGCTCCTACATCTAAAATCTGAGTAAGATAGGATGACCATTCTCTCAATGGTTCTCCTTCATACAATATTTCAGCTCCATTGGCCGTTATGGCATATGGAAGACGAAGCTTTTCTTTAAAAACCAAAATACGATTATACTGTTCTGTCGTTCTGGTCGTAACAGGAATAAATAACTGATGTTGACAAAGCTTCTGTATGAAGGATAAAGATTTCTCCGTCATATATGCCGTTACTTCCTGGGCTTTTTTTTCCACTGGTATAAGAACAGTACTTTTCGAATAGCCAAGCTGTGCAATGGCTCTATTTGAGTAAACCAGTGTTCGATCAAGATCAGAAGCAAAAATCATCTTTTCTCCTCTTTTACAGATTTTATAATTCCACAGCAAAGGTAGGTTAAATCCGGATATTCCATCACTTCGACATCTTTTTCCCTAGCCAGCATCAAAATGTGCTTTACAAATGGGCTGGTTTTGTCCCGCATTAAAATTTTCCATGGCACCCTTCTGAGTAATACTCTCGTTGTTTCTCCCACTCCAGGTTTAATATAATGGGTGTTGGTAACAGCAAATTCCTGTTGAATTTTAAGGACATCCTGCATTCCCAGAAATCCTGTTTTAATTTCCTCTTGTTTTTTTCGTATTGACCTTTTATCTACCTCTTCAAAAATAGTGGAAAACTCTTGTTCAATAATATTAATAAACTCATTCGAAACATCATCAGTCATGAGATCTTTATAAAACTTGGCCCCATGAAAATCATTTCTGCCTATGTATTTGTCATTTAACACGGTACGACTTACAAGACCGGAAACCGTAGAATTTAAACAGGCACTGGGAATTAAAAAATCTTCGCGTGTTCCAAAGAGAGTGGTACAAAATCCCGGATCAGCAACGACCGCAAGCGTATCATCAAGTTTTACTCCAAACTTTTGCTCATAATTCCTGCAGGATTTTGTTAATTCAAGTGAAATGGCTCCTTTCCCTGTCCAGCCGTCGACGAATTGAATATGTCCTTCAGGGTCCTGACAACGAATATAATGAATGGCATTTTCATCTATCCCTCTATCCCGAATAATGGAGACACTATAATGCGGAAGCGAAATCGCATAACGACTTTTAATATATCTTTTTATTAAAATACCAACTGGGGTTCCGGCGCGTGCCAAAGATACAAGCACGGCCTTATCTCCCTTTGATGCATATATTTGTTCTGCCACAATTCCAATACATAAAGCTACTTTTTGTTTATATTCCAACAGCATCCGCCAAAATAGATCCACATACGCCTTTGAAGGCTGATATTCAATTGGCAATGTTTCGCTGTAATGCCCACCCATTTGGATGCTTTTTTCCCGATTGGCAGTTGAATCTTCAAGTTTAAAATGGCTTAAATCTTTTAATAAAAAAAGGACATCATCTTCAGAATAGGTTCCAATTTTAGCAGGTATATTTATCAAATTTTGCATTTTATTCACCTCGAAAAAAACACAAGCTTAGCCGATTGGACTTGTAGTTTCTCCAATTCCTTAAGCAAGATTTGGAAGTTCCCCAAATCGGTTTCTCTTTCAAAAAACAGGAATATTTCATCATAGTATTGTGGAGGAATATTATAAACAAATTGTGAAACAGTTGTGTCTTCAGGATTTCTAAATTGAAAACCATATCTTGCACCGTATGAATCTCGGTTATCTATATAAATTGGGCTTCTTGTAGTTGATTGATAGGACACACCGTCCCCCATTTCTGCAGCAATTCTCATCGGAAGGTACATAAACTCACCTGTGCCAAGACATAATGTCTTATTTCCTTGTCGTTTTCCTTTTAAAAGCAGGGCTGCTTGAGAAATATTTTTATGTATATTATCAAGTTCTGCACTATTGATCCCAAATCTTCCTGTTTCTTTTATAAATGCTGCTTTAGTCTGCACGTTAACAGAATACAAAGAGCTGTTGGTAAAAAATGATGAAAGCTGAATTCTGTCAATTTTTATTTTCGTTGTCTCCAAAGAAGTATCAACAAGATAACATTCCGTTATATTCCGAAGCTTTTTTATCGTAACGGTTCCGGAAATAAGGCTTACAACGTTTATTTTAATTCCAAGCTCGTTCTCAAGCCTCGCGAACAACGTAATATGATCCTTAGATCGCCAATCCAATATGGAAATGACCGTATACCGCTTTCGCGGAAATCTCGACTGAATCGCCCTGATCACATTTAATGCGGTTTTCCCTGTTGTCAACTCATCATCAACCAGAATGATTTCCCTATTGGATTGCAAAAGTTCCCTAGAGATGTATAAACGATGAGAGGTTGCATGGGAGTGCTCTTCTTCAAATGTAATTTCGGGCTGAATGTCAACAAGTTTTTCACGAGTCGTATGAAAATAGTCTGCAGCTTGAAAACAATCAAAGAAAGCATGTCCGAGTGCCGTTGCAGTTTCGGCAAAGCCGATAATAATCGGTTGAATCTGATTAGGAATGAACGGCTTATTACCTATCGAATCGCCATAGTAAAATGATTTTAACAAGCCTTCTTTCGCAGTACATTCCACACCTTTATAAGATTCTAAGTACCTCGCAGCCAATAGTCCGGCAGCTGCCAGCCCTTTATTCGGCTCAATCGGCAAATGTTTTCCAAGCACTTTACTAACAAACAGAAAGGAGCGTTTTTTATTGATTCTTGCTGCCATAACAAAAAGGTCTTTTACTGGAATCCCATACGGATTCTGGCTGATTTCTATTTCAGCTTTGACTGCATCAAGAAGTGGAAACGAATACTCTTTTTTTGATAAGGTCGATATTGGTGAATTCTTCATGTAACACCCCGTAAAGCTGTGATTTTAACATTATTTTTCTTGCCCAAAAATAATGGGGCTTGATCTCGTTCATTTTATTGGAAAACTCACTCTTGACCGCACCATAATCTCCAGTTGCAGCTTTTACAATATTGGAAGCATCAATATATTCCTCATAGGAGACTACATTTAACGCCTGGACCACCTTAATATGTGAAGGATGGATAATCGTTTTACCTGTCAAGCCATTAGCAATATCCATAATGGTTTCTCTTATTAGGCCCTCCGTATTCTCATTGATTAATTCCGTCCTCCACTTTAGCCCTTCATCTCCATATCGTTCACGAAATGGCGTCTCTCTTATTTGCGGCTTCAGGTTTCTTTTTTTGGATGAAAAATACTCCCAAACTGGACCTGAAACAACGTATGGCTGATCAAATCTTTGAAAGACATTGATAATATCTGAAATGCAATCTCTTAATACCGCAATGTCATATACGGTAGTATCTGCACTTCTACGAATGCCATATAAACCGCAGAAATCGGTAGCACCAATTCGAACATTCAAAATATTTTCCCGGTATTCATCGAAGAGATGTTTAATACTCATCAATTCATTTATTCTCGTTTCTTTTTGTATCACTTTTGCCGTTTCAAGAATGGGCATGACATAAAAGGGATGTTCTTTGGTATGAATGAGTCTTGCCTCCTCTAAAAGATCCCTTCCTTCCTCGACTGTAAACTTCGGTATTACTATTCCTGTCAACAGCCTAATGGCATTTCCAATTTTATGCTTAATTCGCATAAATTGCTTTAGATCTCGAATACGGATAAATAGAAGTGGTAATTCAGCTACACTCAAAAACCCTTTTTCTAGTTCTAAATATAATTTTAATAACTCATCCATTAATAATTCTTCGGCACAGTTGATGAAATTATCTCCAATTGCATCCTCTAGGTCCATAACAATAGATGATAACCCTTCATGTTTTTTAGATAGGATTTCCTGGTGAATATTAGTCCGTGTTGCAGGCATATACAAGGTAGCACCTAAACCGTAGGATAACAGCTCTCGATCGGAATACTTGTCAAAATCTTGTGGTTGACGATAGAAATAATGTCCCAATTCATTATTGTAAAAATATGTAAAAAATCTCATATTTTAGTACTCCTTAAGGGTAAAAAATGAGGGAGACAACTCACGTCAGCTCCCTTTAAAATATATAACTAAATTTTTATCCCTTTATCTCTAAAGTATCTACTGTATCTATTCTTCACCTTTCATGTTATAACTGTTTTTCTTCTGCACCTGTTTTTTTCTTATTCAAGAAGTGAACAATAAAGGTTGCTCCAAATGTAAACAGCAAGATAATAAAGAAATATAGTGATGGAAGTTCATAGTGAAAAAACACTTCCAAAAACATCTTAATTGAGATAATAAGAATTAAAATATATGCCGTAGTTTCAAGCTCAGGAATTCTGTCAATCAGTGCTAAAAATACACCAGCAACTCCCCGCATCATTAAAACTCCCAGCATCCCGCCTAGCAAAAGAATCCAAACTTCGTTGCTGACACCAAATGCCGCCAATACACTATCAACCGAAAAGGCAATATCCATGAGTTCTACCATTACCACTGTACCCCAAAAAATCCCAAAAAGGCGTACCAGGGCTCCTTGTTGGTTCATGCCTTCTGCCTCTTCTTCCTCCCCATCACTGCCTTTACGCTTATCAATAAAGTATTTGATTGATAACCAAGCAAGATAAGCCGCTCCAACTGCTTTTACCCACCACAGCTCAATTAAATATACGCCAAGTCCGATGGCAATAAAACGGAAAGCATATGCCCCAAGCAAGCCATAAAAAAGTGCTTTTTTGCGCTTATTTTTAGGCAAGTGTTTTACCATTACTGCTAGTACCAGGGCATTATCTGCTGACAGTAACCCTTCCAAAATAACTAATGTGCCGATGAGTCCCCAGCTGACAGGGTTAGTTAATACTTCTCCCCACATATGCAAATCAAAAAATTGAGCATACGTATGAAGAATTCCTTGTAATACTGACATTAAAAAAGTTCCTCCAATTCCAAATACAAAAACTAAAATTTTTTAAAGACCCAGCTAGTGCGCCGGGTCCTTTGTTGTCTTACTAATTAGCCAACCTGCAGGCCGAAATCTGTTGCCAAAGCAGCCAGGCCGCCTTGATATCCGCTACCAATTGCACTGAATTTCCATTCGCCATTGTGGCGGTACAATTCTCCAACAACTATTGCAGTTTCAATAGAGAAGTCTTCTCCTAAATCATAACGAATAAGTTCTTCGCCAGACTCTTCATTAAAAATTCGGGCGTATGAATTCGAAACTTGTCCAAAGTTCTGGTTTCTGCTTGCTGCCTCATGAATCGTAATTGTAAAGGCAATGCGCTGAATGTTGGAGGGTACTTCCATTAAATTGATTTTAATTTGTTCGTCGTCACCATCGCCCGCACCAGTACGATTATCACCTGTATGTACAACTGCTCCATTTGCACCTTGAGGGTTGTTATAAAAAATAAAATCTGATTCAGTGGTCACCTTCCCATTCTCTCCTAGCAAGAATACAGAAGCATCCAAGTCAAAATCATGTCCGCCATCATATTTATTCGTATCCCATCCAAGGCCTACAATTACTTTTGTCAAACCTGGATTTGTTTTTGTCAAATCAACTTTTTGACCTTTCGATAAGCTTACAGCCATTTTTCATTCCTCCAATTTAGGTATTAGTTTATTTACGAGTGTAGAATAAAAAGGTTTCATATATAATATAAAATTTTTGACTAGCATTTCGCAAACCGGAGTGATTAACTCATCCATTTCGGAGGTACATTTGAGTCCCAATAAATGGCCCCTAGTTCATAATGACCTTGGAATTGATCGTGATAGGTATGATAATGAAAATTAAACCAATATCCTGCCTGAGGAGGATGATCTCTTCGCACATGAAACTTGAGAATATCTTTTCCCGTAACATTGTTTTTGATATTAAAAATTTTTTCAGAATATCCAGCACCGGGCTGCTCTGTGATAGAAAGACTTTTTAAATCTTCCTCTGGAAATTGGGCTGCTGTTTGTTCAATTGCCTTTTCAATATTTGGCCAAATCATTTCTCGGAATTCATTTTCAATAACCGGCTTAATCTTGGTACCAAATTTTTGATATGATTGCCTCTCAGCTTGATTCAATATATCCTGCAAAAATAAATCCTTATTAAAGTCTGGTTCCTCTATATATCCATTTAACGGAAAGCCGGTTTCTGGAGATGGCGCTTCCAAAACATCCCGATCATTCGGGCTGTCTGCATTTACAGTATTCATTAATTGTGCTGGGGTAATGAGGCCAAATGTTAAAATTGAAACAAAGATAAACAGTGTCTTACGAACCCATTTATTCATTCTAATTTCCCCTTAATTCTTGAAAATCTTACCTGAATTGTTATTCATATAAACTATTATACTTCCTTTTCGCAAAAAATGGAAAAAGAGAATAAGAAGAGAAAAAAAATCGTGTGATCCTATTTCACTTTGAAATGGAACCACACGATTCTATTCTTTAACAATGATCTGCTAACGCACCCATTACATTTTCCATAACTGTTTCCATTGGCATTCCTTCAATATCATGCCTTGGAATGAAATGAACGACTTGATTATTTTTCAATAGAGCCATTGAAGGGGAGGAGGGCTCGAGGCCTTCAAAATACTCGCGCATCTTTGCGGTAGCCTCTTTATCCTGTCCAGCAAATACCGTAATTAGATGATCCGGTTTTTTCTCACTTCTTAAAACGCCTTGTGTTGCAGCAGGACGTGCCAATCCAGCAGCACAACCGCAAACCGAATTGACTACAACAAGTGCAGTACCTTTCATATTTTCCATAAAGCTCTCAACTTGTTCTGCTGTTGTAAGTTCTTTAAAACCTGCTCTTGTTAATTCATCACGCATTGGTTGAACCATCTGTCTCATATATTCTTCATATGCATTTGACATATTTAACATCACTCCACTTTTGTTTTTATCATTCAATATTTGATCTGTTAATTTCCGGTAAAGGAGCGAGCATTTTAGGGCGGTTTAGCAGTTGTAGATCTCCCCTAAATAAAAGCTTCCGTCCTCCATTGCTTTAATAAAGCTTAATGATCTAGCTTTCTTGCTTCTGTCATTTGCTTCCAAACAGAGCCTTTGGCTTCTTCCCCGCCCTCGATTCTTTGAATCGCCATTTTTATCTGCATACTGACTTCAAATTCGGGATCATTTTCTGCTGCCTTTAAAGCAGGTAGTGATTGAACATCACCCACTTCAAATAAAAACATCGCAACACGCCAGCGTATCAATTTACTTGGATCTTTCAAAGCTCGCACCATTTCAGGAACTGCTTCTTTGAAACCTAAATCTGACAGGCAGTCTCCTGCTGTCCGCCGGACGGTGACTGTCTTATCCTTTAAAGCTTTATATAAAAGCGGTAAAACTGTCTTATCCTTGATCATACCTAGGTAGACAACAGAAAGCCGGCGAATCGAAGGTTTCTCATCCGCTAACGCTTTTTCTAATAAAGGAAGATCTTTCAAATCCGGGTCTTCCATTTGCTCAAGCATTTGGTATCTTAGCTGCCAATCGGGGTTTTGAAACTCCTCAAGTGTAATCTTTCTTCGAGTCCAAATGGCTCTTTGTACAGTTGGCGATTCCTTCTCTTGTGCCGCTTTAACAAGCTCCTCAAGTCTTTTTATCGGATATGCTGCGATCAGTTCATCTACAACCTCTTGACCAACCTGATCAAAGTCACCATACCTTACACCTTGATTTATCCATTTTCGCAAAAAAATATAATTATCTTCTGGGAGCTGTGCTCGCTCTCTGGCTTCAAGGAAGTATGGAGGCATTCCGAAACGTTTTTCAGTTGTACTATCAGTAAGTTTAACCTGCAGGGGAATACCCTTAAACATTTGTATTTCTACGGTAATTTCTCCAAAGTGGTCATTTACCATAGGACTTGTAGTTGTCATTTCAGATGGCTTTTCACCAAAGGCCTTCCTTACAAGCGGGAGCAATTCTTTCCAGTCATATTTTGCATTTCTTTCCACTGCAAGAAAGTCTGCGACATGGTAAACTCCCTTAATTCCCTCAATGCCAAGTATTTTTTGAATGACAGCAGGCGCGAACTCCATCGTTTCTTTTTTATAGTTATGGCTTTTTCCCATCGGGAGCTCTTGGTCGAGCAAAATTTTCATTGTATTTGGACTTGGAGTAGGTTCGATCGACCGTATGTTCAACGCAATCACCTTATTCTCTTGTTTTAAACAAGTTTAACATATTAATGTTGGTAAATTCATTTCATATGCACTGCAGCCACATTATTCCATTTCAGCCTGCTCAGCCAGATAGGACCAGCGCTCGATTAAATATTCCAGCTTTTCATTCAACACAGTCTCTTCTTTCATTAACTCTTGCAGTTTTGAAAAGTCACTGCCCGCTGCCGCCATTTCATTCGCGACCTCTTCCATCCTGGCTTCTGTGGCAGCAATGACGTCGTCAATTTCTTCCCATTCCTTTTTTTCCTTATAAGACATTCTTTTCTTTTTTTCCTTTTCAAAGCTTTTTACAGGTGCTACCATCTTTATTTCCTGTTTTGGCGCTTCCTTTGCCATTTGATCTTCCAAGTATTCTGTGTAAGTGCCATAATATGATTCAATTACACCATCCCCCTCTAGAACTAATAGCTGTTCGGCTATTTTATCTAAGAAATACCGGTCATGGGAGACAGTAATAACAACCCCAGGAAAATCTTCCAAATAATCCTCCAAAACTGTTAGTGTTAGTGTATCAAGATCATTTGTCGGCTCGTCCAGTAAGAGCACATTGGGTGCTGACATTAAAATTTTTAATAAGTATAAACGACGCTTTTCTCCGCCGGAAAGCTTGCGAATAGGTGTACCGTGTGTAAATGGTGGAAACAAAAACCTTTCCAGCATTTGCGATGCAGAAATCGTTTTTCCATCTGAAGTTTCTACCACCTGTGCCGTTTCTTTAATGTATTCAATCATCCGCTTATTTTCGTCCATATCATCATTTTCCTGTGTATAATAAGCGATTTTTACTGTCTGCCCCATAATAAAATCACCAGCGTCAAGCGGGATTCGCTTTGCAAGAATATTTAAAATGGTTGATTTTCCGGCTCCATTTTTGCCAATAATCCCCATTCGATCTCCTGGTTTGACTAATAAATCAAAGTGTTCAAGAATTATTCTCTCCTCAAACCTCTTGGATGCATCCTTTAATTCAAAAACCTGTTTACCTAAACGACTCCCATTCAGAGAAATGTCAAGCTTCTCTTGACTGGTCTTCCCAGCGGAGAGCTTATCGCTCAGATCTTCAAAACGCTGGATTCGTGCCTTTTGCTTAGTTGTTCTTGCCTGAGCGCCTCTTCTGATCCATTCAAGCTCGTGCCGGAACAGATTTTTTCTTTTTTCAAATACTGCGGCTTCATTTTCTTCACGAATGGCTTTAGATTCAAGGAAAGCTGCATAATTTCCTTTGTAGCTGTATAAATTGCCCCCATCTAATTCAAACATTCTATTTGCTACTTTATCCAGAAAGTAGCGGTCGTGGGTAACAAGTAAAATCGCGCGATTGTACCTGCTTAAATACTCTTCAAGCCACTTTACGGCTGAAAAATCAAGGTGGTTTGTCGGCTCATCCAAAATGAGTAAATCAGGCTCCGCGATTAATACCTGCGCCAATGCGACTCGTTTCTTCTGACCTCCGGAGAGCTCACCAACTTTTTGCGAGAAATTTTCAATTCCTAATTTTGTTAGGATCGTTTTAGCATTTGTACTTGCATCCCAGGCATTTAGAGCATCCATTTGCTTTTGCAGGCTAAATAACTGTTCCTGACTCTTCGTATCATTTGGTGTTAGGTTAAGCTCCATGAGCGTTTTTTCATACTCTCTCATTAATTTTAAAACGGGCGCTTCACCATGGAATACTTGTTCGAGCACTGTACGGTCTGTCTGAAAATCAGGCTGTTGGTTTAAGAATGCAATGGTATAATCTTTCGCGGCAATAATTTTCCCCTCATCAGGGTGGTCAATTCCAGCCACAATTTTTAATAACGAGGACTTCCCTGTCCCATTGACACCAATAAGACCAACCCTTTCCTTTTCTGCAATCGTAAATGAGATCCCATTAAATAACTGTTTTTCTCCATACGATTTTGTGACGTTTTCTATTGTGAGCATTTTCATGATTCTTGACCTTTCCATTCTTGATAAAATTGTTGTAAAAAAAGTTCCATCATTTGTTGACGGCTCTCCGCCATTTTTATAGCAGTATTAGTATTTAAAAGATTTTTCAATTTCAGCAGTTTTTCATAGAAATGATGTATCGTTGTGGATTTACCATTTCGATATTCTTCCACACTCATATGTTCACGGACTTGTACATTCGGGTCATATATTGGCTGACCTTTCTTTCCACCATAAGCAAATGCTCTAGCAATGCCGATTGCACCAATAGCATCTATGCGATCAGCATCCTGAACGATTTGGGCTTCTATTGTTTTCAGTTTAACGCTGTTTCCGCCTTTAAAGGAAATGGAGTAAATAATTTCCTCTATTTCAATTTTATGTTGATCTGATAAAGGAATCATGGAAAGGAATGAGGCTAATTTCTCTTCACCTTGTCCAACACTATCATTCAATTTTTCGTCAGGAATATCATGGAGTAATGCAGCCATTTCTATGATA